>CAJMBK010000004.1 GCA_905211645.1 uncultured Caryophanales bacterium
CAAACGTTTGTTTATTTGAATATTGTATTTACAAGTCTATTAAACTAATATAGTTAGAACAAAAACTATATTTCAACTATATTCTCGTTCGGAGGTATAAAGAAAATGAAAACTATTTTAGAAGCAAAAAATGTTACTAAAGTCTTCCAAACTGCTAATAATAAAGTTGTTGCTTTAGATGATGTTTCTTTTAAAGTATACTCAGGCGAACTGGTTGTTATTTTAGGTCCATCAGGTGCAGGTAAATCAACACTTTTAAATGTAATCGGTGGTATGGACAAGGTCAGTTCAGGAAATTTGATTGTCAACGGTGAGGATATTTCTAAATACAATAAGAGCGATTTAACTCTTTATCGTAGAAATGAGATCGGATTCGTCTTCCAATTCTACAATTTGATGCCAAATTTAACCGCATTGGAAAATATCGAACTCGCAACCGAACTTAAAGATGATTCTCTTGAACCTGCTTCTGTTTTAGAATCTGTCGGTTTGAAAGACAGAATGAATAACTTCCCATCACAACTCTCAGGCGGTGAGCAACAACGTGTTTCTATCGCTCGTGCTTTGGCAAAGAATCCAAATATCGTTCTTTGCGATGAACCTACCGGTGCTTTGGACTATGTCACCGGTAAAAGTATTCTCGCTTTACTTGCTAAAGCGAGTAGAAAGATGAAAAAGACAGTTATTATTGTTACTCATAACCAAGCTCTCAAAGATTTTGGTGACAAGGTATTCTTTATTAAGAATGGACGTATCGAAAAGGAAGTTTACAATGAACATCCTAAAGATATTTCTGAAATCGAGTGGTAATTAATTATGAAAGCATATAGTAAAACAATTTTAAGAATGTTCAAACACAATACGACAAGATTCCTTGCAAATTGTTTTATTGTTGTATTGTCTTTGATTGTTTCTGTTGGTTTAGGAGCATTGGCTCCAATTATGAGAGATGTCGCCATTAATGACATGGATAAAACCCAAATCTCAGATATGATTGTTAAATCAACAAGCACATCAGGATTTTCTGATGAAGAAGTTGATGCAGTCAAAAAGTTAAACTTTGTTGATGATGTTGATACTTACTTTGTCAATGATTTTTCAGTAGATGATGAAGAAAGTTCTGATGGTGTTTTTATAACTAGATTCTATGCCATCGATTTAAAGGATCGTGCCTTCAATAAGATTGAACTTTTAGAAGGTGAATATCCAACAAAATTTGAAGAATGTGTTGTCGAAGTTGCAAATCATAACACTGTTGAATATAAAATCGGTGATAAGATTACAGTAACTTATGATGCAGGAATCATGCAAATTCCACTTGAATTTATCGTTACAGGAATTGTTTATAACCCATTATTCATGACTGTTGGTGATGAACCTAGCTATGTTGATAGTGATATTGGTATCGATTCTGTTGTTTATATTGAAAAAGAAACACTTCCAACTTTGTATCAAACATTTTTACCTGATACAGACTTGATGATTAAATTTAAAAATAACGGAAATTTCGAATATTTCGATGATAGTTATGATGATTTCAGTGCAGAAAAGAGTGAAATTATCCTTGATACTTTAGCTGCATTTAACACTGAAAATGATCATGAATACGTTTCTCTCACTTTGAAAGAGAATTTCTCTTACACATTATTTGAATCATACTACGATAAGATTGTTCTATTAAGTTTCGTCTTGCCAATCTTCTTCGTTCTTGTTTGTGCTTTAGTTAATTCAATCACAATTTCAAGATTAATTGCAGATGAAAGAACCCTTATCGGATGTTACTTCTCACAAGGTATTGAAAAGAAAACAATCTTGAATAAATACATGTTATTCACTATTGTTTCAGTCGGTTTAGGTATTTTAATTGGTTTCCCACTTGGTTATTATCTATTACCTTATGTTGTCTTTCCTGCGGTAAAGAATGTTATTTACCTATCTGGAATTATCTACGAAAGTGGTACGGTACTTGGCTTAATTTACACGGCAGTTATCTTCTTAGCGGCAATATTTATTACTTTAGGTGTTGTTCTCAACACGTTAAAAGAAACTCCTTGTTTACTTTTGCAACCTAAAGCTCCTAAAGCAGGTAAAAAGATTTTACTCGAAAGAATTAAACCTTTATGGAAACCATTACCATTTAGAATTAAATCTTCTTTAAGAAATATCTTCAGACAGAAGAAAAACTTCATTCTCACATTACTTTCAATTATTGGTACAACATTTTTGATGTTCTTTGGTTTTTCACTCTTAGATATTTCAAGAAAACTTGTTAATGACCCACTATTCTCAGAGGTTGCAAGTTCCATGGAACCAATCTCTAGCTTTGTTATTATCATTGCAATCTTACTTTCCATCTTAGTTGTCTACAACTTAGCAAATATGAATATTCAGGAAAGAAGCAGAGAGTTAGCAACGCTTAAAGTTCTTGGTTATCAAGACATTGAATGTTCTTTCTACACATTTAGAGAAATCTTATTCATTTCCATCTTTGGTATCATCTTAGGTGTCCCAATTTCCTATGTAATTACTAAGTACATTATCTACTTCTTGGACTTTGGAACAGTTGATTATGTTAAATGGTATTCATACGTTTTAACTATGGCAATCACCTTTTTCTCAACGCTTATTATCAACTTCATCCTCTATCCAAAGGTTATCAAGATCAACATGAACGACTCTCTTAAGACCTTGGATTAATCTTAAAAACCGTGCGAAATCCAACACATTTTTAAGAAAATTTAAGAAATTAAAATTAAACAATAAAATTTTAGCAGTCATTACTTGCAACTGCTAATTTTTTTTATATAATATTATGCGAAAAGGAGATTTAAAAGATTTATGAAAGAACAAAAAGTATTTCAGACTCAAACAAAAGAGCTTTTAAATTTAATGATTAATTCAATCTATTCCAACAAGGATATTTTCTTAAGAGAGTTAATTTCAAACGCATCTGATGCTATTGATAAATATAAATATTTCCAATTAACTGATTCCACTAAGTATCCAGTTAAGAATGATTTCCAAATTACACTTAAAACAAATCCAGATTTAAGAACTTTGACAATTATCGATAATGGTATTGGTATGACTAAGGATGAAGTTATCAATAATTTAGGTACCATTGCAAAATCTGGTTCCAAAGAATTTATTGAAAACCTCAAGAAAGCACAATCAGATGAAAAGAGTGAAATTATCGGTCAATTCGGTGTTGGTTTCTACGCTTCATTCATGGTTGCTAAGAAAGTTGAAGTTAGAACTAGATCTTTAAGTGATACAACCGGTTATTTATTCACTTCCGATGGTGTTGATTCTTACTCAATTGAAGAGATTGAAAAGAATGATACTGGTACAGAAATCACTTTGTATCTTAAAGATGATGTTGACGAAGAAGATTACACCAAGTATCTTTCTGATTATGAAATTGAAGATTTAGTTAAGAAGTATTCTGACTACATCCGTTATCCTATTGTTCTTGAAATTGTTAAAAAAGAACAAGTTAAAAACGATAAAGGTGAACCAGTTGAAGGTGAATTCTCAACTACAACTGAAAATAAGACCTTAAATTCCATGGTTCCTTTATGGAAGAAACCTAGAAAAGATGTTTCCGATGAGGATTTAAATAACTTCTACAAGAATCAATTCACCGATTATGAAAATCCATTTGCTTCACTTTATATTAAAGCAGAAGGTATGATGGAATATGATGCTTTGGTCTTTATTCCTAACCATGCACCTTACAATTTATATTCTGACAGCTATGAAAAAGGTTTGGATTTATACGTTAAGGATGTTTTTATCAAATCTCATACTAAGGAATTAGTTCCTGAGTATTTGAAGTTTATTAAAGGTGTTGTCAATTCTAATGATTTGCCACTTAACATCTCTCGTGAAATGCTTCAAAATGCTCCTGTTTTGAAGAAGATTCAAACAAATATTGAAAAGAAAGTTCTCGATAAATTAGCTGATATCAAGAAAGAAGATATTGAAAAGTACATCAAATTCTTTGATGTATTTGGTAATAATCTCAAGTATGGTATCTACTCTTCATACGGTCAAAAAGCTGAATCCATTCAAGATTTACTTATCTTCCATCATATGAAAGCTGATGACAGAATTGATTTAGCCAAATATCTGGAAGAAAATAAGGATAGTAAATATATTTACTATGCTTCTGGAAATTCTTTGGAAGCTATCAAACTCTTACCTCAACTTGAAAAATATAGAAAAGATAACATCGATGTTCTCTTCTTCAAAGATGAAATTGACGAATTTACATTCATGATGATGAAGAAGTACAAAGATAAAGAATTCAAATCTATCACTGAAGTTGATGAAAACGAAGTCTCTGCTGAAGATAAAGAAAAACTTAATGATTTGAATGCAAAATACAAACGTATTTTGGATGATATTAAAGAATCATTGAAGGATAAAGTTGATGAAGTTAGCTTCTCAACTAAGTTAGTTGATTCACCTGTTTGTATTGAAAACCAAAAAGGTATTTCACTTAACATGGAACATGTTTTAAATGAAAATCCTAACTTGGAAGAAAAGGTTAAAGCTCAAAAGGTTTTACAAATTAATCCAGATCATGCTTTATTCACTGCAATCAGCAATTTAACAAGTGATGAAGATATTCAAAAATACGGTAAGTTACTCTACGAAGAAGCACTTATCTTGCAAGGTTTTGATATTTCAGATAAGCAAGAATTCGTTAAAAATCTAAACGAATTGATGATTAAATCTATCAAGTAATTATTAGGTCACGAAATTTCGTGACCTAATTTAATTTTTTAGAACAAAATGAAATTGTTATATTTTATAATTTTCACATGCATGAAAAAAATAAGTTAGTTAACACTATTCATTACAATGGGAAAAAGAAGAACCCAATTGGAAAGCTTTGTTTATGTGCATTCAACTCCGAAAGTGAAAGAATTCCATTTACTTTCAACTACGGACACAGTTTTGTTATTATCCAAAATGATAGTGATAAAGATATTTATATCAATGATTTCTGCTTAAAAGCACACCAGAGATGTTCAATCGGCGGTTGGGGACAAAGACATCATATCGGTCTTTGGTACAACCTTGAAATCTATTACTTCATGCTCAATAGATATTTAGGTAGAGCATGCTTAATCACTGAAATTGAAGAGGATGATATTCCTAAACTTGCTGAATTTATTAGAACTCATGATCATTGGTCTACAAAATATAATTGTTCAACAACTGCAATTGGTATGTACAATTCAGTTTGCAATAAAGAAGATATCGTCGAAGAAGGTAAAAATCTTATTCCAGGTAAACTCTACGATAAGATTTGCATGAGAGATGCTCATCTTTTTGACCAATCCTTGGAAGGTGAATTTTCAAAACCAGGTTATTTTTCAGAGGATGGCTATGAAGAATATGATTTTGACTGGAAACATAAAGAAAGGTACATGGTTAAATGAACACATTACAAATCATCTTGCTAGTTGTTGGTGTAGTCTTTGCTCTTGGTGCATTAATCTGTATTCCTCTTGCAATTTTGTATCTTTATTGCAGCCATACTCAGCCAAGATTTATTGCAAAAAATGGTAAAAAGACCTATTCATTCGGTTTTATCTCCGAAGGATTAGGATTTATTGCAATCTTTTTAGCAATGGCTTTGATAGGAGGACTCTGTTTAACCTATGCCTTCATCTGAAATTAAGAATTTTAAAAAATTAAGAAACTTTGTTTCTTTTGCACATATCGATTACTTTTATATTGAAGGTGAAAAGTTAGTTTTAACTTTGAATATCTTAAATGAAGGTAAATCTTTAGAAGCAACAGAAGAGATTTACTCAAAGTATTGTTTAATTTTTAATAATATTTCAGAGTTTAATTACACACCAAAATATAAATTTGCTTCTTTAACTCTTGCAGATATCATGCAAGACGAAGACTTCTTCACAATTTTTATTCATGAAGGTGATTCTGATGAAGCTAACGAAATGAGTTTCTATTCTTCAGGATTTGAAATCTATCAGATTTAATCCTTCTTATATTTAGCTTTAAGTTCTCTCATATTGGAAGATTTATATAACTCTTCCAATTTTTTATAGTTTTCATTTAATGCTTTTTCGTAGGTTGAAGTGCCATTTGATTGATAAACTTTTTCGTTTTCTAAACCTTCAGGCATGTAGATTAAATGAGGAAGTAGTTTGAAATTGCCATAAGGATAACCATCTTCAGTATTTTGATTGACTGGATTAAGTTTTAAATATTCTCTAACTGAAGTTGGATGTTTATTGATAAGATCAATTGCATTATCAATAGACATTTCAGCAGTCTTGGATTTAGGAGATAATGCTAAATCAATTACAGCAAAAGAAAGTGGAATTCTTGCTTCAGGCATTCCAACTTCTCTGGCAACCATGCATGCGTTATAAACTCTATTAACTGCATGAGGATTTCCAAAACCAACATCTTCATAAGCAGTGACAAGAAGACGTCTTGTTAAACCTTCAACATCTCCACCTAAAAGTAATTTTCCTAAATAGTATAAAGCTGCATTTACATCACTGCCTCTGATACTTTTTTGAAGTGCAGACACAGTGTTGTAATGTTCGTTTTCATCTTTATCTGCTAGATAATTAGGCAAGAAATTCAATCTTTTAACTTCTTCAAGGCCAATTTCTTCATCCTTAAGATAGTTTAAAGAAAGTGTTTCAACAACACTTAAAGCGAATCTCATATCCCCGTTAGAAATGCTAGCGATGTAATGAATTGCCTCTTTTGTGAAATTTCTTTCATTATTTAATCCATCAGGATGTTTAATTGCTCTTTGAATTCCATACTCAACTGATTCAATTGTTGGATTTTTAACTTCAATTAAATGAACTCTACTTCTGATAGCAGGATTTAATGCTAACATTGGATTTGCAGTTGTTGTACCAATAATGTAGAAATTACCTTGTTCAAGTAAAGGTAACAAGATATTTTGTTTAGTTTTGTTTAGTTCATGAATTTCATCGATGATGACAATTGCAGGAAAATGATTTCTTGCATCTTCAAATGTGTCAATCATATCCTGCTTAGAACAATTGGTAGCATTTAAAAAGTATTTTGAAGCATTCAAAGAATTTACAACTGCATTTGCAATTGTAGTTTTTCCACATCCTGGATTTCCATATAAAACAACATTTACAAACATGTCATTTTTGATGCAATTTCTAAAAAAACCATTTTCACCGACAAGGTTTTCATGTCCGATAACTTCGTCGATATTATTTGGTCTAACTCTGAATGCGAGTGGCTTTTTCATCTTAGTTCTACCTTGTTTAACTGATAAAATAATTTTAAAATATTTACATGAAAATTGTTATTCAAATAGTTAATAAAGCTAGTGTAACTGTTGATAATAAATTGGTTTCTTCAATCGGTTTTGGCGAGATGATTTTAGTAAGTTTCACTGAGAATGATACTTATCAAACAGTTGATAAAATGATTGATAAACTTTTAAAATTACGTATCTTCGAGGATGAAAATGGTAAAACCAATTTATCAATCAAAGATAAAGATGGTGAAATCTTAGCTGTTAGTCAGTTCACTTTATACGCAGATTTATATAAGACAAATAGGCCAAGTTTTATCAAGTGCTTGAATAAAGATAAAGCTGTTGTCTTCTACGACTATTTCTGTGAACAATTGAAACAGAAATATTCAAAGGTTAAGTTTGGAATTTTCCATGCCAATATGATTGTCAGTTTGGATAATAAAGGTCCATTTACAATCATCTTGGATAGTAAGGAGTTAGGTTATGAGTAAAAAGGTATTGTTAGGTTTATCCGGCGGAGTTGATTCCGCTGTTGCTGCATATTTACTTAAAGAACAAGGTTATGATGTAACTGGATGTTTCATGAGAAACTGGGATAGTATTACTAACAATGATATTTTAGGTAATCCAACTCTTTCTGGAAGTAAATGTTCACAAGAATTAGATTATGATGATGCAGTTAAAACTGCTCAAGAAATTGGTATTCCAATTATGAGAGTTGACTTTATCAAAGAATATTGGGATTACGTTTTCCAAAAATTCTTGGATACTTACAAACGTGGTTATACTCCAAACCCAGACGTTTTCTGCAACAAGTACATCAAATTTGAAGCTTTTAGAAAATTTGCAATGGATAAAGGTTTTGACTATATCGCCATGGGTCACTATGCAAAAAGAGTTGATAAAGATGGTTACTCTTACCTTTACAAAGCTTTTGATAAGAACAAAGATCAGTCTTACTTCTTAGTTGAAATCAATGAAGAACAACTTTCTTCATGCTTATTCCCACTTTCTGATATAACAAAGAATGAAGTTAGAGATATTGCTACTAAATTGAATTTAACAATTGCAAAGAAAAAAGATTCAACCGGTGTATGCTTTATCGGTGAAAGACACTTCAAGGAATTTTTATCTAATTATTTACCAAGTAAACAAGGTGATATTGTTGATATTGTTCATAACAAAGTTATCGGAAAACATAGTGGAGTTATGTACTACACGGTAGGTCAAAGAAAAGGCTTGAATATTGGCGGAATAAAAGGCTATGAGATGGATCCATTCTTTGTTGTTGGCAAGGATTTAGAAAAGAATATTCTTTATGTTTGCCAAGAAAGAAATAACGAGTATAGATTTTCATCTAAAGCATTAATTTCAAATATCAATTTCATTCAACCACAATATCCAACTGAGCCAATTGATATCAACGTAAAATTCAGATACCGTGGTCCAGATATGCCTGTAAAACTTGAGTTTATCGATAAAACTACTGCATATTTACACTATAACAATTACGCTTATGTTACCAAAGGTCAAATTGCTGCTTTCTACATCGGAGAGATGTGTTTAGGTGGTGGTGAAATCGAAAAAATTTATGATAAAAATGGTAAAGAAATCACCATTTAAAATAATATGCAAATTTGTTATTAAATTACTTTAATTTATATATTAATCTTATATAATATCTTTTGATTTTGGAGGTTTTATAAATGTCTACAGCTATATTAATTATTGCTATCTTCGCTATGGTATTTTACATTGGCGCTGTTGTTTTATTTTTTGTCAGAAAAAGTTACACAAAATATTTTGAACTTGTAGGTTTAGCTTTATTAGCAACCATGACAATCTTAGCTATGTGCAACAATTTCTCACTTCAACAAGC
Source organism: uncultured Caryophanales bacterium (assembly GCA_905211645.1). Lineage (GTDB taxonomy): Bacteria > Bacillota_I > Bacilli_A > RFN20 > CAG-288 > CAJMBK01. The sequence goes on from CAJMBK010000004.1 coordinate 9,183, forward strand.
ACCTATGATCATGTTATTAATTACTCTCGTTTGCGTAATTATTCTCAGAGTATTTTCTTTGGTTAAGGTACAAGTTAGTGTTAAATCTAGCTCCTCAAGAAAATCAGCAAAGAAATAAAAAATAACAAATAAATTAAAGTTCGCAGAGTAGTTATAAAAGCTAACTACTCTCTTTTTTTGGAGGTGATATATGAATATTGGTTTTATTTCATTGGGTTGTGCTAAAAACCAGGTCGATACAGAAGAAATTTTGATGTACTTAAAGAGAAATGGTATGGAATTAACTTCCCAAGTGGAGTTAGCTGATATCATTATCATCAACACTTGTGCTTTTATCGAAAGTGCAAAAAAAGAAGCTATCGATACAATTTTAGAGATGGCTCAGTACAAAAAACCACTTATTGTTATCGGATGCTTAGCTCAACGTTATGCAGAGGAGATCAAACAATCAATCCCAGAAATTTCTTTAGTTATTCCAATTAGAGATTACGATCACTTCGGTGAGGAATTCCAAAAATTGATTCCTAATTTAGTCATGGAAGGTAAAATTGATCCTACTAAGAGAATTTACACTTCTAAAGATCACGAAGCTTACTTAAGAATTTCTGAAGGTTGTAACAATTTCTGCACATTCTGTGCAATTCCACTTATCAGAGGTCGTTTCCATTCAGTTCCACTTGAAACTTTAAAAGCAGAACTTGATGATATGGCTAAAAATGGAATTAAATCAGTCACAATTATTTCTCAAGATACGACAAAGTATGGTACGGATATCGGTTTAACAATTATTGATTTACTTAAGGAAGTCTGTTCTCACGAAGAATTTGAATTCGTTAAACTCATGTATCTTTATCCTGATGAAATTACTGACGAACTTATTAATTTCTTCAAAGATAATCCAAAACTTACACCGTACTTTGACTTGCCACTTCAACACGGTTCCAATCACATTCTTAGATTGATGGCAAGACGTGGTTCGAGAGAACAAAACTTAGAAATTATCAAAAAATTCAAATCTACTGTTCCTAATGCAATATTAAGAACAACCATGCTTCTTGGTTTCCCAGGTGAAACTGAAGAAGATTTCAATGAAACAATGGATTTCATTAAAGAAATTGAATTTGATCATATGGGTGCTTTCATCTATTCAAGAGAAGAAGGTACTAAGAGCTATGATTTCCCAGATAGAGTTAATAAAAATACTGCAAAAGGCAGATACAATAAACTCATGAAGGAACAAGCAAAGATTTCTTACCGTTTGAATAAACAAAGACTTGGTAAGAAATATAAATTCATGGTTCAAGAATATGATGAGGAGAATATGTGCTACTACGGAGTTAGCGATATCTACGCCCCTGACGATATCGATGGAAAGATGTATGTCTATTCAAATGTAGAACTTCATAGTGGTGATTTGATTGAAGTTGAAATTATCAACGTTCCAAATCCATATGATTTAGAAGCAAAATTTGTTTCATTTTTAAATAAATAATCACTAGGAGGCTAAATAATGATTTTCGGAAAATACGTAAATCGTTATTATGCTAAGTACTGGTATTACTTCTTAATCGGCTTTTTAAGCTTGATTGCAGTTGATGTTGTTCAATTATTTGTTCCTGAGATTATCGGTGAGATCATCGGTAAGCTCAGTAACTACTTGATACAACAGCAAGGCGGTATAGTTGATGGAGCTGTTTGGGGTGGTACTGAAAACTTTATGCATGTTAACGATTATGTTTACTACTTCACAGTACTTGCATTGATAGTTTTCGCCATAGGTTTATTCAGATACTTATGGAGAATTACCTTAAATTTAACCCAAGTAAGAATCGAACGTGATTTGCGAAGAGAGATGTTCTATCATGTTGAAACACTCTCAGCCAGTTTTTACAATATGCAAAAAACTGGTGGTTTGATGGCTTATTTTACAAATGATATCGAATCTGTTTCTATCACATTTTCAGATGGTATCATCTTCATGTGCGATGTTGTCTTTTTGGGTACACTTGCACTTATTAAAATGTTGATGCTCAACTATGTTTTAGCTCTTTTATGTGCAGCACCAATGATTTTCTTTGCTTGCATCGGATACTACGTTGAAAAAGGTGCAGACGCAAGATACGAAAAGAGACAAGAAACATTTGAAAAATTATCAGACATGGTTCAAGAAAACTTATCTGGTATTACAGTTATCAAAGCTTTCGTTAAGGAAGTTAGCGAGATGCGTAAGTTCGCTCGCTTGAATAAATACACAAAGAACTGCAATTTGACTTATTTGAAATACTCAATTAAAGTTGATGTTTTAGTTAATGCTTTAGTTTATTCATCATTCTTTATCTTAATTGCTTTAGGTGGTTCCATCATTTTGGCTCCTCAAATCAATATTTCTTTTGGATTGGAGAAGATGGATATCGATTCATTAACTACATTCTACGGCTATTATGAATCATTAATTTGGCCTATGATCGCTGTAGGTATGCTTATTAATATTGTTTCAAGAGGTAGAGCATCCTTAAGAAGAATCTCTTATTTGATGGACCAAAAGAGTGAAATTAATGATCAACCTTATCAACATGTTAAAGAATTTAAAGGTGAAATTGAATTCAAAAATCTTGATTTCAAATATCCTGATGAAAAGAGTGATTTATTAGCTCTTGAACATATCAATGTCACTATTCATGCAGGTGAAAACGTTGGTATCATCGGTAAAACCGGTTCAGGTAAATCCACATTTGTTAACACACTTTTGAAACTTTATAACGTCGATAGAGGAATGATTTATATCGATGGCAAAGATATTAACGATTGGTCAAGTAAAGATTTAAGAGACCATATCGGTTATGTCGCTCAGGATACATTCTTATTCTCTGACTTTATTGATAGCAACATCGCTTTCTATAACCCTAACTTATCAGAAGATGAAATCAAACAAGCAGCTAGATTTGCTTGTGTTGATGATAATATCAGTGAATTCTCATTAGGTTACAAGACTAAAGTTGGTGAAAGAGGAGTTACACTTTCAGGTGGTCAAAAACAACGTATTTCCATGGCTAGAGCAGTTATCAAGAATCCAGAGATTCTTATTCTTGATGACTCAGTTTCTGCTGTTGACTCAAACACCGAAAAAGAAATTTTAAATAATATCAATACTTACAGAAAAGGTAAGACAACATTTATCATCGCTCACAGAATTTCAGCAGTTGAAAATCTTGATAAGATTATCGTTTTGGATAACGGTAGAATTGTTGGATGTGGTAAGCATGATGAACTCATTAAAACCTGTCCTTTATACGCAAAGATTTGCAAATTACAATCTTTTGAAAAGGAGGTAGAAAACAATGGCTGATGTTACAGAATTAGAACAACAACATGATAAGTTCTCCGCAAAAGATATGGTTTTGCTTAAAAGATTTGCAAAGTACATGAAACCTTACGTCTGGAAGTTACTATTCTTCTTGCTTCTTGATATGGTTGGTACAATTTGCATTGCAGCAGAACCAATGTTATGGGGTGAATTTCTCAATGCTCTTGAGAGAAGTTTGCTCAATAATCAAGCAAATTTCTCACTAATTGCTATCTATTGTTCTTTATATTTAGTTATCTTTTTAGGATTTTTGTTATCCTACTGGTTCTGTTCCTACGGTTTCCAAAAAATTGGTCAGGATGTCATTTACGATGTTCGTGTTGAAGTCTTCAACCATATTGAAAACTTAGGTATTGAACAAATCAATGCAATTCCAATTGGTAAATACGTTACTCGTGTTACTAATGATACTTATACATTATCATTATTCTTTACCGATGTCTTAGTTAACTTCATCCGTAACTTATTCTCACTTATTGTTGTTGCATTCTACGTATTAGTTTTACAATGGCAGCTTGGTTTGATCGTTATGGCTTTTGTTCCATTTATTATCTTACTCAGTTATGTTGTTAGAACTAAGGCAAGAAAGAGATTCCGTTTAGTTAGAAACTCTATTACATCAATAAACGCATTCATGTCAGAAAATCTTTCAGGTATGCGTACGATTCAAATCTATAACCAAGAAGAAAGAAAAGGTAAAGAGTTTGATAAGATTAATGACGAATTAAGGGATAGATGGTTTAAGGTTCAACGTTTGTGGGCTTTCTACTATCCTGCAATGTATGTTATTCAAATGCTTTGTGTTATCTGCGTTTTTGCTGCAGGTATTCCAATGGTTTTAAATGGTGTAATTTTGTCAGGAACCCTCTTCACATTCTATCTTTATACCACTCAATTCTTCGGTCCAATTCAGCAACTTGCTACATTATCTAATCAGATTTCTAACTTTTTATCATCTGCAGAAAAAGTTAGCTCAGTTCTTGATATGCAAGCTACAGTTGAAGATTTTCCTAATGCAAGACCAGTCGATAAATTCTTCGGTGAAATTGAATTTAAACATGTTTGGTTTGCGTACGTTGGTGAAGATTGGGTCTTAAAGGATGTTTCCTTTAAGATCAAAGCAGGTCAAACTGCAGCATTTGTCGGTCAAACTGGTGCAGGTAAATCAACAATCATCGGTTTGATTGTTAGAAACTACAACATCCAAAAGGGTGAAATCTTAATTGATGGTATTAACATCAAAGATATTCAAATTGAATCCTTGCGTCGTGGTATCGGTGAAATGCTTCAAGATGTCTTCCTCTTCTCTGGAACAATTGCAGATAACATTTCTTTAAATGATAAGACTGTTCCTCATGAAGATATTGTTAATGCTTGTAAATATGTCGGTGCTGACAAATTTATTGAGAAATTACCTAATAAATACGACGAAGTCGTTCGTGAAAGAGGCAATAACTTCTCAACTGGTCAAAGACAATTAATTTCATTCGCTAGAGTTGTTGTTTACAAACCTCAAATCATCGTTCTCGATGAAGCTACAGCAAATATTGATACTGAGACTGAAGTTTTGATTCAAGATTCCTTGAACAAGATGAGAAATATCGGTACTATGCTTATCGTTGCTCATAGACTTTCAACAATTAAGAATGCTGACGTTATCTTTGTTTTATCCAAAGGTAGAATTATTGAACAAGGTAACCACGATGAACTCGTCAAATTAGGTGGAACTTATTACAATATGTATCGTTTGCAAAATATGCAAAAAGATATTTAAAATTTAGCATTCTTAACTAATGAAAGCGTTATCTAAAATGCTATAATCTTACAAATATGAAAAAAGTATATTTATTTAATACATTAACTTCTCAAAAAGAGGAATTTAAACCTCTTGTTGAAAACGAAGTTTCCATATATTATTGCGGTCCAACAGTTTACAATTACCCACATTTAGGTAATATGAGAACTGTAGTAGTTTTTGATTTACTTGCTAGATTGTTTACCGAACTTGGTTACAATGTTAAGATGGTCAGAAACTACACCGATATTGATGATAAAATCATCAACGCTGCTATTGCAGAAGGTAAAACTGAGAAAGAAATTTCTGATTTCTACATCAAAAGTTATGAAGATACAGAATCTAAACTCAATTGTTTACCTTTATATGCAAAACCAAGAGTTAGTGAAACAATGGATCACATCATCTCTTTCATCGAAACAATGATCAAAGAAAATGTCGCTTATAAAGAAGGTGATGATGTTTATTTTGATGTCACTAAAGATTCTAAATACGGTGAACTTTCAAAGATGAAACTTGAAAACCTTGATGATGGTAACCGTGTTGCTAAGAATTTAAATAAACACAATGCACAAGACTTTGTTTTGTGGAAGTTAACTTCTGACAATGGTATCAAGTTCGATGCTCCATTTGGCAGAGGTAGACCTGGTTGGCATACAGAATGTGTTGTAATGGTCAATGATGTTTTCAAGAAACCTATCATCGATATTCATGGTGGAGGATTCGACTTAAAGTTTCCACATCATGAGAATGAAATGGCACAATCTGAATGTGTTAATCATACAACTTTAGCAAAGTATTGGATGCATGTTGGCTTCTTAAATGTCAATGGTGAAAAGATGAGTAAATCTCTTGGTAATGACTTGAAGGCAAAGGATGTTATCTCCATGTATTCAGGTGATGCAGTTAGATTATTCTTCTACTCTTCACATTACCGTTCACCTTTGAACTTCACTGACGACAACCTTAAAGAAGCTGTAAATAAAGTAAAGAAATATCAAGAAACAATTTACAAACTTCATAATAAGTTTGAACTTGAAAACCTTGATTATTACTCACATGCATTTCTTGATGAAACATTTGATTCATTCATCGATTCTCTTTGTGATGACTTGAACGTTAATAACGCTCTTGTTTCAGTTGAAAAGATTGTCAAAGATATCAATCAATTTACAAGAAAGAGAGATTTGGATGTCAAATTACTTTCTGCAAATTACAACACCTTAATTAAATGTATGAACTTATTAGGTATCACATATCAACTTCATGAAGTTACACTTCAAGAGAAAGAATTGTATTTACAATACTTAAATTCCAAACTCGAAAAAGATTTTGAAACTTCAGATAGATTGAGAAAGGAACTCATTGAGAAAGGATTGATTTAATGGATAAATTAGTGCTTGCTACTGCATTGATAAACGAAAATAGTTTACCTTCACTTGATAAAGGTATTTTAGGCCTTTTACAAATGAATGGTGGCTTAGCTTTATATTGCTTAGTAGTAACACTTTTTTCATTAATTATTTCTGGTATCATCGGTGTTGAAAGAGAGTTAAGAGGTCACGCCGCCGGTTTAAGAACTCACATTATGGTTAGCTTAGGTGCTACCTTAATTATGAGTGTTTCAATGGGAAGCTTGTATCAAAATCCAAACGCAGACCCATACCGTGTTGCTGCACAAGTTGTTTCCGGTATCGGTTTCCTTGGCGCTGGTACAATTATGCAAACATCAACAGATATTAAGGGCTTAACTACTGCAAGTACCTTATGGTTATGCGGTGGTATTGGACTTGCATGCGGTGCAGGCTTTGTCACAGAAGCTTTAATAGTTGCTGGTTTTTCACTCTTTGTTCTTTTGATGCTTGGTTTAATCGAAAGAAGTTATTCCAAGTTCTCTCCAAGTGTTGTTATCATCACAGATGATGGAACTCCATTTTTGAAGAAAGCGTTGGAAATTGCCGATCATTTCGATTGTTACATCGTTGATATCGATACATCAATGATCACTTACCGTCAAAGAAATTGCGTAAAAATTGTTTTAAATTTCAGAAAAGATGTTACAGATTCTAAACTTAGAAGCTTTGCTGATGAATTGAAAGAGGCAATTCATCCATTTGAACTTAAAGTTATGTCATCATTTTCAAGAAAGAAACATAGAACTATCAATTCAAACAACAAGAAGAAATAACTTTTTTTATGTCAAATTTAGATTTGAAAAAACGTGTTGAGTTGATTCTCTGCACAAACGATAACAAGAAAATTAAAAATAAGGAAGAATTCAATATTGCTAGCAGACTGATGCATGATTTAGTATGTGACTATTATGAATCAGGAGTTGTAATCGAAAACAAAGATTTTAACGAGGTTATGTTTCATTTAAGAAGATCTTTGTTCTACGATTCAGATAAATCAGTATTAAGTTACTTGGAATGGTTATTAAACAAATATATAGAGAAAGTGAAAAAGGAGAGAGCAAACCATGCATAAAGAAATTAACACCTTAAATATATTCCATCAAGATAATTCTAATTATTGTTTCGCAACTGATAAAAATAAAGTAACCCTTCGTTTGAGAGTTAGAAAAGATTTAAATCTTGAAGATGTTACTTTGTGGTATGGTGTTAAATATAAATTTTTAAAACACGATACCGCAAAACTAGAAGTCAAATATGAAAATGACACCTGCAAGTTTTATGAAATCAATTTAACTCTTGAAGATAGGAGAGTAGCATACTGTTTCACATTTAAATATAAAGGTGAAACTTATTATTACACTAGAGAAGGTATCAATTTAGATTTTGATGAAACCTGGTCTTATTACCTATTCCAAATTGGATTTATTAACGATGATGATGTCGTTTATCAAAGTGAATATTCCAAAAACAAAATTTTCTATCAAGTTTTCGTTGAAAGATTCAACATTGGAAACAAAGATAAGAATATGGATTATGTAAATATGTCGGTTGAAGATAAGCCTAATAGAATGTCATTCATGGGTGGTGATTTACAAGGCGTTATCGATAAGATTGACTACTTAAAAGAATTAGGAATTAACGTTTTATATTTAAATCCTATTTTTGAATCAAATAGTAACCATAAATACAACATTGCTGACTACAAGATGATTGACCATAATTTCGGCGATGATGAAGTATTCAAAAAGTTAGTCGACTTATGCCATGAAAATGGTATCTTAGTCGTCTTAGATGCTGTTTTTAATCATTGTGCAACCGATAATCCAATCTTTGAAGACGTCTGTGAAAAAGGTAAGGAATCAAAATATTACGACTGGTTTTTTGTCCATGGTGATAAAGCTAAAGTTAGCATGTTTGATCCAAACTATGAAGGATTTGGACTTGGTGGCTACATGCCAAAGCTTAACACCGCAAATAAAGAAGTCAGAGACTATTTAATTGATGTCGGTACCTATTTCATCAAGAAATTTGATATTGATGGTTGGAGACTTGATGTCGGTGATGAAGTTAGCCATAATTTCTGGCATGAATTCAGAAACGCATGTAAAGCAATCAAGAAAGATTTCTTAATTATTGGTGAAGTTTGGTTTGACCCAAGAAGCTTCTTACATGGTGATCAATTTGACTCCGTCATGAATTACACCTACAGAAAAGCAATTTTAAGATATTTCAAAAAAGGTTTTAATATTGATAAACTGGTTTACGATATCACTGATTGCTATTTGGAAAATACCTCAACAATCTCAAAGATGATGTTCAATCTTTTAGATAGCCACGATACACCTAGATTCTATTTCACTTTGAATCACGATGTAGACTTATTGAAACAAGCCGTCGCTTTACAATTTGCCTATGTTGGTAATCCAAGTATCTACTACGGTGATGAATATCACTTAGATGGTGATGATGATCCAGATTGCAGACGTGGAATGATCTTTGATAAAGACAAGATTGACGTCGAATATCTTGAATTTATCAAGAAGTTCATCTCTATCAGAAAGAGCGAAAAAGCTCTTTATGAAGGTGAAATTTCATTATCAACAAACAACAATAAGTACTTCTCAATGACTAGATTTGTTGGAAACGAAAAGGTTACTTTGATTTTAAATAACAAAGTTAAACCACTTGATTTATCTGACTTAAACTACTCCAAAGTTTTAATTTCTAATCGTTTTGATGAAGATAAGAAATCTTTGAAAAATAAAGGTTTCGTTATTATTAAAGAGTAAAACCACTGGCTCAATGAGCCAGTTTTATTATGGAAAGAAATACGAGTAATAAATAAATTTAATTTTCATGAAGCCTAGAATATCCTCCTTTTATCCTATATATCGCATGGACTTCAAAAAAATTAAAAAAATTTAAAAATATTTTTACAAAATAAAACTGCAAGGAATTTTATCCTTGCAGCGATTAATTATTTCTTCTTATGATATTTTTTATGATACTTTCTAACTAAATCTGAGCCTTTTGCGCAGGAACAATCAGAAGTAACTTTTTCACCTTTATGTTTTTTATAGACTAGCATAGCTATAATTCCAACAACGATTAGTATTACAATTACCAATAAAACAATATCTAAAGAAGTGAGACTTGATAAAAACATATTAGTTCTCCTTTCTTAGAGCTTTTCCATCTCTGTATTTGTTGAAGTAGATAATTCCAAAGATGCCTAAAGCGAATATTACTAAGAAGATGAATATTGTCCACCAGAATGATAAGACTAGATAGATGAATGTTGAAACAAGATAAGAAGTGATTAACCAGAAGCCTAAGGTTGAGATAAATTTACCTTGTGGCAATTCACCTTTTGCGGTAGCAACAGCAGCAAAGCATGGGATAGTTGTCATGTTGAATGCAATATAAGATATACATCCTTGCCAAGTGATACCACTATGAGAAATCATTGCAACTGCAGCAGTGAGTTCAGATTCACCAGAACCACCGATAGAACTTGCAAGTGATTGGAAGGTTGAAATAACATTTTCTTTTGCGATAAGTCCGTTTAATGCAGAAACTGAGAAGACCCAACCATTATTATTCAATTGACTACCAAAGCCTAAAGGTGTGAATAAAGGTTGAATAAAGCTTCCTAAACTACCTAAGATTGATTTATCAATCTGTTCTTCTGTATCAAGGAATTGCCAAGAGAAGGTGACATGAGATAAAAGCCAAACTATGATTGTTGAAAGTAAGATGATGGTGAATGCCTTCTTGATAAAGTGTTTTGCTTTATCCCATAAGTGAAGGAAGAGTGATTTTGCTTGAGGTAAGTGATAAGCTGGTAATTCCATGATAAATGGTGATAATTCACCTCTCATCGATGTGTGTCTCATGATAAGTAAGGTGATAATTGCAACTGCCATACCTAAAATGTACATGAGAATTGTGATTAAATCAGCATTTCCAAAACCAAATGAGACTGCAATTCCACCTGCAATTGCAGAAAGAATAGGTAATTTAGCACCGCAGGAGAAGAATGGAATAACTCTGATAGTTTCAATTTTTTCTCTGTCAGAGGAAAGAGTTCTTGTATTAATCATTGCAGGAACTGAACAACCAAATCCCATGATCATTGGAATAAAGGCTCTACCGGTTAAACCAAATTTTCTAAATAATCTATCAAGGATGAAGGCAACTCTAGCCATGTAACCTGTGTCTTCTAAAATTGAGAAGAAGAGGAATAAAAGAAGGATTTGAGGTAAGAAACCAATAACTGCAAATAAACCAGCAAGGACACCATCGCAGATAAAGCCAACCATCCAGTTTGAAGCAACCCAGCTTGGATTGGATGACATCGTTAGTAAGGTTCTTATTCCTTCGTTTATCCAAGTAGTTATTCCTTCAACTAAAGTTTGGAGGATGACACCTGGAGAATTTACACCAGTTTCATTTGAGAATAAACCAGCGAAGTAATCACTATTTGGGAATGAAGTAATATCTTTAAATCCGTAAGCACCCATTTGACCCAAATAGAGTAAATCTTCAGAGAATGTGATGTGGAAGATAACAAAGAGAATTACTATGAATATTGGTATAGAAGCCCATTTATTTGTAAGGATTCTATCGATTTTTTCACTCTTTGTGATTAAACCTTTTTCAGTTAAATCTTTTCTTATGTAAGTTGGTGAATATTCATCAACAATAACTTTGTATCTGTAGTCAGCAATGAAAGCCTCCAAGTCATTGCCAAAGACTTCATCACTAAATGTTTCTTTGAATTTATTGACTGTTTCTAAAAAATCTTTATGTTCATTTTCTTCGTATGAATCAGTTTCAATAAGCTTGATTGCTCGAAAGAGTGGATTAGAAATTTCTTTTTCAGCGTATAAATTGCTAACTTCATTAATCAATGAGTTTATCGAACTATTTTCGAGGACAGTTTTTCCTTTTCTTCCTTTATTAACTTCTCCGATACAGGTGTTAATTAAGTTATCGAAGTTTTTATTTTTCAAAGCTGAGATTGGGACAACTGGAACTCCAAGTCTTTGAGATAAAATAGAAATATCAATCTTATCTCCTTTTTTCTCAACTTCGTCCATCAAGTTTAAAGCAACGACGATTGGTACATCCATCTCTAAAAGTTGAGTGGTTAAATAGAGATTTCTTTCAAGGTTAGTTGCATCAACAATATTGATGACACAATCCGGATTTTCATTTAAGATGTAATTTCTTGCAATAACTTCTTCATCAGTGTATGGTGATAAAGAGTAAATACCAGGTAAATCGATGATTGATACCTTATCTTTTTTGTACTTTTTATAAACACCTTCCCTCTTATCGACAGTAACACCAGGCCAGTTACCAACGTGTGCGGTTGATCCTGTCAATGAGTTGAATAAGGTTGTTTTACCGCAGTTTGGATTTCCTGCGAGAGCAAATTTAAGCATTTTCCACCTCCTTATCCAAATTGTTAGATTCAGTTTCTTCAACTTCACAAATTACTTTTTCGGCTTCGTTTTTTCTTAATGATAATTCGTAGTTTCTTACTGTAATCTCAATTGGATCCCCTAAAGGAGCTCTTTTTCTTAGAATTACATGAGCACCTGGAGTTAATCCCATGTCAAAAAGGCGGCGTCTTATTGCACCTTCGCCTAATATTTTTGTGACTATACCTTTTTCTAAAATTTTAAATTTATCAATTGATTTCGTCATATCTAGCCTTTCTAGTTGTTAATTGTTAGCAATAGTTAACAACACTAATATTAAATAAAATTTTAGTTTTCTTGTCAATTGATAATAGAAGAATTTTTTAAGAAAAAATTTAAACATCGAAATTGATTTAATTTAAAAATGTCTTTTTACATATATTAAACTTTTCATATAAATCTTCTTTGCTTATAGAAATTAATTGTTATAAAATTTCATAAGTTATTAACATTCTCGATTATGTTTTCAAATATAAAAGCTTATTTCAAAAATTTAAATTATAAAAACTTAACTTACATTTGTATTGTTGTAGTCAATTTACTTTTAAGCATGTTCTTCTCCCAAATGAATAACGCTTCTGACGGATCCTTTGGTAAAGGAATGGACTATGCTCAAACTTTTTCATATTTCATCATTTTACTTTTACTTTTTGGCTATTCATTCTATTTAGGCTTTATCAATAACATAATTAAATATGATAAAAAATTCCAATATGCGATGGCAATTGGTATCTTTTTCGTTGTTTATTCCTTGGTTATTGTTTGCACAATTAATTATAAAGCACTCTGCTGGACTAATTTAAATGGAGATATCGCTCCAAGAGTTGGACCAAACACCTTGGATAAAATTAAATCGGTCATGGATACATGCTTGATGGTTTTATTAGGTATTTCTGTATTCTTCATCTTCCCAGCATTTAAGGAAAAGAGATTATTCTTAAGCGTATTTTCAACTTTATTAATAGGTTGCGCAGTAGTTTGTATCATTTACTCACTTTGCACTGAGATGGATACTTACATCCACTTCTGCAAGAATTTCACCCTATTTTCAAAGGACTTTGATTATTTAATTTACTCCTTCTTTAAATACGCAAATGTCTACGGACATGTTCTTTATTTAGCTTCAATCAACATTCTTTTCTTAGCAATGTTTTTGAAAAAGAGATGGATTTATCTATTTAATATCATCTTTGCAGTATTTATTGTTTTCTCACAATCAAGAACTGCTTTTTTAGGAATTGTTTTAATGACATTCTTATATTGTCTCTATTTAATCTATGATGAATATTTTAGAAATAAGAAGATTTTCTATTTCTGGATTGGATTTTTAGCCGTATTCTTACTTCTTTTCATTCTTGAATTGTTTGTTTTCAAAGTAATTAAGATTAAAGATGATAATAAGCTCTTAACTTTAGCTGATATCATTGCAATTTACACTAAGAGAATCATTGAAAGATTCGATATTATTGAATTATCATTTACAAAATTCTTACCAACTCATTACATCTTCGGTGTTGGTGTTAATTTGAATGATATTGTCATGAGAACTGGATTTAATGCAGGATTTGAAGGTGTTTTCAACATGCATAACGGTTTCTTTGAAGCCTTAACTTGCTTAGGTGTTCCTTTAATTCTTGTCTATTTACTTTCTTATTACATCGTCACTAAAGAATCTATCCAGTTATTTAGAAAAAATCATGGTTATTTATTCTACATTGTAATAATGTTTATCTCTTACTGGTTCTACATGGTTTCTGAGGCATTCCCACTATTTTACAACGTATTTGGCGGTGCGGTAATAACATTACTCTTATTTGCTTTACCTCACAACTACTACCTCGAAGAAAACGGTATCATCAGCGATGTAACAACTTTCTATGATTACAGAAAATTTAACAGTGTCAACTTGACTAAATAATAGTTTATCTTGACATTTTCTTCGTTTTTTACTTTACGGATTTAAATTTGGTAAAATTTACGAGCAAAATAATAAGAGGAGAATTTTAGAGTGAACTTTACAAAACTATCATCTGACCCCCTAGTTTTGTCTCATTTCTCAAAATCGTACGGTAATAAGAAAGTTATCGATGATATTTCATTCTCAATAAAACAAGGAGAAGTTTTCGGATACATCGGAAGAAACGGTATTGGTAAATCCACCACAATCGATTGTATCGTCGGAAAAAAAGAAGTAACTTCCGGAGAAATCTCTATTTACGGTTACAATATTTCGAAGAAATCTGTTCAAGCTAAATCATTCATCGGCTACGTTCCAAGTGAACCTGTTTGCTATGAGTTCTTGACAGGAAGAGAATATCTTGAGTTCATCGCTGGAGTATTCAATGTCTCCAAAGATGATTTTAATCAAAGATTTACTTACTATGTAAATAAATTCGATCTTTCCATGATCGATGTCAATAGAAAAATTAATCAATATTCCCATGGTATGAAGCAAAAAATTTGTCTCATTGCTTCTTTGATTCATGATCCAGATCTTTGGATTTTGGATGAACCAAGTGTCGGTTTGGATATTGTTGTTTACGAAGCATTACTTGAAATTATTCAAGAGATGAAGGCAAAGGGTAAAGCAATCTTTGTAACATCTCATAATATCAATTTGATCACAGATGTCTGCGACAGAGTCGCTTTAGTCAACAATTGCAAAGTTGTTAAGATTATCGATTTTATTCAAAATCCTCAAGAGAAAGATAATTTGGCTGAGGAATTCTTAAAGGTTTACCAAGGACAAGAAGAATATGTTTTTGAACCTCTTGAAGATTGAGTACAAAAACAAATACAGCCGCAAGTATAACTTAGTTTCATTAATTGTTTCTTTAGTTTTTGCCGCTTTATTTGTTTGTGCTGAAGTATACACATTCTTTGAGATTGACGCTAAGATTGAAAATTATTCCAAAGTCTATGGAACTTTTGACTTTTTAGTTCTATTTTTGTTTGTTGAACTGGTTTTATCAATCGCAATTGGTACTATCAATTCAAGAAAGACATTGTTCCATTTTAGAGACTACAGGTTAGTTTCAAATCTTCCAATTTCAAACTCTCAGATTATCATCTCTAAAACAATATTTTTGTTTTTAACTCAGTTAGTTTTTAATTATGTTATTTGCTTACCTTTATTAATTACATACTGTGCGCCTAGAGATTTTTCAGCTGATAATTACATCTTTGCTGTATGTTATCCAGCAATTATCACATTGTTAACCACTTCAGTCAGTTTGATACTTTCCACAGTCTATCAGTATATCTATAGACTTCTTTCTCACTTTGATGTCTTACATTTTATTGCAACATTGGTTGTAATGCTTTTACTTTGTTTTATTTATGATTACTTCTTGCAGTTATTCT
The DNA here is from genome assembly GCA_905211645.1 of uncultured Caryophanales bacterium. Taxonomy (GTDB): domain Bacteria; phylum Bacillota_I; class Bacilli_A; order RFN20; family CAG-288; genus CAJMBK01. The sequence continues at coordinate 24,609 of CAJMBK010000004.1, forward strand.
TAACTGCTTTATCTGACAGCTCAATTGGTGGTGTCTTTGACCAAGATTTCATCGAATTCATTCATAAGTTAGTTCCAATTTTATTTCCTATCAATAACTTGCTTCTTGCAGGTTTAGATAATGTTGACGTTATTTTAAACGTTTCAATTTCTTGCTGTTACATCATTTTATTCTCTGTAATTAGCATTGTACTAACTTCATTTGCCTACACATTTATCAACAGACATAGATTTGAAATTAGCTACAAATTCATGAAACGCAAGAATAAAGTTAGAGGTGAATTTGCTACTTTATTCAAGAAAGAATTCGATTTATTATTTAGAAACAATAAGTCATTCTCATTTGTTTCGTTCATCGCAATCATTCCATTCTTATGCTTTGTAGTTATCAATTCATTGAATAAGATCATTGTTGGAAACATGGCATTTGTCATGGTTTATTACCCACAACTTGTTCATGCAGTCTACATGTGCTTAATCTTACTTTTTGCAAATGTCGTTAATGCTTCAGCATCAATGTCAATTTCAAGAGAAGGTGATGGTATTGCAATTATTAAAACAATACCAGTTAAAGCCTGGAAGATTGTTGCTGCAAAATTAATTATTCCATTTGTTTTATCAACTATTTCATTGCTTGTTTCATGCTCGATTCTTTTTGGTTTTAAGCTTATTGATATCGGTTTATTCCTATCCAGCTTAGCTATAGGCATCCTAATCAATGTATTCACAAATTTATTTGGTTTGTACATCGACATGAAATCAGTCAATGATAAAAAGAAGAATTATTCTTTAATTAACACATTTGTATCTATTATTTATCCTTTGATTCTTATTGGACTTCATGCTGGATTAACATTTACAAAGATCAATGAAATCTATATCTATTTGATTGATATTTTAATCACATTAGTCATGATTATTCCATTTGTATTCAGAATCAAACACAGATATTCTGTCACCTTTGCCAAGATGGAGGTAAACTAATATGGAAAAGAAAAATAATAAAGTTCTTTACATCCTCTTAGTCATTCCCTTTGTCATCGGTTTAATTACTTTTGTCTCAGTCAAAGCTCTTGAAAATACTGTTAAAGCAGATATTTCAGGAATCAGATGGGACTATAAAGATAACGAAGCTTTCAAAGTGAGTGAAAATCCATACCTTTTGGAAGCAGAACCTATTGTAAATGAGGGTGTCATCCTTGCTGATGGTAATAACCTAATTTGGAAGGTGGAGAATTACGATACAGCTGACACAAATACTTACGCAAGAATCGAAAATAAAGGAGATGATTTCTATCTCTACGCCATGGCAGAAGGTAAAGTTAAAATTACCTGCCAAAACGAAAGAGGTACAAAGGATAAATCCTTTGTTGCTAATATCTTTGAAAACGGTGCCTTAATTATTAACCCAGTTATTCAAGGAAGTAGTGAATCTGTTTACAAGACAAGAAACTATGGTGAATATAACCTTAAATACACTGAAGTTAAAAAAGATAGTTACACCAAGGTTAATTCCTACATTGATATCTTTACTCAAGTTTACGCTTATGATGGAGTAGATCAATCTGTTTCAGTTAAAGATAAGACTGATAATATTGAATATTCTAATAATAGAATCATGATTAAAGGTTCAGGTGAAGCAAGCCTCACCTTACAATCAACTATCGATCCTACAATTCAGAATACATTCTCATTCAACATCATCGATGAAGGCGTAAATGTTTACTCCTACAATGACTTATTGATGTGTACCAATTTCTCTACTTCTGGCGAAGTTGTTGTTATGCAAGTCAATCTTGAATCTCTTGATAACACTCTTGCTAAACAAACAAATAAAGCTGGAGGAAACATCTACAAAGATGAATATCTCCACGAAAACACCAAGTTATTTGGCAACTTTGATTTCAAAACTCAAGAATTCAACTTTGCCAATGAACTTGTTGAAGTTCCTACAACTTACAACTCAGAATTTATCGATCAATATAACAAGCAGAACAATGCTAACTTAACAAAGAACTTCAGAGTTGGAATCAATGTTAAGAAATCATTTGTCGGAAATGGTTTTACCATCAATATGCATGAACTCGCTTATCCAGTTCATGGTAAGGTTGATTTAAATAAGAAGATTAGAGTTCCTGACTATGAGAAGGATTACTTCTATGGTCCACTTCCATATGTTATTATCGGTAAAGAAGATGAGTATCATCTTCCAATTGTAAAAGCGTACGGTCAAGATAATGCAGGTATGTACATTGATGGTGATAACATCACTCTTGATGACATCAAATTAAGAAATACCAACGAACTTAATGAGATGTATGACTTACTTTATACTGGTAGTGTTATCGATGTCCAAGGTAAGAATAACACAATTAAGAATTCCGTTGTTTCTAACGGAAGAACAATTGTTCGTGCTTACAACGCTGACAATTTAAATATCGATAACTGTATTTTGAAAAATTCTGGTGAATTCATCGTTAAAGCGGGTTCTAATAGAATCAATAAGCCTGATGAATCAAAGGGTGTTTATATCTCTACAAGAGGTGATAATTCAATTAAAGTCGAAGGAAATTTTGATGAAGTTTTTAACACTCCTTACACTGAAAATACAAATTCTGTCGACTACATCTACAATCAGGCTTTATTCAAATCCACAATTGATTCAAGACAAGCCCAAAGTGCTTTACAACAAGTTCAAGAATATTTGGATAATACAACTGGTATTAAAAATGCTGATGGCTCAGTCAACTATGACCAAACAATCACCATCAACGATACCTTATTCAATAATTCTGCTATGTTCTCAATAGGTTTGGAAACAAGCTTCAATGGTTTATATCTTTATAACGGAACCCCAAGTGATGTTAAAAAGATCTTCACCTACATTCCAGAACAGATGAATGTTCTCCCAGATAATATCGGTGGAACAAGTTATCCAGTTAAAATCAATTTAACAGGTAACACCAAGTTCTACGATTGGAAAGATATCTCTAAGATTGACATCCAATTCTTGATTGAACAGAACTTTTCTGCAATTCTTTCAAGCATTATTGAAGACGTTGAACTTCAAATTGACCAGTATTTCCCAGTTAAACCACTTCTTTATGACTACATCAAATCAAGAAGATACATCTACACAACAACTGATGATACTGGTAAACAAGTTGAGTACATCAATACTCCAATCGCTTACTACGGCGGCGGATTGAATCTCTCAACAGTTGATACATCGATGCTCAATTCCGAAGTAAAAGACTTATCAAAGGATATTGAAACTGATTTCGTCGAAGCAGTTCTTGAAAAGAAATACGCAAATGACGAGTTCAACATGTTACTCTCTCAATGCGTTATTTCCGCAATTGGAGTTAACCCATTCAAGTTTGTAACTAATTCAACAGTTACTGTAGGACAAACCCCATTATTCTTTGGCGAAGTTCCTCAATTTAGCGATATTTACAACAATTTTAATAATAGATAGACAAAAAAAGATTAACGAATAAATTATGATTTTCTATAATAAGCATGCTTTAAAGTAGAAAGAAAGGACATACAATGAAAAAGTTAAAGTTATTATCTTTAGTTGCATTATCAAGTATGATTTCTGGTGGTGTTTTAGCAAGTTGTGACTTTATGACATCAAGCAGTACATCCAGTGCAACAGACAGCTCTTCATCTTCAACTAGCTCTTCCAGTTCTTCTTCATCCTCATCAAGCACTTCAAGTTCTACTTCATCCTCTTCCTCATCATCCTCTTCTTCATCTTCAAGCTCTTCTTCATCATCAAGCTCATCTTCATCTTCATCCTCTTCTTCATCTTCTAGCTCATCTTCATCTTCATCCTCTTCTTCAACTTCATCCTCAATCCCAGATGAGAAATTACCTATTGTTACAGATATAAAAGTAACAAACCTTGAAGACTTAAACAGAGGTTGGAAGATCGGTGAAGCAAGTAGAAAAATTGAACTTGAAATTTCAGTCGAGAACGCAGAGCCTAGTGAAATCATGGATGATTTAATTGTTCTCTCTGACAACGAAGAAGTCGTCTCAGTCAACAATCTCACTATTACACCTAAGAAGGTTGGTAGCGCAAATATCACAATCGGTTATCAAAATAAGCAATGTGAATACAGCACTAAGATCACAATTGAGGTTAAAAACGTTCCAGATTTATCTCAATTCTCTATCGATGCTCAAGCATCATTTGCTAATTACTATGAAAAACATCAAGGTGCTGCAGAAATCACTGCTGTTTACACAAATGGTACTCAATACAGACTTTTCACCGGTAGTAAAGATGCAAATGGTGATTTTGCTTACTATGATTTAGGTTCGTATGATGAAGCAACCGATACATTCAGTAACACCAACAGATTCGTTATCGATTACGATAACACCGGTGCTCCTGTTGTCGTTGATTTAAATTCAACATTAACTGGTATTGAAAATATGACAACTGCAGAAGTTAAAGTTGCAAACGCCATGACAAAGGACAATGCTGAACTTTTTGCAGGTGCAACATTTAATGATTTCAGATACACAACAGTTGACAAAGTTAAAGCATACAATGTCATTTTGAAATTAGGTACTGAAGCTTTAGATCCAGGTGATTATTTCTCACCTTTAACATTCGGTAGTGCTTCTAACTACGATCCAATGTTCTTCTATACCGATGCAGGTAATGATCAACTTGATTGGAATGTTAAATCATCCTACTACAATGTTAGAAACAACCAATTAACAACTGAAAAGTATCGTTACACAACTGGTATGGTCGATTTAATCGATGAAAAGGCTGGTATCGATGTTTCAAGCAAAGATATTAATTATGAAATTTCCTTTGGTGAAACATTGAATTTACCTGAAAGTTTTGCTGGCAAGACTGTTGTTGGTGCAGGTCTTGTTTCAACCTTAGTTGATTACTTATACAACACAAGTGATACATCTAAAAATAATTACATGGTCAGCCATATCATCAATGTTAAAACAGTTAACATTCCTGATACCTATACAAAGTTAGGTGATTTATTCTTAAATGAATATACTGATCCTTATACAAATCCTTTGGTTGTTGATTTCAATGATTCAAATATCAAAGATTTAAGCTATACAAAATTACCAATGGGTAATAATGTAAGTTTTGATAAGTTAACAACTCTTCAATTCAATTCTAGAGTTTCTTATTCTTATATCAACATGCAACAATCTGACATCAAAGATAAGATAGTTGAACAACCTGAGGCTGAAACTTACACTGGTTATAAACTTAACTTAGTTGATAGTTCTATTCCTGATTGGAAGTATTTTGGCCGTGTTAATTATCAAGGTAATATCAATGTTTATTCCACAGAATTCAGCGGTGATAATTTGAATAGAGAAACTAAAGTTTTTACAGCAAACTTTGATAAGATTCCTGCTGGTGCAAATTTCAACGTTCCTTACATTGAAGGTGCTTCTGAATACTATAAACTCAATGGTAATTCTATCACTGACAACGGCTTGAATTTCTTCAACACATTTAAGGATGAAGCCACAAGAACTATGACATTTGCATTGGCAAATGATTTAGTTGTTGAAGGTAAATTGAATGTTGGTTCCTTATGGTCTCACAAAGGTCAAACAGTTCAATGTGCCATTTCAGGTGAATATGCAACAATCGATTTACAAGGTCATACATTAACAGTTAAATCTGATGCTGAATTAAACGGTTTAAGTTTAATTACTGACTCAGTTGGTACTGGTAAGATCGTTGTTGAAGATGGTGGTAAGCTTGTTACTCCATTTGTCATTACCAATTTCAGAGGTGGTACAATTTCAACTGCTAGAAATAATGCAAATCAGTTCCCATTTGATGATTATTTGATGCCATACTTAGATTGTACAGTTGAAGTTAACTACGGTGGTCAAATTGTTGCACATACAAGTGCAAATGCAACTGTTTTATTTTTTCCAGTTCAACCAGAATTAGACATCAACTTTATTGGTCCTGATACTGCAGAAGATAAACCTTTATTTGCAATGGGTGAAGGCTCTAAAGTTGTTTTGTCTAAATCCTATTCATTAAACGGTTCTAACAAAGTTGATCGTAGTACTTATGTTGAAAATATGAAGTTATCTGGTAATGTCAGTATTACCGGTTTGGAAGCAAATGAATCAGGTATTTCAATCGACACCAAGAAGATGGCATTGCCATTCTCTCAATACTTACACGTTGAACATACCGATGGTGTTTTAAGCGTTTCTGCATTCACACAAATTATGTCGGGTGCTTACTTATCAACATCTGAAACTTCAACAATTTCATTGAAGGATGCTGGTGAAGGTAACGCTCAATCTGGTATTTATGTTATGAAACCTTCAGCAGATACTAGTATTAACTATTCTAAAGTTCAATATAGTGGTCAACAAAATTATGACGTCACCAATAATTCTGCTCTTAGCTTAAGCTATTATCAAGTTACAAGACCTGAATCTATTCCTATTGGGGTTTATATTAAAGGTAACATAGAAGTTGAAGGTACTGGACACGTTGTTGGTGGTAACATTTCATTATCTGATAATGCTTTAAATACAATTTTAGAAAACTCAGATAAGTTTGAAGTAGGTAACTACAATGCTTATACAACCAGTTTGCATTATTCAAATAAATCAGGAACATGGATTGGTTGTGCATCCAAATTAAGTCAGTCGAGTGTTGTTGGTTCTGCATCTTTCTACCAAACATTACCTTTAGTTACTGAACAAGGTATTTACATTAAATCTGGTTCTGAAATTATCAAAGCCGAATCATTTGATGAAGGTACTGGTGTTGCTACAACTGCAGAAGGTAAGACATATGCATTATTCTTACCTAATGAAACCTGGAAATTCAAAGGCTCAGTTAAAGAAAACGGTTTAGGTAGTTGGCAAGAAGTAACTCTTGATGCTGAAAATCATGTTGTTAAATACAACGACAAGAACTACATTTACTTCTTAGGTGCTATGAATGAAGCAACTAATAATGGCACTAATTGGACAATTAACAACAAGCGTTTCTTGTATAACTGGAATAAGACGAATTTAGTTGTTGAAGGCTTAACAATGCAATTTGTTAATAACGCCTGGTCACAATTGTTGTAATAATAAATAAATTATCGTTAAGAAAAATGGAAATTAAGCCAATCACTTAATTTCCACTTTTTTAATTGTTATCTTTTACTTTAATTATGAAACTGAGTTTGTATTTCTTATATTTCCCACGATACTTTCTATGGACTGGAGCACCCCAGGAATTATCTCCTCCAACGCCTTTATTAAATGCACATATTGTTAAATAATTCCATTTTCCATGAGTTAAATTTTCCTTAGAATGAGCATTTTCAATTTCAAATTCATCATATGGTAAGTATTTGAATGAGAATGGAGAACTTTCGGATAAGAATTCTAAAATTCCTCCATCAGTTTTAATTGAAACATTTCTAGCTTTTTCGTGATTGCCACATTCTTGAGGTTTAGAATAGTTGATGTATTCATTATCAGCTTCACTATCATATTGACCGAATAAAACACCTTTATCTCTATCGATGTAGTTATCATATGGACCTAAAGCCTCGTAGGAAAACTTAGAATATTCGGCTTTGATAGGGAAGCGTAAGCCAACTAAAGGCATACTTGGCAATAGGAGTGGTTTTCTATAAGAAAATGAAACTTTGATATTCTTAAATTTATCCAAAGTATAAGTAACTTTAAATTTTTTGAAGAAAAGACCTGTTAACATTCTATATTTGAATGTTATAGAAACTTGGTTATTTTCTTTTTTAATTTTATAGCGTTGTAGAATTGGAATGTAACAAGGATATTTGCTTGCAGAGAAGTAGAAAGATTGCAAATACTTATAGAGAAGTTGATCATTATCTGTTGTAGGTCTAAATAAAGTAGGCAAAACTGTATCTTGCAAGTAGAAATTCTTATCTTTAGTTACAATTGCAGATAAACCATTAGAGAAACTATTTCTTATATTGAAAACTAATCTTAAATCATCAAGTTGGACAGTTAAATGTGATGTAGTTTCAAAAATCTTGAAGTTAGATTCTGAAATTGATGATAATGATTTAAGATTCTGGAATGTTTTAGTGAAGAATTTTTGTTCACTAAGCATAATCTGACCTTTTTCAAATATTCCATCGTCTTCTGTATAAATAACATCAACTTGTTCATAAATTCCGATGAGATTCTTATCGAATTCATCGAATTTGTAAGTCTTATTTTCACCTGGTTCAATTGCATCATTGAATTCTTGAGTTTTGATTTCTTTAGATTCAAGGAATAATCTGTAGACAAATTTAAGTTTTTCAGTAGTTTTAAATTTGTAGTTATTAGTAATGGTGAATGAATTATCATCGTTAATTTTAACTTTGATTGGTGAGTAATAGTATTTAACATTCAATAATTTAGATGTTACAGTTCTATCTTTTAAGACTAATCCATCAGCACAGAAATTAGAATCATGTGGGAACTCGTAGAAATCACCACCAACATAATCTTTATTATTGATTGTGATAACTTGATCAACAAAGTCCCAAATAAAACCTAAAGCAAAGTTTTGATACTTTTCAGTAAGAGAAACATACTCATCTAAATTACCTAAAGAATTACCCATTCCGTGACAGTATTCACATAAAATATGGCACTTTCCACGATGTTTTTTAATTTTTCTTTCTAAAAAATGAGGTAGTGTGTACATTGTTGAAGAGATATCAGAAAGATTTTCATATTCTTTAGAATGGATACTTTCATAGTGAATAATTCTTGTGATATCGTGACTATGAAGAAATTCTGATAAGGCTAAAAGGTTATTTCCAGAAGATGATTCATTACCTAAAGACCACATGATAATAGATGGATGCAGTCTATTTTGATAGTACATCGCTTTACCTCTATTTACGGTGAAATCTTTGTAGTAGTTATCAGAACCTGGTAAAACCATATGGTTATTCTTATTAAACATCCATAAACCATGAGTTTCAATTGCTGCTTCATCACAAACTAATAAGCCATATTTATCGCACAAGTCATAGAAATAATGATTATTTGGATAGTGAGAGCATCTGATTGCGTTGAAGTTATGTTTTTTAATCAGTTTAATATCTTCTTCGATCTCTTCTCTAGTCATGACTCGACCTTTTGTTGCCGAGAATTCATGTCTATTAACACCTTTAATAATTAAACGTCTACCATTTAACTTCAAGATTGAATCTTCAATAACTATGTTTCTAAAACCGACATTAACTGTAAATTTGTCAGTTATTTCATTATTTGAATAGTAGGTTAATTCAAGTTTGTACAAATTAGGTGTTTCATCAGACCACAAAATACAATTTTTAATGTTTGAATTAAGATGGAAACGCTTATTAACATCGATGTCGTCTTTATTTAATTGCTCATTAATAATAATGTTGTTATCTGGAGAAATAAGTTTGATTCCTAATGAATCATGATTATCAAAATTGCTAGCATCAAAGTAAAAGCTAGCCATAGCGTCTTTGTTATTGTTGATTAAAAATGATAAGTTTTTAAGATTTGTTACTCTCTTTTTAGAGATTATTTCAAACTGTAAATCACGTTTAATACCAGATAATCTCCACATGTCTTGGTCGGTATAGTATGTAGCAAAAGAGTACTTAAAAACTAATAAGGTAATTCTATTTTTACCTTCTATAAGATAATCATTGAGTAAGAAACTAGTCTTAGTGAAATTGTCAGTTGAATAACCAACAAATTGATCATTTACATAGATGTAGATTGCGGATTCAAATCCGTTTGTAGAGAAAATATAATCTTTGTCAGTTTCGATATGATCAACATTGAAATCTTTGATAAAGACAGCAAGTGGATTTATCTTAGGTAATTGACCTACCTTTAAATCTTCCAAACCTTCCCAAGGATATTGATAGTTACAATATTGAGGATTGCCACAACCTAAAAATTCAAGATGATTAGGAAGTGTTACTTCTGAGAAATTTTCATCATCCAAAGCGTTGATTATCGTGACAACATTTTCAATTTCAGGAGCAGCAACAAAATACATTTTCCAATTATCATTGAAAAGTGTTTTCTCATAATCTCTTTCAATATATGCAGTGTATTTGAGTGCATTTACATTGTTTATAGGTTTAGATAGTAAAGATAAATCCAAGTCTTTTATCATAATAATTTTTCTCTTTTACCTCCGTCAACCTGTTTAGTTTTTCTATAGATTTTAGCAGGAATTGAATTAACTTCTTCCAAGACAAATAACATAGAATCGTAGCTTCCAAATTCTGCGGAAATATTTAAACCGACATTCATGTAGAAGTCACCTTTGTAGATGTCATTTGTCAAAGAGTTGAAGTAATACTTATTCTTATCAAGACCTTTGAGTTTGATAAAACGAGCATGAGTTTGTTCTTTGTTAAAAATCATGAAGTAAACTAAACATTTCTTCTTATTTTTGCTGACAACGTTCCAGGAAACGTAGTTAGTTGTGTAAGGGTCGTAGATTGCATAATAGTCACCTTTTGTGACAACTGAATGATATTTCTTGAATAAATCATTCATGAATTGGATAGTTTTAATATCTTCATCGGAAGATTTTGTAATATCCATCTCATAACCGTATGTTCCAAAGAATGCTAAACAAGCTTTATCTCTAATTGATCCATTCTTTCTCATGGAAACATGAGTTCCTTGAGTGGAAAGAGGATAGAATGTGTTAGTTGAGTAATTAATTTTTGCTCTAATAGCAATATCAGTTTCATCAGAGCACCAGATTTGAGGTGTGTAGTAAAGCATACCAAAATCAAATCTACCGCCACCTGCCGCACATGATTCGACTAAGATATTTGGATATCTTGTGATGAATGCGTTGAACATGGAGTAAGATGCTAAAACGAATCTGTGGTAAGTTTCTTTCTTATGTTCTGTAGTTAAATATTTGGAGTATGCTTCTGAAAGATAACGGTTAAAATCCCATTTTATGTAATCAGGCTTTAATGCATCGACAACTTTGAAGATTTGATTTAAAACATGTTCTCTTGCTTCAGGGTTGATACTATCTAAAACAAGTTGGTGCCTTTGCAAAGTAGGATTTTTAACATTATCGGCATACAAAGCATATTCAGGATGAACTTTATAAAGTTCAGAATCAGGAGAAATCATCTCTGGTTCAAACCAAAGACCGAATTTAAGTCCACTTGAGTGGGTGTAGTCGGCAATCTTTTGTAAATCGACTTTTTTGGTGTTGATAAACCAATCACCTAAAGAGGATTTATCATCATCTCTATGACCAAACCATCCATCATCGATAACAACTAAATCAATCTTTGCTTCCTTTGCTTTATCGATAAATTTAATTAATCTATCGGTATCAAAGTTCATATACATTGCTTCCCAAGAATTGATTAAAATAGGTCTTTCCTTTTTAGCCCAGGTTTCTCTAATAATTTTATCTCTAGCAACATCATGGAAAATTTGAGTGACTTTATTGATACCCTCATTTGAGTGAACACATAAAACTGCAAATGAATAGAGTTCTTCATCTTTATTTAAAGTGAACATGAAGTTTTCTGGATTGTAGGAAACTATCATTCTAGTTTGGTTAATTTCATCAACTTTAAATTGATATGAAAAATCACCTGAATACATCAAGCCAAAGCCGTAAACTTCTCCCATATCAAGAGTTGCGTCTTTACTCTTTAGGAGAATATTTTGGTTGTAGTAAAAGCCTCTTTCACCATGGTTATCCGAAATTTCTGTTAAGGAGTGATTTAAAGGAATGACTTCCTTTTGTCTTTCACTACCCCAGGAACCATGATAAGCGACAATATCCATATCATCGTTATCAAAATCCAATTCCATAGCAGAGAATTTATGGACATAAATAGGTTCATTTGTTTTATTAACAACTTTGGAGTGTCTAACTAAGATGTTGTATTTTTCACTGATTGTGTAGTACATATGAAGGTAAATATCTCTGTATTCATCCTTCAAAATAATCTCAAGAGTTTGACATTCTTTAGCTGTAAATCTTGGATAAGGCATTGTGAAATGTGGGTCAACGCCTGGATACATTTTATGCTCAACATACAAGAAATTTGTGATGTCGATATTTGATTTATCGTTAATAACTGCAAAAGGATTTCTCTTATCATGTTTTCCATAAGGAGCACATTCAAATTTTGATGCAAAGGTTGAAAAGTAATAATCTTCATCTTGAACTTCTTTACCATTATCAACGAATGCATAACGTTCCATATAACGTTCGCTAACTCTTTCTTTAGAAATATCAGAAAGATAGTTTCCATGGTAAAGATGAATCAAGTAATTGTACTTATTTACATGCATGTAGTAAGAGAAATTGGAAGTGTAAAGATGGAAAATCTTACGTTTTTCTTCAAATTTAATTGGCATAGATTAATCCTTTCTGTAGATGATCGCTTGATAAGGAAACAAATATTTTGTATCAAATCCTTTTGTAGAATTGAATAAAACTTTATCTAAATAAAGATTACTCAAGGCTTTACATTTTACTTTCTTTGGATTTAAATTTAAAAGGATAAGTAAACTTTCTCCATGATAAACTCTTTCAAAAATCGCATATTTATTGTTTGATTCGATAAGTTTGAAATCTCCATAAAGAAGGATTGGTGAGTTAGTCTTAAATTCAATAAGTTTCTTGTAGAAATTTAAGATGGAATTTGGATCATCAATCTGCTTTTTAACGTTAATTTCATTGTAGTTTTCATTAACTTTAAGCCAAGTTTTATGCCCTGAATTGAATCCAGCATTGATAGAACTATCCCATTGCATTGGACTTCTAGCATTATCTCTATTATGAGTTTTATGCAAAAGTTTGAAAAGATATTTTTTTGGTAAGAAGAAAAGAATCTTTTTAGCTGTTTCTAAAGCGTATTTAGTTGCACAATCATCAACATCTTCAATGGAATAATTATGATAATCGGTCATACCGATTTCTTCACCTTGGTAGATGTAAGTTGTGCCTCTTAGAGTTAAAAGTAAAATTGCTAAAGCTTTTGCAGATTCATCATGATACTTTTCATCGTTTCCATAGCGGGAAACGGATCTTCTTTGGTCATGATTCTCTAAATAAACTGAGACCCATTTAACTTTTTCCTGCCAATCAAAGATTGGAGTAAGTAAATTAGTCATCCTAAATTTCTTTGGTAAGATAGGAATTAAAGATGATGTATCGCAGTTTGCATGATCAAATTCGAACATGGTATCAAGTTCATTATTTGAGATGTAACGATTTGCAATTTCTGGAGTGACCATACCTGTTTCACCAACAAGGAAGGTATCGTATTTTGATAAAACATCATCGTAAAACCTTCTTAAAACCATATGACAACCTTCTTGGTTGACATAGTGTTCTTTGCCACGGTTGAGAATGGAGAATTTTCCATTTTCTAAACTAGTTTTATAAATTTGATTGATGACATCACATCTAAACCCATAGACTCCTTTATCAAGGTAGAACTTCAAGATTTTTTCAATCTCTTTAATAAGTTCTTCAGAGTGATAATTTAAATCAATCTGCTCTTTGGTGTAAAGATGTAAGTAATATGTATCATCTTCATTAGGAACTTTAGTCCAGCAGGAACCGGTGAATGCAGAATTCCAGTTATTTGGAGCTTTCGTCTTAGTTCCTTTTGCAAAGTAGTAGTAATCTCTATATTTTGAATCAGGATTTGCAATAGCTTCTTTGAACCATTCGTGTTCATTGGAAGTGTGATTGATAACTAAATCCATGACAATTTTGATATCTCTTTTTTCGGCTTCATGAATAAGATTATCAAAATCTTCCATGGTGCCAAAAATAGGATTGATATCGTAGTAGTCTGAGATATCGTAACCATTATCTTTTAAAGGTGATTTGTAAATAGGAGAAAGCCAAATGATTCCAATACCTAAATCTTTCAAATAATCAAGTTTGGAGATGATACCATTAATATCTCCGTAACCATCGTTATTTGAATCGCAGAATGACATTGGATAGATTTGGTAGACAATTCTTTTTTTAAAAGCATCACTTCTTACATTACTCATGCTCAATCTCCTTTTCATGGCGTTTATTGAGTTCATCAATCATCTGTTGATGAGATTCTTCAGTGATGTTGTATTTGAATTTGATGATTAAGTAACTGATTAAGAAGCAAATAAATGGAATGAGTGTGAAGCCAACTTGGAAGACAATTCTCTGCCAAAGTTCGATGCTATCTGTAAGTTTTGTTGCTTCATTTTGAATGAATTCAGTTTGATTTACGTATTCTTTTTCTAAGTTTGCAATGCCGTTTGAAATAGCAAGTAAACTTGATGCTGATAAGAAAATATAAAGAACAAGTTGTTGCAAAGATGAAGCAATCTTTGCGGTGAATGCCCTTAATGAGAAAATTGCTGATTCTCTTCTTTCATTGAATTTGTATTCGTTGTAGTCAATTGAATCTTGAATCATGATGTAAATGATAAGTGAAACAATCGTTTGACCAAAGAATGCAAAGAAAGCAAAGACACAAAGTAGTGGGAAGAGAGCTTTGTAATCTGGCATGAAAACGTAGCAGAATAAGAAGATATAAGCACACATTGAAACGATGTAACTTATTTCTAGAATCCTCTTACGTTTCCATTTGAGTTTATTAACTAAAAGTGGATAGACAGCTTGACCAATGATAGTGGCAGCAGCATAAACAATTGTGAAATAAAGTTGGTAGGTTCCACCTTCTTTGTAACCAAAGTTGAAGTAGAAGTAATTTAATCCAGCTGCAACTAAGATTGAAGAACCTAAATAGTAGAATAAAATTGCGATAATTGAATATCTAATTTGATCATTCTTGATGACAACTGAGAAAATATCTTTGAATTTCATACTTTCAGAGTTCTTTTCAAGTGATTGAGGAATCTGTCTTTCCTTCATGAAGATGACTAAAAGCATCTGACTGGCAAGGAATAAAATGGAGCAAATAAGAGCGGTAATCTTATAAGTTAACTCTTGGTTACCTGCCGAAACTAATGGAACGATACCACCGACAGCGAATGTTCCGATTGAGATGAAAATAGATAATATTGTTGTGATGTTATTTCTAACTTTTTCTTCGTTAGTTAAATTAGGTAAAACTGACCAGAAGGCAATATCATTCATTGTAAATGTGAAATCCCACAAAAAGTAGAAAACACAGAAGAATGCAACATATGCCCAACCGGTTGGCATGACCCAGAACATCATGATAGAAACAATGGAGTTACTGAGTGCACCTAGGAAGATCCAAGGACGATATTTACCGGTTTTGAAGTGACATTTCTCAATGATAAATCCCATGAGTGGGTCATTGATACCGTCCCAAACTCTTAAAACGATGACAACTGCAGTGATAACACCATACATTGCTAAATATTCTTCAAATGTTGTATCACCAAGTCCGCAGAATTGGACGAAAGTCATTAAAAATAGTGAGATGAATTGATATAAGCCATCCCTGAACATACCTGATGAGGTATAGAGCCATTTGGTAAGTTTAGGGACATCACCTGTGAAGGTTCTGTTTGTTAGTTTCATAGGCTAACCTCCTAAAAACATTATAGAAAATATAATATTTTTCTTATAAAAATATGTAAGCGTTTTTATCGCTTACATACATGTTTATCTAGTTGACTAAAATATTTCCAAATTAGGAAATTAAATCGTAAGAAACAACTTTAAATGTAATAATTAAATCGCTAAGTTTAATTTCGACTTGATAACCAATTTTACCTGCTGAGAAGATAATTGTCTCAAAGTTTGAAGAAGAACTATCGATGAAAGTTTTAAAATGCTTTTTCATCCCAATTGGTGAACATCCACCATGAATATAGCCAGTTAATCCAAGTAAATCTTTGTTTTTGACCATTTCAATAAACTTTTCATCTGCTGCTTTAGCAGCTTTTTTAAGATCAAGTTCCTTGTTAACTGGAATCATGAAAACGTAGTGTTCGTTAGTCTTTCCAATAGTAACTAAAGTCTTAAAAACTTGATTTGGATTTTGATTTAAAACCTTGGCGACCTCTTCGCCATTTGTTGTCTCATAATTTGAATAATCATAACTTTTATAAGCAATCTTATTTGCTTCTAAAAGTCTCATTACGTTAGTTTTCATTGCTTTCATTTTTAACTAATTCTGTATTTTCCTTAATAACTACTTTCTTTAAATCCTCTGTGAAGAACTTTGAATATGCTAGATAAATTAAGTAAATGTATGGCATACCTAAATTGGTTTCTAAGAAGGAATTAACAATTAAAGTTCTGATACTTGCTTCATTCATAGGACGGATTCCATTGATTAAGAGCGAGAATTCCCAACCGAATTGAACGGCAAAACCAATTAAACAAAGCCATAAGATATTGACTAATTTCTGTTTCTTATAAAGTGAATAGATAATCAATCCAAAGTAACCAACGATTAAGGCAACCGCCATCCAACCATGATAGGCACCGGTTGTTCTTGAAGTTTGGATTGTTGCTTCTCCACCAAGTTCTGCAATTGAAGGACACATAAGCCACCAGCCAATAATCATAAACAACCAGAAAACAAGATATTTATCTTTTTTCAAGCATAACCAAATAAAAGCAAAATTTGTGATACCATAACTTAATGACATCCATAATAGGACTGCTGCAGTCATTCCAGCATTAGCAACTTGATTGTCAATCATGACAGTTCTTGTGTGACTTATGGCGTAAAATCCACCGAAATCTACAATGAAATATAAAATTCCTCCAAATAGAGCAAATATTGTTGTTGCATAGCGTTTCTTCCAGATGAGTAAGGCTAAGAATAAAACAATAAATAATGAGTCGAGTATTATGTAAGTTAAATTTAAGTTTCTAGTTGGTACGATGCTTGTAACATTATCTACATTATTGAGTAAGTTGAACAGCATATAAAATTCCTCCGCATTTATTATATTAAAAAAGAGGTAACTTTAATTACCTCTCATGGTTTAACAAATACATTTTGACAGGAATTCCTCCTGCATATCCACCTAAACTTCCATTTGTTTTAATAACTCTGTGACATGGAATTAAAATGAGGAGTGGATTCTTACTTAGTGCTGTACCAATAGCCTGATATGAGACTTTCTTATTAGTCAATTTTGTTACTTCATCACCAAGTTTTTTATAAGTCGTAATTTGACCAAAGCGAACTTTAAGCAGACATGTATAAACAGCTTTTTGGAATTCAGTTATATTCAATTTATCTAAGTCGATATTAAAATCTACTGATTCTTTTTTAAAGTAAGAATCTAACCATTCTTTAGTCTTAATAATAGTTGGATTGTAACTTGTTCTTTCTATTTCGCATGACAAACCAATACTAGGTGGTTTATCATGATTGAAGCTAATAGTGAATAAATTATCATTCTCATCAACAATTATATTAAGACATCCAACAGGTGTTTTGTAGAAATCGTATTTGTATTTAGTTAGCATTTAAGAATGCCTTCAATCTTTCTGATTTTGAATTTTCAAAGATATCTTTTGGTGAACCTTCTTCAACAATATGACCTCCTTCCATAAAGATAACTTTATTGGAAACATTTTTCGCAAAGTTCATTTCATGGGTAACAACAATCATAGTCATACCTGAGTTTGCTAAATTTTTCATAACTTCCAAGACTTCGTTAACCATTTCAGGGTCAAGAGCAGAGGTAGGTTCATCGAAGAGAATGATTTCTGGATTCATAGCTAAAGCTCTAGCGATAGCAACACGTTGTTTTTGACCACCTGAAATTTCGCTAACTTTGAAATTGATTCTATCTTTTAAACCGACATCTGTTAAGGCTTTTACAGCGATGTCAGTAGCATCTTTTTTATTTCTCTTTAAGATTTTTCTTTGAGCAAAGATAACATTATTCAATACATTCATGTTATTGAATAAATTGAATTGCTGGAAGACCATGATCATATTCTGTCTGATCTTATTGATGTTATGTTTCTGGATGTTTCTAATTTCTTCCTTCAATTCTTTTACTTTTTCAGCATCTTCTTTATTTGCTTTAATCTGTGCTCTAAGCTCTTTAATTTGAGCATCTCTAGTATTTTTATCGATACCAACACCTTTGAAATACAAATTACCATCTGTAGGTGTTTCGAGTAAATTTAAGCATCTAAGAAATGTTGATTTACCAGAGCCGGAAGGACCGATGATTGAAATGATATCACCTTTATTAACTTCCATGGAAATATCATTTAAAACTTCTGTATTTTCAAAGTGCTTTTTCAAGTGAACTACTTTCAATAGATTTTCTGCCATATTAGTTAGTTCCTTTCTTCAATTTGAAATGTCTGAAATAGTTGAGGTTGAAGACAATTTCACCGTTTAATTTCTTCTCAACAAGTTTGAGAATGAGTGAGAAGACAAGAGTTAAGATGAGGTAGATGATAGCAACGATGAAGTAGACACCGATTGCGTTGTAAGTTGTGTTAATAATGATTTTACCCCAACCGTAAAGTTCGGTTAAACCGATGACATTTAAAACTGATGAGTCTTTAATATTAACAATGAATTCGTTGCCAATAGCTGGAATTGAATTCTTAATTGCTTGAGGTAAGATAATTCTAACCATTGTTTGGAAATAATTTAAACCAAGGGATCGACCTGCTTCATATTGACCAACATCGATTGAATTGATACCACCTCTAATAATTTCACCGATGTACGCCGCTGTATTAAGAACAATAACTATCGCACCGCAGTAGAAATAACCATTAAAGATGACATTTGTTCCCATATTAACCCAATCCATTGGAATGAGCATTGGTAGTCCAAGGAAGAAAATCATACCTTGAATCATCATAGGTGTTCCTCTAAAGATTAAGATGTAGAGGTAGCAGATGAAATTGACTGCTTTCTTTACACCTTTGACAAAGGTGTTGTCATAAGGATTAATCTTAATTGTTCTACCGATACCAAGGAATAAACCGATGACTAAACCACCTAAAGTACCGATAATTGCAAGGAATAATGTGGTTAAAATACCGTAACCAAATTGAGTTCCGTAATTGCCAATTAATTCGAAGAAGCCAGTTGAACTACCTTCTCCAGTTAATGCTGCCCAAGGAAGTAAAGCGTCCCACTCCATTTTTTGAACTTTTAATGTCATACCAAGTTCTGTTGCAATGATTTTTGCAATTTCGATATCGTAACCTTCAGCAAACTCGGTTGACTTACCTTCAATTGGGTATGTGTAGTTATTTTCTGTAGTATTTGTCCAGTTAAATGATGGATAGTTACATTCAAGACCAACGTATAAAGTACCATTTGTACCAACAATTGGTTGACCGATATTATCGGTTGGTTCATTCTTGTTTGTATTGAAATCAACCATCTGAGTCATGATTTCATTTTGAGTAACTTGTGAAATACCTTCTAGAACACCATTAACTTTTTCGATGAAATCTTTATTACCTTTTCCAACACCGATGGAAACAGATAAGTTGTTGAGTTCATCACCTAAGATCGAATTATCGATATGCATAATCTGCAACTCAGGATTACTTGCATATGATTGTGCAACAGGTAATTCAGCGGTGAAGGCAAATGCTCCGCCAGTTTCAACCATAGTGGCTGCAGTACCGAAAGTATCAACACCATTTAAAGTTGTGGTACCAAATTTTTCTTCAAAGATGGAAAGCATGTCATTTGTGACTGTTCCAAGTTGAGAAACTAAGTTTTCACCAGGAAGAATTGTTTGTAATTCTTCTTCAGTGTAAGTGTGAGTTGAATCGATATCATCAGATTTTCTGGTGACAAGGACAAGCTCACTTGTGTAGTAAGGAATTGTAAAATCGACCGATTGTCTTCTTTCTTCAGTGTCAGTCATACCTGCGATAATTAATCTGTAGGTATCATCTTCATGATTTGAGGAGCAACTTGTTACGTTGGTCAATCCTAAACCAATAAGGAAGACAGAAGCACAAAGAGTCAAAGCCTTTTTAAGACTAAATCTCATAGTAAACCTCCGAAAAAAAAGATTGCATCATTTTATCGATGCAATCTTGTTATTTTCCAAAGCTTTACACCGATAGCGCCTCTAGTGATAACTAGGAGTCTAAGGAATATTCTTCCATAGCCCAATCAGTATTTATGCCTAAATACTGTTTCGGCAACCTCGCCTTTCATCTGCTTCGTATAATGCCTTATCCACAGATTACTGATCTTGGCTGCGCCTCTATCAATCTTTTACGTCAAAGAGTTTAGAAAATTATTTTTTAAAATGCAACAGGAAAATAGACAAATCTACAAGTTTGTTCGTTTGAAGGGTGTTTACAAATTAAAAAGTTGGACTTTTTAAATCCAACTTTAAGAAATGAATACAAGTTTTTTCTTTTAAATAAGTATTTAAATTACTATTTATTTAAATTATGCATTTTCTTTTACTTCAGTTTTTTCATCAACTGGTGTTTCATTTTGTAATTTTCTGAATATTCTTCTGAAAGTGAAGAAAATTACAATTCCAGTGATGGCTCCTGCAGCAAAATCGGCAATTCCTTCGGACATGAAGACACCTTTATAACCAATTGTGTAGGTTAAAATGAAACATAATGGAATTAAGATGATGATTTTTCTCATGACTGCTAAGAATAAAGCAGTGATTGATTGACCTAAAGCAATGTTAACATTTTGCAATGTCATCTGGATGACAAACATGATTGTTCCCATGAGATAAAGTGGAGTATATAATTTAACAATCTGCATAACTGAATCGGAAGCACCGAAGATGTAACCATAAATTTGAGGAGCAGACATTGAAATTGTGTACATTACCGCTGCAAAGCAGAATGATATGATAAATGAGTATTTGATGCCTTGCTTAACTCTATAAACATCTTTTCTTCCGTAGTTGTAGGAAATAAATGGTGCTATACCGTAACCAATTCCGTTGAGTGGCAATGAAATAAGTTGCAATGCTGATTGCATAATTGTTAATCCAGCGGTGTAATCTGAATTACCGGAAGTTGAAATATGCAAGCAGATATTGAAAACAATTTGAATCATACTTTCGGTAAAAGTCATGATAAATGGTGATAAACCTAAGAAAAGACAACCTAAATAGAGTTTTGGTTGAATTTTCATATCTGCAAACTTCAATTTAAACGTTGAATTCTTTGTGAAAAAGATTGTTATTAAATAGATAAATGAAATTGCTTGAGATAAGATTGTTGCTAAAGCTGCACCTTGGACATCCATGTGGAAAATGTAGATAAATAGTGGATCTAGTCCAATATTTAAGACAGCACCAAGAAGAATTGTAATCATAGCAATAATTGAGTGCCCTTGAGCGGTGATAAATGGATTTAATCCGGTGACAAGTAAGACAAACACTGAACCTAAAGCGTAAATTTGTAAATAATCGACTGCATATTTAACTGAATCTTCTGGGCAACCAAAGAGAACAACAATTGGTTCTGCAGCAAAGTAGAAAATTAATGTAAGTAAGAGACCAAATACAACTAATGAGATAAAAGCACTGTTAAAGATTTGATTAGCAGTTTTATTATCTCCTTCACCTTGTTTCATACTTGCTTTAGGTGAGAAACCTAAACCGATTAAATTAGCAAATGCTTGAATGATGAGTGTAATTGGAAAGACAACGCCTAAAGCAGCCATTGCTTGAGTTTCAATTCCAGCGATTCTTGAAACAAACATTCTATCAACAACGTTATATAAAAATGTGATAAGTTGAGCAACAACAGCTGGAATGATAAGTTTTACTGCCAAAGGAAAGATCTTTCCCGTTTTAAAATTTTCAGTAATATCCTTCATATTAATACCCTTAAAAGTAAAATTAAAGTTGCTAAATAGAATTATTTAGCAACTGTTTCTTCGTTAATTATATAGAATTTAGATTTTATTCAAATTATGCTTTTAATAAGAATGTCTTGTAAGCTAAATATGCTTCGTAGACGTCAATCTTAGCAACAATTTCCATTGGTGCGTGCATATTTAAGACTGGGATACCAGCATCGATGACATTCATGTTGAGGTTTGCAAGGATGTAAGCAATTGTACCGCCGCCACCTTGATCAACTCTACCAAGTTCTGCTGTTTGATAGTAGATATTTTCACTATCGAAGATATTTCTTAAGTGTGCGATAAATTCAGGTTCTGCATCGTTGCAACCACCTTTACCTCTACTACCGGTATATTTATTGAAGACGATACCTTTATTTAAGTATGCGGAGTTCTTCATTTCGTTGACGGATAAGAATAATGGGTCAACACCAGCAGAGACGTCAGAGGAAAGCATTCTGGAATTGGTGAGTGCTTTTCTAAAGTTCAAATCGGAGTATTCACCTTTGAGTTCCATGAGTTCAGCAACAACATTTTCGAAGTATCTGGATTGAGCACCGGTTGCACCGATGGAACCGACTTCTTCTTTATCAACTAAGATGCAGCAGGAAGTTCTTTCAGGATTATCAATATCTAAGATAGCTTTTAATGATGTGAATGCACAAACTTTATCATCGTGACCATAACCGGCGATCATGGATCTATCAAGACCGTATTCTCTTGCTTTACCTGCAGGAACGATTTCAAATTCTGAAGAGACAAAGTCTTCTTCTTCGATATCGTATTTATCTTTTAAGAGTTTAAGAATATTCTTCTTGATAGCATCTTTTTCTTCGCCATCAACTGGTAAGGAACCAACTGTTAAGTCAAGATTTTCACCTTCGATAACTTTTGCAGCGGTCTTTGTCATTTGATCTTGGGAAAGATGGATGAGTAAGTCGGAGATACCTAAAACAGGATCGTTTTCATTATCACCGATTGCGATATCAACCTTTGTGCCATCTTTCTTGTAGACAACACCATACAAAGCAAGAGGGATTGTAACCCATTGATATTTCTTGATACCACCGTAGTAGTGGGTGTCAAGTAAAGCAAAACCTGTTGATTCATAGAGTGGATTTTGCTTAACATCAATTCTAGGTGAATCGATATGAGCACCTAAAATGTTGATACCATTTTTAATATCTTCTTTACCGATGACAAATAAGGCTAAGTTCTTACCTCTGTTGACAGAGTAAACCTTGTCACCTGGAACTAATTTTTTAACTGTTTTAATATCTTTAAAGCCATGTTTTTCAGCTAAAAGACGTGAGTTTTCACAGAATAATCTTTCAGTTTTACCACGTGATAAAAAGTCGATGTACTCTGCAGAAAGTTTTTCTAATTGTTCTTTTTCTTTGCTACCTTCAAGGTATTTTTTGTATGCATATTTACCGTACATAACTGTCTCCTTTCATTGCAACGATTTAATTATAATGCTTTTATTTTCTTTCCTATTTATTAATGAATATATTTGTGTTGTCGATGACAAAATCAGTCTCGTAGAACTTGTCAAAGAGGGCACTAAGTGAAGAAATATCCTCTCTTGCAATAGTTTCATAAGCTGAATGCATAGAAAGTTGAGGTAAACCGACATCGCAAGTTAAAATTGATACTTGTGAGATGGAGATATTACCTAAAGTTGAGCCGCTAATGGCGTCTGCTCTGTTGAAAAATGTTTGGTACTTAATGTTATTTTCTTCGCAAAGCAATTTAATTAAAGATGAAGAAAATGCATCTGAAGTATACTTCATGTTGGAGTTGAATTTAATCAAAAGTCCTTTATTCAACAAACATTTATTGATGGAATCGGATAGTTCTGGATGGTTTGGATGGATTGCATGACCATTATCAGCGGAAATGATAAATGATTTTGCTAAAGCAATTAGATGCTCTTCATCTGTTGCTCCACAAAGAGATGAAATTCTAGATAAAGTGATCTTCAAGAAATTGGAATCAGCACCTGTGTAGGAAAGAGAACCTGTTTCTTCGTTATCAGCCAAGAAAGTAACTAAGAAATCGTTCTCGGTGTTATTTGATTCAATAAGTGAATCAATTCCTAAATAGGCACAGGATAAATCATCTAATTTTGGACCGCAGATTAAAGAATTATCAATACCGACATATTGAGTTTTCTCTGTTAAATAGAGATAGATATCGTAGCTGATAATCTCTTCACCATCTTCCAAAGATGATTCTAAATATCTGTCAAATAAATTTTCTTTTTCATCGTTTAAGCCAACAATTGGGACTAAATCGATTTGAGGATTGTATTTAAAACCTTTGTTGATGTCTCTATTTTGGTGAATGCAAACGTTAGGAATAATTGCGATTGCCTTTTTGGAATCGATGAGTTTTGTGACAACTTGATTACCTTTTCTAACAAGAATCCTACCTGCAAGAGCCAAAGGTCTATCGACAAAACTTGATAAGATTGCTCCACCATAAACTTCAATCATGAGTGATTCGTAATTTTCTTTTCCGACAACAGGATTAAACTTAATCTTCAAACATGGCGAATCTAAATGAGCGGAAATAAGTTTGAATTTGTAATTATCTTCATCGAAATTCTTTGGAGTTTTAAAAGCAATCAAAGAATTGTTGTTTCTGGTGACAAAATAGTTTGAATTTGCCTTTAAATCCCATTTGGAATTTTCAGTGAGCATGGTGAACTTATTCTCAAGTAAATATTCAGTTAATTTTTGCACAGCAAAATATTCATTTTTTGACGCATTTAAAAATTCAATCAATTTATTTTCTTTTTCCATAAAAAAACCTCAACAATTATGATTATTTTATTATATGGATGAGAAAAAAGTGTTTAAAACGATTTGATATTATGCTTCAAAAACTTCGTCGGAATTAACTAAGAATTTCTTACCGAAAACTTCAACTTCCTTGGATTTACCGGTGATATCTGTGGCTAAAGTTATGGTATCAATTGATGTGAAACCATGTTTATAATAAAGATTCAATGCTCTCTTATTTGTTGGAACAACTTCAATTTGAACTTTTGGATTCTTTCTCATCAAAACATATTTTTTAACTTCTTCCAAAGTGAAACTTGCAAGACCTAAACCTCTAAATTCCTCTTTGACGAAAAGATATTCGATATTGTTGATGTAGCCGTATTTGTCGTTGATAAAAATAAAACCAGCAATTTGGTCATCAAGGCAAATTAAAAATGCTATTCGTTTACTATTAAGCATTCTTCCTATGTCTTCTAATACATCTGAATCTGTTGCGTCAACGTCTTGGCTCTTCCAGAAAATTTTTAACATTGAGGCAACTTCAGATATATCATTAAGCTCTATTTTCTTTAATGATTTTTTCATATATTACTACCTCTCTGTTCTAAATTATACCAGTTTTAGCCCTGTTTTTGTTGTTTTACACATTGTTTATATGCAACAAAATAAATCAATAAACTTATAGTTTATTGCCATTTTTAGAAAATCAATCTATTTTTTCATATCAAAAAATTATCTAGATGAGTAGATAATGATTTTTTGTCATGAAGGTATAATTAAAAAGAACTTCCTATAGATAACCTTAGTAAAGAAAAATCAAACTTGATTTTCTATGATAAACGTTATTCAATAATTCTATTAGTTTCACCTAGTGAATCCAAGTATGAAATACTGATCAAGATTTCTTCAGTTATTTCCTAGAGTAAATTCTATTTGCTTTCAATTTAAGCATATGAATATTTTGATAAACCAAATTAATTTGGTCATGATCTTTTTGAAGTTTGTCACATACTTTTTTGTACTGAACTGAATTCTCGAAATTATCGTTATAAACAAAATCAATATAAGCTTGATGGCACCAATAATTTCTTTTTTCTCTCATTTGGTTAAGAAAATGATAATCGCTGTTTGAAATTAATGGTTTTCCATCAGAGTTATCAAGTTCTTTAAGTAATTTAAGAATAATGCCAAGATTAGTATTGTTCAGACTAATGTAGTTTTCATAGAAGTTTCCTGTATGCATTAATGAATAAATCAATTTCAAATCATTTTCAATAAGCTGAAAATAGCCAATCGTTTCACTATGTAAAATTTTAAAGATTTCAAATGTCATTATTTATATCCTCTCACATAAATGTTACATTTATTTTATTAAAACTAGAGTTAACATTAGTTTTATCATGGAAATTAAACAGGAATTTAATACATCTTTTCTCTTTTAATGTTCAATATAAAAAAATTGCTTGATTTCTCGAGCAAAAATTCAAATTTTACTATATCTACAGTTTTAAATATCTTTCTAACAAATGCCTACATACTACGCTTTTGATACATTGCACGCCCTTACAACGGCAAGCAACGGTGTAAATTTAATGTAGCCAAATTATGGATTATTACGCCAAATAAGTTTTATCTCATTTAACTCATATGTAACTACATCGATTGGATAATTATTTTTATTCCAAATTTCAACCTCACAGGCTAAGCCATCACTATAAAAAGATACAATGCATCCTTGAGTGCCGATTGGATACCCTTCCTTCTCAACTATCGTTTTCACTAAATCATATTCTTCAAAATGCATATTTTATCTCCTTTTATTTTAAATAATTTGTTATTAACCTTGGAATTGTTTTGTCTTTATTTATTTGATAAACAACGACAACTTTTTGAAAAATGTCATATTTATCGCTAAAAATAAAGAATGTTTGACCACCCCTAGAGAAATTCTAAGAATGTATCAAACATGTTGTTCTCATATGTACAAGGATAACTATAGTAATACAAATGAAACACCCCTTAAATTTGAAACACCCTAATGAAAAAGTGAAACACCTTTGAACCACCCTTTCGTGGTAAAGCCTCTAATTCCTAAAAAAAGGACATTTTTTCCCTATGCATTGTTTATTCCATGATGAAAATTCACAAGATATGTTGTATAATTTCATTTTAATTCCATATTTCTTTTCTACAAACTCAACTGCATATGAAAGTGATAAAAAAGCATTTCTTTTGCAACATCTAGGACCACCTATTTCACTCATTCTTTTAATCACTGATGAGGTGAATTCCATATTATCTTTATAATAATCATTTGAAGTTAATGGACCTGTTTCATGAATAATGGAAAGAACTGCGCCAACTGCTGTAGTAGATCCACAAATACCCCAAAAACCACACATAGCTCCTGGCATCTTTATAGTACGTTGTGCTAGCATATCTATTGCTTGATTTACATCAACTTCACCACCAGCATTTTTATAAGCAACAAGAAAATAAGCTCCATCTAAAAAATGGTGTTCTGGTCCATGAATATTTATAAAATCTTTATGCATAATTGACTTTGCAATTTCGATTGGATTATTGTTTTTACTCTTTAAAACCTCTTCTTTAATAAGTTTATATTTATCATCTAATGTATATTCCATAATGCCTCCTATTTTAAATAATTATTTATTAATTCGACTTTTTCTTTGTTAATTGAATAATGTACCCATTTCCAATCTTTCCTAGCAATCACTAATCCACTATCAGTTAATATTTTCATATGATGAGATAAAGTAGATTGATTACAATTAATCATTTCTAATAACTTACAAGCACATAATTCATCATTGGTAATCAATTTTTTTAAAATAAACAATCTTGTTTCGTCACCAATTGCTTTAAACATATTTGCATATTCTTTCAAATCCATAATTAGCGCCTCTCATATCGATATGTATCAATATTATATATTATCACATCGATATTTGTCGATATGATTGCAATAAAAAAGCCACCAAACTAGTCAAATAAGAATGATGGCTTAAGTGATTAAATAAGTATTTTGTAAATATTTTATACTCTAACGATGTAGTCTTTCTTTCTAGGTGCTGCTTCCTTAGGTTCTTCATTAGCATAGCCAAGAGCAAGAGCTCCAACACCTTTTAATGTTGTAGGAAGATTCCACTCTTTAAGAAGCTCTTTTCCCTTTTGAACTGACCCCAATTCAGTTCAAACGCTTAACGATGTCCTGGACAATTGATGATCAGAAAAGGCTAAATTAGCTCTTGCGACCACGATATCTTGACCTTCCAATTTCTTCCATTAAATACAATAAAAAAAGGTGCTCAGGCACCTTATTCTTTATAATCAGTTTTATAACCATGATTTGTCTTTGGGCGAAGAGCGTTAGGATAAATAATGTCGGTTTTAATATCTAAGGCGATTTTTTGAAGTTTTTGAGAAATAAAGTATGGATCTTTAACATCTTCTAAAATAATTTTTTCGTTATTTGCCACAAGATAAATATCACCGACCTTACAAAGTTTTTCAATAATACCTACTTTTAAATTTACCGAGTTAAGAGAAGAATAATAAATCGATTTAATCTCTGATCCAATAAATCCTCTTTTAATTATGATTCTTAAATTAGTGAAGGCGTATTCTTCTAACTTTTGTCTACGTGATGCAGATAAGATTGAATAAATCCACATCCAAACCGGGATTAAGTGGAAGGCAAAAAAGATAACAATAAAAGCAATCAATCCGCTTGGTATAGATTCCATTGAAGAAACCATCAGACAGATAAAGAAAATATCAAACCCAAGCCAAACTATAGCGATAGGAGCCATTTTCAAAATAGCGCTTAGTACGAAAGATAATCTCCGTGGCTTATCTTTCCATAATATTTTCTCATCTTCAGCAAGAACCGATTCGATAGTCTGTTCTGAGTAATCTTTTTCGGGTTTAATAAAATACTTATCATCTACTTTTTTCATATATTAATTTCTTTCTTTGTTTTAGTATAAAGTATTTTGTAATGTGCTTCAGCAAATATTGAATACTTTTTCATGTTTTAAACCTCTCTTATATTTTAATAATTTAATATGTGTGGTCTAAAACTTTTGTCCTTTACTTGCCATAAAGAAAACCTCCTACCGTAAGTATACGATAGAAGGATTTTTCTTTTCCTGTGAACTAAATTGGGTTCACTTCAATTAGAAGCGATTTTTTTGAAATAAGCACTTTTTAGATTATTTAGATGATCCTTCAACTGCTTCAGTTTTCTTACTAAGATCTTCTTTTAAATTAAATGATGAAAATTCCTCAGTGTCTGGTAATTTTAAATCCCATTCATTTAATTTATTAAGTTTATATTGAATATTTTCACCACTTAATTTTAAGATATGTCCACCTTTAGTTAAATCCTTAGAGATGAAATGAATATGCCATCCTGGTAAATTCATTCCTTCAACATAATTTGGGCAAAATACACCAACGACATAACCCTCAATGTCGTGATATTCAAATTCTCTTTGATCTTTAGCAACTTTATAAAGAGGTTCATAAGGCTTATCTTGTTTAAAACAAGATCTAACTCTAACATTAAACTTACCTTCCATTTTAATCATATAGAAATAGTTTGCAGAAACTAACTCTTTTGAAAGTAAAGTTTTAAAGTCTTCAATTGATTCAAAACTAATAACTTGTTCTTTAACTTTTTCATCAAAGAAAGCTACTGTTGTAAATGGTAAGCTATCTTCTTCACTCATTTCGCTTACAACACCATTTGCTCTTCCATTATAAGCTTTTCCGTTTAAAATAATAGCTTCTCCATCTAGTCCATCGTATGTACCAATGCCAGTATCACCATGTTTTAATAATTCTTTTACTGAACATGTACCATTATAATCGCCTAACATTAAATCATTTAATGTAGAAACTTGAAATAATTTATTTGTTTTCATTTTCATTCTCCTTTGTAATTTCTTCTTTATTTGTAATTTCTTCTTTATTTGTAATTTCTTCTTTATGTGATTTTATATGAAAAATCTTTTTAAAATATGTATGGTTATGGTGATGAGTTTTATAGTTGTTATTTTCATCATAAACAGCTTCTAATAACTCAGGATGAGTTTCTTGGAAAACTCTTTTTGGATCAGATATTTTATCACCTTGATGTGTTTTAAAATAAAAGTTCATAGTCCATTTTGTAAAGAAAGGTGACAAGATATTTGTTATTAAAAGGACAATTGCAAGAACAGCAACTGAACGAGAAATCATATCTTCTCCAAATGTTTCGCCATTAAATGTGAAGCCAGTAAACATTGCAGGAATTGACAATGCAACTCCAGCTAATGAAGAACTTCCTACACTAGCATATCCAGGTCTTTTTAAAGCAAAACGATCAACAGTATAAGGAATAATTAGAGTAACAGCCCAGTATAATAAAATTGCTACTAAAACTGATAATAATACTTGTGCGTCAAAGATTTTTGTTAAATTAATAGTACTTCCAAATTGGAATCCTAAGAAAGGAAGAATAATAGTATTACCACCTTTAAAGACATCTCTAATTTTTTGATCTAAATTACCTAATAATACACCGAGTAAGAATGGAATAAGCAAAGAGAAAATTTGCATTATTTTTTGAATTAATGATGTACTTCCTTCACCAAATGAACTAATAACGATAAATGGTAATAAAGGCATCGAACATATTAACATAATAGGGAATGTACCAAAATCGCTTTTATCAGCATATGGTTGAATGATTCCCATATATAATGCAGCATTAGCACTTGTTAATATACAAGTTAAAGTTACAAAGTCAATTCCAGCAAATCCATTTAAGCCACAAACGACATAAACAATTGCACATATGACATAAGCAGGAATTAATCTAGCAAGAATAATCCATATTCCTCTTTTACCAACTTCAACAAAATCATGGGGTTTAATCATTGTTCCTGTGCAAAATAGCATTAATCCAATCATCAACATTTGACCAGTTGATCCGAATAAATCTTGCATAGGATTTCCTAAATATTGCCATAAAGTGACTCCATGTCCTAATTCTGTTGTACCTTCTGGAGCACCTAAATTAAATTCAATAGTTAATGTACAAATTATTGCACTAATTAATAAAGGTACAAACATAGTACCGGCTGGAATTTTGTTTAAAAATTTCCAAATGCCAATACCTTTAAATTTCTTTTGTTTAACTTCTTTCATAATTTATATTACCTAACACTTTCTTTTAAATATTCTTTATTAATTGCATCTACAAGCAAAATGGCATCTTCTGGCATAGTTTACAAAGAGCTAATGATGATAATGCAATGCCACCATTTTCTAATGATAATGAGCTTGTTTTATAACATTCTCTTGCTTCAAAATAAGTTCCTAAAGCATCATCTATTCCTCCTCAAACGCTAAAAATTTTATTACCAAAAAATATTGAAATAAATATTTTGATGTAATAAAATTCACACAGTAAATTGTGCTACTAGCCTAATTAAATTATGGATACTTATCAAAAATTATTCGAAATATATACCAAAAGCATTTCCATTAATGATTTTGTCAAAAATATTACTAGAGAAATTAATAATCCTATTGCTTTAATTAACGAAAATTTTCAAATTATTTCTTATAGTGATAATGATTTATATAACGATAGTTTTTATGATGAAGCAACCAAAATAGGTTTTTGGTCGTTAAGCTTTGCAAAAAAAATTACTGATGAATTTAATGATGGTAGTGAATATAAGATTATTGATTATATTAACGAACATCGAAGACTATTTATTAGATTAACTTATGACAATAAGTTTGTTGGATATTGTGTAATCTTAGAAATTAATAAAAATTTAGATAGTCATAATAAAGAATTTATTAAGGCCGCAAGTATTATTTTTGCTAAATCAATATATACCTTTGATCCAATTTCAAAAGACATTAGCAATGAAACTTTTTTAATAAACTTAATCAATCATATTTACGTTTCACGTCAAATATATTTAGAAAGATTAAAAAGATCTAATTTTCAACAAAATGCAGAATCATATATTTTTATTTTTAATATAAAAAATATTAAAAACGGAAAAGAAGACTATTTTTTAAAAGCTCTACGCGAAATTAATTCAAAGTTTATATTAGTTCTTAAAGATGACTACTTAATATGCTATCTTAATGAAAACTATACTTCGTCAACATTTTCAAAAATAGATAATTTATTATTTAAATATCATCTCGATGGGATTGTATCTTCAAAAATACTTGATTTATATAAACTCGATGAAATTTTTTCATTAAATGTAAAGCTACTAACAGCATTAAATAATAGTTTTTTGGAATATAAATTGTATAAAGAAGAAGATTATAAAATCATTCTTCCTTTTTTAGAAATAGATAAAAATATTTTATTTAGTTTTTTAAATGAAAAAATAGCTAAACTGTATCATTATGATTTAATTAATAAGACTAATTATATTGATACTTTATATGCTTATATATTAAATGAAAGAAGTTTAAATGAAGCTAGTAAAATTTTATATCTACATAAAAATACTATTTTGTATAGATTAGATAAAATTAAAAATATCGCTAACATTAATTTAGAAAATTATAGCGAAAAACTTTCATATATATTTTCGATAGTACTTTTATATTATTTATTAAATGAATTGCATAAAATAAATTTATAAGATTAATTATTTAATAATTTTTAATTGATATTTCTTAAATATCTAATGTTGTTATCGATTGCTGTATCACTGATTCCAATTAAAATGACCAGTTCAGACTTGGTAATGTTAGGATTATGTCTCATTTCAGAAAGTATTTTTTCTCTAGTCAAATTTAATCCATGCTTTCTTGTAATGACAGGTTTATCACCAACTTTTTTTAATCGAATTGGAAGGAATTGTTACTACAATCGAATTATCTCTAAACTGAAAAGCATTTCTAGTGTAGGTTTCAACGATTTTTGGCACACCTCTACCAGATTTATCGCTTATCCTCAACTGGGCAAAAATCTCGAAAAGTTTTTCGTTTCCTGGTACTGATTCTCCTGTTAATCACGTATATAAAATATATAAGGGGAGTGCAGACAAAAACTTGGACTATATAGAAATGGATGATTTTCCAGACAATTCAATGTGTGAAAGATTTTTTGGAACAATTAAAAATGAGTTCTTATATCCAAATGATTGAAAATATACAACATAGGATGATTTTATTACTGAATTAGAAAAATATTTAAATTGGTTCAAAAATAAATGAATTAAGAAAAGATTATCCCCGAAAGAATTTATGTCAAATTATAATCAATATTAGTACGAAAAAAATATCCGCATCCCCTTTCGTACAAAATTAATTCGTGATTTACACTCCAATAAATCCTTCTGTAATGGTCGCAACAGAATTTTTTGTTTGGATAATATTTGTTTGGAATAAAAGTTTTCCCACAGTTTTTGCACTTAACAAATTCTGAAGGCTCTTCTTCATTAAGAATCCTCAAAACCGTTGTCCTTGGAATGCCAAGTCTTTTGCTAATTTCGTTTCTTCCGAGACCTTTTTCGTTTTTTAATTCATGCACTTTCAAACACAGTTTTCTTTTGTTCATGGAATTACATCCACTACCTTCTGTGCAAAAATGGCGTTTTGGTCTAAAAAATGTGAAAAAACCTCAAATCATTAGAGGAATCTTGTATACTATTTGCACCGGGCATAAGCTACAATGGTTAGCCTATTAGTTCAATATAGGTAGCACGAGAGTTACCAATAATAGTTTTATTAAAGGAGAAACACTTATGTCCGATTACAATCTTCCTGTTACTGTCTCGTCAGTGAGACATGAATTTGGAACCTTCTTCGACAGAGTTAGAGTTCTTTATAACTTAGCATTCTTCAAAGAAGAAAAAGGCTACAGAGCGGAAGATGTGAAAAAGTACGCTGATGAATTGTTTGAGGCTAACCGCATCAGCGAGTATGTCCACTCCATTATTGGATAAGCGATCCAAAAGTTCACACTACTCTCTCCGGTCAAATTAAAAGAGATGAACCCTATCAAGCTTGAGCAATTAAGCAAGCGGATTGACATCTCTATCTATGACATTAACGGTGAAATTACTGATTTAATGTCGAAGTAACTATCCCCTTAATAGAAGCTTTTATTAGTTTTTAGGAGCTGTATAATTGTTGTTTGTATATGTTACAGGATATCCTTCAAGGTATTCTGGATAATCTGTTAACGAACTATATCTTTGAATTATGATTGCTTCGGTTTTTGTTCCAACTTTACATAATCCATATAAGAAATCATTGCCATCAACAATTTTCTCTAAGCCCCAGAACACTTTCATGTATGGATCTGGGACCGGGTAACCAAAGCATGTTGGTGACCAACCAGAAGGTTTACTTTGCTCAGCAATTAAAACAGGAATCTCTGTAGCAGTTAATCCTTGACTGTCAACTTTAGTAATTCCACTAGGAACCGCAAGATAAACGAGCTTATCGTTGTTAATAAAGTTGTTATGGCCAATTTGTTTTATTGTGGAAGGAATATTAACATAAGTTAAGTTATTCATATAAGCGATTGCTATATTGCCAATATTAACAACACCTTCAGGAATATGAAGCTTTGAAATCCTATCACAATATTGGAAAGCATATTCCGGAATTGTGGTAAGGTCAGCATTAAGAGTTAATTCAAAATTCCTATTAGAAAGGTTATCGAATATAGCTTTTCCGTATGTTGTACTTCCAGTGGCAATTTTAACATTTTTAAATGAGGCAGGGATTAAAGCTTCTGAACCAAACACATATGCGAGTTGAATATCTGAATGGCCACAAATAGTTAAGGTTTCTAAAGAACCACAATTATCAATTGCCTTGTATCCAATAGAAGTTACTGATACAGGAAAATTAATCTCTTTTAATCTCGCTTTATTAGCAAAAGCACCGGTAAGCACTTCATCAATAATTTTTCCTGAGAATGAATTGGGGACATTAACTACAGGTTGATTCAATTTGCATTCTTGAATTGAAATCTTGCCTCTTTCATTTTCAACAAACACGTAATCTTCTGAAATGGCGTGCCACTTAGCCACTAAGGTAATGTTACCTTCAGTAAAATCATAAGGGGCGGTTATTAAATCATCTCCTAAATACCAACCCATAAATTCATAATCATTTCTTGTTGGTGTTGGAAGAGATTCAATAGTTGAATAACTAGGTACAGTCATTGCACT
Organism: uncultured Caryophanales bacterium; assembly: GCA_905211645.1. Lineage (GTDB taxonomy): Bacteria > Bacillota_I > Bacilli_A > RFN20 > CAG-288 > CAJMBK01. The sequence continues at coordinate 59,495 of CAJMBK010000004.1, forward strand.
AACAACACTGCCTCCATTTGAATTAAATGTAATCTTGTAAGTGATTCTAGCCCAATCCGCAACCAATTCTATTGTTTCATTAGAATCAATAGACCACTTGCCGCTATTGCTTATTGTTTGATTTCCATATTTCCACCCAACAAAGTTGTATAAGTCCTTTTTTGTGCTAGGAAGTGTGTAATTTCCATCATATGTAACGGTCATATTTTCGCATGGGGTACCATCAGTAACAAAGGAAATCGTGTATTGTTTTGCAGTCCATTGAGCAGCAAGAGTCATGTCGTTTAAAACAACATCAGAATTGAATCTCCACTCTTCGCCGTTGCAGAACCAACCATCTAATTCATAGCCAGTTCTATTAAGCTGTGGCCTATCAACCTTATGTCCTTCAAAGACTTTTTGATCCGCGACAGAAGCTGTGTAACCAGTGTTGAATTTAACGGTATAAACATTTGAAGCCTTTATATCTGTCTTGATCCCGTTAATTACATAGTAACCATCATCAGATATTTCGACAGAATCAAAATTAACTTTAATGCTTGTTTTAATTCCATCAACAACATAATAACCATCAGAAGAAATAGTGATTGTATTATAGCCAACTTTAATTGTTGTCTTAATGCCGTCGATGACATAATAGCCATCTTCAGAAACTGTAACCGAGGAGAAATTAACTTTTGTATTAGTTTTAATGCAATTGATAACAAAATAGCCATCTTGAGATATGGTTATAGATGTGACGTGATTAACAATATCTTCGTCAGTTAAACTTCCAACATTTTCTAGACTACCATTATCGTATAAAACGATAATATTATTATTTTCATCAATTGAATACCCGGTTATCTTTGGTAATGATTGATTGCAAGAACTCAAAGATAAACCAAGAAGCATGACCGTAAATAGAAGTCCTTTTCTAATTTTCATGGCATTTTCCTCGTTTCGTATGCATAAAAATTATAATTCACGCAGGAACTTGGGTCAATAAAAATTCCCCACCATTAATGTGAGGAGAACACTGGCGAGGATTTAGTGAGGATATGCAGAAAGAAAGTCCTTTATTTACCAATTATCATCTTCGTCGTCACCATCAAAGGCACAGCGGTCATAGTTATAGACATATTCGCCCTGATCCCAGCTGTAGCCATTTTAATCAATCCATTCGTAATCGCCGGAGTCATAATTCATACACCACTTTGGTCCAATGATTATTTCTCCTATTTGGATGTTCCTTTGATTAAATCAAACATCTATTTCTTTAATATTCTTTTTTCATTTGGATCTCTCATGCAATTCGACCTTGTTGAACAATAATCTGACATGCTACAAGTTTCACAAAGCATACTGTCGATTTCCTGTAGGATCAAATCATCATCAGAAGGCAAATCATACCTTTTTATTTTTTCTATTTCTTCAGGATTTATTAAACCATAATCAAGCTTTTTTCCATCACTCTTTTTTTGATGTATCTATAAACTTCTGCAAAGAAAGAAACGCAATCACCTTTATTGAGTTTCCAAACTCCCTATCAAAGAAAATAATACCTACTTAAGCTATTTGAAATGATGCCTTTGTTCCGTAAAGGGCATCGATTAATTCATAAAATTCTTTGTTGCTCTTATATTTTTCAAGCAACTCTTGTTTTGTTTTCATGTAAGTCCTCCATTAATAAGTGCCACATCCTGTGCAGCCCGACATGTTAACAAAGGATTAACATATATATTTTATACCAACAAAAAAATCCCTGCTACTAGGATTTCTCCGTTCACAGGGATAATTTAATTCTTTAGTTTGTATATTGTTGCTTCAATTTGATTGCTGATTCAGTCTGCAAGTCACCATAGTTCTGAACAATAAAGGTTTTTAAATCTTCTGTAAGTTCAGAAGTTATTATTGCTTTCGCTTTTTCAAAAGCTATCAATTGTTCTTCTTTTCCAAAGGAACCACTATTTTTAAGTGATTCTACATAGGTTTGGGAGGTGATTGTAACTGCATTTGTTACTATATCCACCGTTTTAGTGAATAAAGCTGCAGCCTTTTCATCTTTAATTTTTGTGGACAACTACTGAGAAAGCTTTATGCCCAAGAAAGAAATCAGAGGCAAAAAACAATATCGCCAATTATCTCATTTGTTTCTTTTAAGCATAAACAAAATATAAAGTAATCTTCTGAGCCGAAATTTCGAGCCATCCTAGCAAATAAATATTCGTCTTTATCATATTTATTCACATATTCATAAATAGAACGCCCTTCTTCCTTATTGTTAGGTTTTATATACAGTCTTTCACTTTCAAGCATCTTAGTGTGATTTGTACAACAATCTTCTCCAATTTGATCAAAGAAAGAATTTCTTGCTTATTCTATTTCCTTAAAAAGAAGGAATTTTTGATCATATGCACAGTCTATGAAGGAATTCCAAGCGATTGATTTTAATTCTTCGTCGTTCGAATCTAACAAACATTTTGTTAATTTGTTGATTAGCTCAATATCATAAGATGAATGCTCGCTGTCATTGTTTAAAATAGAGTTATTAATTAAACCAGTAATACTTCTTAAAGTTAAAGATTTGTATTTCCCATATGGACGATCAAAAAAAGGGTATCGTCAATAGAAAAATCATACTCAAATCCGGTATTTTTAAGACAAGTTTCTAATTTAGTTAAAGTTTCAAAATCAAGCATATACAATTATTCCTTACTTCTTTAATAAGAACTTCTCTAACTTATAAATCAATTGATAAAGAGTTCCTTCCTCTTCATTTTTAGTTAAATCACTAAGTGCAACTCTAACAATTTCTCTCTTAGATGGTTTAGCGTTATTAGGAACCTCTTCCCCTATCGTTACATCGAAAATAGATAACGTTCCTTTTTCGTTTTTAGATGACTTATAAGTATGACCAGTCAAACTGCTCGTGAACTCTATGTTTTTAAAATGATGCCTATTAGTACCAAGTATTCTATTTTCCTCAGCAGTTTCCTCTTCATCTAAATCTTTCTCTGAAGGTTTAACCTTATGCAGTTTTTCTTCTAGCCCGTTAATTTGAGCGATCGCTTGTAAAATCTTATAGGCTTTCTCGGAAGTCATATTATAAAATTCTCGGATTCTTCTCTTTCCATCGAACTCCTCGATCGCCCTTAAGTCGGGATTTATCATGTCGATGAGTTCATGGAGTTTCTTATCAGTCAAACGTTGCGGAACCTCATAATAAGCATATAGCCTAAATGCAAAAGGTATACATTCGCTTCTATTTAGCTGTTTAAGTCTTTTGTTTACATCGTCCGCATAACCTATCTTCACATAGTCAGGGAATGATGGGTTGGTAAGTATGTAAATTACGCCTTGTGATTTGGTTTCCATAGGTTAATTATCTCCCATTTTTTCAACTAATTTTTTCAAATACTCAGCAGTTTGAAGGTTGGTATTAACAGTTCTGAAGATTTCATTAAAATTAACCCAATTTTCTCTAGATTCACCATAGTCGTGATAAACAAGTTGATCATAGTAATAAAATTGAGATCCGCTCTTTACAACTATTCCACCTATTACTTTAGGAGCGTATCCTCTGTTTTGGTTAATATTGACTAAATATCTATGTAATGCTTCAGCCTTTGGTTTAGTATCTTCTTCTACTCTTTGACCAATTCCCTTAGTATCAAATATTCCCACGGTCCCATCTTTGAATTTAACAATAAAATCAGGCTGGAAGGTTTTTAAATCATTGTTATAACTTATCCCAAAATTAACCTTCATCAATTCAGAGCCATTTTCCCAATACCACTCAACTTCCTTGGCTTCATCTAAATAATTTAAAAAATCAGCTTCCAATCTGTTTATACGCCCACTTTCATCTTTTCGCACAAAGAGTGGTTGATATAGTGACTTAGGTGCAATCAATTTTTCATGAGTTTCTAGAGAATAGCTCCTCTTATCCTCAATCTTAAAATCATAATGTTCGGCTTTTTTGCCTTTATCATTTTTTAATATATCTCTAAAATCAGTAGTCGCCGAACTTAAAATTTCAGCAAAAACTGCGGAATTATTAACCACAATTCGTTGATAAGCAGAAACCTTTATATCTCTATCAAAAGCGTTATAAAACTTAGTAAAAGTTGTGATTATTGCTGAGTTGATAGGTGATTTTGAACGAACATATGCTAAGCCATTTAAATTGCTTCTAATTAAGTCATAATACTGCGCAATAATATCCGTGTCTGACATTTTAACGGTAACTAAATCATTCGTAACTATTTGTTCATCATCAATTGTATTTGACTTAATAGCAGTTTCTTTTAAAAGCAAGTCATCTGTGTTTATACTCAAATTGATGCCTTTTTCTTCGAGTTTCCTTTGATTTTCGGTATAAAATCCATATTTTTCGCTGTCGTCAAATCCAAAAAACTCCATGAACCTTTTTTCATAAATTTCAGCAAATCTAGAATCCGCCGAGTTGTAGTCGCCTTGTCTTGAACGATAAAATGATTTAAGTTGCGTTTGTCCCCATATCATTAATTTATTGTATGGTTTTCTAAAATATGAGGTTTCAGTCTTGATTCTATTTGGATAATAGGAATCCTTTTTAGTTTCAAAGTCCTTAATATTAGTGAAAATATAAGCATTATCGAGAAGTGAATCATCATAAGATTTTGCCTCTGCAGTTCTTAAAATTCTGCCAATCGTTTGAATTTCGAAAGTTTCTGATTTTCCTTCTCTGAATTTAATAAGTACTTGTGCTCTAGGGCAATCCCAACCAGTAGCCACTGCAGTCTTAAAAACTAAAAATTCAGTAATATCATCATTTTTTCTAATTTTCTTTTTGTCAAATTTACCCTTATCATCGCACCAAAATTTAAGTTTTCCGTTTTCCTCAGCGATCCCTTTCGAATTCAAAAATTCACTAACTACTCTTTTTTGTCTTCACCAGCCTCAGTGTTTGGTATTTGGATAAGTACTAATGGATTTACATTTGATCCAATATTTTCATATGCTTTTTTGAGCTCTTCGCGTTTTTCAAAGCCTTTTTCGAGGACAATAATTTCTGATTCCTTATCCGCCAAAGTTCTATCGTTTTCGCTTATTCCTTCATTGACAATAACATCTTCCTTTATCATCCCTTCATCAATTACCGCCTGTGGATCAACTTCGACATCAATATTAGAACTTAATGGCGTTGCAGACATTTCCAAAGTAACTGTTGGCATCATTATAGTATCTCGAAATTCCTGAATTCGAGCATTGGCATTAGCACCTATGTGCGATTCATCAACAACTAGAACAATGATTATTCCGTGTTTCCTAGTATTATCAAGAACATTAATAAAGTTAAGGCCCTCTTGGTCCTTCATTAAATTGTTCTTCCACTTTCCTGTCTCTCTATCTTTATCTACCAATTTTTCCCAGTTTACAAAAACAATCTCCCTGTTATGAATATCAGTTCTTGTGCCAAAGAACTCATCCTCAAGAAGAGAGCATACAGGATTTCCGCCTAAATATTCCTTCACGGCATTAAATGACTGTTTGTGAAGCTCTCCTTTACCAGGACACGCCCATACTACGCAAAAATTATTAGTATCATTTTCTGCTGAGACTTCTTCGAACAAAGATGAAATCATAAAAGTTTTGCCGCTACCAGTTGGAGCTTTGAAAACTAAATTCCCTTTTAAATTATTATTAAGGAAGAAAACCAATCTCGTTTTCAGGTTATCAACTGCTTTTCTTTGATATTCCTTTAAATCATACTTCATCTTTTTAACCTCTCTGTATTTCTTCCACTATTTCTTTATATATTTCGTATATTTTTGAAGGTATGGGTTTAATAGTTACATTCTCTAAATCAGAAAAATCGAACCCATCTAAATTTTCATCTGTTGAAAAAACATACAAAACTACAGGTTTTTCACAAGCTAAAATTTTATCTTTCATTGCATTAAAAATTGCATCGTTACAAAAATCATTGTATATAAACATATCCTTGCATTTAGACGTGTAATGAAACCATTCGTATTCTTGTTCAACTAAATCATAACAATCTTCTAATATGCAAATTAAGCCATTGCATTTTGCAACTAATGAATATTTAGCTGAATCCCTATTAGCTTGGTCCTTAACAAAATCGGTTTTGAAATACCTTAGATTGGAAGAAATACCATCACTGAATTTAGATCCGTCTCCCTTAATCCCTGTTATAACTGTTTTTAATCTTGGATAGCAAACATCGGTACAAATATTATTTTCATTATTAGTGCAAAGAATAAAGTGTCTAGTACCACCGTCATCTGCATTTAGTTCTAAAACTGCTTGACCGGTTGTCCCACTACCGGCAAAGAAATCTAAAACAACTGCAGATTTACTAGGATTGAAATTAATTAAATATTTAATTAAAGAAACTGGCTTTGGATTATCAAATGGACAATAGCCAAAAATATCTTTTAATATGCCGTACCCTTCTTCATTCGTACCTACACCGCACTCGTCTTTAGTTATTAAATTCGATGGAGTTTTTACTGATTTCTCCTTTCTCTTAAAACGAATTGCAAATTTACTACTCTTAATAATAAAAGTCGTTCCCTGTTTGACTTCATCAAGTATTGTTTCTTGTTTCCATTTAAATGGTCCATACAGCTCTAAGTCAGTTAGCGATTTCCCGTTCCTTATTTCTATATCAGCATCAAGAAATACACGATCATATTGTCCTGCTTTATACACTCCATCTGGAATCCTGAACTCGACGCTTTCCTTTGGGAAGAAACAATGCGCATTTTTATTACCATTATTCAATAGCGGAATATCGCCTCCAGAAGTAAGACCCCCATTCAAAGTAAAATCAACATTGCCTTTCGAATAGCAAAGTATATATTCCATTTTATTTCTAATAGTTTTTGAGAGATTGGGGGCAGTTGCTGTTTTCATCCAGTTAAAGCAACCTATAAAGTGGGCTTCACCAAAAATTTGATCACACAGCAACTTTAGTTGAGCAAATTCCCTATAATCAATACTTATGAATAGTAAGCCATTTGCTTTTAATAGTGGCCTGCAAAGTTTCAATCTAGAATAAATAAAAGACAACCATTTAGAATGACGATACCCATCTTCACTATCTACAAACGAATCGTTATAAATAAAATCCCTAATGCCTGTGTTATATGGCGGATCAATATAAATGATATCAATAGTGTCGTTAAAAATATAATTGAGACAGGAAAGCGAATAAAAATTATCTCCTTCAATGAGAATATTTTCATTTGTTTTGCCACTAGCCGATTTTATTGTTTTAGAATCATCGTTAATTAAAATTGGTATATTTTCCGTGCACTTAAGAATAGCATTTTCAGGCGTGTTTTTTCTATCCCAAACAAGCCCGTATTTTTTCTGCTCATGTATTTCCTTTTCGAGTTTATTGATATATTCCTTTAAATCTTGAACCGTTGCTTTTGTGGTATCAATGTTCATCCGCTCACCTCATTGTCAATCATCTAATTTCATGCCGAACTCATTAAAGAGAGCGACTAATTTTTTCTTGGTTTCCATGTCTGGTTCATATCTACCTGTCTCCCATCGACAGACGGTTACATTACTAACACTTAATATCTTAGCTAATTCTTGCTGTGATATAAATTTTCTTTCTCGATACTCTCTTATCTTTCTTGCATAATCAAACATGGATTCACCTCAAAATCTTTAACGCAATTTTAACACAAAATAGGTACGATTTCGATAATTTAATAAGACTTTTGTGAGATTTTTATCAAAAATAGAGGGGTGTCATTTTCCTAGTAGGGTTTCGTTTTTCAAGTAGAAAAACGTTTATCTAGTAGGGGTATTGTTTTTCTAGTAGAACCAAAATTTTAAAATCCGTAGATTCAAATCAATTTTTATCTACTAGAAAAACGCGACATAATAAAAAATTGCTCGATTTCTCGAGCAAAAGTGTAAAGTTTACTATATATCTACAGCTTTAAATATCTTTCTAACAAATGGTGCGATCAGAGAGACTTGAACTCTCAAGCCATAGGCATACGCCCCTCAAACGTACGCGTTTACCAGTTTCGCCATGATCGCATGAAAGCTTTATTATGATAATATTTTAAATGTCAATTTGCAATAATTTAGCAAAGAAAATTCAACTTTTTTCAGCTAGATTCTGTTTTGACAGGTTAATTAGCAAATTTGAAATCTCAAATGTTTATAATTTAACCATGAATTGTGTTCCTTATTTTTATTCAAGATGTAATATTTTTGTTAATTTTTTCTTCAAAAATAATGTTAGAAGATTCGCCGCTTATTTTGGATACGGAACTATCTCAATTGTTGCACCAGCAATCTACGAGAAAGATTTTTTCAAAAATACTGAAGTTATCAAATTTTTAGATTACCTTTACCCAACAATTCAAAAGAAACAATTGAATAATGAAAACTTCTTCACCGATGAATACATCTACGTTTTTGGAAAAAAGATGCCAATTATCACATCTGAACGTGGAAAGTATATGAAAAGTCAATTCTACGTTAAAGATATGAATAATATCGAAGCATCAATTGATAAGATTTTCAAAGACTACTTAATTCAAAGAACAAAAGAAGTTATGGAAATATACAAACTCAATGCAGATGATTTTCCAAATTTTAGAGTTACGATCAGTTACTATCTTTCAAAATACGCTTCTACATGTCCAAAAAGAGGAACATTTCAGTATGATCGAAGATTATTTTTCTTCTCCAAACATGTTATTGATTCAGTTATCTTTCATGAAGTTACTCATTTGTACTTCACAGGACACGGAGTTGGATTTAAGACTCTACTTTATTCAAAATTTGGTAAAGATGAATATCTCAGATGTGAAAAAGCATTATTAACAGGTGAATTTGATTATGGAATTTAGAACAATTACAACTAAAACAAACAACTTTTATAAAGAGTTAGTTAAGATTTCCAAAGGAAAAATCAAAAATAAACTTCTTGCTGAAGGTGAAGATTTGATTGAAGAAAGCTACAAGAATAATTCTTTGGAAATGATTATCATTTCAAAGAAAGATTCTAAACTTATTGAAAAATACAAAGATGTTGAATTCATTCTTTTGAGTGAAGAACTTTTTAAAACTTTATCTTCTTACATGTCACTCCCCGAAGGAATTGGCGTTTGTAAATTGAATTTAGTAGATAAAGATTTTGGCAATAAGGTCCTTTACTTAGATAATTTGCAGGATGCCGGCAATGTTGGAACTTTGATTCGTTCCGCTCTTTCATTTGGATATTCTTCAGTTATTTTATCTCCAGATTGTGTTTCAATCTTTTCAAGAAAAGTAATTCAAGCTTCAAAAGGTGCTATTTTCTCAATTAAAATCGGCGTTAAAGATCTTTTAGAATTAAAAGATGATTACCATATTTACACCACAACTTTAGATGGAGAAGATGAAAGAAAATTTGATAAACTTGATGATCCATTCATCCTTGTATTAGGTAATGAAGGTCATGGAGTCAGAAAAGAATATCAAGATATTTCAACTAAATTAAAAATTGAGATGAACGGTATTGATTCACTTAACGTTTCTATCGCTGGCAGCATTTTCATGTATCGTTTCCACTAAAATAAGCAAATTCCATTTGGCGAAATAAATCCACTTTTGGTAACATAAAAAGGCAAGAAATTTAGATAATTTGTTAATTAATCGATTAAGATGTTACTGAAAGGGAGTTATGTTAAAAAAGGAATACGCTAAATATGTAATTCCATCAGTAATTGCATTTATCTTAACTGGATTTTACGCAATTGTTGATGGCTTTTTTGTTGGTAGAAAACTTGGTGATCCAGGATTAGCAGCAATCAATGTTGCTTATCCTATTTTTGCTATTTTCCAAGCGATAGGAACTGGAATAGGAATGGGTGGAGCCATTCAATTTTCACTCACTCAAGATCAGAAGAAAAAGATGAATATCATCTTTATCTGCAACTTGTTATTTTTGATTGCTTCAGCACTTATCTTATTAATTTTTTCACTCAGTGGCGAGTATTTAATAAAAGCTCAAGGTGGTGATGCTAGAACCAATGAATTAGGTACAAAATACCTTCAAGTTTGCGTTTTTGGCTGTATTTTGCAGGTATTTTCTACTGGTTTAGTTCCACTTATGAGAAATTATGGTGGTAGTTTAATTGCCATGATTTTCATGGTTTCTGGTTGCATCACTAACATCATTTTGGATTATCTTTTCATTTGGGTTTTAGATTATGGAGTAGTCGGTGCTGCTGTTGCAACTTTAGCAGGACAAGCAGTTTCAGTTGTCCTTATTTTCTCATTCTTAGCTTACAAGAAGGTTAATTTCTTTAAGCATATTGACAAAGAAGCTTTTAAAAATATTTTCCCAATTTTGAAATCATCAATTTCACCAATTGGAAACACATATTCACCATTATTCACTTTGATTTTATTGAATCTTTACACAACTAGGTTCTCTCAAGATGCTCTCAGCTGTTATTCAACAATTGCTTACATCACATTCATCATTCAAAGTATGCTTCAAGGTGTCGGTGATGGAACTCAACCTTTGTATTCAAAATACTACGGTTTAGGTGAATTTGATAACGTTAAAAAGTTGAGAAGATATTCATTCATCACCGTAATTGCTTTGTCTATTTTCTCAATGATTCTCATCTCGCTCTTGAATAATTTACTTCCAAAAGCATTTGGAAATTCACCTCAAGTTATCGAAATGTTCTCCAAAGCAATCTTCTTCTTTATCGCTGGATTCATGTTCTTAGGTATCACAAGATGTTCAATCTCTTATTTCTACGCCATCGATAAAAGAAAAGAAGCAAACTTTATCACTTACTTAGAACCATTCACGCTTTTAATTATCTTAGCTTTGACTTCATCAATTTTGAAACTTGATGGTGTCTGGTTAGCAGTTCCTGTAACTCAACTTATCACCGCATGTGTTTCAGTCACAATGCTTTTTACTACCAAAAAGGAAAATGCTCCAAAAGTTACATTAAAACGCTATTAATTTGCACTTAAAAACTTAATTAATAAATATAAAGTTGTTTATTAGTTAAGTTTTTTTGTTGCGCCTATTTGTTATATATAAATATATATTTTATAATTAAATGGCTTTTATTTATTGAAACGAGGTTTTTGTATGGAATTAAAAAAGACTTTAAACATGCCTAAAGGTAAATTTGAAATGCGTGCAAATTTGGTTGTCAAAGAACCAAAATTAGTTGAATACTACAAAAAGATAAACCTTTATGAAAAGATGTTGAAGAAGAATGAAGGAAAGAAATCTTTCTACCTTCACGATGGTCCTGCATACGCAAATGGTGATATCCATGCAGGTCATGCTTTAAATAGAATTTTGAAAGATATCATTGTCAGATTTCATACTTTAAATGGTGAATATACCCCTTATCAACCAGGTTGGGATACTCACGGTTTACCAATTGAAACCCAAGTTACCAAATCTGGTGTCGATAGAAAGAAAATTTCTGTCGCCGAATTCAGACAAAAATGTCATGATTACGCTTTAACTCAAGTTGATAGACAAAGAAATCAAACTGTTAGATTAGGTTGCTTAGGTAATTTTGATGATCCATATTTAACTTTGGATAAACACTACGAAGCAAATCAATTGAGAATCTTTGCCAAGATGCTTGAAGACGGATTAATCTACAAAGGTTTAAAGCCAGTTAACTGGTCACCAAGCTCTGAATCAGCTCTTGCTGAAGCAGAAATTGAATATAAGGATGTTCCTGCTAAGACAATTTTTGTTAAGTTCCCAGTTATCAAGGGTAAAGGTGAAGTTACAAATGACTACAACTTTGTCATCTGGACAACTACACCTTGGACTTTACCTGCAAACTTAGCAATTTGCGTCAATCCTAAATTCACCTACGGTTTATACAAAACTGATCAAGGTAAACTCATCTTTTTAGCAGAATTACTTGATAAACTTACCGAACAATTAGGTTTAACAAATGTTAAATTGCAAACTTTAGTTTCCGGTAAGGACTTGGAAAATATCATCTGTTCTCACCCATTCTTAGAGGATAGAACTTCTCTTGTTATCTTAGGTGACCACGTTACAAACGATGCTGGTACCGGTTGTGTTCACACCGCTCCAGGTCATGGTATGGACGACTATTTAGTCGGTTTGAAATATCACTTAGAACCATTCTGTCCAGTCGATAACCGTGGTTATATGACTAAAGATGCTGGTAAACGTTTGGAAGGTATGTTCTACGAAGAAGCAAATGATGAAGTTATCACCATGCTTAAAGAAACTGGCTGTCTTTTAAAAGAAGAGGATATCGTCCACGCCTATCCACACGATTGGAGAACAAAGAAACCACTTATTTTCCGTGCAACTCCACAATGGTTCTTGAATCAGAAAGCCTTGAAAGAAAAATTAGTTAAAAATGCTGAAGAAGTCAGCTACCTCCCAAGCTGGGGTAAAGTTAGACTTGTCAACATGCTTTCCGGTCGTGATGAGTGGTGCTTATCAAGACAAAGAGCTTGGGGTGTCCCAATCCCAATCATCTACAAAGATGGTGAACCACTTGTTGATAAGGTTGCTTTAGACCATATTATCGATTTAGTTGATAAGAACGGTTCCAACATCTGGTACCAATTAGAACCTAAAGATTTACTTCCTGAAGGTTATTACAATCCAAATTCTGTCTACACCAAAGAAACAGATATCATGGACGTTTGGTTTGACTCCGGTTCTTCATTCTTAGGCAGTGATATTGCAAGAAATCTTCCATTCCCTGCTGATATTTACCTTGAAGGTAACGATCAATACAGAGGTTGGTACAACTCTTCAATCATTTTATCCACTGCATACACCGGTCAAGCACCATTTAAAAAGATTGTCACTCATGGTTTCATCGTCGACCAAAACGGTGAAAAATTCTCCAAGTCCAAAGGTAACGGTATTTCACCTAACGATGTCGTCAAAGAATACGGAGCCGACATCTTAAGATTATGGACAACAACAATTGATTACAACACCGCTGAAATTAAATTCAGTCGTGATTTACTCAAAGTTTGCTCCGATGGTTACAGAAAGATCAGAAACGTTTTTAAGTTCATGCTTGCAAACTTAAATGACAACGATGAAGTTGCTTTTGATGTTTCTACATTTGATACTGCTAAGTTATCTTACATCGATACATTGGTTTTAAACAGATTCAAGAAGATGCTTGCAGATATCAAAGCAAAATATCTCGATTGCGATTTCTTATCGATTCAATCCATGATTACAAACTTCGTTGTCAATGATTTATCTTCATTCTACTTGGATTTCAACAAGGAAAATCTCTACTGCAACAAGATTGATAGTGATGAAAGAAGATCCTGCCAATACGTTTTACACACAATTGTTAAGAATTTAGCAATTGCTTTATCACCAATCTTACCTTTCACAATGGATGAAGTTTATTACTATCTCAACATGAAAGATAAGAAAGAATCTATCGCTTTGGAAGACTATCCAAATTTAGGTGATGCTGATGATGCTTTACTTAAAGAATACAATTTAGTTCTTTCGTTCAAGGATCACGCAAATAAGATCATCGAAACAGCAAGAAATAACCAAGTTGTTAAAGGTAATGCTGAAGTTGAACTTCATATCTTACTCTCTGAAGAAGAGAAGAGATTACTCGATAATTTACCTGATTATGAACTTGCTAGATTGCTTAATATCTCCAAACTTGTCTTAGATAACGAGGAGAAAGTTGTCAAACTTGAAGCAAATAGATGTGATAGATGTTGGAACTATTTCGATCACTTGGAAGAGATTGATAGTGAAACTCATGTTTGCCATCGTTGCCACGAAGCAATTAAGGAAACATTAAATGAAGAAAATTAAAAATAAAGAAGAGTCAGTTTTCGCTAAAAGTAGTGATAAGCCAGTATTTTTAGATATTCTTTCTAAGACTGGTTCCGGATTTAAATTCATCTTTAAATCCGGTATTATCTCTATTTTTATCATGATTATTCTTGACCAATTGACTAAACAGTTGGCTCAGTATTTCTTAGTTTATGAAAGAGCAAGTGTCACCGCTATTCCTAAATTACTTTCTTTTACTTTAGTTTATAACAACGGTGCTGCTTGGAATTCAATGGCGGGAAATAGAGTCTTCTTAATTGGTATCTCTTTAGTCTGCGGTATTGCGATGATTTTAGGTTTATTTTTCTATTTTAACCGCATTCCTTGGGTTGCTAAAGCAGGACTTTATTTGATGATTGGTGGTTGCTTTGGTAACTTTATCGATAGAGCATTCTATCCAGATGGATTAGTCGTTGATTTTATTCAATTTGACTGGTTCTTTGGATTTGATAATTTCCCTGTGTGTAATCTAGCCGATGTATTCCTAGTTTGTGGAATAGCTGTTTTAGTTATTGGTGTCATCATCCTTTTAATTGTTGAAGAAGTTAATAGAAAGAAGAGATTAAAACAAATTGATGGTAATACTTCTACCACTTCAACTAACGAAAATAGTGAGGAAAACGCAGCAAATTCAACTATTAAATCCACAAATGAAGATGATGCTGATTTAGTTTCAGCCTTGAAAGATTTGTACAAACAAGAAGATTTAAAGCCTACTGAAAATAAAGGCGATGCAGAGGTTGAAAATAGTCAAAAACCTAGCGAAATCCCTACTGAATCAGGTGAAAATAATGAAAAAGATAATAGCAAATAACGAAGGTAGACTTGATGTAGTTTTATCTAAGGAATTGAATATTTCCCGTTCCCTTGCAGCAAAATATGTTGAAAACGGTGTAACAGTAAATTCAAAGCCTATCACTAAAACAAGTTTTAAAATTCAGCTTGGTGATGAAATCACCTACGAGCCACTTGTTTTAGAAGATAATACACTTAAGAAAACCGATATTCCATTAAATAAAGTTTATGAAGATGATTACATCTTAGTCATCAACAAACAACGTGGACTTGTTGTTCACCCATCAGTTGGTCATAGAGAGGATACTTTGGTCAATTCCTTGCTTTTCAACGATATCATCGATAATGAACTTGTCAATGAAGATTTGATCGATAAAAGACCCGGAATTGTCCATAGAATCGATAAGGATACATCTGGATTACTTATTATTGCTAAGACTGTTGAAGCTAAAGTTAAACTCACTGAAATGATTGCAAATCATGAAGTAAATCGTGAGTACTTATGTTTAATAAACGGTCATCCAAAATATAAGAAATTCACAATCAACGTTCCTCTTGCTAAACCTGACGTTAACACTCATAAAGTCTATGTTGATCCAAAAAACGGGAAGGAATCAATCACACATTTCACTACACTTTATTCAAAGAATAACTTCTCTTTGCTTAAATGTGTTCTTGAAACAGGTCGTACTCATCAAATTAGAGCTCAACTTGCTTATTACAATTTACCAATTGTAAATGATCCGCTTTATAACTCAAGAGTTTCTAATAAAATGAAAAACTCTG
Source organism: uncultured Caryophanales bacterium (assembly GCA_905211645.1). Classification (GTDB taxonomy): domain Bacteria; phylum Bacillota_I; class Bacilli_A; order RFN20; family CAG-288; genus CAJMBK01. The sequence continues at coordinate 74,955 of CAJMBK010000004.1, forward strand.
AGAGTTTCAAAGGTCAAGTTCTTCATGCTTACAAGATTTCTTTCAAGCATCCAGTAACTGGTAAAGAACTAACTTTGTACGCAGATGTTGATTCTTACTTTAAGAAAGAGTGCTGCAAAGCATTTAAAGAATAATAAAATTAGTCATCTAGTTTTAATCGCTAGATGACTTTTTAAGTGCTGTAATTCTTGATATTTTTCCCGTTTCTTCAAGTTTGAATGGAAGGAATAAACCGAGAGTTTTGTTGATATTTTTAATCTCAGCTTTTTCTTTCTTAATTTGAAGTTTGTAGATTTTTTTAAGTGAAATCTTATCTGAATCGAATGGTCTTGGATCATCGAAATCGGTCTTGATGTACTCGATGTAACAGTAGGAACCGTATTTTTCAATGATTGCATTCATCTGTTTGACGCATTCTTCGTGGAGATATGCTTTATTTTGCTTGATGTTAAAATCTTCTCTTGGATAAATAGGTTCACCAACAACAAGAATAGGTCTAGGTTTTTTACCCTTTTTAAGTGTTTTTCTAGTTGCTTTATAAACTGTAACAACAGGTAAAACAGGAGCATTTGCTTCACTGGGATAGTGGAAAGCGGCATCTTTCATAGGTCTGATGTAATTGCAGTAAGGCCACATCTGCTGCTCTGGGAAAACAATAATTGGACGTTTCAAATCCTTGGAAACATGAAGGATTGCCTGATTGAATTTACGTAATTCCTTAACTGAATTAGGTAAAGGAAGTAAACCTGAATCACGCATTGTCATACCAAAGACTGGAATATTCAAAGCATCTGAGTAACCGATAATATAAGTCTTTTTAAATAGAACTGGGAGAACCATCTGTAAGACATAAGGATCTCTGTCAGAAGTGTGGTTCATATAGAAGAAAAATGAAGAATTTCCTTTGAGTTTCTTCATGTTTTTTCTATTTTTAACTCTTAATCCTGCAACTAATCTCAAATAAAAATTTAAGCAAGGAAAACCTAGAACAAAGTAGACAAAATGAGCAAAGATTTTTCTTAAAGTCCACTTTGTTACATACTGATAATCTGGAGGTAAATCTTTTCGTTCAAGATGGTTATTCTCAAATTCCTGCAAATCGAATTTGTAGTAGATTTTACTTGGAATCTTTCTTCTTTTCATGGTCGAGAATATCCTTTTTGTTTATCTCTTGAGTGATACTTTCAAATGCTTGTGAGCAGGTGATATTGCCAGAGTGCTTAATTTGTTTCCATGCTTTACGTTTCTTAGGGAAGATTAACCCATCCAAGAAAGCAAGGGCAAAATCGTAGAAGAATAAGCCATATGTTAAACATACTTTAATCTTAGTTTTTGAGCTCCAAGCAATATTTTGTTTATCGATTGCAAAGATGACAAGAGGGATAAATAACCATGGGAACCATGTGAAAAATAACGATAATAGGAAGTAAATTGTACAAACAAACCACGTACTTCCTTTGAAGTTGATAATTTGAATATAAGAATCTGAAGTGAATCCGATTTGAAAGAATGCGGATAACATCAATAAAAGTGAACAAATTAAATTGAAAACAAGTGCGATATTGATAAATAAGAATGGGAATAAAGAAGTGCTAACTTCCATCTTAGCAAGTTTGAATCTTCTTGTGTTGTGTTTGTTGTAAATTAAATCGTTTGTTTTCTTAAAACCAGCGGTGACATAACCCCAAACCCAGCGGGTGTGTTGTTTATGTAAAACAGAGTACTTACTTGGTTGTTCGTCGTAATATCTAGCAAGTGGATAGTAGTAACAACGGATGTTGTGGTAGTAGCAGTAGTTAGTCAATTGGCTATCTTCGGAAAGATTGTTCCAAATCCAACCACCAGCGTCATCGATAATATTTGAATTGATATAAAAACCTGTTCCCATGATAGTGACTTTTTCAAAGAAACGAGTTCTAGCTTTGCAGGTAACTTTTGACATGTAGGAGAAGAGTGTTGCAGAGCAAGCAGCAACCCAACTTTCTTCAGCGTTAGTGAATAATCTATCGCCAACTCCTAGGTCGTATCCTAAGTTTTTAATATCATTAAGTTTGGATAAATAGCTTGGTTCTAAGATATTGTCTGCATCGAAAACAACATAAGCATCGTATTTTTTACCGATATGTTTGATGTGTTGAATACCATCATCAAGTGCGAAACCTTTTGTTCTTCTATTTTCAAGTTCTGTTCTAACAACGATGTTGTAGCCTTTTGATTTTGTGATTTTGACTGTTGGATCTTTCTCTGATTCAACGATGACGTAAACATCGAAGTAATCTGGGTCGTAATCCTGTCTTAAAAGAGAATCAAGTGAATTAGAGATTACATCAGATTCATTTCTAGCAGGGATTAAGATTGCGTACTTATATTTAATTTCCCCATGAGGGAGTACTTTATTTCTTTTATATGAATTCTTAATAAATACTAGCAAAGGAAAACCGAATATTAAAAATATGATTATGCATATTACCAAGATGAAAAATAGTGCAATAATTGTATTTCTATATTCAACATTTTCTATTGCAGTGCTTAGTAAAAGATTAATATTGCTCATATGTCTAATATTTTATATTAATTTAAATTAATTGTGTTTATTTATTGATTTTTTGTAGTTATGAAATAGTATCAGTATATTCGTCGACGTATTTCTTGAAGGTTGTACCATTGTTCATAGGCATATTTGTATATAAATATGTTTGATAAAGTGGTAAGTCTTTTTCGTCAGCATTTTCAACACCTGCACTTGCAGGATAGTCCAATTTTGAAGCACCTAAACCATGTATTGTGTATTCTTCTTGGTTTTGTGTATTGATATCAACAACAATGGAACCCATTGTCATATTCAAATAAGTATGTTCAAGTTTTCCAATCTTATTGATACGGGTAAGAGTAATTGGATTTGGGTGTTTTGTATTACCGCAAACACCACCATCACCACTGCAGGCAGCAGAAATTAAGATATCATTTGGATTTACAATTTGTAAAAGTCTCAAACTGTTTGCGTTGTCTGAACCGTGGTGACCGGCTTTGTAAATTGTGGAATTTTGGATTAATTCGATATTTTCTTCGTGAGATAACATTCCGTTAATACCATCAATTTCAAGATCGCCAGTTGTTAAATACTTAAAGAGTTTACCATTTGCAGTGTAATTGAAAATTGTTGCTATGGATGTGTCGTTAGGATCACCAGAACCTTCTGATTCTTTATCTTCAATATAGTGATTTGTATCAAGAATTTGGAAACTTAATTCAGTACCTGGAAAATATGTTGTAGGGCAGATTGGTGTAGGATTATGAATGGCATCATATGCTCTGCAGAGTGAAATCTCGTTATTTTCAGTAAGATAGTTAAGTCTTGCATATAAATTTTGTGCAGATTTAGTTGAACTTTGATAGCCATAATATAAAACTTGTTTTACGTTGTAATCAGAAATTCTGACATAACCAGAATTTCCATCACTTTCAGCGGAAGTTGTTCCGAATCCACCAATATGGTCAGAATCAGGGTGAGTTAAAATGATTAAATCAACATCATTATTTAAATAAGTTTCAATGTTTTGCTTAATAATTGTTGCGTCAGATTTAACTTTACCGACATCAATTAAAATGTTGAAGTTATTTTCATCGGCTTTTGTTGATGTTTCTGAGGTGTAATCTTCGCCATAGTGAATTAAGATAGAATCACCGTATTGGCTTGTCATCTCATTGACAATAATTTGGAATTTATCAGCTTTTTTAGGCAAAATGAGTGAGTTATCACCATTTTCCATGACATAAGGATCATCCGAACCATCAATTGATGAACTGGTTGAGCTTGATGATGAACTTGATGATGAGCTTGATGATGAACTTGATGATGAACTGGAAGAAGATGAAGAACTAGATGATGTGGTTGAAGCAGTGGATGAAACTGGTGTTGAAGATGTGGAGGAATTGAAAATATCGAAGATGTACTTGCAAGAAGTTAACGAGAATAAAGTTCCAATTCCTAAGCATAAAAATTTAAATTTGTTTTTCATAAGTCACCTCAGCTTTGGTAATTTCTAAAATTTTTCTTGACGTATTGTTCAACTTTCTCATTATTTTCACTTTTAAGTTTTTTATAAATTTTATCGACTTCACTGGAAGCGCCTTTCGGAATTTGAATTTGTAAATCCTCCTCCATCTTATTCCAGTAGCGTAAAAAGATGTAGCGAGCAATTACTGAACTTGTTGCTACACTTGGATAATAACTCTCACCTTTTGTTTTAAATATAAGGTGATTAGGAATTAAGTTTAAACAATATGATGTGTAAATGCTAGGTTTTTCAAATTGGTCGATATAGACAGGAATATTTGAATTCAAGTGATATTTATCGATTAAAAGTTGATGACATCTGTTGTGAAGATTAGCCATAATCTTATGCATTGACCAACCTTTATTTGTTAAATCTTCAATCTTTAAAGTGTCACAAACAATTTTTGTGAATTTAATTTTTTCAACAAGTTGTTCACCTAAAGAGAAAATTTTTGCATCATTTAATCTTTTACTATCTTTAATTTTTAAAGAATCGATAAATTCGATATCTTTTTCTTCAAGATAGGAAGCAACTACAACAATTGGACCAAAGAAATCACCGACACCAACTTCATCGGAACCGATTTGTTTCTCTTTAGTTTCCCAAGAACTATTTTCTGTATCAACAATAGTTACTGAATCAGAAAATTGTCTTGCTTCAAGTTCGACATCTTTTTCACCTTGGAAAAGGATTGTAAAAACTTCAGGATTTTTAGTTCTATAAGCAGTAATTTGTATGTTATTTTTATTTGTGATTTGGAAACAAATATAGTTTTTTGCTTCGTAATTGACGCTTGGAACACGATAAAAATCTTTAATTGTTTCTACTTTTGCTTTGTCGACGGAAATCTTTACGTACATCATACCATTATTATAATTTTTGAATAATAAATAAATTTTGATTTTGATAAAATTTTATAAGGAAAATTGAGTAAAAAATGACAGAAAGTTATAAAAATATCGCATTGTTGGAGTATTTGAAAAATCAGAAAAAATATTTTTCCTCCGCATTGAATAAAGATAAGTTAGATAAGGTTGAAACCTTTAAAACTAAAGGTCAACTTATTCAAAATAATCTTCTTTTAAAGGAAAGCTACGCCTTCTTTGATGGAAGAAGACTTTTGAATTTGTCTGAAACAAATAACTTGAATGAAGTCTTTTCTAAAATTGAAAGAGGACTTTCATTATACATTGAAGATTTCATCGCATTAATACCTTATCTAAGCAATGTAATTGAAATAAAAAACTTATTTAAAGATACAGAAAATGTTTCTGTTCCTAACCTTTTAAATGAAGTTTTAGATATCATTTCATTTCCAAATTTACTTTCAAAATATAGAGAAAGCTTCACTGAAGACGGTACAGTTAATGACTGTGCTAGTGTTCAGTTAAGAGAAATTAGATCTGAGATTAGAAAAACTACAAAAAGTATCGATGATACTTTCTTTTCACTTAAAAAACGCTATAAAGATTATCTTTCCGATGAAAATCCATACAGAGAAGGTGTTGAAACTTTAGCAGTTAAATCAAATTTCATCTCTAAAGTTAGTGGAATCACTTTACAATCTTCCAACACTGGAAGAACACTTTTCGTTTTACCTAAAGAAATTATGGATTTAAGAAATAAGCTTGAAGGTTTGTACGAAGAAGAAAGTGATGAAATCGCACGTATTTTAGATACTTTCTCAAAAGAATTATTTAGAAATTACACTCAATTGTATAAAGAATATCAAATTTACAATTTTATCGATTCACTTTATGGAAGAACAAATTTTGGTAAGGATAACGATTATGTTGTTCCAGAAATCAGTGATGATACTTTGGAATTAAATGGACTTGTTCATCCATTAATCGATAGAGCAGTTTGTGTAAAAAACAGTGTTTCATTAAGTAAAAAAGATAAATATTTCATGGTTTTATCCGGACCAAATGCTGGTGGTAAATCCGTTTTATTCAGATCTATCGCTTTCAGTTTTTACTTGAATATGATTGGATTTCCAATTAACTGCACAAAAGAATCTAAGATTACTTTTGCTTCAGATATTTTCTTAATTTTAGGAGACGATGAATCAGTTGAAGCAAATTTATCACGTTTCTCCGGTCATTTGGTTAATTTAAATGAAATTGTCAGTAAAGCAGATGAGAATTCATTAATCATTGTCGATGAAATCTGCGCTGGAACCGATCCAAGAGAAGGTGAGAGTTTAGGTATCGCATTTATTAAGGATTTTATTAGTAAAAATGCTTTTTCGTTTGTTTCAACTCACTACGAAGCAATCAAAAAATTTGCTAAAGTTGAAGATAAGATTGTCACAGCAACAATGGAATTTGATGCTAGTAAACTTTCTCCAACTTTTAGATTACTAGTTGGTTCAATTGGTAATTCTTACGCAATTGAATGTGCAAGAAAAGTTGGCGTTGCTGATTCAATTATTAAAGAAGCAAAATCCAACATGAAGAAATACTCTTCAATGAGTGATAGACTTGAAACAATTTTAAATAAAGAGCTCATGAAAACTAAATCTTTGAATGAAAAGCTCAAAGAGAAAGATAAACAGTATGAGGAACTCATGGCTCGAAGAGAAAAAGCTTTGACTGCAACAAAAGAAATTGAAGCAAATATTAGAAAACAAGCTGATGAAAAGATTGAAAGAATAGTCTCTCAAAAAGAGGAAGAATTAGATGCTCTTTTTGAAAGATACAAAGATAAAATTCCGTTTAAAGTCTTTGCCGAAATTAAAGGTCAACTTCATTCTTTTGAAACCGTTTCTGCAAAGAAGCAAAATAATCAACCTCAAAAACAAACTCTCTCTAAGACTGAAAATAAAAAGATTGAGCACGAAATTGTTGTTGGTGATTTTGTCATCTACGAAGGTGTCAATAAGTGTAAAGTTTTGGCTATCAACAACGGAAAATATCGTTTATCCGTAAATGGCTTAGTCATAACAACAACGAAGGATAATATAGTTTACGATGCTAAAAACTCCGTCAAGGTTGTAAAAAATGCTTCTCAATTATCATCAGTTGATACAGCAATTCTTAACTCTGATTTTAGATTAGAACTTAATGTTATCGGCTTAAATAGTGAAGATGCTGTCAAAGAAGTTGCAACCTATCTTTCAAATGCGGTTGTTAAACATGTTAAACAAGTTAGAATTATTCATGGCATGGGAAACTTCATTTTAAGAAACGCAATTCATAAATATTTAGATAAACAAGATTATGTTAAATCATACCGTGCTGGAGGAGAAACTGAAGGTGGCTTTGGTGCTACTGTAGTTTATTTAGCCTAATGAGTAAATATTATGAGAATGAACTTTTAAAGCGTAAGATTGATCTTTTGCCAGATAGACCTGGTTCTTATCAGATGTTGGATAAGGATAAAACTGTCATCTATGTTGGTAAAGCTAAATCTTTGCTTAAAAGAGTTAAGCAATACTTCACAAGACCACAAGTAGGTAAAGTTCAACGAATGGTCGATGAAATTGAAGATTTCAACATCATTGAAACTAACTCCGAAAAGGAAGCCTTTTTGCTTGAAATTTCTCTTATTCAAAAATATTATCCTAAGTACAACATCCTTTTAAAGGATGGTAAAAGTTATCCTTTCATCTCATTAAAGAAAAAAGGTGACCCTTATTTAAAGATTTCAAGAAATGATAAGGATAAAAACTTCTATCACTATGGGCCATTTCCAAGCTCAAAAAGTTGTTGGGTAATGATTGATCTTTTAAATAAGATTTATCCTTTAAGAAAATGTAATGTCATACCTAAAAAACCTTGCATGTACTACTATTTAGGTCAATGCCTTGGTCCATGCATCAATAAAATTGATGAGAAAGATTACAAAGATATCGATGCTTCCATCAAGAAATTTTTAAATGGTGATGTTTCCGAAGTGGTAAATGATTTAACTAAAAAGATGAAGGATGCTGCAGAGAATTTAGAATTTGAAAAGGCAAATGACTACAAGATCACTATCGATTCAATTAAGCATGTCATTGAAAAACAGAAGGTCATGGTCAGTGACCATATCGATAGAGATGTCATCGCTTATTCAGTTAGAGATGGTTATATCGCTTTTATCTTTTTAACCTACAGAAAAGGTGTTTTACTTGGTAAATATTCATTTATTGAACATGTTATGGATGATATCCCATCCCTTTTTGCTGATGTCATTTTCCAATATTATTCACAACCAAATAACACTAAGCCTAAAGAAATTATTATTCCAGAAGAAAGTATCACTTCCTTACTTTCTGAAGCATTAAATATCAAAGTTTATGTTCCTAAAAAAGGGAAGAAGAAAGATATGCTCAACATGGCAATCTTAAATTCCAAACAATCTTTGGATGAACACTTCTTAACCGCTAGATTAGAAGATGATAATTTGAAGCTTCTTGAAGAATTACAGGAGAAATTAGCTTTAAGTAAGACTCCATTAAATATCGAACTTTACGATAACTCACATTTACAAGGTTCTGATGCTGTTGGCGTTATGGTTAAATATATCAACGGTGAACCAAGTAGAAAAGACTACAGAAAATATATAATCCGTTCTGAAAATAAGAAGGATGACTTATCTTCAATGCATGAAGTTATGTCAAGACGTCTTGCTAGATTGAAAGAAGAAAACTACAAGAATAAACCTGATTTAATCATCTGCGATGGTGGTGAAAATCAAGTTAAAGTTACCTTGGATGTTTTACAAAATTATCCAGAATCAGGAATTAAAGTCTGTGGTTTAGCAAAAAATGATAAGCACGAAACTGATTCACTTATCGATGGTGAATCTGGTGAAGTAATTCCTTTAGATAAGAAATCAAATCTATTTTTCTTCCTTATGAGAATGCAGGATGAAGTTCATAGATACGCAATCACATTCTTTAGAAAGAACCATCAAAAGAGTATGTTTGCAACATTTTATGATGATATCAAAGGAATTGGTAAGAAGAAAAAGATGCAGTTATTAGACTTATATCCAACTCTTGAATCTTTACAAGCGGCTAGTTTTGATGAGATTAAAAATTTGGTTGGTGAAAGTTGTGCTACAAATATTATCAACAAGTTGAAAGGAATTGAGCGATGAATAAAATTTTTGAAAACGTCAAAGGTATCATCTTTGATTTGGATGGAACTTTAATTGATTCATTAAGTATTTGGTCAGAAATTGATGATAAATTTTTAGGTGAAAGAGGCTATACAGTTCCATCAGATTATGCAGAAAAAACTGCTCATCTTGGCTTTAAAAAGATGGCTGAATACACTATTAACCGTTTCAATCTTAAAGAAGATGTAGAAACTGTTTGTAAGATTTGGATGGATATGGCTAGAGAAGCCTACATGACAGAAGTTAAAACTAAAGAATATGTTAAAGATTTTTTAGATATGTGCAAAGAAAGAGGCTATAAACTTGCAGTTGCTTCAGCAGGCGACTATTCATTATTTGTTCCTTGCTTAAAAGCAAATGGGATTTACGATTATTTTGACGAATTTTTAACAGTTAAAGAGATTGATTCAACTAAGAATGAACCAAAAATCTATCTTGAATTAGCAAGAAGAATGGGTTTGAAACCAGAAGAGATTATCGTTTTTGAAGATATCGCTTGTGCTTTAAATTCCGCAGCTTCAGCTAACTTTAAAACAATCTGTGTTTTTGACAAGCACAACGTTGAAGATCATAAGAATATAAAAAGAGTTGACATGCAAATCAACTCCTTTAAAGAATTATTAGATTAAATAGTATTTGAAGTTAACAATTTAAATAGTAATTATTAAATTGTTACTCTTCTTCGATATCATTTAAGGCATCGATTAGATATTTTGTATCTAAATTGCAATCGGTGTAACCTTTGAAACAGGTGAAATAATACTCTTCACTTGGAAGTTCAATTTTACGTTTATCTTCATTCATGATGTAGATTAAACCTTTGATTGTTTGACCGTTAAATTCAACATCAATTTCCTTCTTGTAATAAAGATTTGGATAATCCTCATATTGATCTAATTTAATTTCGTCTTTGTCATCGATTTTAAAAATTCCAATAGGAACTTTACTGCCTTTTTTCATTTTGACAGTTAGATAAAATCTAAATTCCAAAGCGTAATTAGGAAGAAAAGTAGTGCCGATAAGTTTGGCATTTTTACAACGATATTTCATATCTTTCAAATTCAAATTGCTTCCGTAAGCTAAATAATACTTCATACTTTTTCCTCCTGAATCTAATAATAAAAACTCTTTAGCACACGCTAAAGAGTGAATTTTTTAAATAGCCCAAGTGCCATTTTCAAAGATCTTGATCTCTTGACCGTCTTTGGTGTAACCAGTGATATTTAAATCTCTGCAACCGATCATGAAATCAACGTGAATCATTGATGAATTGACACCTTTTTCCTTAATTTGTTCCAAAGTCATATTTTCGTAACCTTTAACTAAGGAACCAAAGCCATTACCTAATGCTAAATGGCAGCAAGCATTCTCATCGTACAAGGTGTTGAAGAATAAAATGTTGGATAAATTAATTGGTGATTCGTATGGAACAAGTGCAACTTCGCCAAGGTAGCAGGCATTTTCGTCCATCTTTACCATTTGCTCAAGAACATCTTGATTCTTCTTTGCTTTAACTTCAACAACTTTACCATTTTCAAATCTAACTGAGAAATCTTCGATGATTGTTGAGTTGTAGCTTAGAGGTTTTGTTGCGTAAACAATACCTTCTGCTCTACCTTTAATAGGTGTGGTGAAGCATTCTTCAGTTGGAATATTAGGTGAGTATTGAACGTTGTTTGTTTGGCATTTTTCGCCACCAGCCATCCAGATGATATCATCGGAAAGCCAAACGGTGAAATCGGTGCCGTTACTTGCCTTGTAGTGAAGATGATCTAAATGCAATGAATTCAATTTATTCATCTTATCTTTCAATTCTTCTTCATGCTTTTGCCAAGATGTGAATGGATCATCATTGTAAGCGTGGCTTGCTTTCAAAATTTCTTCCCAAAGCTTTTCGATTGCTTGAGATTTTCTTAAGTTAGGGAAAACTTTCTTAGCCCATTTTTCACCTGGAACACCAGCGATAACCCATTGATATTTATCTTGTCTAGCATCGATGTATTTCTTGGTAATTAAATATTTATTTTGTCTAACTTCAGCCATCTTCTTGTGGTTGACATCTTTCAAACCATCTGGATCTTGGCTTTCAAGATAGATTGTTGTTGGCAAAGTCTTTGTTTCATATTCCATCTGAGCAATTTGCCAATCGTTAATCTTAGAAAGTTCTTTGACTGATTTATGTCTGAACATCAATTTTGTCAATTCATCATTCATGTAATTCATTCTGATTTGACCACATTTTGCTTTCAAACATTCTTCTGCGACCATGTTTGCAAAGTATGTGATCTCAGGATCAAAAGTGATGACAACATCCTGACCTTTTTGGATGTTAGCACCAACTTGAACAATCAATTTTGCGTAATTTTTCAATAAAGATTTTTTCATAGAGTAATCTCCTTACTAATTAGAAAAATTATATATTTTTATATTAAATTATTATCTTTAGATAATCATAAATCTAATTCCATCATCTTTTCGATTCCAACAATTTCACCGGTGTATTTAAAACCAACGGAGAGATAAACTCTTGCTGGATATGGATTTTCAATTTCGTGTGATAAAACAATTTTCTTAGCACCAAGGTCTTTAAAGAATTGGATAATTGCTTTCATCGCAGCAGTTCCTAAACCTTGTCTTTGATATCTTTTATCGATCATGAAGCGAATAACTTTGTAGTAATTTTTCTCTTTAATCCATGATAAAAGAACGAATCCGACTGGGATTTCCTCATTAAATATGATGTAAGGGTGATAATTTTCATTCACATAACATTCAGCTAAAGATCTTTCGACTGGGAATAAATATTTGTATTGATCTTCAGTGATTTTCATATCCAATGCAGTAAAAAAGTTATCCTTTGTTACTTGAATAAGATGAATCATAAAAATTCTCCTTCTCAAAATTAAGTAAAAAATTTACAAAACAATTTTATTATATTATTGAAAATTATTTTTTGTTCTGAAAACGGTTTCTAATAAAATCGCTTTATTTAATTAACTTTTTTTAAAGTGGTAAAAAGCTCAATATTTTTTTGTGGGTTATTAGTATACCACATAATAAAAAATCCATGTTGAAATATTTTAAAAGGACGAAAAAATTGAAAATGGTTAAAATTTTCACGCTATTTTTTAACAATTTTCTTTATATTAAAATGATGGTGCTAATAAATTTTTAGCCCCCCAACAATATACAAATTGTTTTCATATATAAGGAGAATTTTTTAAATTATGAAAAACAAAAAATTTATTGCTCTTGTTGCAGGACTTTGTTTAGTCGGTAGCAGCACAATTTTAGCAAGCTGTGGCGGTGATTCAACTACTACAAGTTCCACACAAGATTCAACATCTTCTTCAACCTCTTCATCCAGTTCTTCTTCATCTTCATCAACTAGCTCTTCCACAGGTCCAGTTGAAGGTGATGAAATTACAATTGCACAAGCAATGGAGCTTATTCCTGAAAATGGTGATGAAACATCAGAGAAGTTCTACATCACTGCAGAAATTACAGAGATTAAGGATGCATCCCAAGGTAGTTTCATGATCAAAGATAAAACAGGTGAGATGGAAATCTACTATTCCTTCTCTGAAGATGGTCAATACAGATACAGCGAATTAGCTGATAGAGGTGTTGATGTTCCTGTTGTTGGTGATACAGTAACATTCTACGGTACATTGAAAAACTTCAAAGGTAGATATGAAATGGTCGACGCCTGGATTAAAGGTTTAACCTATGTTGCTCCAGATATCAGTGAATACACTCAAATGACAATCGCTCAAGCAAGAGCAGCTGAAGCAAAATCCATGGTTAGAATTCAAGGTAAAGTTATCGCTCTTACCTATGATTCAGGTTCAAATCCAAATGGTGCATTAATTTTTGACGGCACAGATTCTATGTATGTTTACGACGCAGATGTTGCTAAACAATTAAAAGTTAATGAAGATGTCGATATCGCAGGTGAAAAATCCTACTTTATCGCAGATAATGAAAAAACCTATGCCGAAAAATATGGATACACTGGTAGTTCACAATTAGTTTATGCTCAAGTTGTTACTCATAAAGGTACAACTGAAGCTAACTTCTCAAATACTAAAGTTAACACAGTTAGAGATATCTTAAATACTTCATTTGATCAAGATATCACAGGTCAACTTTACAAAGTTAATGCTTATATTACCAAAAAAGAGACAACCGGTGCCGGTGGTTTTACAAACTACTACATCTATGATATCGATCAAAAGAGTTCAGCCTATGTTTACACACAAGCAAGTGGTGCAGACTTTACATGGTTAGATGCATATGTAGCTGAACCTGGTTCAGAAAAAGTTTACACAGTTTATCTCACTGCTTTGAATGCAAAATCCACTGCACAAGGTTGTGTTTGGAGATTTTTACCTGTTAAGGTTGTTGATGAAAATTACAAGTTTGAATTAGCAGAAGCACCTAAATTCATCTATGAAACACAAGTCTTAGATCAATTTGAAGAAACTTACTATGCAAATCCTAATAAAGAAGTTATTACAAAATATTCTTCAAAAATGTTAGGTATCGAAGGTGCAACAATTTCTTATTCAAGTGATAATGCTGCAGTTGCATTCAACACAAAGGAAGATAAGACATACATGAATGTTAACGCAGAAACCTCAGTCCCTGAAGTTAAGATTACTGTTACAGTTTCATTAGCTGGTCAAGAAGCTTACACTGGTACAGTCACAGTTGCAGTTACAAGTCTTGCAGATGTTGAAACTATCAATGTTAGAGAAGCAATCGAAACTGCAAAAGGTGAACAAGTTAGACTTAGAGGTATTGTTGGTCCATCCTTAGTTAACCAACCTGGTTTCTATTTAATCGATGATAAAGGTGTTATCGCAATCCGTCTTAATAACGAAAATGACATCTCTCAATTTAATCTCGGTGATGAAGTTATTATCGATGGTACAAGAGATGAATGGGGCAATTCCCCATATGGTGGTTCAAAAATTACAACTCAAATTTGTGTTTCCAGTGCAACATTATTTGCTAACTTATACGGTGATAATGAATACTCAACCAAGTCATTTATTAGTGGTAAGACTATCGAAGACATCAAAGGTTTATCTTATGGCGAAATCATTCACACAACTGAAGTATATGTTGTTGAATGCTATGTTGCAAAGACTGGTTCTGGTCAATCCACTCAATACACATTAGTTGATGATTTAGCAAATGTTGACGATGACAATAAATCACTTGATTTATATTGCTCTAGTGCTAACCAATACTCCTGGCTTGAACAATATGTCGGTCAAGGTAAAGTCACAGTTGAAATTGCTCCATGTAACTGGAACAATAAGACCTACCTTAGAGGTTGTATCTTATCTGTAACAGCTGAAGGTGTTAAGACATTTAACACATTAAATTTCAAAAGCTAATTAAAATCTATTTAATCAAATTCATATTGATAAAATAATCCGGCTTCGGTCGGATTTTCTTTTGTTTAGAGTGCTAAAATAGAAGTATGAAAGATGAAAGTATTTATCAAAAAGCTGCTGATTTAATCAATAAAGCAAATAAGATTGTCTTTTTCGGCGGTGCTGGTGTTTCAACTGAAAGTGGAATCAAAGATTTCAGATCAAAAGATGGCTTATCTTCGATGAGATTTGCCAATAACATGTCTTACGAAGAAATTTTATCTCATGAATGTTATTTGTATCATTCAGATATTTTCTTTGATTTCTACAGAAATTACATGATAAGTTTTGATGCAAAACCTAATTTTGCCCACGAATTCTTGGCTAAATTAGAAAATTATAAAGACTTAGCTATCGTGACGCAAAATATCGATGGACTTCATCAAAAAGCTGGAAGTAAACATGTTTATGAACTTCATGGTTCAGTTTTAAGAAACTACTGCACTCATTGCCACAAATTTTACGACTTGGATTCATTTTTAAAATTAGGTGATATTCCAACATGTCCAATTTGTCATCACACAGTTAAACCTGATGTTGTTTTATTTGGAGAAAGTTTGGATACAAGCACATTAACTTATGCAGCAAAATTAGTTAGTGAATGTGACTTATTGATAGTTGCCGGTACAAGTTTGCAGGTTTTCCCTGCTGCGATGTTAGTTGATTATTATGAGAAATCTGACATAATTTGTATCAATAAAGATAGTATTAATCTAGGAACAACTTCCAACGTGTTGATGTTCAATGAGAAGGTTGGAGAAGTCTTCAAAAAGATTGATAAATACATTAACTATAAGAAATAACAATTTTAAGAATTTAATTTAAATTGTTTTAAAAATTTACTTAGTAACAAAGAAAAATGTCTACTCTGTTCCTATTCTGAACTAAGTAGACATTATTAATTTCTAAACAAATCGGGACGGAGAGATTTGAACTCTCGACCTCTACCTCCCTAAGATATTGCGCTACCAAGCTGCGCTACGTCCCGGCGTGATTTGTAAAAGCTCAATAATTATATGATAAATACATTTGAAAATAAAGTTAAATATTAAGTAAGGATGATATACATAATTGATATAATTAATAAGGTTTTTAAATCGAGGGTTTACATAATATGAAATACAGAAATAGTAATGAAATTAGACAAGTTTGGCTTGATTTCTTCAAAGAGCATGGTCACTATGAAGAACCTAGTGCTAGCTTGATTCCTGATAACGATCCAACTTTACTTTGGATCAACGCAGGTGTTGCTGCTTTAAAGAAATATTTCGATGGTAGAGTCACACCTGAACATAGAAGAATTGTCAACGCACAAAAATCTTTAAGAACTAATGATATTGAAAATGTTGGTCACACTGCAAGACACCACACATTCTTTGAAATGCTTGGTAATTTCTCAATCGGTGATTATTTCAGAGAAGAAGTTATTCCATGGGCATTTGATCTTTTAACAAACGAAAAATATTTCGGTTTCGAAAAAGAAAGATTGTATGTTACCTATTATCCAGATGATAAGGACACATTAAATTTATGGATTAAATGTGGTATCAACCCAGATCACATGATTCCTTGTAAGGATAATTTCTGGGAAATCGGTGAAGGTCCATGCGGTCCAGATACAGAAATTCATTATGATAGAGGCGAAAAATACGATCCACAACATTTAGGTAAAAAACTTATTGAAGATGATATTGAAAATGATAGATTCATCGAAATTTGGAATATCGTTTTTTCACAATTCAATGCAAAACCTGGTTTAAAGAGAGAAGAATATCCACTTTTACCTCATAAAAACATCGATACGGGTTGTTCACTTGAAAGACTTGCTTGTATAATTCAAGATAAAGAAACAAACTTCGAAACAGATTTCTTCTACCCAATCATCGAAGAAATTGAGAAAAACTGCAAATACAAATATGAAGGTGAATATAAGTTCTACTACAGAGTTATTGCAGACCACATCAGAAGCTTAGTTTTCACTTTAGCTGATGGTGCAATTTTCTCCAACGAGGGTAGAGGTTACGTTTTAAGAAGATTACTTAGAAGAGCAAGTAAATATGCTCATACTTTAGGCTTAGAACCTGGTTTTATTTCAACTTTAGTTAAGACTGTTGTTAAGGCAATGGATTACTACTATCCTTACCTTGATAGCAAAGTCGAAAAGATTGAAAAGATGATTTACACCGAGGAAATTAAATTCTCCAAGACTTTAACTAACGGTGAAAAACTTCTTAAATCTTACTTAGATGATGATTCAACCGATACTTTAAAGGGTGAATACGCCTTCAAATTATTCGATACATACGGTTTCCCACTCGAATTAACCGTTGAAATTGCAAAGCAAAACGGTAAGAAAGTTGACGTTGAAGGTTACAACGTCTTGATGAAGAAACAACGTGAAATGGCTCGTGCTGCAAGAGGTTCCATCGAAAGCTTTGGTTCACAAAATAAAGATTTGATGGAATTTGATACACCTAGCACTTTCACATATGATGAAAAAGTTGTTAAAGGTAAAGTCATTGCATTGTTTGAAAATGGTAAGAAAGTTGAAACCTTATCAGAAAATGGCGTCGTCATTTTAGATAACACAAATTTCTACGCAGAAAGCGGTGGTCAAGTTGCTGATATTGGTTTCATCAGAAATAAAGATGCTGAATGCGTCGTTGAAAACTGTCAAAAAGCACCTCATGGTCAACATATGCTTTTTGTCCATGTTAATTACGGTACTCTTAAATTAGGTGATGAGTTTGAATGTTATCCTGATTTTGCAAAACGTGATCTAACTAAGAGAAATCACTCCTGCACTCATCTTTTACAAGCAGCTTTACAAAAAGTTGTTTCACCAGATATCAAGCAGGAAGGTAGCTTTGTCTCACCTGAGATGTTAAGATTTGACTTCTCATTTGATAGAAAACTTACTGAAGATGAACTCATCAATGTTGAAAAATTAGTCAACGAAAAGATCATGGAACAAATTCCATCCTTAATTAGAGTTTTAGATAAAGAAGATGCTTTGAAAGAAAATGCAATGCACTTATTCAATGAAAAATATGGTGATAAGGTTAGAGTTGTTTCATTTGGTGACTTCTCTAAGGAATTCTGTGCTGGTTGCCACGTTAATAACACATCAGATATCGGCTTATTCACATTAGTTTCTGAACAAGCTATCGCTTCAGGTGTTAGAAGAATCATCGGTTACACCTCAATGAAAGCTTATTTATATTTAAAAGATAAAGATATCTTATTAAATAACATCGCTAAATCTTTAGCCTTAACTTCACAAAAAGAAATTGTTTCTAAGATCAATCAAAAGAATGATGAACTTGCTTCCTTGAAGAAGAAAGTTGAAGTTCTTGAGTCTAAGATTACTTCATTATCTGCTTCACAAAATGAAGTTATCAAAGTTAACTCTTGGAATTTATATTCTATTGAAGTTAAAGATTTCTCACACAATCAACTTGTTGATATGCTCACTCAAGTTAGAGCAAAAGATGAAGATAGTATTGTCTACATCTTGAATGACAACGGTGATAAGAAAGACATTTCTATCGCTTTAGGTAAAAATGCTTTAGCTAAATTTAAGGCTGGAGAACTTGTAAAACAAGTTAGTAAAGTTTTGAATGGCTCTGGCGGTGGTCGTCCTGATATGGCATTCGGCGGTGTCAAATCACTTGAAAATAAAGCCCAAGCTTTAGAGCTTTTGAAGGAGCTTATCTCCAAATAATGCAAAAGAATATTCTTTCTTTAGACTTAGGAAGAAAATCCTTAGGAATTTCCATTTCAAGAACCGGAATCTTTGTCACTCCAATCGACAATTTCCGCTTCCCTTTAGATCGCTATGATGTAGCGATTAAAAGGGTTCTTGAGGTTATGGAAATTGAAAAAGTTGAAACAATTATTATCGGTTTACCACGATTCAAAAGTGGTGACTTATCCGAGATGAGCCATATTGTTTTAGACTTTGTTCCTAAACTTGAAGAAGCAATTAAAAACACCTACAAAAAAGAGATGAAAGTTATTACAGTTGATGAGCAACAATCAACTTTGGAAGCATCTGCAATTTTGCATGAAAATAACATCAGTGCAAAAAAACAGAAGAAGTCAATCGACTGCGTTGCCTCAATGGTAATTTTAGAAAGATACCTTAGATCTCTTGGACAAATCGTCTAAAAGTGTTAAAAATTTACACTTTATATGTTTAAATTTTACAAACATCACTCCTTTTCCTAAAATTAGAAAAAAGGAGTAATGCATATGACTTATTTAGATAATAATTTTTCTAAAAATTTAAGTCATAGGTTAAATCTGCTTATTCAATTATTTAATGCATAGTCATCAGTCTGGCTATGCATTTTTTCATAGAAAGGAGTAAATATGAATACGTTAGAAAAAAGAGAAAAGTTACTGAAAATAATATCTAATCTTACTATTTCTGCAACGTCAGTACTTTTGTTATTTGCCGGTGTTTTTGCTGGTTTAGCAATTGATTGGAACATTCCTTTAGAAGTTCTCTTTTATGTATTTGGGGGAACAGCTGTTCTCTTATCATTAATTGCTTTTATCACTTTAATCAAATTTATAACTACAAAAGCATATTTTCTTGACGAAAAAATCCTTGGAAAGCATATAAAAATCAGTTCAATTTGTTCAGCCGTTTCCATGGGGTTAATTGTTATATTGAATATTTGTTTTTCAACTCTTACCTCTTTTGAATTTGGCGGTCCAGTCTTTTACGGAATGGGCTATTCAGTTGTAATTGTTGGATTAGTTTCCAATTATCTTTACTACAGAGAACATAAAAAGCACTACAAAAACACAAGTAAATCAGTTTTATCTTCATCTATAAGCATTCTTGTAGGAGTTATTCTTAATTTATTAACATTTGTATCCCTTGACTCTTCAGGAATTTTGATATTCCAAGTATTTGCAGGTTATTTCTTTTACTTTTTGATGGTTCTTAGTGGATTGTATATCTCATTTATGCAATTTAGAGATTACATGGTAGAAAACGGAAAACCAAATAATAAGAAATATAAGGGTTTATTAAGTTCTGGAATTATCTTAATTGCATTTGGTTATTTACCAAATCTATTAGTTTATGGCTACTTTGGAGACATTTATATTGATTGGATCGTATATTTTAATCCACTTCCTCTCTTTGTAATTCTTGGTATTATCCTATTGTATCTTTCTTTTATTTATAAAGATGAAAGTTCTAATTCAAAATTCACAATCAGATTTGTTGAGATTTCTTTAGTTTCTATAATTGGAGTTAGTTTAATTATTAAATCATTATTCATCTTTTTGGAGCTTGGCATATCATTATTCTCACCTTGTTTTGTTGTAGTTGGTACTCTTTTAATATTTGATCTTTTGAATAATAAAGGGTTTAAGAATTCAGTAAAAACTGCTGCAGTTTTCTTAATAGTTTTTGCTATCTGTGAATGTGCTTTATTTATTTATGAAATTTTGATGATGTTTCCTAACATAGCTGCTATTTTCACTAGTTTTGTCTTTAATGTAAGTATTATCGTTGCTTCAACATTCATGCTTATTGGAAATAATTCAGAGGAAGAAAACGAAGAACTTCCTTCTTCTCCAGAAACTAAAAACTCATAAGTTAACATTCAAAACATAATGACAACTATTATTTAATGTGATATATTTTTAATGGTTTTAAGGAGAAAAATTATGAAAACTGCTGCTAAGGTATTCATTTGGATTTCCATAGTTTTAAACATTATTTCTGCGATATTTTTATTAATCATAACATTAGTATACGGAGTTCAAGCTGCAACAGAGACTTATCCAACTGACAATCCACCACCAGTAATGATTACATTATGGGGAATATTTACCTTATGTATTATATCTTTCTTTATATATTTGATTTATGGTGCATTAAGTTTAGTACTTTGCATCTTATCATTAAAAGAATTGAATAAAGCTTCTCCAAGTAAAGAAAGACTTCTTGTTTTAGGTATCCTTGTCTTGATCTTTGTTAATCTAATCGCTGGTATTTTAATGTTAGTTTATAGAGATAAAGTTGGAGTTGATAGTGATTATAACGCAAATAATTCTCAAGCAACTAATACTCCAATAGATGAAGTTCAAGAATTAAAAAATAAATTGGATGATATTAATACTCTTCGTGCAAAAGGCGTAATCACTGAATCCGAGTACCAAAGAATGCGTGAGAAACTCTTCAAGTAAGTTTTACCACCTTGAATTATTTCTTTTGGAATGGTAAAATTTATGCAGAAAATTTGATTAAGTTCAAAGGGTGAGGAAATTCCTCACCCTTTGTTATTACTATGAAATAAGGAGGAAGATTTTGACTAAGGAATTATTGGAAGAAATTATTCAACTTGCTGCAAAAACCTGTGCAGAACTTAATTATTCTCTCTATGAAGTAGATTATTATAAAGAGGATAATCAAAATATCTTGCATGTTGCCATCGATAACGACTACAACACAACCATGGAAGATATTGAAAAATTCACTGAGAAATTTTCTCCTTTACTTGATCAATTTGACTCAAGAATGGAAGATTATTTCTTGGATGTATCATCTCCAGGAGCTTTCAGAAAAGTTGAAATTAAAGATTTAGAGAAAGTTAAAGGTCTCTATTTAAAGATTGAATTAAATTCATCTGAAGTTGTAAAAGGTGAATTTATCGATTTAAGTGACACTTCATTAACACTAAAAATCAACAACAAAGGACGTATCAAGAATCGTCAAATTGAATTTGAAACTATCAAGCAAATTAATACGGATGTTAAATAATTAGGAGGAGAAATTCGTTATTATGAGTACAAAGCGTAAAGGTAATGGAAGTTTCGACACAGAAGACATTATTAATCAAGTCCAATCCATTGCAGAAACTGATTCAGTTACCGGTGAACAGATTATTGAAATCTTAAGAGAAAGTTTCGACTCTGCTTACAGAGAGTACGAATCAATGGGCAACAAGCAAAATAGCCTTGATTTAAAGTGCGAAACTATCATCGACTTAAACAGTAAAAAAGGTAAAATTAAAATTTTCCGTTTACGTGACATCGTCGAAAATGATGATGATATCACCGATGATTTCTTACAAATTAGCTTAGAAAAAGCAAAAGAAATCGATAAGAAAGCAAAAGCAGGTAACGTTTTAAGAGAACCTGTCGATTTAGAACCATTATTTGAGAATCAACTTTTCATCAGAAAAGTCGTTCAATACTTCAGACAAAGATTAACCGAAGCCAGCAAGAAATCCCTTCTTGAAACCTATCAAAAACTTATCGGCTCCATCATCGTTGGTGAAGTTGAAAAGGTTGAAAACTACGGTGTTACTTTAAACTTCGGTAAGACTTCAGCTATTCTTTTGAGAAGGAACATGCTTAAAACTGATAAGTTCATGGAAGGTCAAAAGAATGTTAAAGTCTATCTTGAAAGTGTTGGTACACAGAAAAACGGTGCCAAATTGCAAATTTCCAGAACTTGCGAAGGTTTTGTTAAGAAACTTTTAGAAGCCGAAGTTCATGAGATTTACGATGGTACAGTTGAAATCGTCAAGATTGTCAGAAAACCTGGTGAAAGAAGTAAGGTTGTTGTCAAATCCAACAATCCAAACGTCAACCCAGTCACTGCATGTATCGGTACCGGTTCAACAAGAAACAGCGGTGTTTCCGCAGCATTAAACGGTGAAAAGATTGATATCATCAAGTATGAACCTAATGTTGAAATGCAAATCATTGAAGCTATGAAACCATGCAACATTATCGGTTTACACATGCCAGATAAAGCTGGTGAAGAAGCTATCGTTGTCTGCAACAATGGTGATTCTAAGATTGCCGTCGGTAAAGAAGGAGTCAACGTTGTTTTAGCAAGTAGAATTGTTAATATTCCACTCAAAGTTATGGAAATTGACCAAGCTTTAGCAAATCAAATCACCTTCAGAGTTGCCTCCTCTATCCAAAAGGACAACGAAGAAAGATTAAGAGATGAGTTAAATGCTCATATCCAAGATGAAACTCCAGTTAGTTCAGTTGTCGCAGATAAACCTGTTGAAACAGAAGTTAGTGCTGAACCTGCTACTGAAACAACTGCTGAAGTTAACGAAAACAAAAATAGCGAACCTCAAGTCGAAGTCAAGAAGACTGAAGAACCTGTCGAAAAGATTGAAATCAGAGGTAGAGCAAGAAAATCCATCGAAGAGCTTGAAAAAGAACTCGAAGATGAAAGAAATGCCAAGAAGAATGTTCAACAACCTACTAAGAAGAAATCTGAAAACAAAGAAGTTAAGATTGCTCCTAAAGAAGTTGTTGAAACCAAGAAAGAAGATAGTTTACCTATTTATTCTGACGAAGAAATTGAGTATTATGATGAAGAAGATGAATACGATTCAGATGAAGATTACGACTACTCTGAAGAGGATGAAATCTACGACACCATTTACAACAAGTAATTACAACTATGCAAAAAGATGCTATTGAAAGAATGGATATTCTTTCAAGAAAAAAGTATCCTCGTGGAAATTTGATTAGAATAAGTTTTGATAAAAATACTGACTTATTCAATCCTCTAGATTCCTACACTTCAGGAAAAGGTGTCTATATCTTAAAGGATAAAGAAACCATTCAAAAAGTGATTAAAAAGGATTTATTAAAGAGAATTTTCAAGAGGGATTGTCAAACAATCTATTTAGAATTAGAAAAGATGTTTGAGTAAGATTGGAGGCTATATTATGGAGCAAAACTCATATGATAAATTAAAAGGTTACATCGGTTTAGCTTATCGTGGAGGTTTTTTGTTCCACTCCTCCTTGCTCAACAAAAAAGTGATGAAAAAGAAGATTAATCTTCTTATTATCAACAGAAAGATAGATGAGTATTTATCCGATGCAATCGATAAATCATCCTATTCCAATAAGATTATCTACTTCGATATTGAAAAGATTCTTAACGAGTTATTCGGACTTGTCAATATCAATGCAATCGGCATTTCCAATGCTCATTTAGCCAAACAGATTAAAGAGATATTGAATAAGGAGGTAAATGATAATGGCAAAGAAAAACAATAAAAAAGATTTTAGCTCTTTCAAAAAAGACAAGAAGAGTCAAAATAAAGCTGAAGTCAAAGGAGACATTTTTGTTTACAACTGCGCTTTAACCGTTGATGAACTTAGCCAAAAGATCAATGTTCCTTGCAATCAAATAATTGCTTACTTTTTCAAGAAAGGTAAGTTACTTCAAATCAATTCAATTTTGGATGATGAACAGATCGCCGAAATCTGTTTTGAACATAACTTAGATTTCAAGAAGGAAGAAGTTAAAGATTTAACAGATTTCAACCAACTTGTTAAAAATAACGATGAGGATAAAGAATTCTTGGTTGAACGTTGTCCTGTTGTCACCATCATGGGTCACGTTGACCATGGTAAAACAACACTTATCGATGCAATCAGAAATTCAAATATCGCATCAAAAGAAGCAGGTTTAATCACTCAATCAATCGGTGCTTATCAAAAATCCTGCATGGGTAAAAAGATTACCTTCATCGATACTCCTGGTCACCAAGCCTTCAAGGCAATGCGTGCTAGAGGTGCATCAATCACAGACGTAATCGTCTTAGTTGTTGCAGCTGATGATGGTATCATGCCTCAAACAAAAGAAGCAATTCACCTTGCAAGACTTGCTAATGTCCCAATCATCGTTGCTATCAATAAGATTGATAAAGAAGCAGCAAACGTTGAAAAGGTCATGGGTGAACTTAGCCAAAATAATCTCATCCCTGAAGAATGGGGCGGTGATGTCATCGTTAAAAAGATTTCTGCAAAGAAGAATATCGGTATCGATGAACTTTTGGAAACAATCCTTCTTGTTGCTGAAATGAAGGAATTAAGAGCTAATCCACAACGTTTAGCAGTCGGTACAGTTATCGAAGCTAAACTCGATAAAAAAGAAGGTGCTAAGGCAACTTTACTTGTCCAAAATGGTACCTTACATTCTGGCGACAACATTGTCGTCGGTGACAACTACTGCCGTATTAGAAGAATGACAAATGAATATGACAAGGTAGTTAAAACTGCATCTGCAGGTACTCCTGTTGTTATCACAGGTTTATCCGAAGTTCCTCTTGCTGGTGACCACTTTATCGCCTATCAAAGTGAGAAGGAAGCTAAAGATGCAGCAGCAATTCTCAAACAAAAATCATTGGAAGCCAGCAAACATGATGCTGAAGCTAACCTTAAAATCGATGCAAACAGTGACGTTGCCAACGTTTTCGTCATTATTAAAGCTGATAATGCCGGTTCCGCAGAAGCTCTCAAAGAACAACTTAAAGAGATTAAAGTCAGAGACGTCAATCTTAATATCATCCGTGCTCAATCCGGTGAAGTTAACGAAAATGACGTTCAACTTGCAATCAACACAGATGCTACAATCATCTGCTTCAACACCAAAGTTAATCCAATCGCTTTAGCTCTTGCTAAGCAAAAGGAAATTAACATCAAGGAATACTCCATCATCTACAATGTCATGGACGATGTCAAAGAGTTGATGAAGAAAGAACTTAAACCTGTCTACAAGGATGTTGTTTACGGTCATGCAGAAGTTATTCAACTTTTTAAAGCCAGCAAGATCGGTCAAATCGCAGGTTGTATGGTTGTTGACGGTAAGATCAAGAGAAATTCCCGTTGCAGAATCATCAGAAAGAATGAAGTTTTGCAAGAGGATCATATTGCTGGTTTGAAACGTTTCAAGGATGACGTTAAAGAAGTTGTTCAAGGTTTTGATTGTGGTATCACCCTTTCAAACTATCAAAAATTGGAACTTGGTGACATTATCGAATGTTGGGGACAGGAGATAGATACTAGTGAACAAATTTAAAAAAGATCACTTTAAAAAAGATCGTGTTCTCTCTTCTATGAGCCAGTTTTTAACTGATATTATCTGTTTCGAGATTGATCAACCTATCTGCAAATTAGCATCAATCAATGAAATCAGATACAACTCAGATAAAACTATCGCTAAGGTCTACGTTTCCCATTTGGATGAAAATAAAGTTGATAATCTTGTTAACTTTTTAAATAAGAATTCAAACAAGATCAAAAATATGGTCTTCAAGAAAATGGCTATTTACAAAGTTCCAGATTTCATCTTTATCAAGGATACTTTATACCGTGAAGGTAAAAAGATCGATGACCTTATCGAGAGTGCTATGAATAAGAAGATTAAAACACTCGATGAAATTCAAGCAGAATCTAAAAAAGATTCAAAATAGTTATTCCATGCTAAATCTATTTATAGATTTAGCATTTTCTTTTTATATTAAGATTTTATTAATTGTCAAATTTTTACAAATTTGTTGTAGAAATTTGTATTATTTATTTCAATTGAAATTTCCATATGATATACTATTTGAGCTTTGGGGCTGTAGCTCAGCTGGGAGAGCACCTGCTTTGCAAGCAGGGGGTCGTGAGTTCGATCCTCATCAGCTCCATATTAGTTAATAATTTCAAGTCTAGCGGTCACGCTAGACTATTTTTTTGCTCAGAATAATTAAATGTTTTGAGTCAATATGAATTACAATTTCCAGCGATTTCTGAAGATTGTTAACCAAATTAAGTTTCCTTTTCGTTAAAATATTTTAAGGAAAGAATTAAATATGAAAAGCGATATCTTATATAAGATTATCCTTGATTCATGTAAGGATAAAAGTTGGATTGAAATTGATTATCTTAATAAAAAGGGTGTTTATAAGCACTTCTATATTTTAGTTAAGGATATCGATTTTAGAAAAAATAAAATTATTTGTGAGCAATTTAATCCTTATTCAAATAATAAAGAGCATTATTTAGAAAATAGAACTTTAACAAATACTCATATCTTCATTGACCGTATTCAAAATGCAAGAAAGTCTGAAAATTTTAAAGATAGTAAAGGTGATGAATTAATCGCCAAAGTTGAAAAAGATACATCAGGTGCTTATTCAAATTTAAATTACGAAAGATACAAAAATAATGTCTTAAATTATCTTTCAAAATGTTACAAGACTGATACTGATGATGCAATCACCGATATGGTCATGATTGAAGGTATCGATTTAGATTCGTTTAATAAAGACGGTAAAGTTGTTTTAAATGATGACCAACTTAGGAAATTTTTGAAATTTGTTAAACCAGATACAGAAACAAAATCAATGGATGAAACAAACCTTTGTTTAGCAGCTTTATCTGTTGATAGAGGAAATAAGCATTATGTTTTATTCTTCCATAAAGTTTATTACGATGTTAAAGCCAAAGAACTTTATTTATCTGACGAGTTAGATATAAATAGTGAATGCACTTTTGAAGGAAGTAATGAAAGTGTGTTTGATTATTTAGATGATCCTCAAAAAATTGAACTTTATAATTTAGCGACTGATAATATTGTTAAAGCAGCAGAATTTTTAAAAACATACATTGATGAAAGTGTCGGACTAATTAATACAAGACCTGATTTTTATCTTGCAAAAAGAAAATTTGAATTGTATTTGGATACGATTTATCTTCCAATTCAGAACGCATATTTGGATAGGAGTTTGCCTGCTCCACTTGCGGCTTTCTTTGGTGATTTATCTTATGAAAAATTTAAGATAAACGACAGTAATCCAGCATATATTTCTGCCAGTAAATTAAATTTTGAGCAAGCAAGGGTTTTATACAACGCATTAATTAATCCAATAACCTATGTTCAAGGACCACCAGGAACTGGTAAAACTAGCACTATTTTAAGTGTTGTTTTCTCTCAGTTTTTAAATAACAGAACAACACTAGTTTGTTCATCAAATAATAAGCCTGTCGATGGTATAAAAGAGAAACTTAATTTAACCTATAATGGCAAAACCTATTCTTTACCATTTTTAAGATTAGGTAATTTTGAAGATACCAAAAAAGCTGTTCAATTCATCGGTCAAATAGTAGAAACAATTGATAATAACAAATTTAATTTGTCACCTCTTGAATTACCAAAAGGAGATATTAAATCCGAATTTGATAGGAAAAACCATAACATTTCAGAATTTTTTGATTACTACGAAAAGAACTTATCTTTTGATGCAGTTCAAAAACTAGTAGATAAATATAAGTTATCAGAAGATAGAAAATTTAAAGTTAGCAATCATCTCAAAGAAATGAGTCGTACAAAACCTTCAAAATTTGATGAACTATCAATTTTAGATGAAGTTTCCAATGTTAAAGAATCAGATTATCTAAAAGTTTTACTTATAAATAAGACTAGAGAGTGTTTAAATTTATTGAAAAACAGAGAGTATATTCCTTTGAAAAATATTTTTGAAAAGGAAAATATTGAAGAAAGAACTAAAGCATTCAATAAATATCTTTCTATAGAAACCAATTTGGAATTATTATTAAAAGTTTTTCCTATTATCCTCAATACAAATATCTCTTCGCACCATTTAGGTAACTATACAACTGAATTTAAAAGTGGTAAAAGAGAGATGTTTGATTTAGTTATTATGGATGAATCAGCTCAATGCAATATTCCTACTGCTTTAATTCCAATTTCACGTGCAAATAGACTTCTTTTAGTCGGTGATAGCAATCAATTGAAACCAATTGTTAAACTTGACAAAGCCTTAAATGAAGCTTTCATGAAAGAATTTAATGTTAAGAAAGTCTATGATTATACAGAAAAATCAATATTTGATGTCATGACAAGACTTGATTCGAGTTCACCACATATTCTTTTAAAGAAACATTATCGTTGCTGCAACAATATCATTAAATATGCTAATCAACGTTTCTACAATTCTCAACTTGAGATTATGACTAAAAATGATGGTCACATTGAGTTTGTCAACGTCGTTGGCAATAATGTTGCTACAAGAAATACATCAAGTGATGAGGCACTCGAAGTTATTAAATATATAGAAGAAAAGAACTTGGATGATGTCATGATCATCACACCTTTTAGAAATCAGAAAATACTTATAAACAAATTATTGGAAGAGCATAATCTTCAAGATAGGGCAAAAGTTGGAACAATCCATTCAATTCAAGGGGATGAAAAAACAAATATCTTGATGTCATTTGCAATTACAAGTAGAACTGGACCACACACCTATAATTGGGTCAAAAATAATAAAGAATTATTAAATGTTGGTACAACTAGAGCTAAAAATAATCTAGTTATTTTTGGCGATGAAAAGCAAATTATGAAGTTTTCAAATGGCGGATACGATGATTTAGTTTATTGCCTTAATTTTGCTAAGAAAAATGGTGATTATTCTTGTCCTCCAGAAAATCCAAAAATATCAATTGGTTTTTCAAATAATTCATTCAATGAAGATGACTTTGAGAAGACGATGAAACAGATTGATTCAACTCGTAAATTGGTTCATTATAGAAATGTTCCAGTTTGTAAAGTTTTCTCAAGAGACGTGAATTTGAGAAATTCAAGGCAGGAATTTGATTGTGTTGTTTACAAGAAATACTTTTTAAATGTTAAAAAGATCATTTGTATTTTTGAAATTGATGGCATTGAGCATTTCACCGATACAAAAACTAAGCTTAGAGATAGAAGAAAGGAAGAAATCTGTAAAGAGAAAAACATTCCTTTAATTCATGTTCGTAATGAAGATGTTAGAAACTATGCTTACATAATTGAAATCATCGAATCTATCTCTAAAGAAATTTATTAATTTCATCTTTATAAAAGCAAAAAAGCGGACACGATAGTTTCAATTTGTGGACACAAAATAACTTATCCACCGTCGAAAAATTCCCTAAAAATCCGACAAAAATAGGATGTTGAAAAAGCCTGGGGGGGGCGTTATAATATTGGCACGAGAAAGAGGACAATCTCGATTACTTGTATTGAAACTTTAAATTTCGTCGGGAAATTTAAAGTTTTCTCTTTATTTAGAAAAAATTTTTTACTTTTTTAAGTGTTCATGCGATATATATAGTAAAAGGAGGAAGTGCATCGGAGAAAAATTGTTTCTATCAAATATCATTATTTTTATTACAAAATCAACCAATGTTCAATATACTAAATCTAAAATGTCTAAAGTTTACAAATTTTACAGAGGAAGTTTGACAAGAAACTATATAATTTAGATATCTTACTTTTCTTTAGTTTGTAAATGAAATTAACGAAAGAGAGAGAGGAATACTATGAAATTAAAATTTGGCATATTATTTTCAATATTAGGTTTAACACTTACTTCATGTGGTGAACAATACCCAGATGAAAATTCAAAACTTGATATGGAAGTAGATAATATTGTTACAGGCGATATTTCAACTGACGAATTCAAACTTAATGCAAACTTCACCGATAAAAAGCTTTCTTTAGATGCTAGAAAAGACGACTTTTCCGGTCGTCTCATGGCTAGTGAAGATAGCACTGGTGAAGATTTATCCCTTGGAGTTAAAATTGTTATCTCCGGTTATAAAGCAACATTTTCATATGTTGATGTTAAAATTTCTGAAGCAGTTATCGACAACACTTTAGGAAGTGATACTTTACTTGCTTCCAAGTATTTGACTGTTTCCGATAAGCAAATTGCTCTTGCAGATTTCACATTGACACAAAATGGAAATACAAACATTTATACCTACGATTTAACAATCGGTTTTGCATGGGGTGAAAAGTTCAACTCCATGAATCCAGCTGACTACTTTGATGAGGATGAAAACGGCAAGTTAGTCGATAATAATGAAGTTAGAAATGAGCTTAACAGTTTAGCAAGCGTCGCTTCTAACACAAGATTATTCGTCAATCTTACCGCAAAATAATGATCTACTTCATCATAGCTGTTTCAGCTATTTTTGTTATCCTCGTTTTAGTTTTAATTTACTTCCATAAAAAGGAAGTTGAGAAAATTAGACAAGGTCAAGATGTTGAAATACCAGAGGCAAAGAAAAAAAGCTCAAAGATCTGGTCAGGAATTGGTTACGGTCTCATCGGTGTTCTTGGTATCTTATTAATTACCAATTTATCGATGCAATATCTGCCATTTTCAAATAGAGTCTTAGCAGTTGCTTCTGAATCAATGTCATATAAAAATGAAGAAAATGAATATCTATTTGAAAATGATTTAAACAATCAAATTCAAAAAAACGATTTGATCTTTGTAAAAAAGGTAGACGATATTTCACAGATAAAACTTTACGATATCGTTTGTTACAAACATCCTGACGGCAGGAAAATCATCCACAGAGTTATCAAGCTAACTGAAGATTATTTTGTTACTCAAGGTGATGCAAATTCCGATAACGACCACATGATGTTAACAAATGATGATCTAATCGGAGTTTATACCGGAACAAGAATTCCATATGTTGGTGCGATTGTTCTATTTTTCAACTCAACATTAGGAATTTTAACCATAGTTTATTTAATCGTTCTAGCAATTTTAGATGGATATCTAAATGGACGATTACAAAAGGAAAGAGTTAAGGAAGCTCTCATGAAGGAAGGAGAAGGTGATGAAAGGTAAAATTGTATTAGCAACCTTATTATCATGTTCACTTGTCGGTGTCGCTTTTGCAGGTTTCCTCTACGGCGATGGAGACAATTTAGCAGATAATAGTGCTACTCCAGTAATCGACAATATCACTTTCAGTAAGACCATGAATACAACAGTTTCTCTTGCTGAAGGGGATAAATTAGTTCTTGATGGTGCTAAAGGTGATGTAAGTGGTAGAGTTAAAACCACAGGTGAAGGTGAAGATTTATCTATAACCATCAATATCACAGTTTCAGGAACTAAGACAGTCTTTGAATATGCAGAAATTAACGCTAATGATATCAACGGCGTTATCACAAATAAATATTTGAAACTCAGTGATGAATCAAAATCAATTCCAGTTTCAGAATTTAAGCTTGAACAAGATGGTGACATCAATACTTACACCATCACTAAAGAACTTAAATTCGTTTGGAGTGAAAAATTCAACTCCATGAATCCAAGTCTTTATTTTGATGAGGATGAAACTGGTAAATCGTTATCTTTGCAAGAAGTGAGTGATGAATTGAATAGTTTCAAAGCTGCTGTTGACAATACAGAATTGACACTTAGTGTCGTTACAAGGTAGGTGAATGCTATGAGTAAATTAAAAGTAATTTTAGGTGGTGCTTTAGTTGTTGCTTTAGGTGGCACAGCTTATGCTGGTTACGTTTTGATTGATAGTCTAACAGAGGATAAACTCAATTTGGATTTATCCGGTAGTAAAGTTACTGATGATAATTTCAATTTGAAGATCTCTTTGAATGAATCAAATAACACCGTCTGTTTAGATGCTAGAAAAGGTGACAATGAAGGTAACTTCAAGTTTGATGGAAATGGAAATGGTGAAGATTTAACTTTCGCAGTTAATGTTGAAGTTAAAGGTTACCATGCTGATTTTGAATCTGTAAGTTTAACAATTGAAGATGGCGGTGAAGGTGTCATCTCCAAAGGCTATGTCAAGATTGATAATGTCACAGTCAACAAAGCTGATTTCACTTTAGATAATAGTTCTTCAACCTATGTTTACACTAAGAATGTTACTATGACATTCAAGTGGGGTGATTTGTTCAACAATCAAAATCCAGCCGATTATTACGATACTGATGAAGAAGGTAGATTGGTTGATGATGAAACAGCAATTGATACCATTAACACAATGATTGACACTATTTCTCAAACAAAACTCACAGTTACAGGTACAGTTAAATAAAGGAGTAGCCTATGAAAGCTAAATATCTTTTAATTTCAACTCTACTTGTTTCACTTGTTGGTGTTGGATTTGCTGGATATATCTACGGCCAAGATAATAATAACCAGCTCACTGCACCAGTTGATGGAGTTGATATAGTAAATAACATTACCAAAGTTGATTTTATTTCCAATATTTCAACTTCAGGTTTTACATACAAAGAAAATTTATTAGATAAAGACAGTGTTGACATCACTTTTGATTTTGACACTGCCAAATACAAGGCTTTTAAAGAAGCACATGATGATATTTTCAACTACAAGACAGCCAACTTAACATTCAAGTTTAAGATTGCTAAAACTAATTTTGATAGCTGTTTAATTACATTATCAAACGATACAAAGTCTTCAATTTTGTATTCTGAAGCTACAGTTAACGATAATGATATTTTAGTTTCTCTTCCTTTCTACACTGATTCAACAGATGTTAGAGAACAAAATGTCATTGAAAATTATATTTCCAGTGAAGGTACAACCAATTTAAGTTTGAGTTTTGATTTTTCAAATCTTAAGTTTGAAGTTACTACACAAGATTTATCTATGGAGGTTTCAATCGAACAATGAGACATACAAAGAAATTAATCTCCTTAGCATTACTGTCTACACTTTCAACAGGTGCAGTTTATGCTACTTTGACAGTTTCTGGTTTAGATAATAAAGTTTATTCCAATCCTGTTGAAAATACAGAAACCGGCAACAATTTAGTTAAGTTCAAAGATGGTGAAAATATTGTTAAAACAATGTTTGTCCCTGATAATTATTCCTTATCTTTAGAGGATGCACTTTTGTCGACAAAACAAATACTGATACAAATACATCAACTTATTACACATGGGTTGATGGTGCAAATAACTACATCAATAATCATATAAATGTCACCGATGACATCACTTTAACCGCTACTGAAGTTAGCTCTGATATGATTAGTACTGAAGATGCTACTTATTCTGAAAACTTGCAACCAGGTTTCCAAAATATTTCTAAAGTTAAAAATGATGTTAAGTTTGATAAATATGTTTTGAAGAACACAGTTACTGCTACAGTTAGTGCTATTGATAGTTCTAGCTATACTGGTTCAGCATCATATACTGAGGTTACAAATGTTTCTGCAACAGATAGATTAAATACTGTTAACCTTAAGTTAAATTCTGATAGTAAACCTAATTTAGGTAGCCAAATTTCTAGTGATAAATATAATATTCCTGGTAAAGATTCAACAATTTCTCTTGAATCAGTTGATGGCACAACTTCTACATATAAGCCAAATAACGAAGGCAACACCACAACTCAAAATTCTACTAATTATTTAGTCTCAAAGTTCACTTTGACAAGTGATATGATTTTAGATTCTTCATTCACTTTAGGTGCAATTACCGGTTATTCAGCTCAAGATACTGGGTATCGACAACAAGACATGCAAGGTATGATTGTTGGATCCTATAGTGAACTTGATTTAAATGGTCATGATTTAATTATTATAGATGGTGGTATGTTAGATGCTTTTGGCTCAGTTACAGATTCAAGTGCAGATAGATCAGGTTCAATTGTTCTTAAAAAAGGTGGATTAATGTATACACCAATGGTTATTGAAGATCATTATTCTGAATTCTCAATGCTTGGTAATTTACAAGATTCAGCTATGCCTTTTAATTTATATCGTTGCCCATATTTAGATTGTACAGTTAAATTTGAAAGTGGCTCTAATTTCTATGGAAAGATGAAGCTCTCTTTAAGTGGTAACGGCGGTACTGCTGTTGGAACTGATGTTCATTTTATTGGTAACGGTACTACTTCTTTAATTCAATTCAAAGATGATAATGGTTATGTTCAAATGACTACATCATATGATGAATCTTATTTGGATGGTTTAAGTGGTGACACTTTAACACAAGCAAAGAATAATCTTTTGCATCAAAGAATTGAAATTTCAGGTCATGATGTTAATCTTGAATTTAACAATATGAATTTTGATGTCTCATTTTCAGGTGTTAAAGGTAACTTTGACTCCTATAAATATCAATTCTTTATTTCCCCTTATTATGATGTTAAATTGTTTAATACAACTTTAACAGTTAAAAGTGAGTTGGTTTTTATGCCAGGCTCAACATTCTACTCAGATGCTAATTCAGAAATCGTTTTATCCAATACCGATATATATGAGTTCGAGAAAATCTCAGGTGGTTTATTTCATACTGTTGTTCCAGACCAACAATATCAAGGTGTTGGTGGTATTTCAATGATTACTAATATGCATTCTTATGCTGAATATTTTAATTCTATAATTAAATCCTCAGAAAATACTGGTTACGCTGAAGGTAAAATAGTTAAGACACTGTCCGACTTCTATCTCAATCTTAAACCAGCAGCAGCAAATATTGAAGGTAAGATTACAATTACACCTAAAGAAGGAACAACTCAATTCATTCATAATTTTGTTTTTGGTGGTATTATCAATATTTCAGATTTAAATTATTTCAATTCTCAAGTTGAAACAAATAAAGAACATATTCAATTGTATAGTAGTGATTTTTCAGCGGCAAGAAACTGGTTTAATAAAAATATTTTTTCTCCTTCAGGTGGTACTAATGTCAGTGGATATTACAATCAACCATTGATGATGGAAGAAAATGGTAAATATCGTGTTTTGATGGATTTAACAGACCATTCAAAATTGAATTTCGTTGATCAAAATTACTACGATATCGTTACTAAACTTATCACAACTTCTGAAAATAAGACTTATGGTTTCATTTTCAACTCTTATGGTCAAGCAACAAATTTATATCGTGCTTATTATAAAGATGATAATAGTAAGCTTGATACTTTGAGTGGTACTTTCAAAGAAGTTGGTTTTGATACAAGTACACATATCATGACTTTAGATAGGAAAAATTACATCAATTTCAGAGGTGCTTTCATCCCTAGTAATGGTTCTTCATATGATTTATCTATCTTTGCAGGTACAAATGCAAGTGTCGTTTCAATTTCCAGTTTTAAATATTCAAATAATCGTTGGATAGTTGGCTAATATGGAAAAGATTATTGAAATTAAAGACTTGCATAAGTCTTACGGAGAAAAGGAAGTTATTAAAGGTATTTCACTAGATGTTTATCAAGGCGAAGTCTTTGGTTTCATCGGAAGAAATGGTGTTGGTAAATCAACAACCATCGAATGTATGATTGGAATCAAAGATTTCAATTCTGGTGAGATTACATTAAATGGTAAAAATATTGTTAAAGAACCTATTGAAGCTAAGAAAAATATCGGTTATGTTTCCTCAGATCCAATATGTTATGAAAGTATGACCGGATATGGTTATATCTCATTCTGTGCTTCAATTTACAATGTTAACAAAGGTGTCTTTACCGAAAGATATTATAAATTGGCTAATATTTTGAATATGTCTTTAAATGATTTACAAAGACCAATTAAAGATTATAGTCATGGTATGAAACAGAAAGTCTGTTTAATTGCATCAATTATTCATAAACCAAAAATTTGGATTTTGGATGAACCTACTGTTGGTCTTGATGCTTTGACAGCTGAAGATTTAATTAAACTTATCAAATATTATTCATCAGTTGGTAACACATGTTTTGTTACCAGCCACAATATTGATTTAGTCGCTAAGATTTGTAATCGTGTTGCTTTTATCAACAATGGTAAGATTCACAAATTATTCAATTTGGATGAACATCCAGAAGAAAGGGCAAACTTATCCTCATACTTTTTGAGTATTTTAGAAAATGATTAATAAGTTATTCTTAAGAGAATTCAAATCATCACGCTTGATGGGTTTACCTCTTTGGAGAAGAATTCTCTCAGTTAGTTTAAACGTAGTACTATTTGCAGCCTTCATCGTGCTGGAAGTTTTCGTTTACACAAATTTAAGTTCAAAACTTGATGTCTACGTTAACTTTAACAAGAACTTATTAATTATTTTGATGTTTGGAGTTTCAATTATCGGTATTGTTTATCAAAGTAAACTCATCATGGATGCTCTCTTTTCAAATAAGAATGAATTGATCATCTTAGGACCAAAACCTATTAAAAGAAGTCAGATTTTGATTGGCAAATTACTTTATGCGTTTATCAAAGGACTTATTTTCAACTACTTAATTGGTCTCCCATTACTTGTTTGTTATGGTATTTTGAAAGATTTAACTGCTGCATGGTATTTTAACAGCATATTTGTAATGCTATTCTTATCCATGTTTGAATTAGCTGTTTCAGCTTTAATTGTTATTCCAATTAGGTTTGTTCTTATTTGGCTTAAAAAATACATTATTTTACTCATCATCGGTTCTATCATCATCTCTGTTTTACTTGCATTACTTTATTCACAATTTTTAAATTTATTCATTTCACTTATTCAAAATTCAGATTTGGATTCATTATTCACTGAAGAAAACATGCAGAAATTAACTCATTTTGCATCGAATATTTATCCTTATCGAAATTTGATTTTAATGGGTGAAGGAACAAATGTTGCTGTTAATTTATCTGCTGGATTAGCTATTATTATCGGAACATTTGCAGTTAGTTACACCTGTCTTTATTTCTACTACGGTTATTACACAAAGCATAACCAAGAGATTTTCAAAGATAAGAAGAAACTTAGAAAATGTAAGACAACATCTCCAATATTAGCATTAATAAAGAAGGAGTTGATGCTTACTTTTGATAATAGTGATGGTGTTTTCTCATACTTTTCGCTAATTGTTATCCAACCATTTTTAATCTATCTTGTTATTTCTGCAATCAATATCATCTTCAACACAGGTGATTTAAATTATATTAAGACTTTATTCCCTCAATTCTGTTTGATGATTGATACACTTTTAGTTTTGGTATTTATTTCTATTATCAATTCTACTTCAAGTGTTTCATTGAATAAAGAAAAGGATATGGTTTTGAGATTGAAAGTTATTCCAATCTCAGCCAAAGTTCAATTCACAATTAAGATGGCAGTTCCATTCTTTATTTCATCTTTATCCTATCTTGCAACTTCAATTATTTTGGTTGCTACTGATGAAATTGAACCAGTTTCAGGAATCATGCTTTTCTTTATCGGTGAATTAGTTTTAATTTCATTAAACATCAGTTCAGTTATTTCCGATTTGAAATCAGCTAATGAAAACTCAATTGTTTCAATCATGATTGATTTCTTATTACCAGTTGTTTTCGCTTTAGTTTCTGGAGTATTACTTTTTTTAACAGATATGTCAACAGTCTTATACTTTGGCATCATCTTGCTTCTTGAATTTATTTTATCTACCACATTGATAATCATATTCTATTTGAAGATCGATAAGATGTTAATTAAGTTTAAATTAAGGAGTGGCTTATGAGAAAAAAGGCGATTGCAATTTTGCTATTGATTCCTTTTGTAGTATCAGTTTTAGCTTTCGTAACCTCTACTCACATCATTAGACTTATTGAAACAGATATTACAGGTATCAATTGGAATTACAGAAGTAACGAAGGATTTCTTTTAGATGATGGTGCTGTGAAATTGGAAGCAGAACCCGTTTACAATGAGAAATTCCCACTTTCTGAAGGCAACAACTTAATTTTTAAAACAGATGGCGAATCTGATGTTGCAAGAGTTGAACAACGTGGTGAAGATTTCTACTTTATCCCTAAATCAAGAGGTAGAGTTGATGTTATCTGCCAAAATGAAAAAGGTAATGTCAGTAAGAAGTTCACTGCTATTGTTTTCGATGAAAATGGCGGCGTTGTTGTTAATTTCAAGAAAGATTTTTCACAATCTGGTATCGATCATACAAATTATGTCGGTTTGTACGACATGGAATATGAAGAAGCAAAAAAGAATGCTTACTATGAACTTAATGAAAGTTCAATTCAATATACAATTGAAACATTTGGTATCAGCATTACTGATTTAAAGTATGAATTTACTACTGATACTATTTCTGTTGATACCACTAGTAGAACAATTGACTTCAAGAAAGCTGGTGAAGCTCAATTGAAAGTTTCCTGTAAATTTGAAGAAGATGTCTACTCAGTATTAGATTTTAACGTCGTAGATGGTGTTAATATCTACAGTTATGATGATCTTTTGATGGCAACAAATTACTCTGAAGGTTTAACTGCTGTCATGAGAGTTAATTTGGAATCATATGAAAATACATTTGATTCAAATGGTAACTACAAGAGTGAAGATACTAAATTATTTGGTCATATCACCGGTTACAAAGAAAATGGTAAACCTATTTTCAACTTTATCAATGAAATTTTTACATTTGAAACAACATACAATCATGATTTCTTAGATAAATGGAATAAGGAAAAACCTGCAAATTACGATACAGTTGATTACACAATTAAAGCAGGAATCAACTTAAAGAAAGATTTCTACGGAAATGGTTATGTTGTTAATTTGCATAATTTAGCATATCCATCTGAAGTTTATGGAACTGGTGATAACGCTGCTAAATTGGATAAAACTGATTTATTCAGAGGTCCAAGATTATTTGTTTCATTAGGTAATCCTAAGACAAAAGCTGATGATATCGGTTCTACATCAACATATCCAATTTATGCACTTTACGGACAAGATAATATTGGATTTGTTGTCACAAATGACAACACATCAATTATTGATGCTCATATCAAGAACTGTGAGTTTGGTAATAATTTAACTAACCTTGAATATGCTGGAACAGTTGTTGAAGTCTTGGCTGATAACGTTTTAATTAGAGATTCTATCCTTGAAAATGGTAGAAATGTTATTAGAGCATTTTCAACAGATAATTTAGTTATCGATAACTGTTTAATTCAAAATTGCTTGGAATACTTAGTTAAATTAGGCTCCAACAAGTACAATCATATCGATAAGAATAAACAAATTAATGTTAATGGTGTTCCTGTTAGTGCAGAGCAATATTTAACAAAATCTACCAACTTGATGAATAAAGATTACATGGCAGATACTTTACTTACTAACGGTGCATTATTCAAGACTCCAGGTGGTGCACACTTCGGTGGTTTGGAAGATATCTACACCAAAGATGAACTTGTAAATAACCTTGGAAATATTAAAGATGCTTTATCTAACACTTTGGGTATGGTTAAAGAAGATGGCTCTTATAACTACGATGGAACTATCACAATTAATAACACATTCTTTGATAATAGTGGTTTATCTGCTATTTGCTTAGATACTATGGCAAGCGGTTCATATTTGCAAAGTGAAATTACCAGTCTGTTAGGCATGCTTTTATCCCCTTACATTCAAGTTTATCCAGACAATATGAGTATGACTTCCTATCCTGTTTCACTCAATTTAACTGGAGATAACAGATTCTATGATTGGAAGAAAGTTGATGATTTAGACTATTCAGTTATTTTGAGCCAAGATATCGCAAACTTAATT
Source organism: uncultured Caryophanales bacterium (assembly GCA_905211645.1). GTDB lineage: Bacteria > Bacillota_I > Bacilli_A > RFN20 > CAG-288 > CAJMBK01. The sequence continues at coordinate 114,718 of CAJMBK010000004.1, forward strand.
AAACTTCACGGTCATTTGTATGATATTGACGTTGTAATTACTGATGATGACTACTTACCTTTGAGAAAATTGCTTAAAGAGTATCACAACTCAGACATGTACAAGTATGGTGAAGATACCTATATCAATCCTGCTATCTTTAAGATGGGTGGTGGTTTGAATTTGTCCCAAGTTATCATGGATGATCAAAATGCAGTTAACTTCCAAGATGAATTTGAAATTGATCCTTACACCTACTCATTAGGATTAAGTGTTGACTTTGGTTATGATGATTTCAAAACAAACAATGAAGCAAAATATGCAACTATGAAAGTTGCAATGTTAAGAGCTTCATCAAATGTCTTTGGTTTCAATTCATACAAGTACACAACATTGGGTAATTTCAAACATCCTTGGTTTAACGAAAACCCAAATCTTAATGATTTACGAAATAGATAAATAAAAGAGGTTATGAACCTAGTAATCGGATTCATAACCTCTATTTTTATTTAATTAAGTTTAGTTATTAATCTTCAAAGCAGAGAAGATTAACTTTTCGTCTTCTTTACCGATAAGTGGTTTTGCAAATTCAATGAAATCATCAGTGATATTATCATTAGTTTCATTGATGAAAGTATCTGGTAATACTTTTTCTTGTAAAGCAACTTTAGCAATGTCAGTATATTCATACTTAACTTTGTAAGGATTATTTGAAGTTCTGATAATTGTGATAACTTTACCAGTATTGTGTTTTATTGCAGCATCAACAGCTTTACGACCACATTGAATTGCTTCTTTTTGATCCACTGACGAAATAATATTTGTATCTGCTCTTTGTAAAAGGCTAAGTTCGATGTATCTAGATTTAATCCCAAGTTTTTGCGTAACTAAATCTGATAAGAAAGCACCAACACCTCCAAGTTGTGAGTGACCAAAGGAATCAAATTCGGATTTGGCTGTGCTAATTAACTTATTGTTTTCATCATGAATACCTTCAGAAACACAAACTAAACATCTATTTTTAACTTTGTAGATATCGTAGACTTTTGCTAAGAATTCATCGATATTGAAGTTTCTTTCTGGAACGTAGATTAAATCTACTTCAGCACCATTTAACTCAGCAAGTTTAGAACCAGCAGTTAAAAATCCTGCATTTCTACCCATGATTTCAACAATATTTACTCTACCTTTTTTATAGGAATGATCATCAAAATAAACTTGGCTAACTGCATTAGCAATAAATTTAATTGCGGAACCATAACCTGGGGTATGATCAAAATAAACTAAATCGTTATCGATAGTTTTTGGAACACCGATTGCATAAAGTTCATAGTTAATTTTCTTTGCATAAGCTGAAATTTTAGCAATAGTATCCATTGAATCGTTTCCACCGTTATAGAAGAAGTAGGTTATTTCATATTTTTTGAATAAATCGAAAATCTTTTTATAAGTTTCTTCATCATCTTCAAAGTTTTTAAGTTTGAAACGGTTGGAACCAAATGCAGCTCCTGGAGTTGAAAGAAGTTTTTTCAAATCTTTGTCAGAAAAGACTGAAGTATCGATAATATTTTCATTCAAAAAACCTTCGATACCATAGTGCATACAAAAAATTTTATCGACATCTTTTGCATATTTTCTTAATTGTGTAATTACGCCGTAAGCGGATGAATTAATAACAGATGTTGGACCACCTGATTGACCATAAATTGCGTTTTTCATGTTTATCTCCGCTAATATTTTATCAAATCAAAAATGCGAAAAAATTGTGATAAATTGTAGCTTTAATATCTTTTCATGTAGATAATTGAATGAGGTATACCTTTCTCATCAATATCTTTAATTGCTTTCTCAACATCGTTTATCATTGCATTTATTTCTTCTTGTTTGAGAAAAGTATAGGTTTCTACCACTTCAGAAACCACACTTTTATTTACTGTAAGACAGAACTTTCTTCTCTACTATTTTCTTCTTTAGTATTGTACTTATACACTTACTCACTCATATGTTAATGCAAGGTTGACAGATTTATGCCAACCATCAATTAACTCTTTACGTTTTTGTTCACTAATATTTGGCTTGAAAACAGTTGTATTACTAACCATTTTCTTAATTTCATCAATCGAAGAGAAAATATTTATCTTTAAACCGGCAAGATAGTAGACACCTAAACTGGTAACTTCATAGTTTTGAGGTCGAGATATTGGTATATTTAAGATATCTGCTTGGAATTGCATGAGGAAATTATTTACGCATGCTCCGCCATCAACTTTGATTTCATTAATTTGATCATCAAAGTCTTTTTTCATGGCATCGATAACATCATAAACTTGGAAATCAATTGCTTCAAGACATGCTCTAGTGATGTGATATTTATTTGCACCACGAGTTAAACCTGTAATTAGACCCTTTGAATTTGAATTCCAATATGGAGCACCCATGCCAACAAATGCTGGGATGATATAAACTCCATTTGTATCTTCAACTTTATTTGCAAAGTCCTCACTAAGATTTACATCAGGGAAGAAATTTAATTCATCTCTTAACCATTGGACCAATGCTCCACCGATAAAAACTGAACCTTCCAAAGCGTAATTAGGTTTTTGATCAAGTGAACAAGCCATGGTTGAAAGTAATCCATTCTTGGATTTAACAATTTCGCTACCGGTATTAACAAGTAAGAAGCATCCAGTTCCATAAGTTACTTTCAACTGCTTTTCCGAAGTGCAAAGCTGTCCAAACAAAGCCGATTGTTGGTCTCCAGCAACGGCACAAATTGGAATTTCCAATCCGAGAATATCCAAAGAAGTTTTACCATAAAAGTAACCGGAAGGATGAACTTCAGGAAGGATGTGTTTATCAATATTGAAGAGTTTGCATAAATCATCATCCCACTCTAAAGTGTGGATGTTAAATAACATTGTTCTTGATGCGTTGGTGTAATCAGTAGCATAAATTTGTCCGCCGGAAAGATTGAACATCAAAAATGTATCAATTGTTCCAACGCAAAGTTTATTTTCTGTCATCAACTTTTTTGCTTCTGGAACGTTATCTAAAATCCATTTAATTTTTGTAGCGGAAAAGTAAGAATCAATTTTAAGACCGGTTTTTTCTTTAATTAAGTCTTCATAACCTTGATTCTTCAAATCTTCACAATAATCATTTGTTCTTGAACATTGCCAAACGATGACATTATAAATTGGTTCGCCAGTTTCCTTATTCCAACAGACAATTGATTCTCTTTGATTTGTGATACCCATGGCTTTAATTTGTGAGTATTTGATACGAGCTTTATTGATTGCCTGAGAGATTGTACTTCTTGCGGTACCGATAATATCAGCTGGATCATGTTCAACATATCCAGGAGTTGGATAGATTTGTTTAAAAGTTTCTTGTACTTTTGAAATAATATTGCCTTTATCGTCGTAAATAATTGCTCTGGTCGAGGTAGTACCTTGATCTAAAACTAGAATGTACTGCATCTTATTCCTTATTTACGTGTAAAAGTTCAACCAGGTATTTTTGAGCTTCTTCTTTAGTGGTATCTTTGTTGACAAAAAAGGCGTATTTCAAGACTAAGATAATGACATCTGCATAGTAGTCTTGACAAATTTCAATAGGAAGATCTTTTAAATCTTCGTAGTTATTCTTTTGGATATAATTTGCAATTTCTTCTCTGAAATATCTGTTGAAAGCATAGAAAAATGCACTTTCAAGATTGTTCTTATTGATAATTTTTTCAAAGACGTATCTATTATCATCCAAGAATGTGTAAAGTCTATCAAAAACATGGAAGATGAAATCATTATCACTTGAATCCAAATCTTCAAGGTGCAAATCCTCTTTCCATGAGGAAAAGACATAGATTAATAAATCTTTCAAATCGAAGAAATAGTTGTAGAAAGTTCCTCTTGGATAATCTGTGATTTTACAAATTTCCTTTACTGAAATATCGTTAAAATTCTTTCTGGTTAAGAGATCGATAAAGGTGTTTGTGACCTTGTAAATCATCTCCTGATTAAATCTAGTAATTTTGTTATTGAGATCTTTTTTCATAGAAACCTCTTATTTTTGACATATGTTTAAATTATTATACGTTATCTATCAAATTAAATTTGAATAAAACATAAACATTTTTTAATTTTCGTATATTTACGGTTAAAAATATGTAAAAAATCGACCTTTTAAGTATTTTGACTAGTTCAAATTGATAAAATATTAAACATGAAAAAATTAGTTAAACTATTATCATTAATTAGTATAAGTTCACTTCAATTAACCTCTTGTGTTGATATGAATATGACTAAAACATATCAAATTTCAGACTACAGATTAGAGATGGATTTTGGAAGTGACGACACATTTAATTTGATGCTTTTATCCGACATGCATTTTTCAGTTATCATGGATGTCAAACAACAAAAAGATCATTTAAATAAGATGATTGATGATGCAAAAGCAAAAGACGGAAGTATCGATCTTATTGTTTTAGATGGCGATAATTTTATTGATGCCAACAAAGAAGTTGTGGATTTATTTATTGAAACTTTTGATTCATTAAATTTTCCATACGCTGTTACATTTGGAAATCACGATCAACAAGGTGATTATGATCATTACTATTTTCAAGACTTATTGAATAAATCTGATAATGCCATGTTCATCGACTATGAAGACGATGATCTTTACGGATATGCAAATTACTACATCAATTTAAAGGATGGTGATGAAACTGTCTATCGTATTTATATTGTTGATTCAAATTCTTATTATCCTGATTCTGGAATCACTTATTCTTATGATGTCATTCATGATGAACAGATTGATCACATCAATAAGATTGCTGAGTTTGAAGATGGTGATGTAGCAAAAGAAGACCACGTTCCTGGCTTAACTTTCTTCCATATTCCAGTTTATGAATATGAAGATGCCATCGCAGATTACAGACTTTGTGATCCAAATGATATGGAAAGTTGCTCATCTCCTGGGCAACACGACAATAACGAAGGTATCGGTTACGGCTACAAGAAAACAAATATGTACGATACTTTATTAGGTGTTAACAATAAAGCAATTTTTGTCGGTCACGACCATATCAACTACTCAGATATTTTCTACAAGAAAGAGATGATTCTTTCCTATGCACTTAAATCATCCAACTTGGTCTATCATGAAGATGATTTAATTGGCTATAAGATGATTCATCTTCCTAGAAATGCTGATGAATTCACTTATCAAGATATCGAATTAAGAAAGGTGGCTTACGATGACTAAAAAGTTCAATCTTTCGACAATAATTATTGATTTTATTGTTATTCCTTTATTATTTATCTATTCATCTTACATTTTCAGAACATCATTTTTATTCATCAGTTCAGTTATCACTAATGATTATGAGATGTTTAGTCAGTACATCGGTTTAGTTTTATTTTGCCTTATTGAAGCATATTCCTTCATTGTTTTTATTTGGCACACTCAATTTAAACCGTTTAAGAAAAAAGCATTAGTAATTAATTCTGCGGTATCTGCAGTTTTGAATTTAGCATTCTTAATTATGTATTTTGTCAATGTTGGCTTCTATTCGTCCAACTATCAAAATGGGTTACATGCTTATCATTTTGCAATTTTTTATCCATTATTAAGTTTTATCTTATTATTTGCCTCAGTTACAGGAATTTATTTTGGCTTGAAAGATTACGATAAAACAGTTTTAAATAACTACAGACTTCTTGAAAAGATGAGTTACTACAAGATTCCATTTGCAATCTTATTGATGTTTTTATCATTTTTCATGCTTTACTCATTTGTTTTAGATTTTTCAATCACAAAAAATGCTGGTAAATATCCATTTGGCTATTTTGCCTTATTCATGACTTTACTTGCATGTTCAATCGATGTTTTCCTTTTCTTATACGATGGAAAACATAAGATTATTGTTAATTCTGCTTCACTTGGATTGAACGCAATTTCATTTATTTTATTTATCTCAGCAATCTCTGTTTTTCCAAATATGATGACATATTTAGCAAAACCATTTGGTATGTTGGACTTTGCGGGAAGCTTTAAGATTTTAAATATTCTATTTTATGTGACTTTTGGCTTTATGTCGGCTTATAATATTGTCATGTTAGTTTTAACACTTGTCAATAAAAGAAAGGAGAAAAGAGAATGCGTGAAAGAATAGTATTTTTAGGTACTCCTGAAATCTCTGCATATTTATTGGAAGATATGATCAAAAAAGGATTCAACATTGTCGGTGTTGTATCCAAAGAGGATAAACAAGGAAAAAGAGGAAATAAATTAGTTCCAAGTCCTGTCTCTGAAGTTGCAATGAAATACAACATTCCTCTTCATAGACCAGTTAAATTGAATAAAGATTACGAGTTTGTTGAAAAACTTGAACCAGATTTACTTTTAACATTTGCTTACGGTCAAATTTTATCTTCAAAAGTACTTGCTTTAGGAAAGTATAGACCATTGAATGTTCATGCATCTTTACTTCCTAAATATCGTGGTTCTAACCCAATTCAATACGCTTTAAGAAACGGCGATAAAGTTACTGGAATCACCTTGATGGAAATGGTTAAAGAATGCGATGCTGGTAACTATTTTGCTCAAGTTGAAATTCCTATCGATGAAAAAGATAACTTAACTTCAATGGAAGATAAAATCAAAGTTTCTGCTTGTGAACTTATTGAAAAATATTTACAACTTTATTTTGAAAATAAGCTTGAAGAGAAAATCCAAGACCCAACTCAAGCAACATTTACAAAAATGTTAACTAAAGAAGAAGAGCATCTTTCATTAGATTTAGGATGTGTCGATTTTGTGAATTTCGTCAGATCACTTGCTTATGATATCGGTGGTTATCTCGATTTTAACGGAGAAAACTTAAAGATTTTTGCTGCAACAGTTATAAATGACAAAGTTGAAGCTGAAGTTGGCAAAATCATCTTAGCTAAGAAGAAAAATATCATCCTTCAACTTAAAGATGGTCAAGTAAATATCGATTTACTCCAACGTCCAGGCAAAAAGATGATGGCAACATGTGATTTTAATAACGGAAATCGTGATTTAGAAGGAGCAATTCTTAAATAATGAAAAATTTATCACTTAGAGATAAGACAAGAAAAAGAATTTACTTTCTTACTTTAACTGCTATTTTAACTGCACTTTGCACAGTAATTACCTACTTTGTTTCCATTCCATTACCTGGTGGAAAAGGATATTTAAATTTATCTGATAGTATCATCATGGTCACTGCATCAATTATTAATCCTTTTATTGGCGGTATTGTTGGTGGAGTTTCTGGATTCTTATCCGATGTATTCTTAGGATATGGTGCAAGTTATGCTCCATTTACAGTGTTTATCAAATTTATTGAAGGTTTGGTTGCTGGTTTTGCCTATCTTGGTATCAAGAAATTATTCAAAGGTAAGTTCTATCAATTAAATGTTCTAACATACATCGTTTCTGGTTTACTCATGGCAGTCATGTACATGATTCCAGATGTAATTTTCTTCAAAGATTTGATCTATATCGATTTAGTTGGAAATATCTTCCAAGGTCTTGCAGGAGCTGGAGTTGGTTTCTACTTATTATTTATTTTCAGAGACAATCCATATTTCTACAAACAAAAATTTATCAAAGAGAATAATAAACTCATCTCTTTGACTAAGTAAATAAGAGTTTTAATAAGTTTATATTGTTATAATAATTTAGCGTTTAGGAGGGATATTATGGCTAAAATTTACGCACACATCAATGTTAAAAATTACGGTGAAATGGTAATTGAATTACTTCCTACCTATGCACCTATCACCGTTGAAAACTTTATTAAATTAGCAAAAGATGGTTTCTACACAAACCTTATTTTCCACCGTATTATTAAAGACTTCATGATTCAAGGCGGTGACCCAACAGGCACCGGTATGGGTGGCTCTAAGCAAGAAATCAAAGGTGAATTCCTTGCTAACGGTGTCAGAAATATCAATAAGCATGTCAGAGGTACTATCTCCATGGCAAGAACTCAAATTATGGATTCCGCATCTAGCCAATTCTTTATCTGCCATGTTGATTGCCCATTCTTAGATGGTAACTATGCCGCTTTCGGTCAAATGGTCTCAGGTTTTGATGTCTTAGATAAGATTGCATCAGTTAAAACCGATGAAAACGATAGACCATTAGAAGACGTCGTCATCGAATCAGTCACAATCGAAGAAAAGAATGATTAATGTTTATATTGGAGAAGATAACTATTTAACTACCAATAAACTCAATTCAGATTTAAAGAAAAAATACGGAAACTTCGAAAATGTTGAATTAGTTAAGTTTGATTTATATAACGATACTTTGGAAACAGTTTTAAATGAAGCAAGTTCCTATACTTTCTTCTATGAAGCAAAGGTAGTTATTGTATCCAACTGTTATTTTATCTCCACTTCAAAGGAAAAAGTCAAAAAGAATAAAGATGACTTAGCCGAACTAGAAAAGTTTTTAACTTCAAATACCGATAACCTTGATTTAAATTTCATCGTTAAAGGTAGTTTGGATAAAAATGCTCTCTACAAAAAGATGGTTGAAGCTAAGGTCAATTTTATCCATGTCGATTTATTATCCGATGAAGAACTCATTATGACTATCAATTCCAAGGTCAAAAATGAGAATAAAAAAATCTCTGTCGAAGCAGTGAAAGAACTTATTGCAAGATGTAAAAATCCTGCTGGAGTTGTTGATTTCCTTTTATTAGATAACAACCTCAAAAAGCTTATGACATTTACCGACAACATCACAATTATCGATGTTGAAGAGATGGTCTATAAGCCATTGGAAGATAAGATTTTTGCTATCGGACAGAATTTAATTAAAGGTGAAACTGATAAAGCCTTACATGCTTACTACGATTTAGTTCAATTAGGCAATCAAGTTTACGGTATTATTTCTGCACTTTATTATTCTTTTTTATTCATGGCTCGAGTTAAGTTTCTTACCAATAAGCATGTATCTTTAGAAAGGATGCAGATTGCTCTTAACGTAAAGAATAAGTATCGTGTAAAATATTCAATGATGGATGTTAAAGATGTATCTTACGAGAATTTAGTTAAGATCTTAGCCGATTTATCCAGACTTGAAGAAGACTGTAAATTCAACGGATTCAATCCATTTTCAGCCCTAGAACTATTCATCGCAAGTTTTTCAGGAAATTACTTATACTAATCTTCATAGAAATATGAAGATTTTTTTGAACAAAAAAACAGCTATTTTCATAGCTGAATTTATTACTTAATTAATTGAAGAATTAGGCGTTTGCTAATTCGTTAACTAATCTGTAAAGAGTAGTTTTTTGTCTATTAGCTGTATTTTGGTGTTGAATGCCTTTGCTGACTGATTTATCGATCAATTTAACGGCAACAGATAATCTTTCTTTAGCTAATTCCAAATTCTTTTCATCAACAGCTTTAACAACCTTCTTCATTGCGGTACGCATCATAGATTTGTATGAAGAATTGGCTTTGTTAGCTTTTTCATTGGTGATGATTCTCTTCTTTTGTGATTTAATTTGAGCCATACAAAATCCTTTCTTTAAATGCTTATTAATTTTAGTATATCGAAACTTTAAAAGCAACTAAAAATTAGTCGTGAAAGTCTCGTGAAATTTTGGATAAAATTGGTTAAAAATAACAATTTTTTTAAATTACTAAAAATATTTTTTAATTTTTTAGAAGTCCATGCGATATATAGGGTGAAAGGAGGAATTACTTGACATCTTTCATGATGTCAACACCGTGTGATGTACCGATACGGGTAGCACCATTTTCAATCATCTTTAACATATCATCGAATGTTGAAACGCCACCACTGGCTTTAACACCCATTTCAAGACCGACTGTTTCTCTCATCAATTTGATGTCGGAAGCAACTGCGCCACCTTTGGAGAAACCAGTTGAAGTTTTAACAAAGTCTGCACCTGCTTCTTTTGCTAATTGACAGGCTTTAACCTTTTCTTCATCGGTTAATAAACATGTTTCAATGATAACTTTTAAGACTTTGTCCTTGCAGATATGCTTGAGCTCAGCAATTTCTGCTTTGACGTAGTCATATTCTTTATCTTTTAACTTACCGATGTTGATAACCATATCAATTTCATCAGCACCATCTAATAAAGCTTGCTTTGTTTCAAAAGCTTTTGCTGAACTTGCCATCATACCAAGTGGGAAACCGACGACAGTACAAACTTTAACTTCACTACCTTTTAATAATTCTTTGCATAAAGGAATGTAACTTGGGTTGATGCAGACAGACATGAAACCATATTGTCTTGCTTCTTCACATAACTTTGTAATCTCTTTGATGGTAGCATCTGCTTTTAAAAGAGTATGGTCAATATATTTTGCATAATTCATAATATTAATAACCTTCCTTTTGATTTATTTTAACATATTAGACTTGTGTAAAAAATGCTTTAAGAGATGATTTTGACTCTATCGATATCAAAAACATTTGCGGTGATGATAGGATCTTTGTTAAGTTCCTTATTCATGTATTTTCTGATTGATTCTTCAATCTTGACTTCGATATCTTCGGCACGAATATTTTTGTAGGTGAACATATTCTTAATTGTATTGAAGAAAATTTCATTGATTCGCTTGACTTGCTCTTCACTATCTTTCAAATATAAACAACCTCTCATTTGAATGTCTGGTAAAGAAACAATTTGAGCTTTTGAAATTGAAACTGCGATTCCTAAGATGATGATACCATCCTGGCTCATTCTTGTTCTTTCGTTTAAGATGGTGGTATTTACATCACCAACTGATAAACCTTCAACAAGTAAGTCACCGGTTTTAACTTTGTCAGTCTTAGGAGTAACTTTGCCGTTTTCAAAGGTTAAGACATCACCATTATCAAGGATGAATGTGTTGGTATGATTCAAACCGATATTCATGTTCAAGGCAATTTTTGCATTTGCCATGAGTTTTCTGTATTCACCTTTGACTGGAATGTAATACTTAGGTCTTAAAATTGATAAAATCATCTTGATATCTTCTTTTTGAGCATGCATGGAAGAAAGAATCTTTCTTGTGATATTGAAGACTTTGCAGTTTGTTTGATAAACCGAGTCAACTGCATCATAATAGATAACTTCAGTACCAGGTACTGATGGACAATTTAAGATGAAAGTATCCTTTTCATCGATATGAATACCTTTAATTTCATCATGAGTAACGGATTTAATCAAAGAGTAAATATCTTCACCGTTTCCTGTTAAGAGAACGACAATATCTTCATTCTTATTCTTAGGAAGATCTTCCAATTCAACAATATTTTCCTTAGGAATCATGAGGTTATTGCTGCTATTAAGGTATTGAATGAGTGTTTTGAAGTTATTATCTACGATAAGAAGTTTCTTCTTGTATTCGATAACTAAAGAGATGATTTCCTCAAGGTTATAGATATGTTGTGTGTAAGTAGCAACATAGATTTTACCTTCGTTATTTTGGAAATATTTCTCGATAAGGTGTTTAACTTTGTGTTTTGGTGAGGAGATACCTTCCAAATTTGCAGCGGTTGATTCGCATAAAAGTATGAAAGTTTTCTCGTTGTATCCAAGTTGAGTAAGCTTTGTGAAATCGAAATGGAAGTTAGGTAATGAAGCAAAATCTGAGATGAAATCTCCAGTGTAAACAATATTACCTTGATCTGTTTCGATTGCAAAGCCGAAAGAGTGGGATGCTGAGTGTGTGGTTGAGAAAAATTTAAACTTTCTGCCGGCAATACTGATGTCGGAACTTGGTTCAACTAAGACATATTTGTATCTGAAATCTTGTTTATATTTCTTCTTGTATTCATATCTGATTAAGCTCAAAGTTGTATCAGAACAATAAACTGGTGCAGGTGCAGTTTCTAAAAAATTGTAGATTGCACCAAACTGATCATCATGAGCGTGAGAGATGATATAAGCTTTGATTCTGCTCTTATTTTCAATGAGGTAACTATTATCTGGAATATGATAATCAACACCTAATTGAGAACTTGGGGCGTATTTAAGACCTGCTTCAATAACGAAAATATCATTGTTGATTTCGATACAGTAACAGTTTTTACCTTCTTCGTCTAAACCACCTAATGCAAAGAATTTAATTTTATCCATTCTTTATTTCTCCTAAATTTATTACTTTTTTATACGTTTCCATGCGATTGAAATGCTGTTTAAGTCGGTGTATGAACTTACTAAAATCGACATTGGATTGATTGATGTATTGGTTAATTTAAATTTGCTAATAATCTTATTTGCAAGATTGACAGCGTCCATTTTATTAAAAGTGTATGAGATTGCTATCTCTGCGATCTTGTTTTCTTCATTTTCTTTTTCAAGAATTAAAAATGCAGAATCGACAAGTTTATTCCACCCTCTAACTTTTCTTAATAAACTTATCGAACCATTCTGTGTGGTTTGATAAATTGGCTTATTATTTAAAAATGTAGAAAAGTCTGTGCAGGATTTTGGAATACGATTGGAGTTAGCTAATCTATCAATTGAGTTGCAGAGAGTAATCTGTTGATAAAGGTTTTCATTGATTTCGTCACTGATTAATTTTTCAACCTCATTAACTTCTTTATTTTCACTTTGTAACTTCATAATTGTCTTTAAAACTAAGTATTCTTTTGAGGAAAATCCAAAAGAATTTATGCAGCAAATCTTCTTTTTGGAGAAGACTTTAAGCAAATAATCTTTAGCGACTAATGTTGAATAATAATTGCCAGAAAGTTTATTTGAACAAGTTAAAAAGAGGACATCATAGTCATTTTTAAGATACTTAGTTGCAGTTTCAATAAAAAGCTTTGGATAGATGAAATTAGTCTTAGTTTCACGCTCATTATTAAGATATTTGTAGAAAGTATTCAATGAAATTTCTTTATCATCGATATCTTTTAAATATCTTTTACCATCAACATCGATTTCTGTTGGAACAAAGACTACTTCATCTGTCTTGTACTCATCATAAAATTCGACAGCTGTATCGCAAATAATTACAAATTTAGTCATTTTAAATATCCAAATCAATCATTGCTGGGCAGTGATCACTACCGAAAACTTCATTTAAGTATGTAACTTCTTGAATTTTATCTTTGATTGAGTCGGAAACAAGAATATGATCGATTCTCCAACCAGTATTCTTCTCTCTAGCGTGGAAACGATAACTCCACCAAGAGTACATGACTTTTTCAGGATAAAGATAACGGAAGCTATCAACTAATGAGGCATTTGCAAGAATTTTCTTGAAAGAATCTCTTTCTTCATCGGTGAAACCTGCTTTACCTCTGTTTGCTTTGTAGTTTTTAATATCAATATTTTCAGGTGCAACGTTTAAATCGCCGCATAAGATACATGGCTTGTTCTTTGACAACTGTTTTATTTTATTTGACAATGCTAAATCGTAATCCATTCTGTATGGAATTCTTGAAAGATCTTCTTTAACATTTGGTGAATAACTATCGATTACATAGCAATTTTCATATTCGACGATAATTGTTCTACCTTCATCATCGAATCCTTCAATTCCATATTCAACGCTTAATGGCTTGATTTTAGTCATGATCATTGTTCCGGAATAACCCTTTTTAGCTGTTGATAAGAAAATGTAATTTTCATATTCAGGTAAATTGATTGGGTTATCTTCATAGTTAGAAAACTTTGTTTCTTGGAAAAGAACAACATCTGGATTGTATTTTTTAATAGTATCTTCGAAATTAAGAGTATCGCAAATATTTTCTTTCTTAAATATTGCTCGTAATGAGTTTACGTTAAAAGATAAAATTCTCATTATATGCTCCTTTAAATTATATTTAACAAAAATTCTGTATTAATTATATCCATTTTAGATATTAATTTTTAAATAAGAACATTGAAAATAAATAGT
>CAJMBK010000005.1 GCA_905211645.1 uncultured Caryophanales bacterium
AGCACCAAGGTGGCGAAGATACCTTATTGGGAAAATAGCTCGTTGCCGCTTTTTTAATATTTGTTAATAAAACGGTATTCATATTTATTTTTTAAAGATTTCTAACTTACTATAATATTAAAGAAAAAGGAGAGGCAATATGAGCATTCATGAATCTGGTGAAGATTATTTAGAGATGATTCTCGTTATGAAAAACGAAGGTTTTTCTCCTGTAAGATCAATTGACTTAGCAAAAAGATTCGATTACTCCAGAGCAAGTATTTCCAGAGCGATGAAAAAGCTTATTAACGATGGATACATTACTTTCGATGATAAAGATTTCATCCATCTCACCGAGAAAGGTGAACAAAGAGCTGAATTTATCTACAATCGCCATCAAAGATTAACTAAATTATTCATTCAACTCGGTGTTGATAAAGATATTGCTGAGCAGGATGCTTGTAAGATTGAACACGATCTTTCCAAAGAAAGTTTCGATGCTCTTACTGCATTGATTAAAGACTAAATATTGTAGTTAGCAACTTAGATAGAAAGACTTAAATTGCGTTATAAGTTTGTAATTTTATCTAAGATTTTGTATATACTCCAGTGTGCTTTTGATTAGGCACACTTTTTATTTGCAAAAAATTTTTTATAGTCATTTTAATTATCACTATTTCAAATGTTTGAAAGCGGTTATATAATAGTTGACATGAATAGAAACACTAATGATTTAGATTTTTTACTAAAGATCGGTTTCACATTAAATGAAGCAAAGGTCTACGTTACACTTATTCAAAATAAAGCTATGAACGGTTATGAAATAGCTAAACTTTCCGGTGTCTCAAGATCTATTGTTTATGATGTCATCAACCGACTTGTTGAAAAAGGATTTGTAATTAAAAGTGATGGTCTAACAAATTACTACCACGCTTTGGATTACGAAAAAGTATTGAAACTTATCGAAGAGGAGAAAACTAACAATCTTAAAATTGCTGAAAGCCGCCTTAAACTCATCTCAAAGAAAGTTCAAGATAGTGAATTTATCTTCAATATCAAAGGTTTTGCAAAATCAATTGAAAAAGCAAAGGAACTTATTCAAACTGCAAAGAATGAAATTTCACTTTCTATTTGGGAGAAGGAATTTGTTCTTATTTACGATGATTTAGTTGCTGCAATCGCTCGAGGAGTTAAAGTATATATCTTTGCTTTTGAAGACATCAGTATCACCGGTGCAAAGATATTCTCCTATCGAATTAAAGATGCCGAAAATCTCTTCCCATATCGGAGAATTTTACTTATTGTCGATGAAAATGAAGTTATCATCGGTGAAAACTGCGGTGAAGATTCGATTTCTATTCACACTAAGAATCACGCTTTAACTTCACTTGCAACTGATGAGATTGTATTGAATATATTCTGGTATCAACTTATTGAAACAGAGAATTTATTGAATGGTTGCAAAGATTCTAAAGGCTTCATCCAAGTTCTTAATAAGTTAAGAGAAAAGATGAAAATATCCGAAGATATGACTAAAAATTTCATGGTTTATAACTATCAATATGGAGGTGAGAAAAATGGATCTTGAAAAAATTCAGAAGATGAAACTGAAAGAAGAAAAAGAGCTCGCTCATCGTCAAAAGCAATTTAAATTCAGAGAGAATAAGTTCTATTTAACTTATTTATTCATGATTTTGTCTCTTGTTTTTATCACTGATGAAATTGCTTCAACTATCAACATTCAGTTTCAATCTAACATAGTCAACGAGTTCTTTGTTCAAAACATGGGCTGGGAGTATGGTGAAGGTTTATCACTATTTTCTGCATTAGGATACATCACATATCCAATAAGTTTACTGATGGTAATTTACAGACCACTTGCAGATAGATTTGGAAGAAAACCATTTTTGATCATCAACACATTCTGCATGGCATTAGGATTATTCATTGTTTATTTATCAAATAATATTGTCGTTTACATGATCGGTGGCACTTTGATGGGTTTCATGGTCAGTCACGATATGCAAGCTGTCTACATCCTTGAATGCTCAGATGAAAAAACTCGTGCGAGAAACTACTCAATTGTTAAATCAATCGCTATTTTAGGCACATTACTTGTTCCGCTACTTAGACAAACATTGATGAAAAATGAATCATCAATGTGGCATATTGTCTATTTAGTTCCTGCTATTATTGGATTTGTTCTCTCCTTTATCGCAATATTTGCTGCAAAAGAAACTCATACATTCCTTAAAAAGAGAATTGAATACTTACAAACTCCTATTGAAGAAAGAGAGAAAAAGTCTAAGGAAGAAAAAGCCAACAACGCCCAAGGTGGTATTATTAATGGCTTAAAATTTGCTTTTAAACATCATCAATTAAGATGGCTTATCATCGCTTGCGTTTTCTTCTACTTTGCAAGTTTAGCAACATCAAGTTACAACACAGTCATGGCTGAAAGTGCTGGTATGACTGAGGAAGAAATTACTTTAGCAATGTACCTTTATCCTGTTGGAAATGCATTAGCTACATTTATTTCTGGATTTATCTCTGATAAATTTGGTCGAAAGACTACAATTATTGCTATGAGTGTCACTTCGGTTGTCTGTTACTCATTATTTATTGCTTCGTCAATGCTCAGTTGGACACCATATTTAACTGGTTTTGTCATCGGTTGCTTTATGGGTTGCTACTGGGGTGCTGGTGATACAATCGGCTCAATTATGTTCTCAGAATCATCACCAACTAACTTACGTTCATCAATTACAGTTATCAACACATTGTTAAATGGTGTTATCGGTGGCGTTGCTGGTTTAATTATGATGGTTGTTGTTCCTTACATTCCAACATCTTCATTTGGTTACTTCTACCTTTGTTTAACTTTACCTGGATTAATCGGTGCTATTGTAGTAGTTTTAAAATGCGTCGGTGAAACAAAAGGCCTTGACTTAAAAGAAGTAACTGGTTGTGAATGGGATAAAAAGAAAGGTGTCTAATATGGATTCAAAATTATTTGAAATGGTTGATCAATCTCATCCTTTGGAAATTATCAAAGATGATTGTGGTTTTGCTTCAATCTTTAAAAATGTAGGTATTGTTGGTGATTCTCTTTCAAGTGGTGAATTTGAGTCGATCGATGATAAAGGTGAAATTCACTATCACGATATGTACGAATATTCTTGGCCTGCAGTATTAGAAAGAATCACTGGTACCAAGTATTTAAATTTCTCCCGTGGAGGTATGTCATTTAAAGAATTTTATGAATCATGGGCAGATGAGAACAATTTTTGGCAGAAGTGTCAAGCTTATATTTTAAATCTAGGAAATAACGACATCTTTTTATACAAACAAAAAATTGGTTCAGCTGAAGATATTGATGTTTTACATCCAGAAAATAACACAGATACTTATTTTGGATACATGGGTAAAGTTATTTGTAAGCTTAGAAGTATCGAGAAGAACTCAAGAATTTTTATCGTCAGTTTGCAACTTGATCATCTTAGCAAAGAAAAGGATGATATCTGTTATTACGTTTTAAGTGAAATCGAAAAAGTATGTGCAAAATTTAAATATATGTATACAATCGATATAACAAACTACGGTCCAGTTTACGATGAAAAAGCAAGAGAAAAATTTGCTATGGGCTTCCATCCAAATCCTATGGGTTATATTGTTTATGCAAAAGTTATCGGTAATCATCTCGATTATCTTATTAGAAAACACTATGAGGATTTTAGAGAGATTCCTTTTATCGGTTCTAATCTGAAATACTATCGTTAATAGTTTGGATATAAATTAAGTTTGAAAAAGTATAGATCTTATAAATTGATGCTTACTGCAAGCATCAATTTTTTGATAGAAGTTAATTTGTTGAAAATCCAAGGATATATTTTTAATTATAAGAATTTTAATTGTTTGAACAAGTGCAAAAAAGTAAAATCAAAGTATGAAAAGAACAAAATTGAAATCTGTTTTTGGCATAGCAGCATTATTATTTTCTTCAGTTGGACTTTCATCTTGCTCAGATGATAAAGTAACAATTAATTTTAATCAGTTTGAACCAACTTATGATCCAAAAATTTATCAGTACTTGATGGATGGCTATGAAGTAATTGCTTTGGATTATAAGGTGAGAGACACTTACACTTTTGTCGTTGATAGAAAAGATTTGAATTATTCATATATCAATGATTTATTGACTTATGAAATTCCTTATCGTCTTTATCATCAAATTTATAGCGGCTATTTGAGTCCTAGTCCTCTCTATACGAAAATGAATTGTGGACAAGTTGGTTACATATTAGATGACGATTTTGATTATGAAAATGTTGGAAGTGAGTTGAATTTATACTTTTATATCATTGGTTAGATAAGAGTTTTATATGATTGCTTTATTAAATTTATCTGCTTGTAATGCTTCATTAACTTCCAAATATCTCAATTTAAGAAAGAATAATTTTAGGTAATTTTATGAAAAAACTATTTTTACTTTCTGCACTATTATCGTGTTCTTATTTAACATCGTGCGTTTCAAATGATGGAGTTTCGAACGTTGACAATTTTTGTCCAGTGTATCCTCCAACACCAGAAACTGTAGATGCAACATTTAATTTTTACCTTTTTGATGAGAATACTAATGACTTCACTAACTTTTATAAACAGTATGTAATTCAAGTTGAGTATGGACGCTATTTCTCCTATACTGTAGATCAAGACAAA
Organism: uncultured Caryophanales bacterium; assembly: GCA_905211645.1. GTDB lineage: Bacteria > Bacillota_I > Bacilli_A > RFN20 > CAG-288 > CAJMBK01. Next base: position 4,699 of record CAJMBK010000005.1, read on the forward strand.
GCATTGCTTTTGCAAGGTGAAATTGATTTTGACTTTCCAGAGGATATACCTGCAGATTCATTGCATTATTGTGCTATTGAAGTAGAAGACGATAAAGATGATGTAGATGATTCTAAAGTGCCTAGTTTTTGGCTTACAAATTATATATTCGAGGATACAACTTTTAAAGTATTAGTTGGTACAAGAGAACAAATTTCAGCTACAGGACATACACCTAGTAAGAACACGTTGTATGAGCTATTTGAATAAATGAGTTGTGCATAATTTTAAATTTTTATTGATTACGATTGTTTTATAAATTAACAATTTACTAGGATATAAATGAATTGCTTTTAAAACTCCAAATTTAAGTACATAATAAATTCAATTTTTAATTACAAATAGTTATGGTTCGATAATTTTGAAATAAAATCCGATAAATCATTAAAAAATTTTTCCAATCCAAGATGACATTTTCACTCTATGATATTGTTTTACTAATATAAATAATATAAAATATAGAACGTTGTAACTCCACTAGGCTACAACCGCATCAAATAGGTTTAAAGTTGATTGATTCACACCTACGCAAGCGAGTCATTAGTGAGAAGATAGGAGGTACATTAGATGTACGCAATTATTGCTACTGGCGGTAAACAAGTCAAAGTCGAAGTTGGTCAAACAATTTTCGTCGAAAAACTCAACCAAGAAGAAGGTTCCAAAGTTGTCTTTGATAACGTTCTTTTAGTTGGTGGTGAAAAAACTTTAGTTGGTTCCCCTGTTGTTAAGGGCGCTTCTGTTAAAGGTACACTTGTTAAAAACGGCAAGGAAAAGAAGATTGTTGTCTTCAAGTACAAAGCTAAATCAAATTACCGCAGAAAATCTGGTCATAGACAACCATATTCTAAAGTAGTCATCGATGCAATCGATGTTGAGTAATCAAATTGATTAAAGTTGATATTGGTTACTTACAAGATGAATACACATTCATCTTAGTATCTGGTCATTCAAACTATGATACAAAAGGAAAAGATTTAATCTGTGCAGCTGTTAGTTCGATAGTTATCGGTAGCTTGAACAATCTTAAAAAGATTGATAGTTACGATTATACTGTCAAGGATGGCTATGTAAAAGTCGATTTCCAAAATAACATAGACTTGCATGATCATACAGTAATAGAAACTGTAGAGACTCAGCTATTGACAATCCAAGATCAATATCCTGACTTTATAAAAGTTTCACGAATTAGAAAGGAATGAATAAAATGAGATTTACACTTGATATTCAATTATTCGCATCTAAAAAGGGTGTCGGTTCCACAAAAAACGGTCGTGATTCCCATGCAAAGAGATTAGGTGCAAAATTGTCTGATGGCCAATTCTGTCATTGTGGTAGCATCATTTATCGTCAACGTGGTACAAAGGTTCATCCTGGTACAAACGTCGGTCGTGGTAAAGATGACACATTATTCGCATTAGTCGAAGGCCATGTCAAATTTGAACGTTTAGGTAAGACAAGAACTAAAGTTTCTGTTTATCCTGAAGCTAAATAATTAGACAATATTGTAGTTAATAAGGTTTCCATTGGGAAACCTTTTATTTTTAGGAGGTAGTAAGATGTTTAATGATAGAGTAAAAGTTACATTGCAATCGGGTAACGGTGGTAACGGTGCTATCTCTTTTCGTCATGAAAAATATGTAGAATTCGGTGGTCCAGATGGTGGAAATGGTGGTAGAGGTGGTTCAATCTACATTTACGCAAAAAGAGGAATCAACTCTTTAATCGACTACCGTTTTGGTAAAAAAATCAAAGCAGATGATGGTGAAAAAGGAAAAGGCAAATTGATGTTTGGAAAAAACGCTGAAGATTTGCATCTTCCTGTCCCAATCGGCACTGTCATCTTGGATGAAAATATGAAAATTCTCGCCGACCTTAAAAAGGAAGGTGATGAGTATCTTGCTGTTAAAGGTGGTAGAGGTGGTCGAGGCAATAACTGCTTTAAATCCCCAACTCACAGAATTCCAAGAACAGCAGAAAATGGTACCCCAGGTGAGACAAAAGTTTTCTATTTCGAATTGAAGCTTTTAGCTGATGTCGGTCTTGTTGGTCTTCCTAGTGTCGGTAAGTCAACATTTTTATCAGTAGTTTCAAATGCTAAGCCAAAAATTGCAGATTACGAGTTTACAACTTTGACTCCACAACTTGGAGTTGTTAAGTTGGATGATGATGCAAGCTTTGTTTTAGCAGATTTACCAGGGCTTATCGAAGGTGCTTCAAAAGGTAAAGGATTAGGTTTCACCTTTTTAAGACACATCGAAAGATGCAAAGTTATCATCCATATGGTCGATGTATCCAGAGAGGAAGATCCTTATGAAGCATTTGTAAAAATCAATAAGGAACTAGAATCTTACAACCTTAAACTTTTGGAAAGAAAGATGGTTATCGCTTTGAATAAGATCGATTCTGTCTATGATGAAGCAAAGGTTGAAGAGTTCAAGAGAAAAGTTGGTGATAAGTACAAGATTTTTGAAATCTCCACATTGATGCAAGAAAATATCAAACCACTTCTTTGGGAATGTTACAGACTTGTTCAATCAAGTCCAGAAATTTCACTCTATGAAGATGATATTAACGATTCTGAAGAAGTCGTCCTTGGTGTTCAAGAAAAGGATAAAGAAATCTTTAATATCATCAGAGACGAAAGAGGTATCTATCATATTGTTGGTGACAGAGTCGTCCTTGCCTACAAGCGTATCAATACCGATGATGATGAAGGTGTTATGAAGCTTCTTTCATATTTGAATAAGATCGGTGTTGATGATAGACTCCACGAGATGGGCGTCAAAGATGGTTCCACTGTTGTTTTAGAAGATTTTGAATTCGATTATTACAATTAATAAAAAATATTTTTAATTTTTAAATTTTTTCTTAGTTCATGCGATATATATGGTAAGAGGTGATATTATGAAATTAGTCGATTATGCAGAAACTGAAATTATTCCCTTTTTAAAAGATATGCTTGAAAAGACCCATGCTAAGGGCTACGTTTTAGGTTTATCAGGAGGTATCGATTCCGCTTTAGTTTCCTTGCTTGCAGTTAAAGCTGTTGGAAAAGATAAAGTTTTTCATTTGATTTTACCTTGTGCTAGCAAAACTACTAAGGATGTTGATGATGCAGTTGAGTTTGCAAAGAAATTTGATTTAACTTACAAGATTGTCAATTTAACCTCCACATTCGATTCATTTATTCAGGAGAATAAAGAATTGACTGGAATGAGTGTTGCTAACGTCAAAGTCAGATTGAGAATGGTTACTTTATACGCTTACTCTCAACAGTTGAATTACCTTGTTTTAGGTACCGACAACTGGGATGAAAATTACACCGGTTACTTCACTAAACATGGTGATGGTGCTTGTGATTTACTTCCAATTGTTGAACTTACTAAGAGTGAAGTTTTCGCTCTTGCTCGTCATTACGGATGTACTGAGACTATTTTAAACCGTGCTCCTAGTGCTTCATTATGGGAAGGTCAAACTGATGAGAGTGAAATGGGCATCACTTACGATGAACTTGATAGTTATCTTTTACACGGAAAAGACAATTTGAGTGAAAAGACAATTCAAAGAATTGAACATTTACACCAAGTTTCCGAGCATAAACGTAATTTGGCACCTAGTCCAAATAAATATATACGTGACTAATTTTTAATATTCCTCTGTAAAAAGGAGGAATTTATGCTTTCTTACTTAGAAGGAACTGTAAAGTACATTTTTGTTAAAAGCCTAATTTTGATTTGTAACAATTTTGGCTTTGAGATTTTTGTTAACGACATAAAATCTTTCAAACAAGGTGAAACAGCATCGCTATTTCTTTATTATCATGTTAAAGATGACGAACGAGCTTATTACGGATTCAAAACTGTTGAAGAGAAACTCTTCTTCATGCTTTTGATATCGATAAACGGAGTTGGTCCGAAAACGGCAATGAGTATTCTTAGCGTCGGCAACATTCAAAATGTTGCTTGGGCAATTAAAAATAAGAATATCAAATATCTAAAATCATTACCGAGTGTTGGAACAAGACTTGCTCAGCAGTTAGTCATCTCACTTTTTGATAAGATTGATAACAGATTTTTATCTAAAGAAGATGATAATACTTCCGTCAGTTACGATGCTTTAATTAACCTTGGATTCACTAGAGATGAAGTTATTTATTGTTTAAATTCAATTGATAGAAGCAATTTCAGAACCGATGAAGAATACATTTCCCGTTGCTTGAAGTTTTTGTCGAGGTAAATTATGGAAGATATCAATGATTTTACCTTGCGACCTTTAAGATTAGATGATTTTATCGGTCAGGATGAGCTTAAGCAAAGTTTAAAAGTATTTATTCATGGTGCTAAAATGCGTCAGGAATCACTTGACCATATTCTTTTCTATGGTCCACCTGGTTTAGGTAAAACCACTTTAAGTGGAATTATCGCTAATGAGTTAGGTGTTAGAATAAAGGTTGTTAACGGTGCTAGCATTGCTAGAACTGGTGATATTGCGACAATTCTTTCCACCTTAAATCCAGGAGATGTTCTTTTTATCGATGAAATTCATCGTATACCTTTAGCTGTTGAAGAAATCTTATACGGTGCAATGGAAGATTACAAACTTTCCGTTGCAGTTGGTCATGATGAAAAGTGCAAATCACTAACAATTGAGTTAGCACCATTCACTTTAATCGGTGCCACAACTAGACAAGGTGATATTTCTTCTCCGTTAAGAGATAGATTCGGTATCTCGATGAATTTGAAGTACTACACCATCGATAATCTTATCGAAATTATTCTTAGAACAAGTAAAGTTTTGCAATTTCCAATTTCTTTATCAGGAGCAAAGTTGATTGCAATTAGATCTAGAGGAACACCTAGAATTGCTAATAAACTTTTTAGAAGAATAAGAGATTTTGCTTGTTATTATCATAAGGATTCAATCGATGATGACACAGTAAACGCAACGTTTAAGATTCTAAAAATTGATGAATTTGGTCTTGATGAAATCGATAATAAGTATCTTAGATGTCTTATTGAACGTTTTAACAATCAACCAACTGGTTTAAGTTCAATTGCTTCAGCTATTGGTGAACAGGAAAGAAATTTAGTTGAATTCTACGAACCTTATTTAGTTCAAAGAGGTTTAATCAACCTCACTAAACGAGGTAGAAAATGCACAAGATTAGCATTTGAGCACATCAAGAAACTTGAGAAAAATTCAAGGGAGGATTCAATTAAACTACTTCAGGAAAAGCCGTAAAAAAATCTATCTTATTTATAGAAAATTCATCCTATATTTTATATATTATATAAGTTAAAAAATTTAGAGCTTTTTTGTGCACTGAGTTTTTTGTCGGAGGTAATTATGAGACGATTTTTAGCTTTCATTACAATGGCAATTACTATTGTTTTGGCTATTTGCTTCAATGTTCAAGTTGTCTTAGATAATAAGAATTTATCTAGTGAGTATGGTGGTGGCACTGAATTTGTTTACCAAATTACTCAAAGAGAAAATGTCGATAGTAGTCAATTCAATGAAAACAACATCGAAGAACAATTAACTGATAGATTCGAACTCCTTGGTATCAATGATGCAAATATCGAATTGTTGAGAACTACTCATAATCAAGAAGTTAGTTACGAAGCCAGAATTAAAGCTGGTATCTCTTCTTCAGAAAATATCACCAGTGTCAACTATATTATGACAAAGAATGGTGAATTATCATTCTGTACTTCTGCAGAAGAATGCAAGTCACAATCGGAACTTTTAACAGAAGGCGATTTTGCTAAATTGATGACTTCTTCAGATGGTACACAAGTTCCTGGCTTATCTGTTAAAGATAAAACCGCATGGGATGATTTAGTCACAAAAAGTGGTGAAGTCACTCAAGAAGCTGGTAAAAATAAGATCTTTGTTTGGTTAGATAAGACCGAAAATGATACTTATGACAAAGCTTATGATGAAGAAGAACCAGATTTAGCAATGCAAGATAAGATTCTTTTCGAGTTATCAAGCGATAGCTACGATGAAGAAAATAACGTTATTTTACTCTCCACAAATCCAGAAGGTCAAGCCTTCACAAGTGACACAGCAAGAAACTATGTCAGAGCTTTGAATGCAGAAAGCTACGATTTCGACATTAAATTCATGTACAACAACAAATTTGATGCAACATTAGGTGAAAATGCATTTTTAAACTCAATTCTTGCAATGTACGGCTTTTTATTATTAGGATTAGTCATTGCAACAATCTTCTACGGTGTTGCTGGTTTAATTGCTAGCATCTCCTCAATCGCAACCTCCACATTATTAATTTATTTATTCTCAGTATTCGGTTTCGCCTTATCTCCAGCCGTTTTCGTTGGTATTGGTGTCATCTTCTTACTCAGTATGTTTATCACTGCAAACTACTTTGAAAGAGTCAAAGATGAACTTAAGAAAGGTAGAAAATTAGATAAAGCTAACAGAGAAGGTTATCATAAATCCTTCTTAACAACAGTCGATAGCTGCTTGATTGTTTGCTTAGCATCCTTATTAACATTTGCAATCGGTAACGGTATGGTTGCAAATATGGCAGCAGTCATCTTCATCGGCTCATTCTTAGCCTTCATCGTCACAAACTACTTAACAAAATGGATGATGTACTGGTTAACTTCCGGTGAAAAATATAAGAACAAAGAATCCATCTATGGCTTAAAAGCTAAAGATGATAAGTTATTCAGCTTGAAGAATGTTTCTGTCCAAAATGAAGATGGAACAGTTCAAGAAAAAGTTGAAACTAATTTCAAAACTAAGAAATTAGGTATAATCGGCGGTGCAGTTGGTGGCGTTATCGCTCTTGGTACAGTCGCTTGTATGTTAGGTTTCGGTTTATCCGGTGCTGGTTTGTATGCAGAAGATTCAAATTACACAGGTAATTCATACATCACAATTCAAGCAAACTTACATGATTACGATACATCTTCCACATTGGAAATCTTCGATAATGAAAATAATTTCAATAACTACTTAGCTAATACCGATAATATTAGAGGTGAAAAGGAACCTTCAGTTTTACCTGAGTCCTACATCAATATGACATTCAATGTTGATAACACTGTTATCGATGAAGAAAAAGGTGAATTCAACAGAACAGTCTACATCTCCTACCAAGTTGAAGACGATGCTATTGAGAATTCATTCATCGACCAAATGAGACTAGTTCTCGATGGTATTGATATTCAAGATGATAATCCAATTGAAGTTAACTACGGTAGAACAACTGAAGTCTTGAATTCTTATTACTTGAATTCAATTTACTTAGTTTCATCCCTCTGCATTTTATGGTCAACTCTCTACATCTTTGCTAGATTTGGTATTTCCGCTGCAACAGGTAACCTTGCTTTCAGCTCAGTCAGTACCTTATTTGCTTACTTAGTAATGACACTTTTCAGAGTTCCATTCAATGCTTACACAGCAATTAGCTTAGTCATTATTCCTCTTGTTCTCTCATTTGTCTTGATGCCTTTATTCAAGAAGAATAATGAATTGTTAGTTGATAGAAAATTGAAGAAAGTTGCTACACCTGCACAAAGAGTTGAGACCATGGTTCAAGCACTCAACTTCAACTTCTCAATCAACAAATTCTTTGTTACTGTTACATGTACTACATTCTTAATTTTACTTGCAACACTCACTGAAACAGTTCTTCCATTCCCACTTATTTCACTCTGTTGTATTTTAGTTGGTATCGTCTTATCATTTGTCCTCGTTCCAGTTATCTATCTTGCAATTAGAACAAATCTCTCATTCAAGAAGTTCTCTGAAAAACGTGAACAAAGAAGAATTCAAAAGAATAAGAAACCAAGTCGTAGACAACAAAGAATTAAACACTACGAAGAACTTGAAGGACGTGGTCCTCAAGAAACAATCATTCCTGGTTTGAATGATTTCCACTAAGTGAGGTAAATTTATGACAAAAGAAACTCTTCATCAAAAGCTCTTGGAATACTACCATCTTTCCGATGAAGAGTTTTTCTATAGAAAAAAATTGCAGGGAACTAAAGACTTTATTGATCCATATCAAAATAAAGATTTCTGCAAAGTTGTTGATAAACTTAAACAAATTATCAAAGATAAGAAGAAGGTTCTTATCTATGGTGATTACGACTACGATGGAATTTCTTCAACTACAATTATCAAATTTGCTTTTAATAAGTTAGGCGGAGTCTGTGAAAGATTTATTCCATCCCGTTATATTGAAGGCTATGGTTTGAATAAATCTGTAATTGATACTGCAAAAGAAAGAGGATATGACGTCATTATCACAGTTGATAATGGAATCACAAAATTGGATGAAGTCCAATATTGTCTTGATTTAGGGTTAGAAGTTGTAATTATTGATCACCATGAGGCAATTGAAGGTGCAACTATTCCAACTGAATATGTTTTCCATCAATTTGTCAGCAAATTTACAGATTACAATATTTCTGCTGCATTCCTTTGTCTTTTTGTTTCATACGGATTAATTGGTTATTACGATGATTATTTAGTTACTCTTGCTGGCATCGCAGTTTTATCTGATTGCATGCCAATGAAAGAAATGAATATCGCTTTAGTAAGAAATTCACTGAGTAATTTGAATAAATTCAGATACAAACCTTTAATTAGACTTTTAGATGATCCATACAATGAAAATATTGATTTCAAAGATTTAAATTTCTCAATTATTGCAAAGATTAATGCTATCAACAGAATTTTAGAAAAATATGAAGCAAATAGAGTTGTTGATTATTTACTTTGTGAAGATGTCAGAAAGATTTACAATGATTCACTTTGGTTTAACGCAGTAAATCGAGAAAAGAAATCAATAGTTAACGATATTATCAAAGACATTCAAGAAGATAAAAATGATCCTTTCTTCTTTAAAGTGTTTGAAACTCAAATCGGATTATCCGGTTTAATTGCTTCAAGACTTCTTTCTAATAAAGACGTCGTCGGCGTCTTTATTCCAAAGGAAGATGATAATGAAATTTATATATGTTCTTTGCGTGCAAAGAGTAGTTACAATCTTTTAGAGGCAGTTAGAAGTTGTTCTTCACTTTTAGAACAATTTGGTGGTCATAAAGAAGCTTGTGGTGTCACTGTGAAAAAAGAAAATTATGAAGAATTTATCACTAAATTAAGAGCAGCTTTAAAAGAAAATCAAACTGAAGTCATTGAAGAAAACGATAAGTACATCATGCTTTCAGTTGATGATTTAAATCATGAGACTATCGATGAAATTAATGAATTTAAACCTTTTTCATTAGATTTTGCTGAACCAAACTTTGCGATGGTTTACTTTAAAGAATATATTAGATCTAGAGAAGATAACCATGTAATTGTAAGATTAGATTCAAATAAGTCTATCCTTTATTTCAACGGTAAAAAAGAACTTGAAAAAGTCAAAGATGATAAGGTTTTATTCATTGGAAAGCTTGAAAGTTCTGTTTATAACGGTAACACCCAATTCTCTTTGAAAACTGATAAAGTAAAATCAGTCGATAGTAGGTAGTAAAACGCATTTTATATATTAATATAGTTTATAATTTATACAGCAGAGGTATATTTTTATATGATGACTTTTAATGAATTATATCCAAGTCTTGATTTAGACTTATTCGATTACTTTAATGAATTTCGAGATCCAAATAGTGATTTAGCTATTGGTGCAAGAGCACGTTTTATTTTGAAAGGTTCCAAACCTGGCAGATATGCTTATGTTTTAGAAAGCAAACCTGTTAAATTCGATGAAAATGATACTCCTGAAAGAAAACAATTCCTTAAAGAATTGAATCAACATGAATTCTACTTCATCGTTTTATTTGAAGAAAATAACAACAAGTCAGTTTTTGTTCCAAATGAAACATTTGCTGATTTAGAAGAAGCAAGAGAAAGAGCAGTTTACTGCTTACAAAGATACAATCCTGAAGAAATTGAAAAACAACATCAGGAAGTTTTAAATTCACTTAACTAATTCACTTATTCATAACGACATACAAAATGTCGTTATTTTAAAAAATGGAAAAAACTTTATTGCAATTACGTATATGTAAAAACCATGTTTCACTTTTCGCAGGTTACATATATGAGAAAATTCTTTACACTCTCAACTATATCGAAAAAGATATAAATTTTTCATTTGAAAAATATGATGATGAGAATTTAATTGCTCTTATCAAAGAAGTTATTTCAAATAATGAAGAAACATTGAATACCACATTTTCTTCACTTGCTGTAATTATTGATGATTATTCATTCGATTATAAAAATCGTTCATTCAAAAATGATGAGAAATTATCTGAAAAGAATATGAATAAGTATTGTAAGGATATCTTAAATGCATATCCTGAAATCGATAACTACACTAAATCTTTCATCAATTTTGATGAAAAAAGTAAGAGTTTAATCGATTACGAACTTATTTATATTGATGATAAAAAGGTAGATGAGATTTTAAATTTGGCTGCAAATTTAGATCTTGAACTTATTTCAATCGCACCAACTTTATCAACTTACCCAGATTTACTTAAATACTTTATTAAGAATTTATCTAAGTACAATATTTTGTCTTTTGAAAAAGATAATATTACTTATGTTAAATATGATGGAGTTTCAATTCTTGATTATCAAAATTTGAATGTTTCAATGAATGATCTTGTCAAAAAGATTTCAGAAGAGACAAAAACAGATATTAAAGTCGTTGAATTTATCATCAACCATTACGGTTACAATGAAAATTATGCCTTTGATGCTAATCTTTGTGAAAATATTAAAATTTCCACTTTGAATAAGTACATTGAAGACTTTATTAAAGATTCACTTGGAAAATTGAATAATATCAGTTTTGAAAATCAAACTTTTATTTTCGGTGAATTATCAAATTTAATTGGTCTTGAAGTTTTGTTGAAGAAACTCAATTACGATAATTTTATCGCTCCAAGATTTTTAATTATCGGTGCAAGAAATATTATTTGCTATCCACATTTAGGTATGCTTTTACACACTTATAAAAGTGAAAATTTTGATTTTTCAAGTTTCTATTTTAAGGAGGATGACTATGAACAATAAGCTTAACCCTATCATTTTCGGTTTAGGTAATTGTGGATGCAATTCTCTTGAAACTGTAAAAAATAGATACAACGATATTTACACAGTTGGTGTTAATATCGATGAAGATAATTTAAATAAAATCAGTGCAGATTCAAAGATTTTAATTGAAGTTGATAAAGATAATTCAACTAAGATTTCATTTGATTCTTTGCCAGATTTTTCTGACAAAAATGCTGCAATTGTAGTTTTAGGTTTATCTGGAAACACATCTTATGTTGCAGTTGAAAAACTTTTAAATTACATTAAGACTTTGAATTTAGTCACTTATGTTTTCGCAGTTAAACCATTTGATTTCGAAGGTGAAATTAAACGTAATCAATCTTTTAAAAATCTTGAACAAATCAAGAATTTATCTGATTGTATTTTCTTAATTTCTAACGATAAATTACTTTATGGTGAAGGAGATAAGTTAATTTCTCAAGCATTTAAGAAATTGAATTATCTTATTTGCGACTTTATCTATGTTTTAGAAAACTTATCTGATACAAATAGTGAATCTTCAATGATAATTGAAGACATTTTAAAGAAATCACAACAAGTTGGTTTATCTTATTTTTCACTTAATAAGATTACTTTAAATGATTTTATCGATCGTGGTGCCTATATTTGTACAGATTCAACTTTCTTAGATTACTCACTTAGAAAAGCGACACTTATCATGTTGAATATTAAGAGTAAGAATGAGCTTAAGTTGAACCATATCACTGGATTTATTGAGAAACTCAAACATATCGCAGGTGATGAAGTAGAAATTCACTTCTCCTATTCTGTAGCAGAAGATTTAGAAAATGAAGTTCAAGTTTCTATTTTTGGTACAAACTATAATTTAGATTTGATTAGCTCCAACTATGAAGAATTATCTCGTGTTAGTTTAAATAAAAATCATCATTACGAAGAAAAGGATGAAGGTGTTATCACCGAAGATGACATTATTCCTAACTTTTTGAGGAAATTGAAAGGAGAATAATATGTTTTCTTTTCATGATTACAAAGATTTAGTCGAAAGTGGAAGTTACAATGACGCTTTTTCAATTATTAAATCTTTAGTTCACAACAAAAATAACAATATCAAAAATCTTTATGAATATGTTTTTGTATTTCAAAATTTGATTGAAACAACGCCCCTTGATGACATTAAAGAACAGATTAATGATTTTAAAAAATGTGTTGAAAGTTACAAAACAAATGTAAGATTGGATAAGATTAAATTATCTAAGCTCAAAGAAATCGAGAAAAAGATTTTTGAATACCAAACTATCTATAAAAATAAATCCGAAAGACTTATCTCTGAGAAAGAAGATAGTGTAAAAAGACAAAATACTGAAATTCTTGAAATACTTTCAACAATTTTAACTCAACTTGATGACATTCAGACTGAAGATGATTTTAATAAACTTCTTTTGGAAATTAGACGAAATGAGAAAGAATTAGATGTTAGTTCCTTATCTGATGAAGAAAGATTATCCTATGATAATTTGATTGATCAATATGCAAATAAGATTCAAGAATTAACAGACAGATTCAATCAAATCTCTTTGAAAGAATACAACATGAAAGCAATCGATGATTTGCATGAAGTTTTTAATGAATTTGTTCATCATAAACGTAAATTCTTGAGAAATATTAGAGTTTATCAAGAATTCATCATTGAAAAGATGCTTTCAATCGATGTTAATAAACTTTTTAAAGAAGCAAATGACTATTACAACTACGTTTACTCATATATTTTTAACCGTTTGAAGGGTGAAGATAAATATTACATCAGCAAACTTGTCTTAGAGGTTAAAAAGAGATGATTAACGTAAATCTTAGAAATAAACTTTATGACAAGGTCAAAATCGATTCTATTTCCAACATCATGAAAAATGGTCGTAAAAATATTTTCAAAGATGTCAGTTATTTTACTGAGCCTACATTCACAGTTGATGAAGAAGACTCAGATAGTACAAAAACTACTATTAAAAAGACAAGTATTGCAGTTAACAACTCAGAGATTGTTGAACAAATTGATATCATTTCTGCTAACAGAAAGTTACTAAAACTTGATTCGATTTCCTCAATTATTCCTTATGCAAGAGGAAAATATGCAACAATTTCCGATTACATTGATTCATATAAAAGAAATGCAACTAAGAAAGATGAAAAGAAAGAATATTTTATCGTTAATCTTGCTAAAAAGAAGCGACTTGTTGCAACACCTAATACCTTCAATCTCAACTATTTGATGATTAAAGGTATTTCAACAACTGGAACAACATTAACTAAAACTGCTGTTTCAACTTTCGCAATTACCTCAATGAAAATGTTAAGCACTATCTTAACAAATACAATTTTAACTTTAGTTGGACTAGCTGTTACTTTGTTCTTAGTTATCTTTGAAACAAAAAGACAAGGTTCGTCCAAAAAGTTTTTAGTTTTTATTTCGATTTCACTTATTGTCCAACTCATTTCAACAACAATTGCGATGACTTTGGTTACTTTAAATTACGGAATTACGATTGGAATTATCCCGATTGTAGTCAGCTTAATTCTGTTTTTTATAATCAATCAAATTGGTAAAGTTATATTCGATAAAAACGAGTTAAAACTCATCGCAAGAATTGAAAATATGTACGGCAGAAACCTCTACGCAAAAGTAATCAACGAGGTCAATAACTACTATTAAATAATATATAATATTAAAGTTTAAGGAGTTAATTTCTTATGGATTTAAATAATGTAAAACAACAATTTGATAATGAATTAAATACTTGTGACTCCATTGAAAATTTGGATAAAATCAAAGCCCATTTTCTTTCCAAAAAAGGACCAATTTTATCTTTATTTTCCAGTTTTAAAGACTTATCAAAAGAGGAAAAAGTCGAACTTGGTCAACAAATTAACGTTTTAAAAGATTATGTTACTGAAGAACTTGAGAAAAAGAGAGAGGTCTTACTCGATTCTGAATTAGATAAAAAGATTGAAAGTGAAAAGATCAATATCACTTTACCTTCCAGAAAAGTAGAAAAAGGTTCCCGCAATCCAATTCAACTCATCATTGATAGGGTTACTGATATTTTTGTTGGCTTAGGTTACAACGTTGTCTCCGGTCCAGAAGTTGAAACAGATTACTACAACTTTGAACTTTTGAACACACCAAAAGATCACCCAGCTAGAGACATGCAAGATAGCTTTTTCATCGATGAAAATACTTTGCTTAGAAGTCACACTTCCGCAGTTCAAGCTCACACCATGGAAAATGCTCATGGACAAGTTCCAATTAAGATCATCTGCCCTGGTAAAGTTTACAGACGTGACTCCGATGCTACTCACTCCCATCAATTTAACCAAATTGAAGGTTTAGTCATTGATAAAGATGTTACTATCGGTAATTTGATGGAAACTTTAACAATCTTTTTGAAAGAATTATTCGGTCAAAATAGAGAAGTTAGATTCAGACCAAGCTTTTTCCCATTTACAGAACCAAGTTTGGAAGTTGACGTTTCCTGCTTCAACTGCCATGGTAAAGGTTGTTCCTTATGTAAAGGTTCCGGTTGGATTGAAGTTTTAGGTTCCGGTATGGTACACCCAAATGTTTTACGTTTAAACGGTTTTGATGATAAGAAATATCAAGGCTTTGCCTTCGGTGTTGGTGTTGATAGATTAGCCATGCTTTTATACGGCATCGACGATATCAAACGTTTTTACACTAACGATGTTGACTTCTTAACACAATTCAAGAAGGAGGGAAGATAATTATGTTATTCAGTTTGAATATATTAAAAACTTTAGTTGATTTAGAAAATGTTTCCGTTGAAGAATTGACTAACAGATTAACATTCTCCGGCTTTGAAGTTGAAGAAACTGTTTTACCTCCTAAAATTGATCATTTAGTTATTGGTCATGTAATTTCCTGTGAAGATCATCCAGATAGTGATCACTTACATGTTTTAAAAGTAGATACTAAGGATGTCATGGGAATTCTTGACATTGTTTGCGGCGCAAAAAATGTTAGAAAAAACCTCAAAGTCATTTTAGCTTTACCTGGTTGCACCCTTCCAAACGGTATCACCATTAAAAGAGGTGTTATCAGAGGTTATGAAAGTAACGGTATGTGTTGCTCCTTGAAGGAATTAGGTATCGATGATTCCGCATATTCCGATGCAATCCAAAATGGTATTTTCGAAGTTGATGATAATATCGAAACAGGTAGAACTGATGTTTTACATGCTCTCGGATTGGATGATGCTTATTTAGATATCAACGTTTTAGCAAATAGACCTGACTGTCTCTCTTATTACGGTATGGCAAGAGAAATTGCTGCTTTATTTGGTAGAAAGATTTTATTTGTTGATAACGAATTGAATACAAAGAGAATGAAAAAAGGTAAACCTATCACCTCTTTAACTGATAGATGCCAAAGATTTTCATTCTTACATTTAAAAGTTAATAAAAATAACTTTTCTTCACCAAAATGGTTACAAACTGCTCTTGAAAAATTCAAGATCAGATCTATTTCACCTCTTGTTGACTTAGGTAACTACGTCATGAAGTTAACTGGTCAACCACTTCATATCTACGATTTGAAGAAATGTGGTGATTACAAAAAGATTATTGTTAGAGATGATAAAGTTGAAGATTTCACCGCTTTGGATGATAAGACATACGCTTTGAAACAAGGTGATATCTCCATCTGTTTTGATGATAAAATCTGCTGCTTAGGTGGTGTCATGGGTTCTGCAATGTCAGAAGTTGATGAAAATACTACTGATATCGGTATTGAAGCAGCATCATTCTTCCACCAAAATATCCGTTTAACCTCCAAGAGATTGAATCTTATCTCTGACAGTAGCCAATATTTCACTAAGAAAGTTAATCCATATCGTACTTTGAACGCATTGGATTTAATCTATAGATTAACTAAGGAAATTTTCTCTTCAGTTAAAGTTATCGATTTTACCGATTACAACAAACTTCCTAAATTCAAAGAGAAAGTTAGATTCTCCTTGAAAGATTGCAACAGACGTTTAGGTTCCACCTACACACCTGAGCAAGTTAAAGAAGTTTTTGATAACTACAACATCGAAATTTTATCTCCAAATATGGTTAAAGTTCCTCAAACCCGTATGGATTTAGTCGAACAATGCGATTTGGAAGAAGAAATTTTCAGATATTATCAAGCCAAATTCATCAAGCAAGAACTTGTTGGTTTACCAATCACCAAAGGTGAACTCACTCCAAACCAAGTTAAGCAAAATAAGGTTATCGATACTTTAGTCAATCGTGGTTTGAATCAAATTATTTCATTCACCTTGATCGATGAAAAGATGGATAAACTTGTCAGAGTTTTTGATAATGATGAATCTTATATCACCAAGAATCCTATGACAAAGGATCATGAAATTGTAAGAACTGACCTTTTACCAAGCATGATTGAAACATTGGATTTCAATGTTAATCACCGTCATGAGGATTTAGCACTCTTTGAAGTTAGCCAAATCGATAGAAAGAAAGGTTTGAAGACCTACTTATCAATCGGTTTATACGGCAATGAAAATAGCCGTGAACTTCTTGAAAAGAGAAAATATGATTTCTACGATTTGAAAGGCTTGATGGAAGATGTCATGGATATTTATCATGTTGATAAATCCAGATACAACCTTATCAATTCTCAAAATCCATTCTTCCACAAGTATATTTCTGCTGATGTCATCGTCGATAAGAAACTTGTTGGTACATTCGGTTTAGTTTCACCTAAAGTTAAAGGTGTTAGACCTTATCTTTTACTTGAAATGGATCTTACTGCCTTGGAAGAAGTTAAATCTGGTCAATTCAAGATGGCTAAACTTTCCATCTATCCTCAAGTTGTCAGAGATTTCTCATTCGTTTTGGATAAGAATATCAGCTACAAACAAGTTTGCGATACTATCAAACGTAGTAATTCCAAAGTCATCAACAACGTTGAGCTTTTCGACTACTACCCACTTAAAAAAGATGAAACTAAGGTTGCTTTAGGCATTAGAGTCAGCTTAGTCAACTTTGAAAAGACCTTCTCCGATGAAGAAATCAAAGTTATCTCCGATAAGATTGTTGCAGAATGCGAAAAGAAACTTAATGCCCACTTAAGGAGTTTACAAGATGAGTAAATTTAATTTGATCGAGCAATCTCATGAGGTTGTTGCTTTAGATTTTGATGCAATTGATAAAATTGCTTTAGTTGCTCATAACTGCTATCAAGTTAAAGAGAAAACTCACGAAGCAAATATTAACTTTGTTAAGCAATTAATTAAAAATAAACATTTTGCAATGCTTGAGCATCATGTTTATTGCTTTAAGATTATTGATGAAACTTTCAAAGATACTTTGCTTATCTTAAATAATCACTTCATTAATATTTATAAGGACAAAATTTCCTTCTCATTAAGAACTGCTATCGAGCTTTTCACATCTGAAGATAGTTTATCCCACAAAGTTGGTGCCATTTTAGTTAAACATCTTTCTCAAGAAATTATCGACATGGTTAATTCTAGTTACGAAACAAATTTGACTAGAGAAGAAAAAGAACTTCTCGAAGTTAAAGATGTTACTGCTCTTCCTCTTGATGAAAGAAAGATTCATATGTACGTTTCTGTTAAATTGATCACTAACAGAGGCGTAACCCATGAACTTGTCAGACATCGTCTTTGTGCATTCGCTCAAGAATCAACCAGATATTGTAACTATACCAAGGATAAGTTTTCTAACTCTTTAACATATATCAGACCTGTTGATTATGAAGAGCATAAAGAAACTTACGATAGATATTTTGAATGTGAAGCAGAAACTTACTTCAAACTTATCGAAGAAAAATCTGTTCCAGATAAAGCAAGAAGTGTTCTTTGTAATTCTTTAAAAGCAAGTATATATGTAACCTGCAACTTAAATGAGTGGGATCATATCTTTGAACTTAGAACTGCATTAAACGCTCATCAAGATATCAGAGAATTGCTCATTCCTGTCAAAGAGGAACTTGCAAAATACAACAGCTAAAAATCTGACATATAATAAATAGAAGAATAGGAGGTAAATCTATGACTGAAACTCAAATGGAAGAATTGAATAATGGTCTTGTCTTAACTAGAGATGTTCTTTCAATTCACAATGAGGAAGAAAGAACTTACACTCTCTATCCTACAAAATTCATCTTGGAACATTTAGGTTACATCAAAAGTTTTGAACAGTTGAAAGTTAAGGTTAGATTCATCCCTTACGATATCGATGTTCAAACTACTGTTACTGTTTATGGTGATGTTGAGGTTTATGAAAAAGAATCTACAGACACCCACCCAGACTACATCGAAAATAGTATTGAGCTTTCCTTGTCCGATGATGAGGAAGTTAATGAATTCGATGTCTTAGAAGATGGAAATTTCGACCTCTTAGGAGTTGCTTTAGGTCTTCTCTACGATGCCGATTTCAACATTTATTCTCCATATCGCAATAATGATGATAATATTTTTTCAGAAGATGAAAATGAACTTGAAAACGATAACAACTGATTTTTCATACCTGTTATCAACGTTGAAAAGTGCCAAAAGTTCCCTAAAATAGGGAACTTTTTTAATGTCTGAAAATATTTTCATAGTTAATAAAAAAATTTTCATAGTTAAGCGTTTTCAAATTTTTGCATCAAATTTTCTATTTTTCTTGTATGTGGTGGAGGAAAGTGGTAAAATTTTGGTAGTAAGTGGAGGTAAATGGAAGATGTTGCTAGGACAATACGAACATTCATTGGATAGTAAACAACGATTAATTTTACCTAGCAAAATTAAAAATGAATTTTCGGCTGAAGTTTACGTCACTTTAGATTTTGATGGATGTTTATCCTTATACTCAGAGGCTAACTACAATGAGAGAGCTAAAGCTATTCAAAGTCTCAGCGATTTCGAAAAAGATAACAGATTAGTTAAAAGAGTCTTCTTCTCAAACAGCCAAGTCTTAAGGATCGACGCTCAATCAAGAATATTAATTCCTTCATTCCTATTAGATAAAGTTCATATCAGCAAGGATGTCATGATTGTTGGTATGAACGACCATCTAGAAATCTGGGATAAGGAAACCTTCTTACAAAAGGAAGAGGAATCTGAAAGTAACTACAGTGAAACTGCACAAAGAATAATGGGGTGCTAATTATGGATTACTCTATTAGTTCACTTCACAAACCAGTTTTACTAGAAGAAGTTCTCTCATTTGTAGAAGAGAATGTTAAGGGTTCATTTACATTTGTAGATATGACTCTTGGAAGAGGTGGACACTCCTCCCAAATCATCAAAAAGTTAAATTGTTCCAATTTGAACTATTACGGATTTGATAGAGATAAAGAAGCTATCGAATTTGTAAAAGACAAATTCAAAGATTTGGAAGGTAACATCAACATCGTTCAGGAAAAGTTCTCAAATGCAATTGACTACTTAGAAAGTGTCGGAGCAGATAAGGCAGATTTAATTCTCTTCGACATCGGAGTTAGTTCTCCACAATTCGATGATCCAAATAGAGGGTTCACATATCGAGAGACTGCACCACTTGATATGAGAATGGATCAAAGCCAAAGCTTGGATGCAAAAAAGGTCATTAACACCTACTCAGAAAAAGAACTTGCTGATATCATCTACAATTACGGTGATGAAATCTACTCAAGAAGCATCGCAAAAAATATTGTTAAGCATCGTGCTGAAAAAGAGATTGAAACCACAACCGAACTTGCCGATATCATCAAGGAAGCATTACCTAAGAAGGAGTTACACAAAGATCATCATCCAGCAAAAAAAACCTTTATGGCAATCCGTTACGAAGTAAATAAGGAATGGGATGAATTGACAATCGGATTAGAAAAAGCAATTCATTATTTAAAACCTCAGGGTAAGTTATTGATTATCACATTCAATTCCAAAGAGGACAAATTGGTCAAAGACGTATTCAACAAATACACTAAAGAACAATTTGTTTCCAAATATTTACCTCCAGATACCACAAAGATCGACTACACACTTCTTACCAAAAAGCCAATTTCTCCATCAAAGGCAGAAGTTGAAGAAAATTTAAGGTCAAAACCTGCAAAACTAAGAGTAATTCAGAAAAAAGGAGTCTAGTTATGAAAGAAAAATTGTACAAAAAAGGCTTAGTTAAAAAAGATCACGCATTAAGAAGAGTTTGTTTAGCTGTTTCCTGCTTTACAGTTGCAGCTGGATCAATCTTGGTTCCAATTACTCTTAGTATGGAAGCAGAGACCAATCAGTTGTATCAAGTAAATCAAAAGGAAAAAACTGAAGTCGTTTCTGCAGTTGAAGAAGTTGAACTTGAATTTGACGAGTAAAAAAACAGGAATTAATTTATAAGGCAAAGCCTATCGCTTGTCTTGTAAAGCGATATATATGAAATAGTTAGTCATGGTTTCGTATATTTGTTTCTCCTTTCTCTCTAGCCTAGTGATTAGCTAGGCTTTTTTGCTGGAAAAATTTGCATGAAAAAAGATGGCTTATGCCATCTTGTAGTTTCAATAATTATTATTAGATTACTTTCTATAAGTTTGTTTTGTCTCGATGTCAGTGACGATGAGTTTGATGAATTCTTGCAAAGTGACAGTCTTAGTTTCTTCGCTACCAAATAATCTGTAGGAGATTTTATTTTCTGTAACTTCATTATCACCAACGATAATTTGGTAAGGAATCTTATTTACTTGAGCTTCTCTGATTCTGTAACCGATCTTTTCGTTTCTTTGGTCAATTTCAACTCTTACATTTCTCTTTGCCAAGGCTTTTTCAATCTTTTTAGCAAATTTAACTTGAGTTGGGATATTGACATTAACTGGTAAGATGACAACTTGTCTTGGACATAACCAAGTTGGGAAGGCACCTTTGAAGTGTTCAGTGATGACACCGATAAATCTTTCGATAGAACCGAATAAGGCACGGTGGAGCATGACAGGACGCTTCTTTTCACCATCTTTATCGATGTAGTAGCAATCGAATCTTTCTGGAAGTAAGCTATCGAGTTGGATAGTACCGCATTGCCAAATTCTATTTAAACTATCTTTGAGTTTGAAATCGAGTTTTGGACCGTAGAATGCACCATCACCTTCGTTGATTGTGAAATCAACTTTATTCTTGATAAGACATTTCTTGAGAATAGCTTCGTTTCTATTCCATTCTTTGATGGTACCGATGTATTTGTTTTCAGGTCTGGTTGATAAGACGATATGATAAGGTAAGTTGAAGACCTTATAAACTTCATCATAGAGTTTAAGTAAGTTAGTGATTTCCTTTTCGAGTTGATCAGGACGTAAGAAGATATGAGCATCATCTTGTGTGAAAGTTCTGACACGGAATAAGCCGTTTAAGGCGCCACTTGCTTCATGTCTATGGACAAGACCTAAT
Organism: uncultured Caryophanales bacterium; assembly: GCA_905211645.1. Taxonomy (GTDB): domain Bacteria; phylum Bacillota_I; class Bacilli_A; order RFN20; family CAG-288; genus CAJMBK01. Next base: position 26,244 of record CAJMBK010000005.1, read on the forward strand.
TCACCGATACGTAATGGTAATTCACGGTAGGAGTGAATATCGTTATTGTAAACCAGCATACCACCTGGGCAGTTCATAGGCTTAATTGCGTATTCTTCCTCATCGATGGTTGTTGTGTACATATTCTCTTTGTAATTAGCCCAGTGACCTGAGGTAATCCAAAGTTGTTTATTTAAGATAATAGGTGTCTTGACAAATTTATAACCATGTTTTGTATGGATGTCATACCACCAATTTTCAAGTTCGTTACGTAAGATCATGCCGTTTGGGAGCCAGAATGGGAAACCTGGACCGTAATCGGAGATCATGAATAAACCTAATTGTTTACCGATTCTTTTGTGATCGGATTGCTTTCTTTCTTCAACGAGTTTGAGATATTCATCAAGTTTCTCCTTGGAGAATTGGGCGGTACCATAGATTCTGGTAAGCATATCGTTATTCTTGTCACCCTTGAAGTAAGCACCGGAAATTGCGGTGAGTTTAACATACTTCAAGAATTTTGTTGAAGGGACATGAGGACCACGGCATAAATCGGAGAATTCTCCTTGTGAATAGACTGTAAGTTGTCCATCAAGTTCTTCAATGTGAGTGACTTTGAATTTTTGATCTTTGAAGATTTCTAAAGCCTCTTCCTTGCTAACTTCTTTTCTGACAATTGGAAGATTACTTTCAGCGATACGATACATCTCCTTTTCGATCTTTGGAAAGTCTGATTCATTAACTTTAACATCTTTAGGAAATTCAATATCGTAGAAGAAACCTTCTTCAATTGCTGGACCAAAGGCGATTTGAGCACCTGGATACAAACGTAAAACTGCTTGAGCAAGTAAGTGAGCAGCGGAATGGTAAAGAATAGGTAAAGCTTCTTTATCTTCATCGGTGATAAGACTGACATTATCTCCATCTTTTAATACATGAGATAAATCGTAAACTTCACCATTTACATTAACTGCAACACATTTTTTAACTAAGGAAGATGATAACTTCTTTGCTAAATCCAAAGCTGTTGCATTATCAAAAAGTTCATATTCTGAACCGTCTTTTAAAATAATTTTCATAATAAACCTCTATTTGTTATTAATAAGAGATAATCCAACACTGGCACCACCGATTAAACCGACATCTTGATCAAATTTTGCATTGACGAATTTGACTCTTTTAACAGGATAAGGTGCTAAGAAAGCATTGACAACATGGGTTAAATCATCGACGAAGACATCAGCAGATTTCATGACACCGCCGGATAAGACGGTTAAATCTGTATTGAAGTTCATCTGATTATTTGCAATCAAAACTGAAAGATTGATCAACCAATCGTTGTAAATCTGTTTGAATTTCTCTTCTCCATTTTTAACGCCGTTAAACATCTCATAAGCGTTAGAAATTTCGACACCATTCAAGCGGCAAAGATTGACAATACCGTTGCCGGAGAGCAAATATTCATATTCATAAAATTTGTTCTTGTAATTGAAGAATGTGTGACCAATTTCAAATGGCAAATTAACTAAGATACGATTGTGGACTAAGCAACCACCAATACCTGAAGAGATAGTGTAGAAGAAACTATCTTCAACTTCGGAAGTGGAACCGTATCTTGCTTCTGCATATGCTGCAGCGTTAGCATCGTTAGCGATATAGACTTGAGCATCTGGGAAGTCCTGCTTCAAGTGATAGGCTAAATCGAAGCTCTGAATATGTAAATTAGGGAGTAATTTAATCTTGTTATCTTCAACCAAACCGCAGCATGAAACACCGATGTATTCAACTGGAATTCTGTTTTTCATAACTAAAGTTTGCATCATGCGGTGAATTTGGTCGTATAGTTTAAGTGGATCATCTTTGGTGGAACGTTCTCTTAAAACGTCGATGATATTCAAATCTTGGTCAACAATACCAACTCTGAGGTTTGTTGCACCTAAATCAATTGCATAAACTTTTCCTGGTGTTCTCATAAATCAATTTCTCCATCATGTTGACCAACAGTGATAACTTTCATGAAGTTAGTCTTACCAGCACCGACAGGAGTACCACCAGTGATGATAATCTTTGATTTGCTAGGAATATTGTGCAATCTTGCTAAATGTAAGGCGAATACTTCCATCTCTTCGATGAATTGAGGAACCTTCTTAACAAGTTTTGGATAAACACCCCAGAAAAGGCAACCTTCTCTACAAACATTCAAGTTGTTGGAGATTGAAATAATAGGGCAGACGGGTCTTGCCTTAGACATTCTTCTTGCGGTTGCACCAGTTTCTGAGAAGCAGACGATGAGTTTTGCGTTTAAAAGAAGTGCAGTGTTTGCAACTGCGTTTGCAATAGCATCGTTGATGTTCTTATTTGATGAATCGAAAGCAAATTTTGCCATCTCTTCATAGTTTAAGAACTCTTCCATCTTAGCGGAGATCTTTGCTTGCATGGAAACTGCTTCGACAGGATATTCACCACTTGCGGATTCAGCAGAGAGCATGACTGAGTCAGTAGATTCGATAACTGCATTAGCGACGTCACTAACTTCAGCTCTTGTAGGGTTAGGGTTAGTCTTCATTGAGTCGAGCATTTGGGTAGCAGTGATAACTGGCTTACCAAGTTCACGACATTTTTCAATGATCTTCTTTTGGATGACAGGGACTTCCTCTGGTGGAATTTCAACACCGAGGTCACCTCTAGCAACCATGATACCATCGGAATTTTTGATGATATCATCCAAGCATTGAACTGCTTCAGTATTTTCGACCTTGGAGATAATCTTGATATTTTTACCGCCGTTATCGTCAAGAATCTTTCTGATATCGGTGATATCTTTAACGTTTCTGACAAATGATGCTGCGACAAAATCAAGTTTTTGCTCACAACCAAAAATAAGGTCGGCTTTATCCTTTTCGGAGATATAAGGAAGTGTTAAATGAACGTTAGGACAGTTGACGCCTCTCTTATTTTTAATGACGTGATGATTTGTTGCTTTAGCAAGGATGACTCTATCTTTCTTACGTTTGCCAATGACGACTAAGTCGAGATTACCATCATCCAAACGGATATGATCACCTTCTTTGACATCGTCGTACAAAGCAGCGTGGGTGGTAGAGAATTTAGTTTCATCACCTAAAATTTCATGATCGTAGATTTCAATCTCTTGACCGGTTGCAATCTTGGCGATACCATCTTTGAAATCATGAGTACGGATTTCAGGACCTTTAGTATCGAGCATGATTGGAATGATAATATTTTCCTCTTGTTCGATTTGACGGATGGTTTTAATCTTACCCAAATGTTCTTCGTGGGAACCATGGGAGAAATTCAAACGGCAGATATTCATGCCGTGTGCTAACAATTTAACTAAAACTTCCTTCTTTTCAGAAGCAGGACCGATTGTACATGTAATCTTGGTCTTCTTAGTAATATTTTCAATCATTATTCAATAATTCTTGTAATTTCAAGAATCTCCTTTGCTGTTTTGATCTTGTTAGATTCGGTATTTTGGCCTTTCATTGATAAAGCTTCAAGAATTGGAGTAGCTTTGATGTGATTGTCAACAATGCCTAAGGCTAAACCACCTTTACCTTCCTTCAACAATTCGACTGCATGATAGGCTAATCTTGAAGCAAGGATTCTATCGCTAGCAGTTGGGTTACCACCTCTTTGGGTGTGACCAAGAACTGTGGCTCTTGTTTCGTAACCGGAAGCTGCTTCAATCTTCTTTGCTAAATCATGAACATCGAGCATATGTTCAGCAACAACGACCAAAGCGGAACGTTTACCAGTTTCATGAACTTTAGTCATCTTAGCAAGAATCTCTTCTTCACTCATTGGATTGAGTTGAGTGATGACAAGCTCAGCACCTGTTGCTAAACCAGCAAAAACAGCTAAGTCAGGGCAATTTCTACCCATGACTTCTACAACAGCACAACGTTTGTGAGATGTTGAAGTCTCTTTGATCTTGTCGATATTTTCAACAATTGTATTCAATGCGGTGTCAAAACCGATTGTGAAGTCTGTGCAGGCGATATCGTTATCGATTGTACCTGGTAATCCGATGCAGTTGATACCGAATTCGGTCAATTTTTGAGCACCGGCGTAGGTACCATCGCCACCGATACAAACTAATGCGTCAACACCGAGACCTTTTAAGATATTAGCGGCTTTTTCTTGAACTTCTCTTTCCTTCATTTCAGGAAGTCTTGCAGTTCCAATCTTTGTTCCACCTCTGGCGATGATGTCGGAAACATCAATGGAAGTAACTTCTTTAACTTCATCGTGGAAAATACCATAATATCCATCTAAAATTGCGTAAGGTTTAATTCCACTTGCTAATGCAGATCTGACAACAGCTCTGTAGCAAGCATTCATACCTGGACTATCCCCTCCAGATGTGAGAATACCAATTGATTTAATTTTGTTCATATGTACTCCTTAATAAATACACAATAATTATATTAAATATAAAAGATTTTCTCGCTAAATATATACATGAAAATGCGTACAAAATCCGATTAATTTTTCTATGATTGAATGCGCACTTTTTTGCTATAATTTTTTAAATTTTAGGAGAAAATAATGCAAATTAATAAGTGTATTTTGTTGCGTGATTTTATGAGTACAGACTTGGATGACAAGCTCTTCTCTTTGTGCTACGCACCAATTTTAAAAAATGACGCAAGTTGCTTATATCGTGCTTTATATTCCTTATCTAATGTTTCTCAATCTCAAGAAATTGATGGTCAAGTTATCCTTCACTGCTGCAATTTAACTGAATCAGCATTGGAGATGGATATCAATATTTTGCATTCAATCGGATTAATCTCTGCAAAGTACAAGAAAAAAGATGGAAAAATTGACTATATCATCCGTATCAATTGCTGTGCAAACAGCAAGAAGTTTTTCTCCGATATTGTTTTGACTCAACTTTTGAAAAGTTACACCTCAGAATCTTACATCTTGAAGGTCAAAGATATGTTTGAAAAAGAGGACACTTCCGAAGTTGGGTTTGACGATTTAAATATCAAAGTTAAAGATACTTTCGGCTCTAATTTCTTAAATGATTATGTCGATGATTTTTATGATGAAGATAAATTAATTGAGAAAAATTATGTCAAAGCTTATTCTGCAAATATGGATAAGAGAGCTCTTTTCAGTATGTTAGAAAATCATCATATTGTTATTGAAGCAAAAGATGATGAAATTGGTGAGATTCTTTCTAACATCATGTTGTTCAATTTAACTGAAGATCAGATTGTTAAAGTTATCAAAAACAGCATCAATTCAGATAATAAACTTTCCATTAAAAAATTTAAGAATGAAGTAACAAAACTTTACAAAAAGAATGAAGATAAAGTTAGTTTTACAAAACCTATTGAAAAGAGAGAAGATTTCTCATTTGTTGGCAATTCTCAAATTTCAGAAAGTTTGAATAAGATGATTTCTTACACTCCAATTGAACTAATAAGAGTCTTGAGTAAAAATCAGCTTCCAATTGATACAACTATCACAAATTTAATCAGTACTTTATCAAATCAGTACGGATTATCGATGGAAACAATCGATGTTTTGATTCACTATTCTTACACAAAAAAGAAAACTTTAAACACCAAATATATCCTTGCAATCGCTCGTGATTTAGTTATTAAAAACATCACAAAATGCTATGATGTTGCAAGTTATTTTTACCAAGAATCTGTCAACAAAAAGAATAAAAACAGTAGCGATTTACCTGTTAAAAATGATAAGTCTTCAGCTTTATCAGAGACTTCAGAAACTAAATCTACTGAAGAAAAAGAACCAGCTGATTCTGTTTTCGATTCTTTGAAATTAGATTATTAAGGAGGGTTTATGGTCTTCGATTTTAAGAGATTAAACAATCTATCAAAGTATGATCAATACGTGATTGGCAAGATTGAAAATAATGAAGTAGTAAAAAACAACTTGAGTGAATTATTCCAAGATTTAAACTCTGAAAACAATCTTATTTCAGAAGAAGATTTTACCAGTCTTATTTTAGATAATACAGATGTTATCGATACTTATATCGTTCAACTTGAAGAGAATAAAAATGAGTACTACGTTCCTACTTTAAAGCTTGATCCAGACCTTAAAAGATTAATCATCATCAAAGCTTTATCAAAGAAAGGAAAATTTATTTCTCGTCATGAAAGAAATGTTGTAATTTCTGATTTGGATGAGAATAAATTAATCAAAGAAGGTCTTACTAATTTTGAACTTCTTGAGAAGATGAATAAACAAAAAGAACTCAGCAATTCATCCAATTTCATGAATAAATTAAATAAATTAGTTTCACAATTGAATTCCTACAAAAAAGGCATGACATCAAAATCTGATTACATTTATTCAATGAATAATTTACATGATAAAGTTGCCAAGATTTTAATTTTTGCTGCTTGTAATGTAGGTCTTAAAGTTGGTATCGTTTCAGGTTCAGGATTATTCACAAATCTTGCTTCAAATTCTATCGGAGAAGAAGTTCAAGATGAGTACCAAAAAGCATTTGATGTTGATGTTTTATTCGTTTTAAATCCTGAAACAATTCCTAATACTTATCAAAAAGTTACTGAAACAAGTTTTATTCCATTACTTGTAAAAAGAAATTCTGATAGTAAATTGACAATTATCAGTTCCATCTATTCAATTGATGAATTATCATCAATTATCACAACAAATAGATCATCGAAAGAGAAAGTTATGGGAATTTTATCCAGATCTTTTAACTCTATTGAATTCAACGACTTACCAATTTTCAACTAAAAAAATTTTTTAAAAAGTTTTTAATTTTTTCTCCTTTCATGCGATATATAGGGTGAAAGGAGATTTTTATGAGACAAAATAATTGTGGTCAGGAAGTTGTAAGGAAATTATTAGCTCAGGTAAATTCATCTGATGGATATCATTCATTGATTATCGAAGATGAATGCAATAATTTTTCTTCAATTTCAGATGTATTGGAAAAGTATTCAATAACAACTGAAGCCGTTGAGAGTGATTTGGAAGATATTAAGAAGAAAGAATTTCCAGTAATTGCTCAAATTAAACTTGATGAAAATAGATATCACTTCATAGTTATTGAAAAAATTATCGGAAGAATGGTTCTTTACTATGAACCAAATGTTGGTGAGGCTTCAATGAGTTTGCAAGAACTCAAGAGCCAAATTACCAATAAATTCTTGTTAATTAGAGAGAAGAATAAAAAGAAAAATAAGATGAAAACTCCATCATTTATATCAATACAGCAAGTTTTGATATTATTTTTCATCATGATTTTTGAAACTTTCTCAAATATTCTTATCTTCTTAGGTATTGATGATAAAAATATTTTCTATCTGTCATATGTAGGAATTGTACTTTTTGGTATTTCAATCGTCTTGCATATTTTAATGATGATGAGGCTTAACAAAAAGATTGAAAAAGACTATGCTTTCAGCCCTGAATCATCAAATTACAGGAAAAATATTAAACAGCTTTTTAGAGTTAAAAATAGATTTTTGTTAAATCTAAATATTTTCTTAATTACATTTTCAAGCGTATTTATTTTCGTATTCTTACAAGGAATTAAGGATTTAACTACTTTACTTATCATTTTTATGACGATCTGCATCACTTTAATCTGCAATGTAAGTTTGAAACGAAAGAGAAACTATTTACGTTACAAATCATTAATTGAAGAAAAAAGTTTTTTCTTAAAGCCCAATGATGAAGAAAAATACAATTTAATTTCTAAAAAAAATAATCAAGTTGTACTTTACAAATACATTGGACTTTTAATTGGTTCGACCATGCTTGCAGTAAACTTTTTTATCGATATTTCCAAGATTCAAGAAGCTAATCTCACTTATTTTTTATTCTACTTTGGATACTCTCTTGTTATTCTCACTGGAATTAACAAACTTTACTATCTTTTAGAAGACTTATTTAACTACAGAAAACACATTTTATCTTTAGATAAACAACTGGTATCTAGTTTGAAAAAAATGCCTATATAAATGGTATAATTTGGATATGAAAAAAGCCAAATTTAACTTAGAATTTGATTTTTCAATGATGGAAAATTCCGCATTGGATGTCGAACAAGATTTCAATAATTTATTAGATATTATTTTGACAAGATTGAATAGAAAAGGAACATATGTCCTTTCTTGTGAATTAGTTGATGATGAAACAATTCAGAAACTAAATAAAGAATTTAGAGATATTGATAAGCCTACCGATGTTCTATCTTTTCAATACACATCTAAAGAAGATTTTGATCTAGATCTTGGTTTCTATGATTTGGGCGAAATTTATATTGATACTAGAATTTGTGCTCTTCAGGCACCTGAATTCAATTTAACTGTTGAAGAGGAAGCAATATATCTTTTCATCCATGGTGTTTTACACCTTTTTGGCTACGATCATGTTCATAATGATGAAGAAAAAGAAGTAATGTTTTCATTACAGAATGACATTTTTAGTAAATATATGCAAAGTAAGAAAGGAGCTTAGTATGGAAAAAGAAAAAGTTTATGAATTGCTAAAAGAAGCTCAAACTAAGAGTTATTCACCTTACTCAAAATTTAGAGTTGGTGCTATCTTAGTTATGAAAGATGGAAAAATTATTTTAGGTGCAAATCTTGAAAACGCTGCATACGGTTTATGTATCTGTGCAGAAAGAACAGCACTTTTCCAATATAAGCTCTTAGGTTACAAACCAGAAGATATTGAAATCTTCGGTGTTATCGGTGACACTGATGATTACATTTCACCTTGTGGTAGCTGCCGTCAAGTTATGGCAGAATTCTTGAATAAAGATACCAAAGTCTGGTTATTCAATTCCAAAGGTGATTACAAGGAAGTTACAGTTGAAGATTTACTTCCATTCTCATTTTCAAAGGATGATATGAAATAATGAAAAAAGTTGGTTTCGTTACTTTATATGGTCGTGCAAATGCAGGTAAATCGACAATCATCAACAAACTTTTAGGTTACAAGGTTCAAGCAGTTTCTGACAAACCTCAAACAACCAGAGAAAATATTCGTGCGATCTACAATGATGAAGATTCACAAATTATCTTCTTGGATACTCCTGGTGTTTTCAAACCACACGGCAGATTAGGTTCAATCTTATTAAGAGATTCAAAAGTTGCTAAGGAAGATGCTGAGTTATTAATCTATGTTGTTGACAGTTCACTTCCAATCAATAAAGACTTTGAAAGAGATATTAATAGCATCGATGTTCCAGTTATCATTGCTTTTAACAAAATTGATTTAATCACAACTCCAGAACATATCAAAAAGAGAGATGAATATAAGAAATTAGCACCAAATGCAGAATTCATTGAATTATGTTGCAAAGATGGATTTGGTCTTGATACTTTATTGAAAGCAATAAAAGTACATCTTTCAGAAGGTGAACTTATTTATCCTGATGATATGATTTCTGACCGTCCTGAAAGTTTCATTTTCAGTGAAATTATTCGTGAAAAATGTATGAGACTTCTTGAAAAAGAAGTTCCTCACTCCATTCACATTGAAATGAGAGACATTCAATACCATGATGATGGCATCTATGTTTACGCAGACATTTGCGTTGAACGTGAATCAGAAAAAGGTATTGTCATTGGTAAAAGAGGTCAAATGATTTCAAAAATTACTAAGTATAGCCAAGATGCTTTACATGGTTTCACTGGACAAAATGTCTATGTCGAATTACTTGTTAAAGTTGCAAAAGATTGGCGTAATAATCCAAAGTTTTTGAAACAACACGGTTATGACGATTTCTAAAGATTATGTAAAAAATTATTCAGGATACGTAATTAGAGCAAGTAAATACGATGACACATCATCAATTGTTGATTTATTAACAACTGATGATCAGATTATCACTTTATACTGTAAAAGTGCTTTAAAACCTACCTCGAAAAATAGAAGTTTACTCACCGTACTCAATTTAGTTAATGTTGATGTAAAAACTATGAAATCTGGAAATTTCAATGTTGCATGTGGCAGTAAATTACTAAAAGTTACTGAAAGACATGCTAACTTAGAATATAACCTTTTTGTTATGGTGATTAGACACTTATTTACAGTATTAAAAGATGAAACTTTTCTAAAGTTTAAAGATTTATATTTCATCGATAATGGATTTGATAGAGAAATAAATATCTATTGGATTCTCACTTACTTTTTGAAACATGCATATGAAAATTTATCAATTTCATCAGCACAAGGAAAAGATAGTGATGTCCAAGAAATATTGACGAAACTTATCAAATTATCTGATAACGATATAAATCTTGGAAAAGTTGTACTTAAGAAATATGAGATTATTTTACTTTTCAATAATCTGTACGATTACTACGATATTTTTAATAGAGAAGCACTTAATCTATTCTTAGAAAATATATAATTTTAGATGACTTTAATATATTAGGAGATATTATGAGCAAATATAGTTTTAATGAAATTACAACACATTTAATCAGCAGTGGATTTATTTATCCAGGCAGTGAAATTTATGGTGGTTTATCCAATTCTTGGGACTACGGTCCATTAGGTGCTTTATTAAAGAACCACCTCAAAGATTTATGGTTGGAACATTTTGTTAGAAAGATTCCTTACAACTATCAAATTGATCCAGCAATTATCATGAATCCAAAAGTTTGGATGGCTACTGGACACGTTGCAAATTTCTCCGATCCTTTAATCGATTGTAAATATTGCAACACAAGATACAGAGCTGACAAATTAATCGAAGATGAATATCCAGATTTAAATGTCGAAGCAATGTCTCAAGATGAGATGAATAAGATGGTTGAAGAAGGTAAATTAACTTGTCCAAATTGTGGTAAGCACAACTTCACACCTATCAGAAAGTTCCAACTTATGTTCAAGACATTTATCGGTGTTACTGAAGATAGCAAATCTGAAGTCTATTTGAGACCTGAAACTGCTCAAGGTATCTTTGTTAACTTCAAGAATGTTATGAGAACAACCAGAGCAAAATTACCTATCGGTATCTGTGATATCGGTAAAGCTTTCCGTAATGAAATTACTCCTGGAAACTTCACATTCAGAACCAGAGAATTTGAACAAATGGAAATTGAATTCTTCATTAAACCTGGTGAAGATTTGAAATGGTTTGAATACTACAAAGAAAATTGTAAGTCTTTCGTTGAAGCTTTAGGTTTGAGAGATGAACATATTCGTTTCAGAGATCATGAAAAGGAAGAATTAGCTTTCTATTCTCAAGCAACAACTGATATTGAATATCTCTTCCCATTCGGTTGGGGCGAACTCATGGGTATTGCATGCAGATCTGACTACGATTTAGGCAGACACCAAGAGTTCTCCAAAGAAGATTTAACATATTTTGATCCAGATACTAACACAAGATATTTACCTCATGTTATTGAGCCATCATTTGGTTTAGATAGATTGATGTTAGCATTATTATGCGATGCATATGAAGTTCAAGATTTAGAAAAAGATCAAAGAGTTGTTTTACATCTTACTCCTAGACTTGCACCATATTCAGTTGCAATTTTACCTTTATCAAATAAATTAAACGAAGAAACCAAAGCAAAGATTTTACCTGTCTTAGATCCAAGACTTGATTATGTTGTTGATACAACCGGTAGTATTGGCAAGAGATATCGTAGACAAGATGCTATTGGTACACCATTATGTATCACATACGATTTTGACTCTCAAAACGATGAGTCTGTTACAATTCGTGATAGAGACACCATGGAACAAGTTAGAGTTAAAATTTCTGAAATTAACAATTACATTAACGGAGTTTTATTTAAGTAAGCTAAATAATGAAATTATCTTTTGAATTTGCTAGAAGTGTCATTTTACAAGCAGATATTGTTCAAGTCATTTCTACCTATATTGATGTTATTAAAAAAGGCAACAACTACGTAGCTGTTTGCCCTTTTCATAATGACACAAGACCATCGTTAAGTATCAGTCCTCAAAAAGGTATCTATAAGTGCTTTTCGTGTGGTAAAGGTGGTAATGTCATTCACTTTGTTCAAGAGTATGAAAAGATTAGTTATCAAGAAGCAATAGTTAAAGTTTGTAATATTTGTCACATTCCTTTACCAAAAGATTTTACAATCGTTAAAAGAGTTAATCCTAATCAAAAGTTAATTGACATTTTAACTAAAACTAGAGATTTCTACATTTTGAATTTAAAGCAACCATCGGGTAAAGTTGCTTTAGACTATCTTCATGATAGAGGACTCGATGATTCAATAATCGATCATTTTAAGATTGGTTATGCTCCTCAAGACAACAAAAAATTAATCCAAGTTTTAAGTGCTCGACAAGGTTTTACCCATGACGAAATCACAAAAGCTGGTGTTTTATCAAATCAAGAATTTGGCGATAAATTCCGTAATAGAATAATGTTTCCAATTTCTAATAGGTTTGGTGAAGTTGTTGGTTTTTCCGGTAGAAAGTTATCAAATGCAAACGAAAATGATCCTAAGTATATAAACTCTGCTGACTCTAAAGATTTATTCGATAAATCTAAATTGCTTTATCACTTTTATGAAGCGAGTAAAGTTGCTGTAAAAGAGCAAGTTATGTATATTGTCGAAGGTTTCATGGATTGCATTGCATTGTATCGTGCAGGAATTGAAAACTGCGTTGCATTGATGGGTGTAAATCTTAGTGAACAGCATATGGCAATGCTTAAAAGTTTAAAAGTTAAATTAAACTTGCTACTTGATAGTGATAATGCTGGTCAAGGTGCGATGCTTAATTTAATCAATAAACTTGATAAAGCAAAAATTAATTGCTCAGTTGTTAAACCTTATACTGAATGCAAAGATTCAGATGAATATATCAAAAAATTTGGTGGTGATAAGCTTAGAGAAAGGGTAAATCAGCTTGTCAACCCAATCATTTTTAAATTTGATTACATGGTTAATACTGGTCGTAGTAACAGTGATCAAATTGAAAAATTAATTTCAGATTCTACAAATATCTATGCTATGTCTTCTAGCCTAGATAAAGAGCAAATTTTAGATCGAATCAGTTCTTACACTGGTGTTAGTAAGAAAACTATTGATAATTTATTCAACAACTACAATAAAAAATCTGCAGAAATAGTTGAGAGTAAAGTTAATGAATTCACAGATTTTATTTTTGTTAGTTCAACTGAAAATTTTCTTAAAAAAGATGTTCTAGTAACAATACCAAATAGTAATGCAAATTCTAGAATACAGATGCGCAAATTAAAATCTGGATGCAATCTTTTGAAGACAGCATTAATTTCAAAAGAAACTGTTGACAGAATAAGACAAGATAATGTTAATTTTGGTTGTTTGTTTTATAAAATTATTAATTCATATATTATGGAATGCTCAGATATTGGTTCTTCAAATGATAAATTATCAAGTATTTGTCTTGAAAAGCTAGAAGAAGTTCATAATATGATAAAATCTAAAAAGGAAAGCGATGAAACTCTTACTGTTCAAGAACAATTTATTTTAGAAAATTTTGAACATTTGAAGCAGTTCTTCGTTGAATTTATCGATTATGAAAGCGATACTGAGTTTGATATAAATCAGTATAATAGACTCGTAAACGATATTCGTAAATAAAAATGAAAAAGGGGTAACAGGGGTATGAATAAAGACACACAATTAAAACACGAACAAATTGTCAGTTGGAGAAAAGAATTAAAGGAAATCTTCAAAAAATCTGGCAAAAATTTGAAGAAGAAATTAGTTAGTTTTATCGGTTTAAGATCTATTAAATCGTTTAATGCTATCACTAGTGACTTTTTTCAAGAAGTTTTGAAATATCCTAATCTCAATAAAAAGGTTGAATACAGTTTGCGTAAAGCTGCAGAAAACGGAAATGAGTTTGCTAAAGAGAAATTTATTTCTTGCAACATGTATCTTATTTTCTTCAGCCTTTTAAAACTATCTCCATCAATTACTGCTTCAATTGATTTGAATGATTTAGTTCAGGAAGCTTTAAAAGGTTTGTATGATGCATACAACAATTTCAATCCTGAGTTAGGTTATAGATTTTCTACTTTTGCTCCCAAATTTATTGTGTATCATATTGTTAGAGATATTGATTATCAAAGATATACTGTACCTTTACCAGATTACTTAAGAAGATATATAAATAAACTTTCTACAGTTAAACTTGAATTCCTTCAAAAGACAGGAAGAGATGGTAAAACTGATGAGATTTTAGAATTATTTAATAAGATATATCCTGATACACCTCTTGATATGGAAAAATATCTTGAATTGGATCATGTCATTTACAAATATAAGACATATGGTGATGATGAATTTGCAGAAGAATACGATTTCGATATTTGCAACATTCCAGATCATGACCAAGTCAATCAAAAGGAATATGTTGAGTACAGAGAATTGATGGATTGCATCCTTGATTGTATTGAAAAGACTATGGATGAAACCGAAAGATATATTGTTTGTAACTTCTTCTTTTTCCTCTGTGAAGAGCCAAAATCTATATTAAAAATCAGTGAAGATCTAGATCTTGGATATACAAAAGTCTCTAATACTTTCGCTAGAGCTCTAGACAAATTGCGCTATGCAATCAAAAAAAATTGGCTACTAGACAAATTTTATTATATAATAGTATTAGTGAAAATTTCTTTTAAAAAACTATTGACACAATAATTTTGTGTGTGGTATAATAATTAGTGCTTTGTTTTAGGAGGTTTTTTGCATGGGCAGAAAGAAAAAAGTTCAAGAAATTCAAGCAGAAAAAATTCAAGATCTTACAGCAAATGTACGTGACTACCTCAATATCGAAGGTGATATCACTTCCGAACAAATTCTCGAGTATTTAAAACATGAAATTAGCGAGAAAATTAAAAATGATCCTAATTTCAATACTGACAAATTAAGTAATTACTTAGATCAATACGATTTGAGTGATGACGATAATTCAGCATTACTCGATTACTTCTATCCTCAATTAGAGAATATGGAAGAACAAAGTCAAGAAATTAACGAAGAGAACATCGAAGAAGACTTCGATAATACTGAAAAAGAAGAAGAGGCTTTCAACCCTGAATTAGAACTTTACAACTACGATGAAGATGTTAAGTTCCAAGATAATGTTAAGCAATACTTACGTGATATTGGTAAATATCCTGTTTTAAAGAACAGAGAAGAAGAAATTGTTTTAGCACAACGTATCTTAAAGGGTGATAAGGCTGCTAAAGACAAACTCATCATGAGTAACACAAAGCTTGTCGTTTCCATCGCAAAGAAATATGTCAACCACGGTATGGCATTCTTGGATTTGATTCAAGAAGGTAACTTAGGTTTGATGAAAGCAGTTGATAAATTTGACTACACAAGAGGCTTCAAATTCTCAACATATGCAACTTGGTGGATTAGACAATCTATCACTCGTGCTTTAGCCGATCAATCAAGAACAATTCGTATTCCTGTTCACATGGTTGATAATATCAACACCATCAACAAGACTAAGAGAACTCTCGTTCAAAGATTGAATCGTGATCCTACTTTAAAGGAAATTGCAGAAGAGATGGATAACAAGTTCTCTCCTGAAAAGATTCAAGAAATCTTAAATTACGCATTAGATCCAGTTTCATTAGAAAAACCTGTTGGTGAAGAAAATGATTCACATGTTTCCGACTTCATCGAAGATAAGGATAACATGTCACCAAGCGATTATGCTGATGAAGCCGAGAAGAATGCTGCTCTTGATTCCATCTTAAAGGAATTAACCGACCGTGAGGAAAGAGTTATTCGTTTAAGATATGGTATTCCAAATGGTACTCCTTATACTTTGGAAGAAGTTGGTAAGGAATTTGGTGTTACCAGAGAGCGTATCAGACAAATCGAAGCCAAGGCTTTGAAGAAATTGAAACATCCTACAAGAGCAAAAGCATTAAAAGATTTCCGCAACTAATATGAAATTATCAGAAAGATTACAAACCGCAGCAAACTTTTTAGATAATTCAATGTCTGTTGCAGATATCGGTGCTGATCATGGTGAATTACCTATTTATTTAGCAGAGAATGGCTTTAAAAACATTGTTTGCGTTGAAAATAAAAAAGGTCCTTACCAAAAGATGGTCAATAACATTAAAAAAGCTGATTTAGAAGAAGATATTAAATGCATCTTTTCAGATGGCATTAAAGATATTCCAGATTATACAAATGTTGTTACCATTTTAGGTATGGGAGGTTTAACCATCGATTACATCCTTAGAACTTCTCTAGAAAGAGCACAAAAACTTGATTTATTAGTTTTAGAACCTCAATCTGAAGAAGAAAAAACAAGAGAATTCTTAGGTCAAAATGGCTTTGAAATTGTAGATGAAGTTTACGTTAAAGAAAAGAGAAAGTATTATCCAATTATTGTTGCTAAATATACTGGAAATACAATTGACTATTCCGATATTGAATTAAAGTATGGTCCAATCGCTTTACTTAAACGTGATTCATTGTTACTTGAAAAGTTAACTAAAGAATTTGAGACCTACAAGACATTGCCTCTTATCATTCAAAAGAAGCCAGAACTTGTAGAAAAGATCACTAAAATCGAACAAATTTTACAAAATTGGTATTATTTGAACGATTAACAAAGAATCAATAAATTTTTATCACATAAATAAGGTATCAAGGTGGTAGAGAGATATGGTTTTTGAAAACAAATATATCTCAACCGATTTTGGTACCTTTTTTCGTAACAATATTGATTTGATATTGTCACTTAATAAACCTTTATCGGTTGAAGAACAGTATGATTGTATCTTTGGTGAAAATCAGGATTACAACAAATTATTTTTATCTTACATTCGATTGATTTATAAAATTGTTAAATCAATCTATGACAAATATAAGTTTGTCATCAAGAATGAATCTTTGGAAATCCAAGATTTATTTCAGCAATCTTATAAGTATTTTATAGAAGCAGTCTCGCGAATAGATAAGGAGAAATTTTCTACAAATATTGCTTATATTCAAAAATATGTGGCAATGAGTTTAATAAAATTCATCAATAAGGAAGCATCTCAAATTAAGATAACTTATTACTACAGAAATAAGAGTAAGAAGTATGAAGAAGCTATTGATGATATTAAGGCTAAAGGTCTACCTTTAACTGAAAATAACATCAAAGAGTACTTTAAAGAAATCAATGAGAGCTATTCCTCATTTGACTTTTGCCACGGAAGTATTTTGAGTTTAGATGAACTTCATGAGTTGCCATATCAGGATGATTGTGAAGATATCATCGATAAAAACGAAAAGTTAGATAAGATATTTTCAGTCATTAAAAAATTCAAAAATCCCAAACTCACTGATAGTGTTTGCAAATTTTTGAATGATGAGAAAATGGATAATCTCGATAGATATTACCTTAAGAAAGCTATCGAATTGATTAAAAAAGATTTAAAACTTACTTAATTTTTTAGTAAAGAAGCGATATTTTCACAAGTTTTTACGCTAGCTGAAGTTGAAGATATGATGTAATAATTTTCATATTTTCCTTTAATGGCTGCAACTTCAGTAGTATTTGAAAGCATGATAACCTTTAAATTCTTAAAAAACTTTTGAGTATATCTAACAAGTTCATTAGAATTTGAAGATGACTTATCACCAACAACAATGATTAAATTTTTATTGTTATCTTCGATTGCTTTGCTAGCTTTAATGATTGACTCAACACGTTTTTTAAGCATTGGGCAAGGGAAATTATAAACAAACTCAACATTTGGATTTATAGATTTAACGATATCACAAATTTCTTGATAAGGAACAGATAAGATAGTTGATTGAGTATGTAAATAAACTTTGTTTTTCAAGTTAGCATTTTTAATAACTTGTCCTAGGTTGTCTCTCTTATCGATGAAAACATAGTTATTAAATTTATCTAAAATGGCTTGAGTTTCCGGATGATTTTTATCTCCATAAAAAAGGATTGTCCAATCATCTCCAGTAGATTTATTAACCATTGCTTGAATCGATTTAAGTAAAGGACATAAGGCATCATAACTTTCAGAAAAGAATTTTTTCTTTTCATCTTCAGCTTTTGTATGACCATGGGCACAAAAGACCAAAACACCATCAACTTTTTCAGTAACAGAATTTAAATCGATTACTTTCAATTTATCACCGAAATTAAGCTCTTTTAAAGTTTCTTCATTATGAACTAAAGGATGGTTCATGTAGATTACTGTATCTGGATTATTTTCACGAATTTTCTTGATGATATTGATGGCATTATTTACGCCTGAACAATAGCCCAAATCTGTTAGTAAATAAACCATTTATGCCCTCCTTATATAGTTTAATTATTATATAATATGATAGTTATCACGAGGTCAAAATTATGGATTTTAAGGATTATATTGCAATTACAGAAGATTTCCCTACAAAAGGCATTTCCTTCAAGGATATGTCACCACTTTTAAGAAACCCTGAAGCTTTCAAAAAAGCAAGTGATCAATTATCAGATTACGCAAGAGAGATGAACCCAACTGTTATTATCGGACCTGAAGCAAGAGGCTTCATTTTCGGTACAGTTATCGCTTATAACTTAGGACTTGGATTCGTTATGGCTAGAAAAGATGGCAAACTTCCAGGTAAAACATTACAAGCAAAATATTCACTTGAATATGGTTATTCCTGCATCAACTTACCTTGGGATTCAATTAAAAAAGGTGATAGAGTTGTTTTAGTCGATGATTTATTAGCAACTGGTGGCACATTGGATGCATTAGTTAGACTCTGCAACGATGTTGGAGCAGAGGTTGTCGGCTGCATCACTTTGATTGAATTAACAAAGGTTAGAAGTGATAAATTCTTAAAAGGTATCAACGTCAAATCCTTAATCCAATACGATTTCTAAACTAGAAGGAGTTTAAGTATGATTAATCCAGAAAATAAGATTCATACTTTTGAGGAACTTCAATCACTTTACAAAACTTATATTCATTCTGCAGAAAGCGATGCTTTAATTACAAAAGCGTACGAATTTGCAAAAGAAAAACACAAAAATCAAAGAAGAAAATCTGGTGATTTATACATTACTCATCCAGTTGCTGTTGCTTGCATCCTTGCAACATTGCATTCTGGACCATCAACAATTATCGCCGGATTATTGCATGACACTATTGAAGACACCGATACCTCAAGAGAAGAGATTGCTGAACTTTTCGGTGAAGAGATTGCTACTCTTGTTGAGTCATTAACAAAGATTACAAGATTATCCGATTATCAAAATGTTGAGTTCGAAGCTGAATCTCATCGTAAGATTTTCGTTGCGATGGCAAAGGATATTCGTGTTATCATCATAAAACTTGCTGATAGATTGCACAATATGAGAACTTTGCAATTCCAATCCGAACCTAAACAGAAGAAAATTGCTAAGGAAACCTTGGAAGTCTATGCACCAATTGCTCATAGATTAGGTATTTTCACAGTTAAGACTGAACTTGAAGATTTATCTTTGTACTATTTGGATCATGAAAAATATGTAAATATTGAGAATTTGATTGAAAAGATGCAATTTGATGTTAACAATGCTATCGAAACAATCAAAAATCAAATTACAGATATTCTTTCTAAGACAAACATTTCATTCTCAATCACATCAAGAGTCAAATCCATTTATTCAATCTACAAAAAGATGTACCTCAAAGGTAAATCTTTCGATGAAATTTATGACATTTTAGCTTTAAGAATCATCACTGAAACTGAAGTTAACTGTTATGAAATCTTAGGTTATATCCATGCTTACTTTAAACCTGTCCCAGGCAGATTTAAAGATTACATCGCTATGCCTAAACCTAATTTGTATCAATCCTTACATACAACCATTGTCACTACAGATGGTCATACCTTCGAAGTTCAAATTAGAACTAAGAAGATGGATGAAACTGCAGAAAGCGGTGTTGCCGCTCACTGGAGATACAAAGAAGGTGCAAACTACGATCCAAAAGTTGAACAACAAGAAATTGAAGAGCAACTTCACTGGTTCAGAGACTTCGTTTCTCTTTCCAACGACGAAAGTGATAACGAAAGTGCAAAAGAATATGTCGATACTTTAACTCATGACATCTTCGATGCAAATGTTTATGTTTTCACACCAAAAGGTAAAGTTATTTCATTACCTAACGGATCAACTCCAATTGACTTTGCTTACAGAATTCATACCGGAATTGGTGATACTCTTGCTGGTGCCAAAGTTAACAATAAACTTGTCCCACTTTCAACTCAACTTGAAACTGGTGACGTTGTAGAAGTTAAAACTGGTAAGAATGCTCATCCAACTTCTGAATGGTTGAAGATTTGTAAATCAAACTTTGCTAAGAGCAAGATTAAAAAATACCTTTTGAAGGTTAATAAGGACTATGTCCGTGAAGATAACATTGAAAAAGGTAAGAAATCATTACAGGATGGTTTGAAAGAAAGAAATATCAATATTCAACTTTCTCAAATCACCACAAGAAAAGTTTTGGATCATTTTAAGTGTGAAACTGCAGATGATTTCTTTGTTTTGATCAACTCAAAGAATCTCACACCTCAAATGATCTGCGATTATCTCCAATTGAAACCAAATGTTCAAACATACCAATCAATTAGAGATAACATCAATAAACACGTTATTAAAAGTAATTCTTCCGATGCAGTTTTACTTGAAAATGGTGATACTGCATTAATCAGTCTTGCAAACTGCTGCAATCCTATTCCAGGTGATTCAATTGTTGGTTACATCACTCAAGGTAATGGCATTAAAGTTCATAGAACTGACTGTCCAAACATCAAGAATGAATCTGCCAGATTAATCGCTGTCAGTTGGAATAAAGATTTCAAAAAGGAAGAAAAATATCCTGTTGATTTAGCTTTAGATTGTTTTGATAGAAACGGATTGCTCGTTGATATCATGAACAAACTTAACTATTTCAACTTCCAAGTATTCAAGTTGAATGCAAAGATGCATAACAATGGTCGTTGTACAATTTCCATGACTGTCATGGTCAAAGATAGCAACGAACTTGAATATCTCTACACTATTATCAAGAGCGTCGAAAATGTCGATGCTGTCACAAGAATTATTCATTAAGGAGGGCTTATGGCTGAACAGATTATTAAGCCTCGTGGCACCCAAGATATCTTTGGGGACAACAAGAAAATTTATGACTATATCACCTCTGTTTTAGACCGTTATTTTAAAAACTATGGTGTAAATAAGATAGACATTCCAACATTTGAAGAAACAAAACTTTTCATTCGTTCTGTTGGTGAATCAACTGATATCGTCAACAAAGAAATCTACAATTTGGAATCAAAAGGTGAACACCAAACTTCTTTAAGACCAGAATTTACTGCTGGTATCATGCGTGCTTTGATTGAAAACAAATTGTATGCAACTCCAGATTTACCACTTAAATTAGGCTACTATGGAAGTGTATATCGTTATGAAAGACCTCAAAAAGGTCGTTATAGAGAATTACATCAAGGCGGTGTTGAATTCGTCGATAATAATTTGGATATCATCACTAAGATTGATTGCTTAAATTTGTTCTACTCCGCTGCTAAAGAGTTATTAGGTAACAATATTTATCTTGTCATCAACTACTTAGGTGCTGAAGACGCTAGAAAAAAGTGGAGAGAAGCTTTAAGAGAGTTCTTCAAGAGCCATCTTGACACAATGTGTGAAGATTGTAAACGTAGATTTGAAGTCAATCCGCTTAGAATTTTAGATTGTAAAGTTGAACATGATCACGAATTAGGTTTGAATGCTCCAAATATCACCGATTTTCTTTCTGAAGAAGATAAGAAATACTACGATGATATCTGCACAGAGCTCGATAACCTAGGTATCAAATATAAGAGAGACCCACACCTTGTTAGAGGGTTGGATTACTACACTGGAATCGTCTTCGAACTTTATCTTGAGCAAGGTGATTTACCTCTTGCTTTAGGTGCCGGAGGTCAATATGCAAATTTGACTGCTGAATTGAATGGCCCAAAAATGGAAGGTATCGGTTTCTCATTCGGCTTGGATAGATTACTTATGTGCTTCAACGAAAGTTTGAAATCAGATGTCTTAAATAAATATGCATTGGATTTCTTTGTCTATTCATTCAACAAGAATCCTGAAGGTGTCAAAGAAATTAATGATATCTTAAAGACAATCAGAAATAGTAATTACTCTGCAATTGCTGCACCAATGACAAAAGCATTCGGTGGTTCACTCAAGCAAGCAGCAAGAATGAATACAAAATATTTGTTGCTCATCAACGAAGATTTATCCTTGGAAATCAAAGACTTTTCTAAGCGTGAACAACAAAAGATTAGTAAAGAAGAATTTACTAAGATGTTAAGCGAAAGGAAATTTTAATAATGTTAAGAACTGTTACATGTGGTCAGTTAAGAATCACAGATGTTAATAAGGAAGTCACACTTTGTGGTTGGGTTAACAGAGTCAGAAATTTAGGTTCATTATGTTTCGTCGATTTACGTGACACATACGGAATCACACAATTGAATATTGATCCTAAATTTTTGGAAACCACTTCTTTACATTCTGAAGATTGTATTCAAGTTACAGGTACTGTCATCAAAAAAGATGAACCTAATAAACATTTGGAAACTGGTGAAATTGAAGTTTTAGTTAAATCAATCAAAGTTTTCAGCCATGCTGAAACTACACCTTTCACAATTACTGATGACACCACTGCTAGTGAAGAAACAAGAATGAAATATCGTTACTTGGACTTACGTAGACCAGTAATGCAAAAATATCTCAAAAAGAGACATCAAATTTTAAAGGTTGTTAGAAATTATTTGGAAGGATTAAATTTCAACGAAATATGTACTCCAACTTTAATTAAATCTACACCAGAAGGTGCAAGAGACTATCTTGTTCCTAGCAGAATTTATAAAGGTTCATTTTACGCTCTACCTCAATCACCTCAAATCTTCAAACAATTATTGATGATTTCTGGTATGGATAAATACTATCAAATTGCTCTCTGCTACAGAGATGAAGACCAAAGAGCAGATAGACAACCAGAATTCGTTCAAATTGACTGTGAAATGTCATTCTCTGATAGAGAAGATGTCTTACAAGTTATCGAGGGTTTGTTAAAAAGTGTTTGGAAAGAAGTTTTAAATGTTGAACTTCCTGACTTTATCAGAATGCCATATCAAGTTTGTATCGATAACTACGGTTCCGATAAACCAGATTTACGTTTCGGTATGAGAATTGAAGATGTCACCGCTATCTTTGCAAATACAACATTTGAAGCATACAAGGAAAAAGCAGTTAGAGGCTTTAAAGTTTCTAATTACGCAGATAAATTATCCAGAAAAATGATGGATGCTGATAATGAACTTGTTAAAAAGAATAAAGTTTATGGTGTCACACATCTTAAATATGTTGATAATCAATTCTCAGGTGGTATCTCAAAATTCTTATCTGATGAAGAAAAAGAAGCACTTGTTGCAAAATATGAATTGGCTAATAACGACGTCTTAATTCTTGGTGCTGATGCATCAGGCGAGAAGATGTCCTTGGCTTTAGGTGTTTTAAGATTACACTATGGTGATTTATTAAATCTTAGACCTAAAGATAAATTTGTTCCATTATTTGTTATCGACTGGCCAATGTTTGAAAGAAATTCTGAAGGTCAAATTGAATGTTTATCCAACCCATTCACCAGACCTAACGATGAAGACTTACATTTATTCGATACAGATCCAACACAAATTAGAACATACGGTTATGACACAGTTATGAATGGTGTCGAACTTTCTTCCGGTGCTTTAAGAACTTACGATAGTAAGATTCAAGAAAAAGTCTTTAAGCTTCTCGGCTTATCCGATGAACAAATTAAAGATAGATTCGGTTTCTTCATCGACAGTTTGAAATATGGTACCCCACCAATGGGAGGTTTTGGTATCGGTCTTGAAAGATTATGTATGGTTCTTTGTGAAACTGATAACGTTAGAGACGTCATCGCCTTCCCTAAGAATCTTTCTGCATACGACCCAATGACTCAAGCACCTAGCAAAGTTGATGTTGAAAACATCGATATTTTAGGATTAGAGGTAAAAAAGGAGTTTAGATAATGGCAGTTACATTTAAATCATTAACTTTTTTATCCGAACGAGTAATAAAAGCTTTAAATAATCTTTCTTATTTTGAATGTTCACCAATTCAAGAAAAGGCTATCTCTGCACTTTATAAAAATAAAAGTATCTTGGCTTTGGCCCCTACTGGTTCCGGTAAGACATTAGCCTACATGGTACCAATCTTCAATGATTTGGATATCGAAAAGAATTTACAAGATATCATCGTTGTCCCAACCAGTGCATTAGGCAACCAAATTTACAGTGTTTTCCAATCATTTAAAAAGGAGATGAATTTAAATACTTCTATCACTTTGCTTAAAAATGAGAATGATTTAAATTCATACAAGAATACTGCTCAAATTCTTATTGTCACTCCATCAATCTTTGCAAATATTTCCAAATCATACAACATGAAAGATCTTAAAAGAGTCATTGTTGATGAAGCAGATATGATTGCTTTTGATGGATTCGATGACAATCTAGTTAATATCAAACAAAATTACTCTGTTCCAATTTCATTATTCTCAGCAACACTCAATGAACATGAAGTTTCTCAATTGAAGAAATTGATGCACTTTGATGTCACCTACGATGTTAGAGAAAACAATAAAACATCTGCAAATGTTACACATCATATCGTTGATATTAAGCACTTTACAACTTATGAGGCATTAATTAAATTGCTTAACGCTATCAATCCATACAAGACAATTATCTTCGTTTCTAAGAATGAAGATTTGGATAAGATCAGCAGACAACTTTTCAAAGATGGTGTCGATCATATAGTCTTAAGTGGTCAACTAAATAAGCGTGAAATTAAGAATGCTATGTACGATTTTAAAGATAATAAGTCTTATATTTTATTATCATCTGATTTCGGTGCTAGAGGTCTTGATATCGATGATGTTGATACAATTATCTCGGTTGATTTACCTGCAAATCACATCGATTATTACTATCACAGAGCTGGTAGAACCGGAAGATTCAACAATAAAGGTAACTCCTATGTTCTTGCCAAAGATGGTGATAAAGCAGTTAAATCACTTTTAGAAAAAGACATCAAGTTTGTTTTCCATTCATTAACTAAGGATGGTATGAAGGATGAAACTAAGTTTGCTCCTAAAGGAAGACAAGCCAAAGCTAAGAATGAAAAATTAGAGCAAGAAATTAAACGTGTTGCAAGAAAAACTCGTTCAACAAAAGTTAAACCTTGTTACAAGAAGAAGGTTAGATGGGCTGTTGAACAAGTCAAAAGAAGACACAAAGAAAAGATTATCAAGACAAATATTCGTAAAAAAGAAGCTAGTAAGTAGTTACATACTTACTAGCATTTTTTGTATGGATTCATCTGAGAAAAGATTTTCAAAATCTTCTAAAGTATCGATAGTTACTGTTTTAAGTAAATTCTTGAAGTTATCGATATATCTATCATATTCTTCAGTTGCAGAAGAATCGTTTTTAATCTTGTAATAAGTTTCAATTACAGCACAGATTAAGCATCTTCTTGCAATTTCAAGGATACTTCTTTCAATCCAATAACTTGCTTTGATATCAAATTTGTTTATTTCAATAAGTTTTAACATCTTTTGATAAAGTGGTAATCCGTCGGCTTCATCATGGTAGATATCAAAAAACATGTAATCAAAATGTTCTTCTTTAAGTAATTTTTCAGTTAATTCGTAAGCATCACCTTCGATAACTTCAACCTTATTATTGAAGAATTTCTTGAGGTATTTATTGAAAATTTCAATAACATCTCTATCCTTTTCAATTACTACAACTTTCTTAACTTCATTTTTAAGTGAAACCATGTAAGGATAGTAACCTAAGCCTAAACCTTGGACTAAAACATTACCAGTTGCTTCGTTAATTGCTTTTTTCATAGTATTAATTTCATAAGGAGTGATGGACATCCAAGTGGTTCCGTCTTTCAAGACTTCCAAATAATTGAATGGTTTTTGGAAGAAACCGAGTTTATTTACTTCTAAACTTGGTGCTTTATCAGTGAAATAAATCTCATCATAAACAACAAGTTCTAAAGGTGAGTAACTTGAGTTAACTAATTCAACATTTTTATATTTACAATCTTTAACTTTAACGTTTTTATAGTAAGGATTTGAGGTGTATTCTTTATCATTAATTGGTTGAATCATATTCTTAAAATCAAAATCTTGTTGTAAAGATGTGATTTCATCATCGTCAAAATCGTAACCTTCACATGCAAAAATATGTGCAATATAGGCTTCAGAAAGACTTAAATTCTTGCTGTTGATAAAGTTAGTTAAATCATTTTTTGAAATAGATTTTCTGTATTCAAGCAAATAATCTTTAATTATCGATGAAAAATTGTAGTTAACATCGTTAATATAACTTAAGTAAGAGATATATTTTTCATCAAGATTAAATTTCATTCTCATTCTCCTTATCGATAAGATTAAATAATATTTCCATTGCTTCTTTTTCTGGGTAACTACCAATTGCAACACCTTTTTTGAAGACGATGAAACTGTTGATGCCACCCGCAATACCAAAAGTAGCATGTTTTGCTTCACCTGGTCCATTGACAGGACACCCCATAACAGCAACAGTGATATCCTTATTTACATATTTGAGTTTATCTTCAACATATCGAGCAATGTTGTAGACATCAACTTGAGTTCTACCACAAGTTGGACAAGAAATAAGTGTTGGAACATTTTTCTTAAGTCCCATAGATTTAAGCAAAGTTTTACAAGCAAGAACTTCTTCTCTTGGATCATCAGTTAAGGAAATTCTAATTGTATTACCAATTCCAGCAGATAAAATTGGAATTAAAGCAGTGCAGCTTTTAATTGTTCCTTGAATTCCAAAACCAGATTCAGTTAAACCGATATGCAATGGATATTGATATTTTTCTGCAAGTGCAAAATATAGTTCTCTAGTTAAGTCAGGAGAAGTATTTTTAGCTGCTAAAACCATTTTATGGAAGTCATTACTCTCAAAATAAGAAAGCATTTCTTCTACAGCGGTTAAAAATTGTTCTTTAACATTTTCACTTGTTAATGCATACTTTCCAAGGCTTCCAGAATTGACACCAATTCTTAAAGCAGCATCTTTTTCCTTCAACTTAGCAACGACTTCATCAAGATTATTTTTAGTGATATTACCTGGGTTAAGTCTAATTTTATCGACTCCTGCATCCAAAGCAAGTAAAGCGTATTTGTAGTTAAAATGAATATCGGCGATGACTGGTAATGAAGTGTGCATTTTGATTTCTTTTAATGCTAGACAATCCTCTTCATCAAAAGTTGAGAATCTAATCATGTCACAACCTAATGTTTCTAAGTCGTGGCAGAGTTTAATATTTTCTTCAACTTTGCTAGTTTTTATATTTGACATCGTCTGAATAAGAATTGGACTATCGCCACCAATTAGCCTATTTCCGATTGCAAATTTATATGTTTTATCACGTGAAATCATGCTCTTACCTCATGCCAATTTCCATATTGAAAAAAGTTCGTCTAAGTTATAAAATAATATAGCATTTTTTAATTGAATTTAGAAAAAGGAGTTTAAATATGGCAGAACCAAGAATGAATTTTACTCTTCGTTGCACAGAATGCAAGATGGAAAATTATATTGCTACAAAGAATAAAAAGGCACATCCTGAGAAATTTGAAGTCAAGAAATATTGCCCAAAGTGCAATAAGCACACCTTACATGTTGAAAAGAAATAATAACTAATTTCGGAGTATTATTATGGCAGATATTAAGGCAGTTGGTGATTTAGGTCCAGGTAGAAACTTTACCTACAAAGGCGAACTCTACAGCGTTTTGGATATTTTACATAACAAGACCGCTATGAGAGGTATGATCGTCAAGATCAAGGCAAAGAACTTAAGAACTGGTTCTATTTCAGATATGACATTCAACGGTGATGATAAGGTTGAACTTATTTTCTTGGATAAGAGAGATATGACATACCTTTACGATGATGGTAACAATCTCGTTTTCATGAACCAAGAAACATATGATCAAGTTGAATTACCTAAAGAAAGATTAAAATGGGAATCTAATTTCTTAACAACAGATTCAGTCGTTAAGATCACTTACTACGGTGATGAAATCATGGGTGTTGAATTACCTGTCAAAGTTACTTTGGAAGTTACTGCTACCGAAGATGCAGTCAAGGGTGATACAATCAACAAAGCTATGAAAGATGCAACCTTAGAAACAGGTTTCGTCATTAAAGTTCCTATGTTCGTTAAGATCGGTAACAAAGTTATCGTCAGAACCGACACAGGTGAATACGATTCCAGAGCATAAGCTTACTGATTGGGAGAACTAACACAGCATGGTAAATTGGGGTTGGCTTCTCTTCTGTATTATCGTTTGTTTAATTGTCGGACTTGTTGCAGGTTATTTTATTGCAAGATACGTCTTCAAGAGAGAGTTGAAAAAGCATCCTCCAATTACTGAAAAACAAATCCGTGTTATGTTTACTCAAATGGGTAAAAAGCCATCTGAGAAGCAAGTTAGACAAGTAATGCGCTCAATGGAAGAAGCAAATAAGAAAAACTAATTTAAAATTAAAAATCGAGATAATAAAAAGGCTTAATTCGTCGGGAATTAAGTCTTTTTTCTTGTCTAATAATTTGATTTAAGCGTTCATTGCTCCTGCAAAGACCATAATTAAGAAGCAAAGTCCGTATAAGAGACCAACTAGTGCAATCCACATACCAATGTATGAGGAAACAATTCTCTTGAAACCTAATTTTTTTGCTTTGTAGTTGTACCAAACTGTAATAATCATATTTACAATTGACCAGGCAACACCTGCAAGGGAGAAAAAGCTAGAACCAAGAATCTGTGAGTAAGCAATTGATCCACCTTCAGGATTAGATGAACCATAAACAATTGTCATTGTGATTGAAACTAATGTAATTACAGTTGCAATACTGCAGGATAATAACATCCAAAGTCCATATGTTCTACCTCTTTTCATCAAAAGAAGTTCATCGAAATCATCCTTTTGAACTTCTTCTGCTTCAGCGACAAATCCAATTACTTCATCACAATCTTCACAAACCATTTCATTTTTCTTAACGGTCAATTCTTTTCCACAATATGGGCAGTATTTAATTACTTTGATGTTACCTTGAATGTCTTTATGAACGCTTGCACGAGGAACGACTTCGCCATTAACAACTTCAATTTCATCATTATCTTTAGTTTTGCTTTCTTTGAAAAAATTGTTTTCTGCCATACTATTTTCCTTTCTTATATTTTGTGATAGGTTCGGTATGATTAATAAGTCTAACAATATTTTCTTTGTGACGATACAAAAGTAATAATGTAATAAGTATCATTGAACCAAAGTATGAGAAATCAGGTGAGAAATATAAGTCAGAGCTGAAATACATTCCTCCTAATAAGTAGTCATTTGTGATGTAATAAGAAACAACTCCTAATGCTAGAGCACAAAATGGTATTACTAAAGAAGTTAGACAGCTAGCGTAAGAAACGATATGTTTGTAGAAGAATAATGCAAAGAAGATGATGAGGGATAATATAAATAAATAGTAATTAGTTGCAAGTAAGAAACCTAAGAAACAGGTGACGGTCTTACCACCTTTAAAGTCACAAAATACAGGGAAACAGTGACCTAAAGAGACGGTGACAGCAACTAAATATGAATAGAATTCATAATGAGTTTGATTGCCGTAGTTGAAATCGTAGAGATAACTACCAAAAACTGACTTTGCAAGATAGTAAGTTAACCAGATGCAGAAGGTATTTTTCAAAATGTCCAAAACGATGACAGTGTAGGCAGCTTTTTTGCCTAAAACACGACCGACATTTGTGCCTCCAGCATTTTTGGAACCGTAATCTCTAACATCGGTATGATAGAAAACTTTTCCAATAATAATTGAAAAAGGAATTGAGCCGATAAAGTATCCGACTATAGTTGATATTAAAATAAATGCTATTGTGTTATATGCCATAAAATTTACCTTAGATATTATATCGTTTATCAGTTTTATTATTTACTTCAAAACGAAAATAAGCCATCTAAAGCCATTTCACATATAACAAATATTGTAATTCTTTATTTGTTAAAATATAAAAATGGAGGTCGGCAAATGGCAGAAAAGAAAACATCCGACACTACAAATAATTCACATTATAGTGCGTCAGATTTAAAAGTTTTAAAAGGTCTTGAACCAGTTAGAGTTAGACCTGGCATGTACATCGGCTCAACTGATACAGTCGGTTTGCATCACTTGATTTGGGAAATTGTCGACAACTCAGTTGACGAAGCAAATGAAGGTTACGGCAAAAAGATTTCCGTTACCATTCACGAAGATAATTCAATCACAGTCGAAGACGAAGGTAGAGGTGTTCCTTGCGAATACAACGCTGCTGAGAAGATGACCGGTTTTGATATCGTCTACAACACCCTTCATGGCGGTGGTAAATTCGATGAATCAAACTACAAGAGTGCTGGTGGTCTTCACGGTGTTGGTGGCGCAGTTGTTAACGCCTTATCCGATTACATGGAGATTCATTCCTACCGTGATGGAAAAGATAATTTCATCCGCTACGAAAATGGTGGTAGAAAGAATTCCGGTATTAAGGATAAAGGTGCTACCGATAAACGTGGTACAAAAGTCACTTTTAAACCTAGTCGTTCCATTTTTGATAATGTCATTTTTGACTACGACAAGATCAAAGAACACTTAAATGACTCCGCTTGTTTAACAAAGGGTGTCACTTTTGAACTTGTTGATGAAAGAAGTCAACGTTCTGAGAAATTCTTGTACAAAGGTGGTATCAAAGAGTACTTTGTCAATAAAATCGGCTTAAAAGAAACTCTTTGTGAACCTATTTATATAAATAAGACTTCTCCAGAAGGAATCATGGTCGAAATTATCTACACCTTCATCAAAGATTATTATTCTGAAGATATTATTTCATTCGCAAATGGTGTTAAAACTGTTGATGGTGGTCACCATGTTTCCGGTTTTAAGAAAGCATTGACTAATTCCTACAACGATTACGCAATCAAACATAAACGTATCAAAGATACTCAAAAGCTTGAAGGTGATGATATTAGAGAAGGTATCTCTGCAATTATTTCTGTCAGAGTTCCTGAGTCAATCATCCAATTCGAAGGTCAAACTAAGTCAAAATTAGGTACTAAACAAGCTTTACCTGCAGTCGATACTATCGTTGAAGACTTCTTAAATTACTACTTGGAAGAACATTCTTCCGAAACTGAAGTCGTCGTTAGAAAGAGTATCGATGCGATGAACTTAAAGAAGAAATCCAAAGAGTTCAAGGATAGTGAAAGAAGCAAAGTTAAAAACTCTTCACCAATCCAACTTTCTGGTAAGTTATGTCAATGTTCATCAAAGAACTACAAAAATAACGAACTTTTCATCGTCGAAGGTGACTCCGCTGGTGGTACTGCTAAAAAGAGCCGTGACCCAATCTACCAAGCAATTTTGCCTTTAAGAGGTAAGCCAAAAAACGTTGCTGAAACTACTAACAGTGATGATATCTTTGAAAATAAAGAATTAGCAACCATGATTTATACAATTGGTGCTGGTTCTGACAAAGATTTCAACATCAAGAATATTCACTACGATAAGATTATCATCATGACTGACGCTGACGATGATGGTGCACATATTCAAAACTTACTTTTAGCATTCTTCTATCAACATTTACGTCCACTTGTTGAAACAGGTCACGTTTACATTGCTGTTTCACCTCTTTATCGTGTCTACAAAGGTGATAAAGAAATTTTCTGTTGGACAGAGGAAGAAAGAATCAATGCATGCAAGAAGATTCCAGGTTATAAGATTACCCGTTATAAAGGTTTGGGTGAAATGTCACCTAAGCAGTTAAAGGTTACAACCATGGATCGTGCAACAAGAAAACTTATCAAGATCACCTGCAATGATGAGGATGAATGTTCAGATAAGATCAAACTCTTCTTAGGTCGTGATTCCGACAGAAGAAAGATATGGATTACAAATAACATTGACTTCTCATTGAAGGAAATCAAGTACAAGGAGGTAGATTCCGATGGCATCCAGGAGTAAAAAAATCGAACAGATCATCGAAGATATCGTCGACCAAGACATGGCTAACTCTTTGAGTGAATCTTTCAATAGATACGCTAAAGCTGTCATGTCCGATCGTGCTATTCCAGATGTCAGAGATGGTTTAAAACCAGTTCAAAGAAGAATCATCTACGCAATGTACAAATCCCACTTCACCTTCGATCACGATACAGTTAAATCTGCTACAATCGTCGGTGATGTTATCGGTCATTACCACCCACATGGTGATACATCTGTTTACGATGCAATGGTTAGACTTTCCCAAGAATGGAAAGCTAATGTACCTTTAGTTTTCTTCCAAGGTAACAATGGTTCCATCGATAACGACCCAGCTGCTGCTTACCGTTACACCGAAGCAAAACTTGCAAAAATTACCGATTTCATGGTTCAAGATATCGATAAAAATACCGTCGATATGTGTTACACATTCGATGATTCTCACTATGAACCTACTGTTTTACCTTGCCGTTTCCCTAATTTGTTGGTCAATGGTACTTCAGGTATCGGTATCGGTTTCTCAACCAATATTCCTACACACAATTTAAATGAAATTATCAATGCTTGCATCTATCGTTTGGAGCATAAGAGATTATCAGTTGACCAACTCTTTGAATTTGTCAAAGGTCCAGATTTCCCTACTGGTGGTTTAATTGATGATGTAGAAGCAATTCATACTCTTTACAGAACCGGTCAAGCAAATTTCTACATCTATTCAAAAGCAGTAATTGAAAAAGATATCAATTCAATTGTTATCACCGAAATTCCTTACGGTATTGCTAAGAACCAATTCGTCCATGACTTGGATGAAAAACGTATCAAGGATCATATCGATAATATCGAAGAAATACGTGATGAATCAACCGAAGAAATTAGAATTGTTATTGAAGTTAAAGAGAATGCTTCACCTGAAGCAGTTTTAAATTACTTGCAAGCAAAAGGTCTTTTAAGAGAAACCTATGCTGCAAATATGCTTGCTCTTGATAAAGGTCACCCT
The DNA here is from genome assembly GCA_905211645.1 of uncultured Caryophanales bacterium. Taxonomy (GTDB): domain Bacteria; phylum Bacillota_I; class Bacilli_A; order RFN20; family CAG-288; genus CAJMBK01. The sequence goes on from CAJMBK010000005.1 coordinate 59,456, forward strand.
AAGACCATGAACCTTTTGGAAATTATTGATGCTTATCTTGAACACCAAAAGGAAGTTATCAGACGTAGAAGTGAATTTATCTTGAATAAAGATAATATCAGAATCAATATCATCAACGGTTTGATCAGAGCAAGAAGTATCATCGATGAAATCATTCAACTTGCAAAAGCTTGTGAATCTAAAGCAGATTTCAAGAATAAACTCATTGAAAGATATGGTTTCAACGAACCTCAAGCTGAAGCAATCGCTGTTTTACAACTTTATAAATTATCAAAGACAGACGTCATGGAACTTGAAAATGAACGTTCCGCTCTTGTCGATGATATCGATTATTTAAATGCAATTTTAAATGACCAATCCAAGTTGGAAAAGGTGATTATTAAGGATTTGAAAGAGATTAATAAGCAGTTCCAACATGATAGAAAAACCCAGATTTTGGATGAGAAGATCAAAGTTGAACAAGTTGATACAACTCAACTTATCCTCAAAGAAGACTGCTATGTTGTTTTAACTCATGATGGTTACATCAAGAGAACCTCACTTATCTCTTATCAAAAATCTATAAATGATAACTTAGTTGATTCATTACCTAAATTGAAACAAGGTGATAAGTTGCAACTTGCAATTAAGACAAACACCCATAATGGTGTTATTGCCTTCACATCTTTGGGTAATTACATCTATGTTCCTGTTTTTGCAATTCCAGAGAATAAGTGGAAAGAAGAAGGGACACATTTGAATCACATCATCAATCTCGATAGCAAAGAAAAGATTGTCAAAGCATATGATATTTCAACCTTTAAACAAGGCTTACATGTCATCACTTTGACTGCAAATAACAAGATTAAACGTTCACTTTTATCCGATTACGAGACTAATAAGATCACAACAAGACCTATTAGAAATATCTCATTAAGTGGTGATGATGTTGTTGTGGCAGTGTCCATCACTTCCGGTGACACAGATTTGTTCATCATCAGCGAAAGTGGTGTTGGTTCCATCTTCAACGAAAATGATATTCCATGCACCGGTGTTAGAACTTCAGGTGTTAAAGCCGTCAACTTTGGTAAAAATATCAGTAAACTCGTTGATTTTGTCGCTTTGGACAAGAATGACAACCCATATTTATTGTTACTTACTGACCAACGCTGTGCTAGAGTCTTCAAGAAGGAAGAATTGATGACTGAAAAGACAGATAGATGTGGCTCTCAATGTAAATTTGTTAAGATTGGTTCATCTAACAAGATGAATGTTTGCTCATTCTCTAAGATTTACAAGAAATCACAAATCTTAATCTGCACCAGTGTTTCAAACGAAGAACTCGATTTATCTAGTTTAAATAACGCTTCTATCAATTCATTCTTGAAAGAAAATATTTTAGATTCAGATAAATCTAAAGTTGTTATCGGTATCCATGATTTTTCATCAACAATTGACGAAAAATCCTACGTCGTTCATATCGCAAATGAAAAAGTAGAAAAGGATGAAACTAAAGAAGCTGAAAAGGCAGAACAACTTTCCATCTTCTTTGATAAGATTGATGATATTATCGGTAAATAGTGCCTATATTTAATATTATTAACCTAATATTTATCCTTAAAATATATAATAGTAACAAGGAGATATATGAAAAAAGACAAAGTAAACTACAACGCCTCAAGTATCTTCGATATCGATATAAATTTCTTTGTTTCTTTGAAAATTAAAGCCGTTATTTGTGATTTGGATAACACTCTTGATAGATTTGATGTCTTACGTCCAAATTCTAGAGTTATCGAATTAAAAGATAACCTTGAAAAGAATGGAATTGAACTTATGATTGTTTCAAACAATCATGGTCCAAGAGTTAAATCTTATTCCATGGTTCTCGGTGTTAAATATTTAGCAAATGCTAGAAAACCATTCACAAAACGTTTCAAGAAATTTCTTACCGATCAAAAATTATCAATTGATGATGTTGTTTTTGTCGGTGATCAACTCCTTACTGATGCTAAACTTGCTCGTAAGTGCAATGTTAAATTCATCCTTACTGAACCAGTTTACAAAAAGGAGCAATGGACAACTTACTTCAATCGTTTGATTGATCGTCCATTAAGAAAAATGTATCGAAAACAAAATCGTCTTGGTCATAGATGCCCATTAAATACTAAGTGAGCAAGGAGGAATAAATTATGTTTGATGTCCCAAAGAAAAAACAAACTCGTGGTGTTACTGCAGAGATTAGAATCACAAGATGTTACGGTTGCGGTGCTATCTTACAATCAGATAAACCTTTCCAGCCTGGTTACATCAAGAAAGAAAAATTAGAATCTCAAGATTCCGATTTACTCTGCGAGAGATGCTACAGATTAAGACACTATGGTGAAGTTAAAGAATCTGCACCAGCTTTCAACACAGACTACATTACCATTTTAGAACAAGCAAATCAAAATGGTTCCTTGGTTGTCTACGTTTTAGATAGCGTTTTTATCGAGTCTGGTTTCATCGATGATTTATTCCCATACCTCAAGAATTGCTTAGTAGTTTTAAATAAGAAGGACATCTTACCTACAGATTTTCCAGAGCAAAAACTTATCTCTAAAGTTAGAGAAAGACTTGAAGCAGCTAATGTCCATCCATTGAATATCTTGATGATTTCCACACAAAAGAATATCAATATGGATGAACTTATGAAAGAAATCAACGAATACAGAAAAGGTAACGACGTCTTCTTCGTCGGTGTCAATAACGTTGGTAAATCCACAATCGTTAATAAGATCTTAAAGAACTACAAGAATAACACCTCCAAGATGATTACCACAAGTAAATATCCTGGAACAACTTTGGGTGTTATTTCCATCCCACTTGATGAAGATAGCTACATGTTCGACACTCCTGGTATCTACAATGAAAGTTCATTGACAAACCAAGTCGAAAAATCCTGCCTTAAATACATTCTTCCTAGAGAGCAAATTAAGACTAGATCCTATCAACTTGATGAGGGTCGTAGTTTAATTTTCGGTGGTATCGTCAGATTTGACTTTGTTGAAAAACAAGAAGATGACAAAAAGAAATCCGGTTTCTCCGTTTTTGTCAGCAACGACGTTGATATCACAAATACCAAATTGGATAAGAACAAAGCAGATAACACATTCAAATCAATTGTTTTAGAAAACAAATTGAAACCAGTAAGTGAAAGTATCAAAGATATTAAAGATTTGAAGAGACATGAATTTGTCTTACCTCTCACTGCTGGAGAAAATGAAAACAGCAAGATCACTGTTGTCGGTTTCTGCACAATCTATGTTAAACCTAAAGGTCAAAAGATTGCCTTATGGGTTCCAAAGAATGTCAAGGTTCTTGTCGATTTGACAAATTATCGTTCATAAAATGAAGAGTATAATTTTATTTGGTGGTTCATTCGATCCAATACATAACGGGCATTTAGCAATAGCCCGTTTTGCATTGAACCATCTTGATGGTGAAAAAGTTATCTATATTCCTGCTAAGAATCCTAGATGGAAGCAAGCAAGTGATATCAAACACCGTCTTGAAATGCTTCAAATAGCCTTAAAAGATGAACCAAATTGCGAAATTTCAACTTTTGAAATGGATCAAAATTCTCCTGTATCATATTCAGTAATCACTGCTGAATATTTCAGAAAGATTTATCCAAATAGAAAGCTTTATTTTATTATCGGTTATGATCAATTAGACCAACTTGATGATTGGCATGAAATCGAACATATGTCGAATTTAGTTCAAATTGTTGCTTTCGCTAGAAGAGGCTACCCTAAAAATCACGAAGCAATCAAGAAATATCATGTTCAAGTTATCGAAAATATTAAAATGCCAGTCAGTTCTACAAAGATCAGAACCCTTCAATCTTTAGACACTAAAAAAGAAGTTATCGACTACATAGTCGATCATGATTTATATTTCTGCAAAACTGTTAAAGCTTATCTTTCCGAAGATAGATATATGCATTCAATCAGTGTTGCAAGAACTGCCTATGATATTGCTAAAGCAAACAATATCGAACCTAGTGTTGCTTATATTGCTGGATTATTGCACGATATTGCAAAGAATATGTCTAAGCAAGAATTGCATCACTACATGGATGAACTCTTCCCAGAATATGCTTCATACCCAGAATTTACATTCCACCAATGGGTTGGAAGTTATATCACTGAAGAATTCTTCTCCATCACTAACCAAAATATCTTAGATGCTATCTGTTATCACACAACAGGTAGAAAAATTATGTCAACCTACGATAAAATTATATACGCAAGTGATAAAATTGAACCTCTAAGAGGTTATAATTCTGATTTCTTAATCGAAGCTTGCAAAGAAAATTTAGAAAAAGGTTGGCTCTTAGTATTAAAAGAAAATGAAAAATTCTTTGAAGAGAAGCATATCAAATACAAAGATATTCCTCTTTCCAAAGAAATGTACGAAAATTATTTATTGGAGATTTCAAAATGATCAGATGTGAAAATAAAGGTAAAATCCGTTCTAAAATTGCTCTAAACATCGCAAAAGACTTGTCCTATCACAAAGCAGACGATGTCGTTGTTTACGATGTTAAAAATAAAACACCTTTTTACTCTTACCTTATTATTTGCTCCGCTGACAACGTTAGAAAAGTTAATGCTTTAAAAGAAAGTGCTGTTGATTCACTCTATCTTTATCACAAAGATGTTAAAAACGTTGAAGGTAAACATGGAAACAACTGGATTGTTGTCGACGGTAGAGATATCGTCATCCATATTATTGAAGCTAAGGAAAGAGAAAAACTTAGAATTGATGAATTATACAATGACTGTGCTTGTTTACTTGTCAATGACGAAACAGTCGTTCCTGAAGTTGTTAGAAAATTGAAAAGTATTGAAGACTAATTAAAAGGAGGAAAATATGTCTTATTATTTATTGATTGCACCTACAGTTGAAGAATTTACCGTTTTAAAATCAACTTTAGTTTCTGCAAGTGAAAAGGAATATGCAGGTATTAAAGGTTTGGAATTTACTACACCTAAAGGTAATGTTTTTGCTATACATGGTAAAGTTGGTAAGGTTAATACTGCATTTGATATAGGACGTATTTCCGCTGTCTTAGATTTATCTGGTATCATCAATATCGGCTGTGCAGGTTCTTTGAGTGATTCTCTTAGAAAGCTTGATGTAGTCGTTGCAACAAAAGTTGCTTGCTACGATAACGATTTAACAGCATTCGGTTTACCATACGGTCAAATGGATGATGAACCTTTATATTATGAATGTGATTTAGACACAATCAATATGATCAAAGAAAATGAAACTAATTTTGATATCAAGACAGGTTTAATCATATCTGCAGACAGATTTGCAACTAAGAATAATATTGGTAAAGAAATCTTAGAAAAGTTTGATAATCCAATCGCATGCGATATGGAATCATCTGCAGTTGCTCAATGTGCACACAACATGGGTATTCCTTTCTACATCATTCGTTGCATTTCAGACGAAATCAATGAAACTAAAGAAAATAAAGATTCCTACGAAGAATTTGCAACAGTTAGTGCTAGATTATCTGTTAGAACTGCATTGCATTTCTTAAACTTCGATCCTGATTCAGTTAATAATTAATAAAGACTTAATAAAACTTCACAAAAAATACCATATATGGAGATCATACCGTTTCTCTCATATATGGTAATTTTTAATATATTATGGCACCAGCAGCGAGATAACCTTCTATCATGGAGAGACCTATGTTGTAGCCTCCGCATGGAACAGTTATATCGAGCATTTCCCCAACCATAAATATTTGATTATGCTTTTTTAGTTTCATTATAGGTAAGCATAATTCAGAAAGAGCGACTCCTCCTTTCGAGACTTGACTGTATTTAAAGTCATATAAAGAATCGATTTTAAAAGTCAGATCTCTATAGACGTCCAATTTGTCTCTTCTTCTACCCCCATATTGATAATCCTCCAATAACTCCTTGTGATAATGTTTAATAAGCAACACCAATTTAGTTGGTAAGTTTCTTTCAATTTCTTGGACGTCACTAGAATTAAGAGAAACGTTATGGTGCTGTAAAACTTGAATATGCAATTCGTACTTATCCAAGTTTTGCGGATTTAAATAAGTGGTTAAATTATAGATGCAGACACCACTTATACCATCATCTTTAATTAAGACTTCACCATCTTCTTGATAGATGGTTTTACCATTTAAAGTAAGAACAATTCGAGCAAAGAATCTCAATCCTGAATATTTTTTGAAGTAATTGACCTTCAATTTTATTGGACAGATGCATGGAGTGAAATTTGTGTATTTCACGTTCAAATCTTTAAATAAATTGTAGTCAAATTTAGGATAATTGTAGCTCATACCGCCAAGAGCTAAAATTAGATTATCATATGTAAATCTATTTGTCTCACCATATAATAATTTTTTATCAGAATCTATTTTTTTAATGGTATCTTTGACTAATTTAAAGTTCTTTTTTTCGAATAATTTCTCTTTTATTGCTAACTGAATATTTTCAGCTCGATTGGAGTATGGATACAATCTTCCATCCTCTTCCTCGAATAATTTAATCTTAGTTGTTTTTAAAAAGAAATCTAAAAATTCTTTTGAATTTTCTATAGTAGCAATCTTTTTTGCATCGTCAAAGATTGGATCATTTAATCCAGTTAAAAAGTTAGAATTAAAGAAGTTACATCTTCCATTTCCGGATACTAAAATTCTCTTACCAACATCATCGTATCTTTCGATAAGAGTGACATTGATATCTTTACAAGTTACTAAGCGTAAGCAGGCACTTAAACCTGCAACGCCTCCACCAACTACAACTACGTTTTTCACTATTCTTCCTCTGGATATGCATAGTATCTGGAGTAGATTAAATCTTCGGTTGTAGGTGAAACTAAATCATCACCATAACAATCGAAAATAGCAGTATCTAAATCCATATAAGTTGAATTGAATGTACTTGAATCAGGGGACATAAATCCAATTGTATTGTATTGAATTTGTCCATTAACTTCGTTTGTAATACCGGCTTGAACTTCGCTCATTTCTTGACCTGTTGTACCAAGTCTTCTAAGTTGGGTTTCGTCGTTACCAAGCATGTACATTACTGAAACAGCATTTGAATTTGCTGTCATAAAGTCAGATGATTTTTGATCGAATGCAATGAAGAAATTCTTCATCTTATCGACTGATTCATCACCTTCTAATGTATTTTTAATGAATAATCCTTTATCTGGGAAACCTAAAAGTTTATTATCGCCAAGACCTTTTAATTGGATTTGACGTTTAATATCGCTATTAATTAAATCATAACCATTATTCACTGATGAATAGACACCTCTATTGTAGAAAGTGACATTTTCATCTTGTTTAGTTGCTCTGTAAGCATAAGGATTTTCAATGAAAACGAAATCGTATTTTAATCTGCTTGTAGACATGGAAGAATTTCCATTATCTGAAAGCAAAATATCATAGGCGACGTTAACGTTTTCTACTTGAACCAAATCATAATGATAGTTGTAGACGTTCTGAATAAGTTTTCTTAATGAAGTATCATCTTCATGATCGGTATAATAAGCAATCTTAGCATTTTCCATGCCAGATATTTCTAGAGTTGGATCTTCTTTTTCTTTCATTGCACGATACTTTGTTTTCATCAAGAAAAGGTTACCATTATCAATAACTCTTGCAAGTTTGTATGGCAAACCTTCATTTATGATTTTTAATAAGCCATCATAAACGTCGTATACAATTACTTCTGGAGAATCTTCATCGTAGAATGCTTCTTCAGCGGTTGTGTATTTAGCATTTCCTTTTTCATTGTCATAAAGATAGTAAACAGTCTTTAAATTGTCGTAATCTTGATACCAATGGGCAAAAGGAGTCATCATAGCTCCTGCTGAAGTAACTACTCTGAATGTTAATTTTTCGATGATTATAATGCAGCTAGCCAAATTGGTGCAGATTGATGCTGCACCTAATAAGGCTAGGAATTTGAGTTTGTTTTTCTTCATTTTTATTCTTCAAAATATTCTTTAATAACTTCACCAACAATATTATCGGTAGGCTTGACATCAAAGTTATATAAAACTGTCTTACCAATTGAACCGAAGGATTTAATTTCACCTAAATACTTACCATGTTCAAATTGTTTGGAGTAAGCAATTAACATAACTTTTTCTCTTGTATGATCTGTACCATGCCATGTAGGGTCGTTACCATGGTCTGCAGTGATTAAAAGTAAATCGTCATCGTGTAATTTTTCAAGCATTTCACCAAGTTCAACGTCGAATTGTTCGATTGCTTGACCATATCCGATTGGATTTCTTCTATGACCGTATTCTGAATCGAATTCAACTAAATTAATGAAGCAAAGACCAGTGAAGTCTTCATTTTCAACGATATTAATAGTCTTTTGCATACCATCGGAGTTAGAAACAGTTCTAACTGATTTTGTAACACCAACATTGTTGAAGATATCAGCAATTTTACCGACACAATATGTTTCATAATTGGCAGCTTTTAATAAGTCCATACAGGTTGTTTCTGTTGGAGAAAGGGCTAAATCATGTCTATTTGGTGTTCTCTTGAAGTTGGATGCATCAGTGCCAACGAAAGGACGAGCAATAACTCTTCCTAAACGATATTCTGGACGATTGACAACTTCTCTTGTGATTTCACAAACTCTATAAAGTTCTGGAACTGGAACAACTGCTTCATTTGCAGCAATTTGAATAACTGAATCGGATGAAGTGTAAACGATAAGAGATTTATCTCTCATAGATTGTTCACCTAATTCTTTCAAAATTTCTGTACCGGAAGCAGCTTTGTTACCGATAAATTTGTACCCAGTCTTTTCTTCCAATTCATCGATCAATTCTTGTGGGAAACCAGTATCAGTAAAAGTCTTGAATGGGACTTTTGTATCGATGCCCATCATTTCCCAGTGACCTGTCATTGTGTCTTTTCCATTTGAAATTTCAACTAATTTAGCGACGTATGATTTAGGATGCTTGCATGATTTTGTACCTTTGATATTAGCAACATCATGAACACCTAACTTTTCTAAATTTGGAATATGTAAACCTTTAGGAAATTTTTCTGCAATATGTGTAAATGTGTTTGCACCGTAATCACCGAATTTTTGTGCGTCATCAGCATAACCACATCCGAGTGAGTCACAAACAATCAAAAAAATTCTCTTAAATTTATTCATAGAAAACTCCTTAAATATTATTTACTATATTATATATTATTAAGGAATACTTTATTTTTCTCTGGCTTACTCTTCGGTTTTCTTGACCTCATTTGCTTTGAATAAAAGGTCGGAATTCAACTCTTTATTAAAGATATTGATAATGTCTTCAGTTGTTACATTTTCACTTATTTTCCCCTCTGTTTCAATTAAATTATCGACACCAATCCCAACTAGACGATAAGCTGTTTCGTCACTTTTCATCATTGCAAATATCTTTAAGCCTGCATTCAAAATAGTTTCAGTTTCATCGGTATATTTTGATAATGTTGTTCGACGTGATTTTGTTGTGAAAGTTGAATCACGTAAGGTTAAAACGATAGTTTTAGCTTTCTTATGATACTGTTGTAATTCTTTAGAAACTTTTCTAGTTAAATCTGTTAAAGCATTTTTAATTTCTTCGTAATCGTTTGTATCTGTATCAAATGTAGTCATTGCTGAACAGGATTTTGGATCAAAATCAGTAACTTCAACAATGTCAGAAGAATGACCTAAAGCACATTCCAAACAATATGAATATTGATTCTTCAAAATGGAACTAGCCATATTGAATTTATTGTTAACTAAATCACCTATAGTCTCAATACCATTTTTTTCAAGAATAGGAGCGGTTTTCTTACCGATTCCATAAAAATCCTTAATCTTAATTGGATAAAGAATTTCTTCTCTATTTTCAGGCGTAATGATAGTTAAACCAAGTGGTTTCTTGTAATCTGAAGCCATCTTAGCTAAAAAAGTTGTATAAGAAAGACCGATTGAAACTTTAATTTGAAATTTGTTGTAAATATCAAATTGTAAATCTCTTAAAGTATCATACTCATTTTGTCCTTTTAAATATTCAGTCATATCAATGAAACATTCATCGCATGAAACTTGATTCAAGATATTGAATTTGCTTCTTAAGAATTTGAAAATCTTATTGCTGATTTTAGAATATTCACGATAATGCTCATGAACAAGTTTAAGTTGTGGACATGCTTTTAATGCCATTGAAACTGCCATACCGGATCTTACACCAAAACTTCTAGCAAGATAATTGCTAGTTGAAATAATTCCTCTGCCTAGGGTACTTCCTACGGCACAAGGCACGTTTCTAAGTGACTTATCAAATAACTCTTCGACCTGAACGAAAAAGTAGTTAAAATCAATATGGACTATTCTTTTCATATATGTAAATATTTATATAATTTTAATACTTAAAACTTTGATTTTTGCATTTAAATTTCATAATATTTTTATATGAAATTATTGCTGCTAGTTATCTTTTTAGTTTATGTAGTATTAATCGTTTCAATAGGTTTAGCTATTGCATTTAAATCTCTTGGATTAATCATTTTCTTCTCAATAGTTTTCTTCATCGTTTTGGTTTTTTTCACTTTCTATTTATCACTTTACTTAGACAATGTCATCTTCGAAAAGAAGTTAAAGAAGCTAGAATTAAATGCAAAGCTAACTAATTTAATTAATGCCTACAAACTTTCAGTTTTATTCAATTATGTTAAAACTAAACTTAGCACAACTCTAGCTTCATTTATGATCATGAAGAAAGATTTTGCCTACGCTCAAAAAGTTCTTTCTTTGGTAGATGTAACTAAGATTAAAGATAAAACAAATTTATTAAATTATTTTCTTTGCCATATCGAGCTCGCTATGGCTAAAAAAGATACTAAGAATTTTGAAAATAACGTCTCCAGACTTAAATCAATCATTGAAACAAACCCAGAGGTAATATCTTTACTTGATAATTACAACGTAGTTCTCAATTTGTTGGAGGGTATTGAGGTAGACGAATTAAAACTCCAAAATTCTGCAGATTACTTTTATAACGTTTACTTGAAAGAGGATTCTAATTTGAATAAATTGTTCTATCTTTTTGTTAAAAGTTACACCAAAGGCTTTACAAGCGAAGATAGTGAAGAATATATCAATCTAAGTAAGGATACTTTCCTTGAACACACCTCCTTACTAACACAATACTAAAAACTATGACAAAAAATAAAAATATTTTTATGAAATTTCATTTTCATCCTAAAAAGGGTTGGATGAACGATCCAAATGGCTTTATTCAAGCCTTCAATAAATATTATATTTTCTATCAATATAACCCTGATCAGATCACTCACGGTTCCATCAAATGGGGATTAGCTGTCAGCGATGATTTGATTAAATTTGAAGAGAAAGATATCGCTTTGATCAATAACTCTTCTTACGATAAAGATGGTTGCTGGTCTGGTTCTGCTATTTTTGATAACGATATTTTGTATTTGATTTATACAGGCAATGCTGAGCATGACTCCTCAAGAACACAAACTCAAAATATTGCATATTCAAAAGATGGTGCTAAATTCGAAAAGTATGCAAAAAATCCCGTTATTTTTGAAAATACCTTACCTGAAAATTGCTCTATTTCAGATATCAGAGATCCTTCAATTTTCAAAGAAAAAGACACATATTACGTTTTAATTGGTAACAGATCAAATTCAAATAAAGCTAATTTATTACTATTTAAATCCAAAGATATGAAGTCTTTTGAATTTGATAGATACATCATTAAAGAATCTGATGATTGCTACATGTTTGAGTGTCCTTCAAGTTACAAGTTCGATGAAAAAAGAATTCTTGTTGCATCTTTAATTGGCTACAAACAAAAAGGTGATGAATTTTTAAATCACATGTCTTCTGCTTACTTAGTAACAGATGAGAATTTTAGTGCTGTAAATCCTGATAATTTCAAAGAAATTGATTATGGATTTGATTTTTATGCACCAATTATCTGTCAAAACGATAATTTAATGATTGCTTGGATGGCAATGTGGGATAGAAATTGGTATGCAAATTACGCTAATTTAGAATACAATCATAATTTAACTTTGCCAAGAAGAATCACATTAAATGCAGACAATAAATTAATTCAAAAGCCTATAGAATCTTTAAGAAAATACTTCAAACCAGTTTTAATTGAAGAAGTCACTTTAGATGTAAATAGTGAATATTCAAATCCAAAATACAATGGTTTTTACAAGCATCTTCAGTTACAACTTAATCCATCCTGTAACTACAATATCAAATTGCTTTCTAATAAAACTAACTATGGATTATTAACAATTGAAGATGGATATTTAATATATGACGTTTCACATTACCAATATCAAATTAAAGGTAATCCAGATGAAATTTCAACTAAACAACAGTATCGTAAGGTGAAATTTAACTCTAAAGATAAATTAATTATTGATATTTATATTGATAGAGTTGCTTTAGAAATATTTGCTGAAGATGGCTTAATTTCAATGTCAAACATGAATTATGTCACTGATGATTGCGATGAATTTTCAATTTCATCAAGTTCAGAAAATACAGTAATTATAAGAGCGGAGGATTTCATCGATGAATAAAATTTATGCAATTGGTGAAGCATTACTCGATAAAATCGACGGAGTAAGTTATGTCGGCGGTGCTCCACTAAACTTCATTTCTGCGGTAAATTATTTCTATAAGGATTCATCATTTATCACAGTTTTAGCCAAAGATAGTGACGGAAAATTGATCGATCAAGCTATTAAAGATGAAGGTTTGGATAGAACTAATTTAACATTCAATTGCGAACTTGTTTCTCCTTATTCTTTAGTTACAAATAATGAAGAAGGTGATAGAGAATTTACATTCCATTTTCAAAATTCAACTATTGACCATCTTTATAAAGCTAGTTTCAATTTCAACACGCTTTGCCATGATATTCTTTACTATGGCACAGTTCCACTCATGTTTAGCAACAACTACGACTTTTACCTTTCATTTTTGGAAAAAACTTACTTAAACAATATCTTAATTTTTGATCCAAATATCCGTCTAAGCTTATTCACTAAAGATAAGATTCAATTTCTTATTTTCAAGTTATTACCATTTGCTCAGATAGTTAAATTATCTGAGGATGAATTAGAAATTATCTTTACAAAACATAGACTTATCGATGCTTCATGGTTAAGAAGAAAAGTTAAAAAGTTATTCAAAATCTGTCCTCATATGAAAATGCTTGTTTTAACTAGAGGTAGTAAAGGTTCTACAGTTTATTTAAATGATGGCACTAAAGTTAAAAATAAAGCCAGGAAGATTAAAGCGATTGATACAACTGGAGCAGGTGATACCTATTTTGGTACATTTATTGCACAACTAGTTTTACAAAAATATTTCAAAGAACCTAGTAAAGAAAAGATTGAGAAAGCCATGGAAAAAGCAGCGGAAATTTCTTCCAAAATCTGCTTAAAGAAAGGCTGTTTACCAATTAAATCTTATCTAGATATCACAAAAGGTAACTAAAAAAATCACTATTAGAAGTAAAATTTCTAATAGTGATTATTTTATTCACCAAGTTTTTCTAATAAGTATTTATCATCAAGATGTTGAGCTTCAAGTTGTTCATCTATACTTGCTTGAGGAATATACTCTTTTTTAATGGTGTAGGTTTTGTAATTTCCTTGATAATGTAATGAATTAAGTATCTCTAAAATAATACTTGCGGTACCTTCATAAATTGAATATTTATCGACAAAGACAATCTCTTCATAATCAAATAAATTATTAATTTTAGAAAGTAAATATTCTTTTGTAGGCATCAAATCCTCAAGTATAAATGTGTCGTAAGTTTTTACTTTCTTATTTAATTCATATCCTCTTGGACCGACAGAAATAAGTAATTTCTTACTGGAATTGAAGATAAATTCTTCATTATCTTCTTCAAGAGTAACTTCATCACGAGTGATACGAATAAATGTGGGTCTATTTAAACTGAAGTAGTCTTTAGCCATCAATTTCTTCAAACTTGATAATGAATAAGGCATTAAGCAATTAACATCAGGAATAGAATTTAAGAAAGCGACATCATAAATTCCTTGATGTGTTTCACCATCTGGACCAACTAATCCAGCATGATCAACTAAGAATAAAACAGGTAAATGCATCTTAGCAACATCATGGATTATTTCATCGTAGGACCTTTGCATGAATGTTGAATAGATTGATACAACTGGATGCATCTTTTTAAGTGCAAATCCACCAGCAAATGTAACAGCATGTTCTTCACAGATTCCAACATCATAAGTTCTGTCTGGGTAATTCTTGAAAAGATCAGTCATATGAGTTCCATAAACCATGGCAGGATTGATAATAACCATTTTTTCATCGTTGAACATATCTTTTTCTAATTCATCAACAACAGCTTTGCTAAGAGCAATTTTAGATATATCTTTAACTTCATTAGGATTAAAATCACTTGGAGAAACTCCATGAAATTTACCTAAGGTATCATTTTCAGTAAAATCATATCCTTTGCCTTTTTTGGTGATGATATGAATAAAGACTGGTCCAGTCATCTTCTTAGCTTTTTGGAATGTCTTATCAAGTTGAGTTAAATTATGTCCATTTATTGGCCCTAAATAGTTGAAATCAAGTGATTCAATAAAGTTATCTTTCAAAACGATAGCTTTAAAATGATCTTTAAGATTCTTCATCCATCTGTAGAACCAACGAGTTAAGACAGATTTAGAAAAAAGGTTTTTAAATCTTGAAGAACCTTTGTAATAGAAATTTGAGTTTCTTAATTTAACCCATTTATTTTCAACACCGCCGATAGGCTTTGAAATACCCATACCGTTGTCATTAATTACAACAAGAAGTTTGGATTTAGGGTCTTTTTTAATGTTATTAATTGCTTCAAAAGCAATACCGGAAACGATGGAACTATCACCAATAACTGCGATAGTGTAAGAATCATCATTATTTAAAATCTTTGCTCTATCAAATGCAGAAGCAAATGAGATAGATGTTGAAGAGTGACCTGCTTCAAATCGATCAAAAGTTGATTCTTTCATCGATTGGAAGGCTTTTGCACCATCTTTAGTTCTAATATGAGAAATATCTCTACCAGTTAAAATTTTATAAGTATAACTTTGATGACCAACATCGAATAAAACATCATCTTTTTCGATATCGAAGTTATTCATCAAAGCGATAGTTAGTTCAATAACACCGAGATTTGAAGTTAAATGGCCTCCGTTATCTTTGCAAGTATTCAAGATTTTTTCACGCAAAAATTTTGCTAATTCTTCTTTCTGTTGAAGAGTTAACATCTTTATGTCTTTATATGAAATTTTATCTAAATCTATACTTACAGATGACTTATTTTTCTTCATTCTACTTATTGATTTCCGCCTGTAAAGAGTCGATGTATTCCTTCATCTTTTCAAGAAGATCTTTACCCTCTTTGTACAATTCTAAGCTCTTTGAAAGGTCAATATCAGGTGAAGATAATAAAGATAATATTTCTTTTAATCTATTTTCAGCATCTTTATAAGAAAAGTTATTTTTCATCTTTTATCTCCTTTACTTGAGCAGTGATGCTACCATCTTTTAATTTAATTGCGATATCATCATCTTTTTTAACATCTTTAATACTTCTAACAATTTTATTATTTTTATAAATCAATGTAAAACCTTTAGAAAAAGGAATTGTTGGATTGTAAATCTCAAATGTTTTGTAGAGATGATTGAAGTTATTTATTACTTGGTTGAAGTAATTTCTAGTTGTTTCTAATGACTTTGAATAAGTATTTAACTTAATAATATTGTCATTAATAAGTGAATTCATCCTTCTATTAAGTTGAGAATCATAATCGTAGATTTTTGAATTCAACTTAGTAATTGGTGAATTTCTATTAAGTTGATTTTCGAAATTTAATAGTGAATTCCCGTGTATTTTTAAAATGTTTAGCTCGGATTGAACTAATTTATACTTGTAAGTTTCTAAATCACTTGCACAACTTTCTAAGGATTTATTAATTAAACTTCCTGCTTCAGTTGGTGTAATAGCACAATAATCAGAAACATAATCTGCAATAGTTCTATCAATTGAATGTCCTAAAGCAGTAATAACAGGAATTTTACTTTCAGCAATCTTATAAGCAATTTCTTCTGAATCAAATTCTTCCAAATCGTTTTTAGAACCACCACCTCTGGAGATGATAATACAATCAAAATCTTGTTGATAGGCTAAATCTAAGTTATTTACAACAGATTTAACACAATCTTTGCCTTGCATAACTGTATCGTAAACTGTAATTTCACAAGGTAAGCGAAGACTTAATGAAACAAGTAAATCGTTGTAAGCAGCGGAGTCTTTGGAGGTTAAAATTGCTAATTTCTCAACGTTTTCAGGAATCTTTTTCTTTCTTGAAGTTTCTAAATAACCTTCTTTATCAAGCTTTTCAATTAAAGCTTTTTTAATTTTCATTGCAAGTGAAACTGTATCTTCAAGTTTTTCAATCTTTCTTGCAATCAAAGTGATTGAAGAATAATGTGCGTAGAAATTAAAGTTAGCAGTGATAAGAATATGATCACCAATTTTAAGGCTATTTTCTAATCTTTCTTTTTCTAATTCTGATGAGAGAAAATACATCACTTTAATTTGTGCTCTTGAATCAGTAGCAGATGAAGTATCAATATCACAAAGGTCGATATAAATGTATTTTCTTGCAATTTTAAAAGAAACAATTTCCCCTTTGCAGAGAAAATTGTTTAATGGAATTCTATTAATTAAATTGCCAATAATTTGAGTAATCTCATTTATTGAAAATACTCTGGTATTATTCATGAATCACCTTATCGAGGATTGCATTAACTTTCTTGTAATCCTCATTTGGAATGTATTTTTTAGCTATGTTGATGGCTTCATTAACAATGATTTTTTTATCAGTTTCTTTAACGTAATTACCTTCAGCGACAGCTTCAAGTAAGATTGCTTTAGTAACAGAATTTAATCTATCAAAAGTCCAACCTTCTAAGTATGTTTGGCATGCTTCGATAATCTCAGCTTGCTTATCTAAAACGCTCAAAAAGATCTCTTTTGCATAGATATCAATATCTGCGTAGTCGCATTCAAAGACATCAGAAAAAACTTCTATTGGGTCAAAATTTTCGTCAATTCCACTTTGCATCATGCAAGCATAGATTGCTTGAACGATCTTTTCTCTTAATACTTTTCTACTAATCATATATAAAAAACCTTACAAATTATATCATATTAAGATTCATTATCTGATTCGTTTTTGTCGGTTGAAATGAAATCAACACCATCTTTTTTAGACTTGTTTGTCTTGAATGAAACGATGGTATATTTGTCTTTAGAAACTTCTCTATCTTTAGCAATCAAGTCGTCTTGATCTTTCTTTAGTTTGACAAGTTGCAATCTAGTTAAATAAGCTAAGATGATAAAAACAAGGATTACAATATGCAAAACAACATCGATGTAGTAATCTGAAACTGTTAAGAAATTTGCAGAAAATGGAGCGATGTAGAAAAAGATACATAATAAATCAACAGCGTAGAAAATAAATGCTGTAAGTTGTGCCCATTTCTTACCTTTTCTTGCAAATAAAGCAATTACTAGCATACCTGCAGAGAAAATTACTGCTAAAAATGAAGCAAAGACGATGAAATAAGTTTTTATATTTTCACTTGGTGCATATTTAAAATATATCGAAAGAATTGTTCCAGGTATATTTAACATCGCACCGAAACCAACACCAATCAAACCATCTCTAGAAACAGTTGTGCTGTTATCCAAAGCGTATTTATATGAATCATAGTTGGTAGATGGACAGCAAACAATCAATGCTACGATTGAGAATGCTGCTGCCCAGAAAATGTAAAGTGAATATCTTTGATATCTTCTTACTAATCGGTTGTGAGTTTTTGCATAAGAAGCACTATTCATCTAGTTTTATTCTTCCTTTGCAGGTTCACTAAGATCAACTTGTTCAACTTTCTTAGTGGATTTAGGAGTGTTCATCTCTTTAGCTTGTTCTTCAGTTGTTAAAGGTAAAGAACTAACTTTCTTCATTGATAATTTGATTTGTTTTCTATCCAAATCAACTAAGATGACTTTAACCTTGATGATATCACCAATCTTTAAGTATTGATTGATATCAGAAACATAGTTTTCACTGATTTCAGATTTATGTAATAAACCTTCATTGTGGACACCGATATCAACGAATGCACCAAATTCAGTAATATTTCTAACAGTACCTTCCAAAACCATGCCAACTTTAACTTTGGAGATATCATTGACAGTTCTAAGTAAGGTAGCTTTCTTAATTTCAGTTCTAGGGTCACGTGTTGGCTTAATCAATTCTTTAACAATATCTTGTAAAGTGATGACACCAACATGTAATCTCTTGGCTAATTTTTCATAGTCTTCCTCTTTGATCATACCAAGTTTTGCTTTACCAAAATCATCTAAAACTTCAATGTTGTAGATCTTTAAGATTTCTTTAGCAACCTTGTAGGATTCAGGGTGAATTGCAGTGTTATCAAGAGGTTCTTCACCATCGATACGCAAGAAACCAGCACAGTTTTCAAAGGCTTTATTACCGAAACCTTTAACATTTAAAAGTTCACTTCTAGTCTTGAAAGCACCGTGTTCAGCTTTGTATTCGACGATATTCTTGGCTAATGACTTAGATAAACCGGAGATGTAAGTTAAGATGTAGCTGGATGCGATATTTAAATCTACACCAACAAGGTTAACGACATCTTCAACTTCACCTTTTAAGGCGTTCTTCAACTTAGTTTGGTTCAAATCGTGTTGATATTGACCGACACCGATTGACTCTGGTGGAATCTTGACAAGTTCACTGAGTGGGTCAAGTAATCTTCTTGCAATGGAGATTGCACCCCTAATTGTGACATCGTATTCAGGGAATTCTTCTCTAGCGACATCACTGGCAGAATAGATAGAAGCACCAGATTCGGAAACGAAACAGTATGAAACATTTTCGACTTCAGGCAAGATGTATTTAACTAAAATTTCTTCAGTTTCTCTACCACCAGTACCATTACCTAAAGCCATCAAATTAACTTTGTATTGCTTGATGATATTGATGAAATTATCCAAGTGTTCTTTTCTCTTAGTACCTGCATTATGGAGATAAGCAACGCCATGATAAATAACTGTACCTTGTGCATCAATAATTGCAATCTTGCAGCCGGTACGTAAACCTGGGTCGATACCCATGATAACTTTGTCTTTAACAGGAGCTTCCAACAAAACTTGTCTTAAATGTAATTTGAAACCTTCGATTGATTTATCTTCGCTCTTTTCTAAGCATTCAGAGAAGAATTCGTTAGAGATACTTGGCTTAATTAAACGGTTGTAAGCATCGATAACGCAATTATCCAAGATTTCTTTGTAAGGATGATGTTCCTTAACTTCAAAATCACAAATTCTATCGATGATTGCTTCATCATTTAAGATGATTTCTTTGGTTAAACATTTTTGTTTAACACCTCTGTTGATAGCTAAAATTCTAAAAGAAGGGGTCTTGAAGAGTAAATTTTCAAAGTTAGCGTAATTATCGTAAACATTTGACATTGCTTTTGGAGATTTAGTAGCCTTCAAAACTGCACTCTTTGCATAGTATTTCTTGATGAAATTACGATAATTTGGATTGTCAGAAATCTTTCCAGCGATGATATCAGATGCACCTTGAATACAGGCTTCAGGAGTCTTGTAGTCATCACAAACATACTTTGCTGCTTCTTCCATCAAAGGATTTTCAGTCTTACCTTCTTGGATGTAGTCAGCAAGTTTATCCAAATTAGCTTTGAGAGCTTTAGCAACTCTTGTTTCTTTCTTAACCTTGTAAGGTCTATAGATATCTTCGACTTCGTTCAAGGTTGTGGCATTTTCCAAATCGTGAGCGATTTGTTCCGTCATCTTACCTTGTTCATCGATAACTTTGAAAACGTGTTGTTTTCTTTGTTCAAGTTGACGTAAAACTTCAACTCTATCAGCGACGTATCTAACTTGAACGTCGATCATATTTCCAGTGACATCTTTACGGTAACGTGAGATGAATGGAACAGTATCACCTTGATCAAGCAATGTGATACAGTTACTAATTTGATTTTCTTTGAGATTTAACTCTTCACTAATAATTTTTACAATATCCATAAAATTCTCCTAGCAAACAATATTTACAATCTTATTTACAACAACAATAACACGTTTGATCTCTTTACCTTCAGTGTAACGAGTAACTTCAGGCATAGCCAAAACGGTTTCTTTTAGTTTTTCTTGTTCCTCTTTTGATAAGTTGAGGTTAGCATTGATTGTTGCTTTTAATTTACCGTT
The DNA here is from genome assembly GCA_905211645.1 of uncultured Caryophanales bacterium. Lineage (GTDB taxonomy): Bacteria > Bacillota_I > Bacilli_A > RFN20 > CAG-288 > CAJMBK01. The sequence continues at coordinate 79,901 of CAJMBK010000005.1, forward strand.
AATTTGAATTGCGTATGTAACTTCATTTTTAACGGCTTTCTCTTTGTCGTAACTTGGCCAAGGAGCAAAATCAATCTTATCTGTGTTACCTAGTACTTCGTAGATTTCGGCGCCTAAGCATGGAGCGATAGGGGCAATCATCTGTGCTAAGGACTTAAGCATGTACTTAGGTAAGCTTTCTGCTTTGTACAATTCGTTAACAAAGATCATGAGTTGACTGATTGCAGTGTTGAAATGCAAGATTTCATAGTCTTCTGTGACCTTTTTAACAGTGAAATTGTAGATATAATCCAATTTTGAATTCTCATTATCTGTCCACTTTGATGTGTAGAAACTATCTGTGTACAATCTGTAAACTCTATCGAGGAATTTATAAGCAGCATCTGTACCATTTTCAGACCATGGTAAGGATTGATCCAATGGTCCTTTGAACATTTCGTACAATCTAAGTGCGTCAGAACCGACTTTTTCGATGATATCGAGAGGATTGACGGTATTTCCTAATGATTTTGACATTCTGTTACCATCGGAACCTAAAATCATACCTTGGTGGAACAATTTTTGGAATGGTTCCTTGCATGAAAAGACGCCTTTATCATACAAGAATTTATGCCAGAATCTTGAATAGAGTAAGTGCAAAACTGCGTGTTCAGCACCGCCGATATATGTATCAACTGGTAACCAGTGATCTAAGAGTCTCTTGTCACCAATTTCTTTATCGTTTGTTGGATCAATAAAACGTGCATAGTACCAAGAGGAACCTGCCCATTGAGGCATGGTGTTTGTTTCTCTTTCACACTTTTTACCTTCGTAAGTGATATTAACCCAGTTCTTTGCCTTAGAAAGTGGTGGCTTGCCATCACCAGCAGGTGTGTAGTCATCAAGTTCAGGTAAGACAAGTGGTAAATCTTCATCCTTCAAAGGTATGATTTCACCATCTTCAGTATGAACAACTGGAATTGGTTCACCCCAGTATCTTTGTCTTGAGAATAACCAGTCTCTTAACTTATAGTTATTCTTTGGCTTACCTTTACCGATTCTAACTAAGTGATCGGTGATGACTTTCTTACTATCAGCAATATTTAAACCATTTGCTTCTTCAGAATTGATGTGAGCACCATCATCGACATAAGCTTCTTTAGAAATATCACCTTCAACAACTTGAACAATAGGTAAGTTGTGTTTCTTAGCAAATTCATAGTCACGAGTATCGTGAGCAGGAACAGCCATGACAGCACCGGAGCCATAACTTGCTAAAACGTAGTCACCGATATAGATTGGAACTTCTTTGTTGTTGATAGGATTAATAGCATAACTACCTGTGAAAACACCAGTTTTTTCCTTGTTAAGCTCAGTTCTATCCATATCAGATTTAGAAGCGCAAGCTTTGATGTATGCTTCCACTTTTTCTTTATTCTCAGGGGTTGTTAACTTAGAAACTAATTGATGTTCTGGGGCTAAAACAACGTATGTACAACCGTAGAGTGTGTCGACTCTAGTTGTGTAAACAGTGAATTTATCATCCAAACCTTTGATATCGAATTCAATTTCGACACCGGTTGATTTACCAATCCAGTTCTTTTGCATTTCAATGGTTGATTTAGGCCAATCGATCAAAGTTAAGTCATCGAGTAATCTATCAGCGTAGGCGGTAATCTTTAAAACCCATTGCTTCATCATGATTCTCTCAACAGGGAAATGACCTCTCTCAGAGAAACCATCGATAACTTCTTCGTTAGCCAAAACAGTACCTAATTCTTTGCAGTAGTTAACTGGTCTAGCATCGTAGTAGGCAAGGTTATCATTGAATAATTTTAAAAAGATTTGTTGGGTAAATTTGTAAAAGCTTGGATCAGAAGTTTTGATAACTCTGTCCCAGTCGTAGGAGAAACCACAACGTTTAAGTTGAACAACGAATTGGTCGATATTCTTATCGGTGAATGGACCAGGGTGTTTGTTGTTCTTGATAGCAAATTGTTCTGCAGGTAAACCGAATGAGTCAAAACCTATTGGGTGCAAAACGTTAAAGCCTTGGCTTCTTTTAACTCTAGCAAGTGCATCAGTAGCGGTGTAACCTTCAACGTGACCAACGTGAAGACCAGCGCCTGATGGATATGGGAACATATCTAACACATAAAACTTAGGTTTGGAAAAATCCCAAACATCAGTCTTGTAGTATTTTTCATTTTCCCACTTGTGCTGCCATTTTTCTTCAATCTTTTTAAAATCGTATGACATATTCAAAATTTACTCCTTAACAATACAAAAATAAACCATTTTTATTATATAAAATATAGGTTTCCTATTAAATTTAGATAGTTATCTAATTATAAGTATAAAAAAATATCGTTGCTATTATGATAAATAATGGGGCGTTTGACGAGAATTGAACTCGCCAATGTCTGGTTCACAGCCAGATGTGTTAACCACTTCACCACAAACGCCATGTCTCATAATAACAACGATATAAATTAATTACATCTTTCTGTTGTAGAATTCAACGATTTGAGCTTCATCAATTTCTTTGGTGAGTTCATCTCTTTCAGGAAGACGAATCATCTTACCAGAGAATTTGTTCTTATCAAGTTCAACATATTTAACGACAAATTCGTTTTCTAATGCTTTCTTGACAATTTCTAAGGATTGGCTCTTTTCTCTAACGGAAATAACATCACCAACTTTAACTAAGTAGCTAGGGACATCAACCTTAGCACCGTTAACTAAGATGTGACCGTGATTGACTAATTGTCTTGCTTGTCTTCTTGTTGTTGCGAAGTTTAAGCGGTAGACCATATTGTCTAATCTTGATTCGAGAATTCTCATGAAGGCTAAACCTGTGACTTGAGTCTTATCAGCTTTTGCCATCTTGAAGAAACGACGGAATTGCTTTTCGCTAACACCATAAGTGTTTCTTAACTTTTGCTTTTCAGCCATTTGTTTGCCGTATTCAGAAATCTTAACTTTCTTTTCAGTACGACCATGTTGACCAGGAACGAAATCACGTTTTTGTAATTCCTTACCAGTACCTAACACGGAGTAATGTAAACGGCGAGAAACTTTCCAACTTGGACCTGTGTATCTTGACATTTTCTTCTCCTTTCCTAAATTGGTACATATAAGGTCAATTGCCCCTATTATCGGATGAATAATCTTCGAAATCTAGCTCAATTTCTACTAAATTGATTAATCATCAAGGCATAAAAGTGCAATTGATGCTACACATGCTTAATAATTTTATAATATTCAAGTTTGCTTTTCAACACAAAAATAAACCTATTTTTGCCGACAAAATTGGAAATTTTGAGACAAAAAATATCTGCCATTTCTGGCAGATATGCATTAGTTACATTTAAAGACAAATTGATTGTTTTTGACGTCAATTTGAACTGATTTAATGATTTCACCACTGATAATTTTTGTTGCAATATCAGTTTCAAGATGAGTTTGAATGTATCTTCTAATTGGTCTTGCACCATAGATTGGATCGTAACTATCTTCTTTGATCTTATCAACAACTTTATCAGTGTAAGTAAGTTCAATTTCTTTACTAGCAAGTCTATTTTTCAAAATATTTAAGAATTTCTTAACAATATCTTTGATGACACTTTCAGATAATGAGTTAAACATGATAATTTCATCAATTCTATTGAGGAATTCAGGTTTAAATTTAGTCTTAAGCAAGGCTTGAACTTGTTCACGTTGCTTTTCAGTGTTACCTTCAAGCAAGAATTCACTACCAAGATTACTTGTCATGATAATAATTGTATTCTTAAAGTCAACAACTCTACCTTTAGAATCGGTTAAACGACCATCATCTAAGATTTGAAGCAAGATATTGAAAACATCTGGATGAGCTTTTTCGATTTCATCAAGTAAGACGATGGAATAAGGTTTTCTTCTAACTGCTTCAGTTAATTGACCACCTTCTTCATAACCAACATAACCAGGAGCAGCACCGACTAATCTGGAAACAGAGTATTTCTCCATGTATTCAGACATATCAATTCTGACAATCTGTTGATCACTATCAAATAATTGCTCAGCAAGAGCTTTGCAAATTTCAGTTTTACCAACACCGGTAGGACCTAAGAATAAGAAGGAACCTAAAGGTCTGTTGCTATCGTTAATACCTGCTCTGGAACGGATAATAGCATCACAAACTTTATTCAAAGCTTCATCTTGACCGATGACACGTTTTGCAAGTTCATTCTTCAAATTCAAAATCTTGTTAGATTCTGAATTATTTAATTTACTAACTGGAATTCCAGTCCAAGAGGAGACAACTTCAGCAACATTTTCATCAGTGACAACTTCATTTAACATCTTACCTTCCTTATCTTTAGAAGAAATTTCATTCAATTTCTTTCTTAAAGTAGGAATAACCATGTTTTGAAGTTTGGCTGCTTTTTCGTAGTCACCATCATTTAAAGCTTTATCCAAATTAAGATTTGCTTTATCAAGTTCAACTTTAATATCTTTGGATTGCTCCAAATCTTTCTTTTCACTTTGCCATTTTGCAGTAAGTTCAGTCTTCTTTTCTTTCAATTGACTAATCTCATTTTCCATAGCTTCAAGACGTTTTTGAGCAGATTCTGAAACATCTTTTTTAAGTGAGACTCTTTCGATTTCAAGTTGCATCAATTTTCTATTAACTTCATCAAGTTCTTCTGGCATAGAGTCAATAGCCATTCTAACTTTTGCACATGCTTCATCGATTAAATCAATGGCTTTATCAGGCAAAAATCTATCAGCAATATATCTCTTTGATAAAGTTACAGCAGCAATTAATGCGTCATCAGTTATTTCAACACTGTGGTGCATTTCATATCTTTCTTTAAGTCCTCTTAAAATTGCAATTGAATCTTCTGTTGTTGGTTCGTCAACCATAACTTTTTGCATACGTCTTTCAAAAGCAGGGTCTTTTTCAATATATTTTCTATACTCGTTTAAAGTTGTTGCACCGATACAGTGTAATTCACCTCTAGCAAGCATAGGTTTTAAGATATTTGCTGCGTCCAATGAGCCATCACCAGTAGCACCAGCACCGATTAAAGTATGAATTTCATCAATAAAAAGGATGATTCTACCTTCACTTTTAACGATTTCATTCATGACTGCTTTAATTCTTTCCTCGAATTCACCACGGTATTTAGCACCGGAAATCAAAGAACCGATATCCAATGAGAAAATAGTTTTATCTTTTAATGTCTCAGGAACATCGCCTTTAAAAATTCTCCATGCTAAACCTTCAACAATAGCAGTTTTACCAACACCAGGGTCACCGATTAAGATAGGATTATTTTTTGATTTTCTGGATAAAATCATCATAACTTGTCTAATTTCATCGTCACGACCAATAACTGGGTCGATTTTTCCTCTCATGACATCACCAACAAGGTCTCTACCATATTTAGATAGTGCTTCATAAGTATCTTCTGGATTATCAGAAGTAACTTTTTGATTACCTCTAATTTGTTTTATAGCATCTAAGAAAGTCTTCTTGGAATACTTATCGATTTTACTTAATTCAGCAACAATACTATTCTTGATGTCGAATTGAGCAAGTAAAATATGTTCAACAGAAAGATAGTCATCATCAAATTGTGATTGATATTGACTAGCTTTGTGAAGCAAATTTTTGTAGTCATTTGAAAAATCAATTTCAGATGATGAATCAACTTTGTTGATTGAATTGATGTATTTATCAATATTTTGAGATACTGACTTTGGATCAATACCTATTTTATTCAAAACATTTTGATACAAAGAACCAACTTGATCAAATAATGCTCTTAAAAGATGGCAGATATCTACCTGAGGATTATTTCTATTCATAGCGATTGCACGTGAATTGTTGATTGCTTCTATTACTTTTTGAGTATATTTTTGTTCGTTATTTTCCATAAGGATATACCTCCTATTTGTGACTTTTTTCAAATCACAGTAATAGTATACAACATTTTTTAGCACTGTCAAGTAGCGACTGCTAATTTTTAATATTATTTTAAATTTCTAATTTTTTATATAATTTATAGCGTTAATGAGGTCATAAAATGTTATCACTATATATAATTTTAGGTATTATTGCCTTCTATGTAGTCGCTGGAATCATCGGTGCAATCGTTTTAAATCAAGTAATGTTCTGTAAACATTTAAAAGAAGTCGATAATCCATGTTTTCTTTCTTTCAAAGATTATGAAAATAATTTAGATAGAGAAGAATTCAGCTATCAAATTGATAAGAAAATCATAATTGGTGGCTATATTTACGTTTCAAAAACTAAATATGATTCTTCCAAAGAGATGATTATCCTTTCTCCAGGTTATGGCCATACTCATCTTCAATATTTATTAGATATCAATTTCTTATGCAATTTAGGTTATAAAGTTCTTGCTTACGACCACTATGGAACAGGTCTTTCCTCTGGAAAAACTCTAAAAAACCTCTATTTTTCCAAATATGTCATGGAAAATTTATTAAATTACATCAAAGAACACAATATAAATGAAAATAAGAAAGTAATTCTTTACGGACATTCTTGGGGTGGTTACACAGTTGTTGCCTCCAAAAAGAATGATTTAGTAGCAAAAATCATCTCAAGATCTGGTTTCAATGCTCCAATTAAAGCAATTAACGATGCAGCAACAAGAAAAAATATTTTACTTAGTTACTTAAATCCATTTAACTATTTGTTTAACTTAGTTGCTCATGGAACAAAAGCTTTAACTCCATGCGTTAAGGATCTCAAAAAGAACAACCAAAATATCCCAACTTTAGTTATTTATGCAATTGATGATTTAACTGTTTCAAACGCTAATTCACTTGCTGCAAACTTAAGAATGAATAATCTTCCAAATATTTATTACATTGTCACTCAAGATGGTGGTCATAATTCACTTCTTTCAGTCGAAGGACAAAAATATCATAAAACTATTGTAAAAGAATACGCTCAATTAAAAACAAATGAGGAAAAATCCTCATTTGCTAATAAATTAGATTTAGTTGGTCACTACAAATTGAATCCTGTAGTTACCAAATCAATTATTGATTTCCTTTCTTAGCATCGTTGTATCTATCGATACTTTCTTTGATGATTTTAATAGCTGCTTCTTTATTCTTGATGGCAAATACTTCGGTTTTCTTACCTTCTAAGTATTTGTAAACAGTGAAGAAATGAACAATTTCATCAAAAACGTGTTTAGGTAATTCATCCATATCGTTGTACATGTTGTAGAATGGATCGGATGAGCAAACTGCAACAATCTTTTCATCCATTTCATTGTTATCTTTCATCAAGACAACACCAACAGGTTTACAATCAACTAGTGTGTTAGGAACAATTGATTCACTAGTTAAAACTAAAACATCAAGTTGGTCACCATCTTCTGATAAAGTTTTAGGAATAAATCCGTAATTTTGTGGGTAGTGAGTCGAAGTGTAAAGGACTCTGTCAAGACGTAAATATCCAGTCTCTTTGTCAATTTCATACTTCATCTTGCTACCTTTTTGAATTTCAATAATTGCTGTAAATTTTGTAGGGGTAATTCTTTTTGAATCGATAATGTCATTAATTGTGAACATAAAATAACCTCTTATTTTTTCAATTATTATACAAAAAGAAGATTATGAAAATAAAAAAGTCACCCGTCAGGGTGACCTTATCTTCTCAATATTTAAGATTTACTATTTATCTAAATTCAATTTCAGGGTACAATTTACGTAACTCGACGTACATGTCATCGATTACTTCTGAATCAAGTGATTCAATGTCTTTCAAAACCCATGGCATATTGTACTTTTGATATTTATCAGTACACATATCGTGGAAAGGCAATAATTCAATTTTACGAATGTTCTTAAAATTGGTGAGTACAATGTCACAAAGTTTTTTAATGTAATCTAAATTATCATTAATTGTTGGAACAACAACTTCTCTGATTGTACAATTCTGAGCAAGTTTCTCTCTCTTATCAACGAGCTTTAAGAAATCAAGAGTTCTTTGTAATGAACCGTGTGCATATTTCTTGTAATCTTCTTCATTTGTGAATTTGATATCGCAGAACATGCTGTCAAGTTCATCTAAGAGTGGTTCAACAAATGGTGAAGAAACATTACCACATGTTTCGATGCAGATATTAACATCACCATTCATGAATTTCTTCCATTCAATGATTTGTTCAGCCCATAAAAGAGGTTCACCGCCTGAGAATGTGATACCACCACGATCCTTAAAATATGTTCTTTCGTCATCATAATTCTTCTTCAATTGTTCAAATGTCATAGTTATGTATGCACTTGGAACGAAAGTTTCAGGATTGTGACAGTAGATGCATCTCATTGGGCATCTTGCTAAGAAAAGAACATATCTTATGAAAGGACCATCAGTTGTAGAAAAAGTATCGAATGAAGTGTAATCAAACGATCTTTTTTCCATCAGCTTGATTATCTACCCATCTTGTTATGGAATGTACGAGCGATAACTTCTAATTGGTGATCTCTATCCAATTTGACGAAGTTGACTGCGTAACCAGAAACACGGATTGTTAAGTTAGGATAATTTTCTGGGTGATCCATAGCATCTAATAAGGTGTCTTTGTTGAAGACGTTAACATTTAAGTGGTGAGCACCACGATCGAAGTAACCATCCATCATACCAACTAAGTTTTCAACTTGTTGTGCTAAGTTCTTACCTAAAGCTGGAGGAGTGATGGAGAATGTGTTGGAAATACCATCCATGCAGTATTCATATGGAAGCTTGGAGACTGAGTTCAATGAAGCGATTGCACCATTTTCGTCACGATTATGCATTGGGTTAGCACCTGGAGCATAGTAGTCACCTTTAGCACGACCATCTGGAGTTGCATTTGTCTTCTTACCATACATAACGTTGGAAGTAATTGTTAATGCAGATAAGGTGTGTTTTGCATTTCTGTAGCAAGGATGCTTTCTTAAATCATCCATGAATTCCTTGATGATTTCGACTGCGATTTCATCAACTCTTTCATCATCGTTACCAAATTTAGGGAAGTCTTCAGTTTCTCTCTTGAAGTCAACGATTAAGTTGTTTTCATCTCTGATAACGTGAACTTTTGCATACTTGATAGCTGATAAGGAGTCAGCGATAACAGATAAACCAGCGATACCGAAAGCCATTAATCTGTTGACATTTGTGTCATGTAATGACATTTCACATGCTTCATATGCATACTTATCGTGGTTGAAGTGAATGACGTTCATTGTGTTAACATAAAGTCTTGCCATGAAGTCAAGGTAGACAGATAATCTACTTCTAACTTCGTCATAATTTAAGACTTCACCTTCGATAACACCCATTTGAGGACCGAGTTTCATGTTGGTTGCATTGTCGATACCACCGTTGATTGCTAATAACAATGTCTTAGGTAAGTTACAACGTGCACCGAAGAATTGCATATCTTTACCAATTCTCATAGCAGAAACACAGCATGCGATGGAGTAGTCATCACCGAATAAAGGTCTCATTCTTTCATCAGATTCATATTGAATGGAGTCTGTTTGGATAGAAACCTTTGCACAGTAATTCTTGAAGCCTTCAGGAAGCTTGGAAGAATATAAAACTGTTAAGTTTGGTTCTGGACCTGTGTGTAAGTTGTAAAGTGTATTTAAGTAACGGAATGAAGTCTTAGTAACCATGGAGTGACCATCGACATCAATACCACCTAATGTTTCAGTAACCCATGTTGGATCACCAGCGAATAATTCGTTGTATTCAGGTGTTCTGAGGTGTCTGACGAATCTGAACTTGATAACTAAGTCATCAATCAATTCTTGAGCTTGTTCTTCTGTTAAGATACCTCTTTCGATATCTCTGTTGATATAAATATCGAAGAATGCATCGGTTCTACCGAAGGACATAGCAGCACCGTTTTGTGTCTTAATTGCAGAAAGATATGCGAAGTAAGTCCATTGGATAGCTTCTCTTGCATTCTTTGCAGGATAAGAAATGTCATAACCATATTTCTTGGCCATGTTCTTCATGAAGTTCAAGCCTTTGATTTGTCTTGAAATTTCACCCATGAGTTGGATGTTTTCAACATCCATATCTTTCATGCCATAGAAATCTTTATCTTTTTGCTTTTGTTCAATGAGGTAGTCAATACCGTACAAAGCAACTCTACGATAGTCACCAATTAAACGACCACGACCGTAAGCATCTGGTAAACCAGTTAATAAACCTGCGTGACGTGCGGTTCTCATTTCCTTGGAATAACACATAAAGACGCCGTCATTATGAGTTGTACGATATTTGAAATCGTTTAAAACATGTTCTGGGAACTTGTAACCGTAAGCTTCGCAAGCTTCTCTTGCAGTTCTAAGACCACCAAATGGGTTAATTTGTCTCTTGAGTGGAACGTCTGTTTGGAAACCAACGATTAAATCGTCATCCTTTAATAAATAACCAGGACCGAATTCATCGTAGAAGGAAGAGATGTGATCAAGATCGACATCGTAGCAACCATTACGGTCTCTTTCGATCTTCATAACTCTTTCCATTTCATTTACTTCACGTTGTGTACGAGCTGTAGGACCCTTTAAGAATGAATCATCACCATCATATGGTTTGATGTTTTCATGAATGAAGTCACGTGTATTGATGCCTTCCTTCCATGCAGTACCCTTGAAACCTTCCCAGGCTTCAGCAAATGCTTTTTCTCTTTGCTCTTTTAATGCTTGGAGTTCTTCAGCTGTTAATTTTTGTGCCATTTTATTAATTTCTCCTTTTTTAAGCCACTAATATTATAAAGAATTTGAAATTCAAATTTAATAAGACGCAACTATTTTTTTAACTCAATTAATGCAATATTTTTCTTGCCACGTTTTAAGAAAATATACTTGCCATGGAGCAAATTATCTTGACCTAAAACTGCTTCTAAATCATTAACTTTTTCGCCGTTAACTCTGATAGAGTTATTCTTGACGAATTCCCTTGCTTCTCTCTTAGATGAAGCTAAGTGAGTTAAGATAAGTGCATCAACTAAATTGATATTGACATCATCAACGGTGTATCTTTCATCAAATGTTTTTGCAAGATAATCCATCTCTTTTTCATTTAAACCTATGTAATCATCCTTGAAGAGTGATTCAGTGATTTTAACTGCAGAATCAGCATCTTCCTTGGAGTGAACGATTGATGTGATAGAGTAAGCCAATTCTTTTTGACCTAATCTAAGTTCAGGATGTTCCATATGTTTCTTATAGATTTCATCCAATTCACTCAAAGGACGATCATCGAAGATATAGAGGTATTTCTTAACATCACTATCAGATACGTTGATGAAGTATTGATAGATTTCAAATGGAGAGGTCATAGTAGGATCAAGGAACAATGCTCCTTTTTCACTCTTACCAAACTTTCTACCTTCACTATCAGTGATAAGTTTTGCTGAGAAACATTCAACTTCAGATTCATCATTAACTTTTCTGACAAAATCAAGTGCAGCAGTTAAATTTCCCCATTGGTCACCGCCACCAATTTGAATTTGGCAGTTGTAATTGTGATATAAATGGTTGAAATCACCTGCTTGAAGAAGCATGTAGCTGAATTCAGCATAAGAGATACCGACTTCAAGTCTTGATTTTACGATATCTTTTGCAAGCATCTGATTGACTTGGAAGTATTTACCATAATCTCTTAAATAGTGAATTGTATCTGTTTTGCTCCACCAATCATAGTTATTAACTAAAATGCCTTTTTCTGGATCAGAGAAATCCAAATATTTACTAAGTTGCTTTTTCAAGCATTCAGCATTTTCGAAAATCTTTTCTTCTGTTTGGAATGTTCTTTCAGACTTTTTACCTGAAGGATCACCAATCATACCAGTTGCGCCACCTAAAACGGCGATGATTCTATGACCAGCATTTTGGAAACGACGTAAAATTGTAATCATGACGAAGTTACCAAGTTGCATACTTCTGTTTGATGGGTCGAAGCCACAGTAAACTGTACGTTTGGTTTCTAATAATTTTTTAACTTTTTCTTCTGAGGAAAAATTATCAAGTAAACCTCTAGATTCTAAATCTTCAATAATATTTTTCATAATTAACCTCGGCGGGTTAAATTATATCATTTATATATTAGAAAAATAGAGGCATGCTTAATTAAATTCACAATACATAAATAAGTTAGACTGAATTCATGTTGACACAGAATTTTCTTTCTATCATGTAATCGTCGATAAATGTATTTAGCTGTAAATTGGCCGAGAGATAATAGCATTGTAAGCCATCATCTCCCTGATTTAATAAGTAGTAAATTCCCTCCCCGTTTTCTTTGTATTCAAATCTGAAACTTATTTCATCTGGAAGTAGCTCTTCAACATCTTTCTCATGAAGTATTGCTTGACTTGCAACTACTTCATAAGAATTGATTGTTTCATTCCATGAATTTATTTTTGCGTAATCAGAAACAATGAATCCTGCAGGTATCATAGTCAACAACATATTTAATGCGAGAACAAATTTAATCAAAATAAGTTCTCCTTAAATATGAATGCTAAGACTAAGATGATGAAGAAAGATATGATTGTAATAATTGAAGAAATAAATAATTTCTTTGAATAACCTTCTTCCTTACCATAGAAATTAAGATAAGAAGTAAAGATATTCTTAAAATTATTATTAATCTGTCTTTCTTCAGCATTGACCAATGTTTCTTGCACCATCCAAGAGTAAGGATTAGATTTATCAATAAAGTAATCAACTTTACTTCTAAAATCGTTTAATGGTAACTTGTTGATCTTCTTACTGTTACTTGGACTCAACAAAATAATATTCATGTGTGATGTTTGATATAAATCGTTATTGTTCTCAAGAAGAATGTTAGTTAAATACTTATTGAATTTAACTTTCTTCTCCTTTTTAAGCTTTCTTATTGATACAAATTTATAGATTAATGTGCAAATTCCACCAAAAATAAGAATGGAACCAACAATGGCGATTTTAGTGTTAATCTTATTTTCAAAGAAGAAACACATAGCAAATAAAAGTGCACCTAATGTAAAGAAAGTAATAACGATGATATTGGTACTAAAATTCCAACTGTATGACTTAGTCTTATTCTTTTTTGCCTTGTTTTTAATCAAATGATAAACCTCCTTTTGGTCAAGATAAATTCATAAAACAAAATACCTGAATAATATAGAGCAAATAAAACTAAACAGATGATTGTGAAAACACTATTGAAAGTTAATGTCTTAGCAAAGAAATTAACTAAGAAAGAAAATGATAATAGAAAAATGAAACTGATAACTTTCAAAACAGTTAATTCATTTAAAGCATTAGTTTTCTGAATTGAAAAGCTTTCATAGTTGTTATTGATAACATTGAGTTTTTCTTCAAAATTAATGCTATTTCCATCGAAAACATCTCTTAAAGTTAAATTGAAAACGCCAAAGTTAATTTTTTCAATCATGTTTGAATTTTTGAATGAATCTAAATTCTTATTCTTGATATCTTCAATGCAATATTTACTTTGATTGAAACTATCCTCAACGGAAAAACCACTCATCAAATAGAAATAAAGCCTTGAGATAAAATTGTATTTTGATGCATAAACCTTATCTTTTTTGCTAAAGATTACCTGCAACATGATATAAGTAATAAAGATTAATAAAATCAAACCTATAAAGATTAGTCTCATCAGATTATCTTTAGTGACCAAAAAGATAGATAGACCGATTGCTAACGCAAAAACGAAACTTAATAAATTTCTTAAATTTGTTACCCTTGTAATAATAATTATATCCTCCTTTTAAATTTCAAAGTCTAAGTTGATAGCTTCAGCAAATGTTAAAAATTTGTCTATAGCGATTATCTTCTTACGTCTGTATGTTGAACAAGAATATTTGTCATCCCACCAGTAGTCAACTTTTTTATCCAAGTACTCATTGATGATAATTGTTTTTGAAACATCATCAAGTCGGCTAAAGATGTAGTGAATACTTCTTACGAATCCAACAATACGATTCAACTTAGCATTAGACTTGTCGATTTTTTCACAATATTTATCGAACAAACTATAATTACCTGTTTCAACAAAGTTGCCACAGGGAATTACACGCTCAGCAATTAATCTTGTAATTGAAGCATTGTATTTATCCAATATTGAAATTACTTTCGACTTTTTAATAATGTTTAAAGTTTTCATAATACCTCCTTTCTACCTTATTTATGTGATATTTAAAATCGAGTTTTTTGTTTTTTTATAACTTTTTTTAATTTTCACAAAAAAAATCACGAATCCAAGAGACTTCTCTTGAACTCGTGACTATTTTTTCAATATTTTAGTGTAATTTTTAAGATTTTAAATTTTTGTTAAATTAGTCAACTTTGACGTTGAATGCACCCTTACCAGGATACTTGGAATCTGTTAATTCGGATTCGATCTTCAATAAACGGTTGTACTTAGCAACACGTTCGGAACGGCAAGGAGCACCAGTCTTGATTTGGCAGGTATTCAATGCGACACATAAATCTGCTAATGATGTGTCTTCAGTTTCACCGGAACGATGTGAAACAACTGCTGTGTAACCATGCTTCAAAGCAGTTTGAATGGTTGTTAAGGTTTCAGAAAGTGAACCGATTTGGTTGAGTTTGATTAAGATGGAGTTACCTGCACCTAATGCGATACCCTTTTCAAGTCTTGTGTGATTTGTAACGAATAAATCATCACCGACTAATTGTAATCTATGACCTAACTTAGCAGTAAGTTTTTGCCAACCTTCCCAGTCTTCTTCATCAAGACCGTCTTCCAAAGAAACGATTGGATAATCAGTTGTTAACTTATCCCAGTAAGCGATTAATTCATCACTTGTATAGTCTTTACCAGCTTTAGGTAAGTGGTAGTGACCAATACCTTTAGGAGACTTCCATTCAGAAGATGCAGCATCCATTGCGAAAACGACATCTTTACCAGGAACATAACCTGCATTCTTAACAGCTTCAACTAAGCAATCTAATGCTTCTTCAGTTGATAAGTTTGGAGCGAAACCACCTTCGTCACCAACACCGATGCTTAAGCCTTTACCTTTAAGTTCTTTTGCTAATGCGTGGTAGATTTCTGCACACCATCTTAATGCTTCAGCAAAGCTAGGAGCACCGACAGGCATAATCATGAATTCTTGAACATCAATTGAGTTAGCAGCATGGCAACCACCATTCAAAATGTTCATCATAGGGACTGGTAATGTACGAGCATTTTGACCACCTAAATACTTATAAAGTGGAATGCCTAAGGATTGGCTAGCAGCTCTTGCAGCAGCTAAGGAAACACCTAAAATAGCATTTGCACCCAATTTTGTCTTATTTGGAGTACCATCTAAGTCGATCATGACCTTGTCGACTGCGTAGATGTCACAAGCATCAACACCAACTAATGCCTTGCTGATTAACTTGTTGACGTTTTCGACTGCCTTTAAGCAACCTTTACCTAAATAACGTTTCTTGTCGCCATCACGAAGTTCACAAGCTTCGAATGCACCTGTTGAAGCACCGCTAGGAACAGCACCGGTTGCAACTGTACCATCAGCTAATGTGACTTCAGCTTCTAAAGTAGGATTACCACGTGAATCGAGAATTTCACGAGCAGTTACTTTAACAATTTCTGTTTTTTTCATGAAAAAATATTTTCCTTTCTAAGTTAAAAAAACTTTAATGTCGATTTTATTTTAGCACTTTGAAATCAAAAATCTCGTATTAATATTAATGAAAAAGTTTTACTTCATTTTTATTCTTTTTTATCGAATTTCAACTCTCATTTTCTGCCTTTTTACTATAATTAGTAGAGCAGGTTTTATTATGAACGAAAATAAGAATTTAAGTGAAGAAAACATTGAAGTAGATGATAAAACTTCGGAACAAAAAGTTTCGGATGTTCGCAAAGATTATGTTGCAGATATCATCGAAGAAATTTCAATCAATAAAGAATCAACTGAAGATGCTTCCGACGAAATTGAAAAGCAGGAGCACCCTTATTTTAATAACCAATTAACTTTGGAGGAATTTACCAAAGTTATCGAATCGAAAAACATCACTGCTTTAAGTAAAATTGAAGAAGATAATAACGAAGTTTTACTTGGTGATTTACTCACTGAGATGTCTGATACTGACATCGTTTTATTCTTCAAACTTTCTCGCAGTGCTAAATCTGCGTTAATCTTCTCTTATTTGTCTCCTGAACATAAGGAAAAGATTATCGAAGCCTTCACCAATGAACAAATTCAATCACTTGTTTCAAAAATGGCAACTGACGATTTAGTCGACTTCGTCGATGATTTGCCAAGTAACTTAGTCCAGAAAGTTCTTCAATCAACCTCAAAGGAAAACAGAAAGAAGATTAATGCATTCTTACAATTTGAAGATGGAACCGCTGGTTCGATCATGACAACTGAATACGTTGAACTTTCTTCGAATATGACAGTTTTACAAGCCTTTGATAAAGTTAGAGAAGTCGGTAAGAAAGCTGAAACTATTCAAAAACTCTTCGTCATTGATTCATCAAGAATTTTGATTGGAGTTGTAAATCTTGATACCTTAATCTTTGCTAAACCTACAGAAAAGATTGAAGATATCATGCTTACTGATTATGCATACGCTTTAACTGCAACTGACCAAGAGGAAGTTTCAAACCTCTTCAAGAAATACGACTTAAGCGTTTTACCTATTACCAATACTGAAAAACGTATCTTAGGTATCATCACCGTCGACGACATCTTGGACGTTGTCGAAGAAGAAAATACCGAAGATATGAATAAAATCGCTGGTATTAGTGGTAAGGAGAATAAACCTTACTTCCAAACAACTATCTTGCAATCAACTAAGAAATGTTTCCCATGGCTCATGTTCTTGTTGGTTGTCGGAACATTAACTAGCTTAGTTTTAAATCAGTTCGAAGCAAGTTTAAGTGTTGTTCCGGTTTTAACAGTTTTCATTCCAACCCTTATGGGAACTTCCGGTAACTCCGGTAACCAAACTACAACAGTTATTACCAGAGCCTTATCACTAAAAGAAATTCAACCAAAAAGTTGGTATAAAGTTCTTGGAAAAGAAGCAGTAACTGGATTATTAATAGGTTTAATTGTTGGAATCTTCACATTCTGTTGGACATTAGTTGAGTTCTATGCCAACATCATTCAAATTGAAGCAGGTGATACTCTTGGAATGAATATGGATCTTTACAGAGTTATGATTGCATCAGTTGTTGGACTTTGTGTCTTCTTTGCAATCTTCTTCTCAAGAGTCATCGGATCAATTCTTCCAATTGTTGCAAAATTATGTCATTTGGACCCAGCAGTCATGGCAGGACCACTTATCACAACAATTTTGGATACATCTTCATTACTTATTTATTTAGGTTTGGCTGAATTAATCATCATGCCTTTAGTCTAAAAAATTTCAACCAATTCACCTTTAATTAAAGAATACAAGTAGCAATTGCAATTTGTAAGTGAGAATATTCTTTCAACGTTCTCCTTATAATGAAGCAATTGCTTTTTATATGCTTCATCTTCAGTATTCTTCAATTTATAGTCGACAATAATAGCTCTATCTTTGAAAATGAAAAGGCAGTCAATTGAATTATATCTATTATTTTCTGCATCGAAATAATTGTATTCAGTGAAATAATTCTCACAGTTTTCAATCCAATCTTTGATGTCTTTATGGTTTAAAAACAATGAAATAAGTCTTTTTTCTTGACCGGAAATCTTTGATAAATCAGGTTTTTTGAAATCGATGTATGATAAAAGTTTATGAACTCTATCACCGAATTCAACTGCTGAAGTACTTGCATGAATAACCTCACCTTTAGAAGCAATCTTTTCCTCTGTAAATAAAATGTCAAGTGGTTTAGTTACAACTTGCACAGAATCATTTTCACTTTCGAATAATTTATCATCTTCTTGTCTTGAATAATCAGGACTTACAGAAGATTCAAGAGATAAGTTCTTTTTAATTTCTTCTTTTGAATAGCTGCAATCAACATTATTTAAAACCTTGAAGAAACTATCTGAAATTTCCAAAGGAGTTTCAGTATGACCAATTGGCATGACAAAGAACATTTGGAATTTCGTTCTAGTTAAACTGACATAGAATAATCTAATTTTTTCTTCCAAAATATCACGTTTATACAAATAATCGATAATTTCTTGATTAGGCATAACCTTGTAATAAGGAGCACTCTCTGTTTGCTCTAATTTAATCAAAGAATATGGATAACCTAAAGAAATACCATTGTAATACTTATCAAATTTCTTAAATGAAACTCTAAATGAAGAACTGTTATCCTTAACATTGTATTGAGAAGTTAATTCCATAAAGAAAATAATATTAAATTCCAAACCTTTAGATTTATGAATATTAATTAAAGTAACAGCATCATCAATTTCTTCTTTAAATGGAACTTTTAATTCAATATCATCGTCACTTTCAGCTTGTAAATATTCTGAAATTTCTTCAAAACTCATATTTAAAGTCTTGAAGTTATCAATTTGTGAATAGATATATTGATAAACAGCAAGTTCATTTGAAGGATTAGTTAAAGATTTTAATTTACTTGTAATTTCAAGTCTTTCAAAAATCTTTTTGTAAATAAAATCGATTGAATATGCAGAATATTTATCTTTAATTTCATCCAAAATTCCAAGTATTGGAGCATGAACATTCTGTTTGATGTATTTATAAATATCTTCATCAGTCTCATTACAAATGAATGATCTTGAAACTGAATAAAGATAGTGATTGTAGCTTTTTGCATCATCAGGATTTGAATAATACATAGCAGTCAATCTAATTAAATTCTTTAAAACATCATAAGATTCAGTCGAGCGAATCTTTTTATCTGCTCTGTTAATTGTTGGAATTTGATATTGCTTAAAGATTTCAGAAATATCTTCGTAATTAGTTGTCTTCTCTGTGATAATTGCAAAATCAGAAAACTTTAGTTTTCTAAAAGTTTCACCTCCATCAAAGGAAACTTCTGGATAGGTTGACATCATATTTAAAATCTTTTCAGCAACTAATTTTGCTTCAACAAAATAATTACCTTGAACGTCCTTTTTACCTTCGATGTTATAAAGAATTGAAACATTCTCTTTAGGTAATTTGGTCTTATCATAATCAGCAAAGTTTGAATTTTTAGCAGTTAGTCTTTGTTCATCACAATCGTATTTAACTCCGCCGAAATCTTTAGACATAATTTGATCAAAAATGTCATTGATAGCACCAATTACTGTACTTGAAGATCTGAAATTATCATTCATAGTGATTAACTCACCACTAATTAATTCGTCTTCACTAGTAACAGCATCAAGTTGCTTATATTTGTCGTATCTAGCACTGAATAACTTAGGATTACCATCACGGAAAGCGTAAATTGACTGTTTGATATCACCAACCATAAACAAATTACGATTTTCAAGCAAATTCAAAAGTGTATCTTGAATATCGTTTGAATCTTGATATTCATCAACCATGATAATTTTATATTTGGATTTAATAATTTCTAAGATATCCTTATGATTTCTTAAAAGATTTAGAACCATTCTGGATAAATCATCGAAAACATAAGCTTTCTTTTCAGTTTTATATGCAAAAACTTGATTATTAACTTCTTTAGCAGCAGTTAATAAAAATCTAACAGCATCTTGATAGATTGGTAAAATTTCATGCATGTCTTCTTCATCAAGAACTTTTGAAACGCTTGTTTTAATTCTTTTAATCTTATCTGCATATGAAACAATTTCTTGATAATTAGGATCAGCTAAAATCTCTTCATTTTTTGAACCACATGAAAAGCACATATCAGAAGCTAAAGATTTAAGTTGCTTAAATGTATTAATTTCCAAATAATCTGGATCTAAATCGTTTGCTTCGCAGCAACTATTCAATTTTTTAATTAGTTCGTTATATTTTTTCTTAAGATATTTTTCAGCAGCATTACCTTTTTCAATATTTTGATATTCTCTAAGAATATTTAAAGCATAACTAATACAATTCTTCAACTCATTTCCATGAATCAAAAGGAGTTTGTTATAGGCATTATTGAAAAACTTTTCAGAAGTATTGTTAGTAATGAAGTCTTCAACATCGATTTCATATGGTAATTTTTGTTCTTTCTTAATCAAATCAGCAATAATGCTTTCAGCAAGACTAGAATTTTTGTAGGTGTAATTAGTTAAAAATTTAATTGTTAATTCATCTTTTTCACTGATTTTCTTTTCAATGTATTTATGGATGAATTCATTAGTAATAACATTGACAAAATTACCATCGATAATTGAAAAATCAGAAGGTAAATTGATGATATAACCATATTGTTTTAATAATGAATTGTTGAAACTATCGTAAGTACAAACATCACATGAATCTACTTTATCACATAAAGAATCATCTAAATCTGGATCATCTTTAATAAACTGCTTAATTCTTTTGCGCATATTAAAAGCAGCATCTTTAGTGAATGTCAAAATAAGCATCTGATCTAAAGAGTAACCATCTTTTAATAATTTACAAACACGAGCACCTAAGATTTGTGTTTTACCACTACCCGCTCCGGCAGAAACTAAAACATTATGTCCGATGGCATCAATTGCTCTTTGTTGTTTAACAGTAAATTTACTCATCTTCTTCAGTTTCCTCGTCTAATTTTGGAAGAATATTCACATAATTTGAATTCTTTCTAAAGCAAATATCTTGGAATGGACACAAATCACAACCTTCATAAGCAATTTTTCCGACAACGTAAACACGTTTTGGATTGATGTCGAATGAATAATTCTTAATTCCATCATGAGCTTTTTGATAAAGCTCGGGAACAGAATCGACTATATTATGATAATCTTCAAGAGTGTAATTTGATCTTGATGCAATATCTCCAAAGAAACATTTTGCAGCATTTTTATCACCAGTAATATTTAGTGCTTTCTTGCTTGAATATAGGCCTTTTAACTTTGTATCAGAACCAATATCAACAGGTGAGACAAAGATTTTCTTAATAAAAGCACCTATGTTATCAGAGTTAACATTTTGACTTAAGTATACATAAGTTGGAAGTTGTTGTGTCAATCCATTCATAGCTGCTGGGTAATTAAATTTGTACATGCCTGATTTAAAATCAACAACGAAATTTAAAACATCAGGAATTACAACGTACAAATCGATTCGACCTTTAATGTCAAAATCATTAAATTCTTTATTAAAATTTTTTTCGATAAAAAACTTAGCATTTTCACCTAAATAATTTTTTAGTGATTCAACATTTCTTTTCAATGATGGAATCATATATTTGGATAAATCTAAATAAAACTTATCAATTTCATCCAAACCTTCATAATATTTAGTAATATCGATTTCATACTCTTTTCCCTCAAAGAAATTTTCAATATATTTATGTAAAAAGTTTCCTCTTTGAGTATCAAGAGTTTGTTCAAAACTATCATTAAAAACAAATTTACTCAGATAATATTTGAATCCACAATCAAAATATTTGTCTAACGAAGTAGGTGAATATTGAGGATGTGTAGTAAAAGTTAAATATTCAGAGTTTCTTTTATATGAATTATCAAATTTTTTGAATGGAACTTTCTTTTTTAAATTTAAATATTTTTGACCTAATCTGCTTGTAGTGTTGTAAATTTTATGAGAATACAATTTGTCTGCAAGATAAAAGTCTAAAAACTCTTCAGAATATTGTGTATCTTCGTTTTCATCAATGAATTCTGGTTTAAAGAATTCAGAATATTTATTAATAATTGAAGATTCATTTAGGGTTTCAAGCTGACTATTTGAACTAAATGTAATTAACAAATCATTGTTTTGTGAAGCAAAGCACAAATAATTTATGAAGAGATTTGAAAATGATTGGATATATTCAGTTGGACTGATTTCAAAAGAATTTTTGCTTGTTTCAGCATTCAAAGCATAGTTATCTCTTTTTTGAGAATCCATATTTGTATTCAATCCTAAAACAAATACATGTTTATAAGTTTTCTTTATATCATTGATTGAGGAGAAAACTTTAATACCTTTATCAACTGAGAATGATGAATTTAAAGATTTGATTAAATATTCTTTAATTAAATCATCTTCTAAATCAAATTCTTGGATTTCAGAATATGCAGTTAAAAGCTTATCTATAAATTTACTTTCAACATCAGATAAATCTTCCTTTTTAGTGATTTCATCAAACTTTTCTTTAGAAAAATTATCAAATAATTCTCGATAAAGATTCAAATTTGAAAAATCGGATTTAAATAAAATGAGAGGTAATTTATAAAAATCGTTAATAATTGAAACTATATTCAAATAACTGTTTGATGTGATAATAACGATATCTTTGTAATTTTCTCCATCTAAAAGAATTCCATTAATTTTATTTAAAACATAAGAAACCTCATCACGAGCAAGACTGAATTTAGTTAAAGTTAAAGCGTTTAAATCATTCAATTTCATAATAGAATAATTAATATTTTTATCTTTCAAAATGAAAAATAAATCTGTATCAAATTTTTCATCATAACCGTAAATTACAACTTCGAAGTTTTTAATAAAATCCATTAAATCTGAATGGATATTCCAAAACTCTTTTGAAACTAAAAAGTCTTTAACTTTAATTAAGTTTTCATCATTTAAGTTATCAAACTTAGTGAAATATCTTAACTTGTAGACAATTCTTGAAAATAAATCAAAGCTGAACTCGGGATAGATTTTTCTAAATTCGGAGTAGAGATTAAACATCTTTGCATTTGAAATTTCAGGAAGAAATTCATCTAAAAAGTTATCTTTACTTAGATAAAGACAATTTTCATTTTTATAGATGTTTTCGATCAAAAATTGTTTGTAAAATGCAGGAGTAATTACTATCTTTTTCATCTTATTTTACGATTGCAAAATCCTCGTTATTAACTTGGCTTTCTTCAACTTGGCAGAAAACAAATTTAATATCAGAAACAGTGTTTGTTCTGTAGCATTCTAAGACTCTTAATTTTTCATAGCTAGAGCCACCTTCAAGAACTTTAACACCTTTGAAGTCAATAAAATTACCTAAGGTTAATTTGTTAACTTCATTGGAATGAGTTTCACCAATCTTATTGTATTGATCTGCTTGATTGGAAGCACATGCTGTGAAACCTAAAACATTACCTACTTCAATTTGATGTTGAGTTTGTGATTGATCACCAACTAAAAGTAACAACTTATCATAATCACAATAAGTTGCCCACGCCAATGTCATAGCATAGAATTTGTTGTTTTTGTTAAGAGTAATTACGTGTACACCATTTGCTAACATTTTCTCTGTCATACTTAATTCTCCTTATCGTGTTTAATTGTGGCTAATCCACCTCTTGAAGTTTCTTTCAAATCTTGATGCATTCTAATACCAGTTTCATACATAACTGAGATGACATCATCCAATTTTACATATGCTTCTCTGATATTAGACATATTCTTACTGTATAAATAACCATCATAAGCTCTTAAAACACCAAATCCATTTCTTTCGATGCAAGGAATTGCAACATATCCATGAACTGGGTCGCAGGTTAATCCTAAACTGTGTTCAAGACTAACTTCGGCTGCATAACCAATTTCTTTAATTGATAAGCCTGCTAAATAAGAACAAAATGCAGCACCCATTGATGAAGCTGTTCCTATTTCTGCTTGACATCCAGCAACAGAGCCGGATATTGATGCACAGGTTTTAACAATTAGACCAATCATACCTGCAACTTTAAGTGCATTGATGATTTCTTGTCTAGAAACATGTAAAACATTTAAATAGTAGTAAACAAGTGATGCTAATACTCCACAGCTACCAGCAGTAGGAGCAGTAACAATTATGCCACCTGCTGCATTTTCTTCACTAGTCGCATATGCAAATGCTGTTAAAAGCATGCATGTTTTTTCATAACCTTCTGGCATGAGTTTTGCTTTTTGATAAATTTCACCTGCAACTCTTTTAACTTTTAATTCAAATGCGACAGTTCCGTCAGCTTTTATGCCTCGATCAACTGATTCAATCATGGCATCGATTACTTTATCCAAATATGATTCCAATGAATTGGATTCAACTGAATCAATAAATTGAATAACATCCATTTTTGAGGAAGTTAAAAGTGAAGTAAGTTCATCAAAAGTTTTAAATTGATAAATATCTTTGACTTCTTTCTTACGACCATCAACAGTTTGAATATAACCGCCACCAATTGATAAATAAGTTTCAGTAAAGACTAGATTGTTTTTACTATCGTAAGCTTCAAACTTCAAAGTATTTGGATGTTTAGTTTCAGTTTTATAATCAAAGATAACTTCGCAATTGAAGTCTTTCAATTTATTTTTTATTGCAACATCAGTTAAATGTCCATGACCTGTCCATGCAAGCGAAGAATAAAGAGTTACTTTAATATGCTCCGCATGCAATTTCTTTTTTGCTAATTGTTCAACAAAATCTTCACAAGCATAACATGGTCCCATTGTATGAGACGAACTTGGTCCATTACCTATTTTAAAAATCTCTTTAATAGATTCCATATTATTCCTCAAAATCTAATAACTCCGTAAGTATGAAGTTCATTACATAAATTTTACCTTTTTTGATTGCAATATTACCGTTAGAAAGTAACAAATTAGATGAAAGATTTTTCAATGGCTTTTCATACAGTTTTAAGAAGTCTTCTCCAAACCTTTTTTGAAATTGTTCGAGTGACATACCTTCCTCCAAACGAAGGTTTTCCATGATGTAAGTTTCCATTTCGGAATGCTTAGAAAGGACTTCTTCTTTGTAACTATAATCTCTATTACAATACTTAGAAAGATTGTTTGTGACAATGACAAATTTATGATCATAAAATGATGTGGCATTTAACCCGACACCAACATATTCATCAAAGTACCAATAGCATTTATTGTGTTTACACTCAGAGTTATCATCAAGAGCAAAATTACTAACTTCATATCTATGAAATCCGTATTTTGAATTTAAATATTCTACTGATTTCTCGTAGATATCTGCATATGAATCTTGATCTATCTCTTTAAAATGATTGGCATAAAGCTTACTTCCATAATCAATCTCCAATGCATACATAGAAAGATGTTTAATTGGAAAACTGCAGGCAATATCGATATTTTTCCTAAATTCTTCAAATCCTTGCTTAGGTAATCCATAAATTAAATCTAAATTGATATTTGTGATACCGACTTTAATTAAATTATCGATAGCATTTTTAACATCATCAAAATTATGAGTTCTATTTAAAAACTTTAAATCATTATTATCAAATGATTGAACACCAATTGAAACACGATTTACATTGTATTTTGTAAGTAAATAACACTTTTCTAATGATAAATTTTCAGGATTGGATTCAATTGAAAATTCAAAATCAGCATCTAAATTTAACGAATTAATTTTCTTTAAAAGTCTTTCTAAATTAAAACTATCTATAGAGGTGGGTGTTCCGCCACCAATATAGACAGTTTTAAATTTTAATGATGAAAATTTATCAATTTCTTCAATCAAAGAATCGATATATTTAGAAACGAATTTATCATTTTTTAAAACTGTGGCAAAAACGCAATAAGAGCAGATTCTGTCACAGAAAGGAATGTGAATATATAAAGATTTTGCTTTGATGTTACTTGATTTCATGAGTCTTTCTGAAGTTTAAATCTAACTCATTCATCTTCTCTTGAAAGATTAAAAACATATAATCTTCTTCAGTTAAATCGACATCATTTAATTCAGCTTTATCATCAATAATCTTAATCTTTTGCTCAACCCAAACGGATTGTTCTCCGATGATGTCGATATTGTTTCTAACCATTGTATTAACTTCATCTGTTGCATTTTCTGAATCGGATTTAACATTCTTCTCATGTTTAAATGTTGGAATGTACTTGTAACATAACAAGATGATGATGGCAATCAAAGCACCGATACCAATAACACCAATCCAAACATAAAGTTGAGTACTTGCTAATAAATTGAACATATTTACTCCTTTAATTCTCACTATCATCTACAGAAAGCATAGCGATGAATGCTTGTTGAGGAACGTAGACTTTACCAAATTCCTTCATACGTTTCTTACCTTGTTTTTGCTTTTCAAGAAGTTTCTTCTTACGGGAAATATCACCGCCGTAACATTTTGCTAAAACATCTTTTCTAACAGCTTTAATATCACTTCTTGCAATGATTTTACCATTGATGACAGCTTGAACAGGAATTTCGAACTGTTGACGAGGAATTTCATCTTTAAGTTTATCAACAATCTTTCTTGCTCTAGTATATGCAGTCTTTCTGTAAACAATTGTTGTTAAGGCATCAACGACATCACCGTTAAGCATAATATCCATTCTTGCTAAATCTGATTCCTCATAGCCGATAATTTCATAGTCAAAACTTGCGTAACCAGCAGTTAAAGATTTCAATCTATCAAAGAATGAGAAGATAACTTCGCTTAAAGGTAACTTGTAAGTTAATTCAACTCTAGTTTCATCCAAATATTTTAAATCCAAGTAGGTTCCACGACGATCTTGAGAAAGCTTCATCAAAGCGCCGATATATTGACTTGGAGATAAAATGGTTGCTTTAACCATAGGTTCTCTCATGGATTTGATAGTTTGAGGATTTGATGGGAATAAAGTTGGATTATCCAATTTAAGTTCAGTACCATCTGTCAATGTTAATTCATAAACAACGCTAGGTGCAGTACAGATAAGTTCAATTCCATATTCATTTTCCAATCTTTCTTGGATAACATCCATGTGAAGTAAACCTAAGAAGCCACATCTAAAACCTGAACCTAATGCAGTTGATGTTTCTGGTTCATAAATTAAAGATGAATCGTTTAATGCTAACTTTTCAAGAGCATCTCTTAATGCTTCAAAGTCATCATTGTCTGTTGGATACAAACCAGAATAAACCATTGGGTTCATCTTTCTGTAACCAGGTAATGGTTCATCAGTTGGATTTTCGACTAATGTGATAGTATCACCAACTTTAACATCTTTAATATCTTTAATTTGTGCTGCAATATAACCGACTTCACCACAATCAAGTGAATCAACTTTAATTTCTTTTGGAGTTCTAATACCAACTTCAGTAACTTGATAAGTTTTACCTTTAGCCATGAATTTGATTTTATCTCCAACTTTGATAGAACCTTCAAAGACTCTAATTAAAACAATAACACCTCTATAAGGATCAAACTTACTGTCAAAAATTAATGCTTTCAAAGGTTTGTTGATATCACCATTTGGATGAGGTAGATCTGTAACAATCTTTTCTAAGATTTCTTTAACACCTTTACCAGTTTTTGCTGAAGCAGGTAAACACAAATCAGGTGAAATACCTAAGGTCTTGAAGATTTCCTCTTCAGTTCTAGGTAAATCAGCACTTGGTAAATCCATCTTATTTATAACTGGCAAAATTGTTAAATCGTTATCAATAGCCAAATATGCGTTTGCTAGTGTTTGTGCTTCAACACCTTGAGTGGCGTCAACAACAAGTAAAGCACCTTCACATGCAGCTAAGGATCTACTAACTTCATAAGTAAAGTCAACATGTCCAGGAGTGTCAATCAAATTGAATAAATAGTCCTCACCATTATCAGCGTGATAATTGATGGAAACTGCGTTCAATTTAATTGTGATACCTCTTCTTCTTTCAAGTTCAAGATCATCGAGCATCTGCTCTTTAAGTTCTCTAACTTGAACAGCACCAGTTAACTCCAAAATTCTATCTGCTAATGTAGATTTTCCATGGTCGATATGAGCGACGATAGAAAAATTTCTAATATGATCTAAATCGTATTTTCTCATCTATTAGCCTCCCAAAACTTTCTGACTTTTACAGAAATATCGTTGTAATTATCGACAACTTGAACATCATCATACACTGCTTTGATATTCTCAAGATATGGTTTATAAGTATATCTTGTGTCGATAAAAAGAATAACACCTTTGTCTTTGTCGGAACGTATTACTCTTCCAGCTGCTTGAATAACTTTATTGATGGCAGGAAATGAATAAGTGAAACCAAATCCATCTTCTGAATTACTGTCATAATAATCTTTCAAAACTTTATTATCATTCGATAATTTTGGAAGACCAACACTGACGATGATGCAACCGATAAGTCTATCGTTAACCATATCGATTCCTTCGGAGAAAATTCCACCTAAAACTATAAAACCGATTGTAGTTTCAGTAGGATTTTCGACAAAATGATCCAAGAATTCTTTTCTCTCGAATTCATTCATCGTTCTTTCTTGACAAACTATATTCAAGTCATTTCTATTATAAAAATATGGAACAATTTTATCTAGGTAATCAAAGCTAGGTAAAAAGACAAAATAATTACCAACTTTTTTATTGACTACATTGATAATATCTTTATAAACAGGTTCATAGCTTGATTCTCTATCCTTCATTTTTAAATTGATGGATTTATCGATTAAAACTAAGCGATGTTCCTTGGAAAATGGACTTGGAATATTAAGATATTTATCTTTTTCTGTCTTAGTTAATAGATTCAAATAATAATCTTTAGGTGATAATGTTCCAGAAAACATTAAAACAGAGTTGAATTTTCTTATTTCATTGGAAATAATCTCACGAGAATCTAAACACTTGATAGTGAAAGAAACAAATACATTTTCAGAATTTTTCTCAATCAAAATTCTGTATTTTTCGTCGAGTAACTCAAATAAATCACAGATTTTCTTAACTGAAAAACTTAAATCGTAAATCTTGTCGAATATAATCTTAGGATCACCTTTTGTTAAATCGCTTAATTCAGATTTTAAGTTCATAAAAATCTTAACTAAGGATGATTCAACAGTAGTTAAGACAATGAAATTTGAGTCATCTGAAGAAATACCATCAAGATTCTTTATAAGTTTTTTGATGATACGTTTCAAGGATGAAAACTCTGGTCGTTTTAATTTCTTAACAAGTGAATCTAAGCTTTCTCTCGTGATATTTTGAGAATAGCAATCTCTAACTCTTTGAGGAAGATTGTGGCATTCATCGATTAAAAGATAGTATGGATAGAATTCTTGATTTTTAAAGTATCTTTCAAATTGTACATTCTTATCAAAAACATAATTGTAATCACAAACAATCATATCTGCATAATTTGATAAATCCAATTGAAGTTCAAATGGGCAAATCATATTATCATCAGCTATCTCTTTGATATTTTTCATATCAAATACAGATATCTTCTTATAATTTGTAAAAATTACGTTATTGATCTTATTGAAGTACTCTTTTGCATAAGGACATTCTTCTGGATTGCAGTGGAATCTTCCTTTTGGATTTAAGCACATCTTCTCTTTACTATTAATTGAGATAACTTTCATCTTAAAACCATTCGCAATCAACAATTTGGATAAATTTAAGCATGATTCCTTAATGGAATTTTTGCTAGTTAAATAGAAAAGCTTATCCTTATTTTCTTCACAAAGAAGCTTTAAGTATGGGAAAACTGATGAAACAGTTTTACCAATCCCAGTTGGAGCATGAACAAATCCAATTTTTGATTCTTTACCAGTATCGTAGGCAAAATTTAGCATGTACTGTTGACCACTTCTAAGATTTTCAAATGGAAATACTAAATTATCAAAAGATAAATTTCTTTCATTTTGTAAATCAATTCTGAAGTCGATAAGGCGACAGTATTTTTCTAAAATTTCTTCAATTTTTTCCTGAAGTTCTTTTTTAGAAAAAGTGAAATCGTACTTTAAATTATCAAGTAAATCGTTAACATCTAAATCATCTGAGTCACCTTTTTGACGGATATAAACTAATGAAATATGGACTGTATCAATGTTAAATTGTTCACAAGCCATGTAAGCATAGAAATAAGCTTGACCTAAATGCCACACTTTATTTCTATCGTGAAACTCAAGTAGATTGCAAAGCGCAGTTTTAATTTCAACGATTGTATATTCGCCATTATCAATGATTAATCCATCTGCTCGACCGAAAACATCGAACTCGTAATCTCTGTGTTTTATTGTTGTTGCAAATGGATATTCAGGTGTAAATTTCTTCTTGTCTTGAATGTTTTGATAAAGAATATGAAGTCTTGTTCCTTCATTCATTCTTTCTGTATTAAAAACTCTGTTATCGATATCTCCAGTTCTTAAAACACTATCAACAATATCGTGAACACTAACACTCAAAACTGTACTCATACCTATAAATTATATCAAATAGG
The DNA here is from genome assembly GCA_905211645.1 of uncultured Caryophanales bacterium. Classification (GTDB taxonomy): domain Bacteria; phylum Bacillota_I; class Bacilli_A; order RFN20; family CAG-288; genus CAJMBK01. Next base: position 110,163 of record CAJMBK010000005.1, read on the forward strand.
TATCTGGCAAAATTTAGTAGTTAGAAGTTATTTTCTACTCGTCCTCGTCATCATCTTCATCTTCTTCCAACAGGTTTTTGATAAGCAAATCGGAATCGATTAAATGATAAAGTCTGTTGTTATCTGGATCCAATTTTTCAATTATCTCTTTGGTCTTTTCAGCTTTAAGTTTTTCCAAAGCTTCCTTTTTAGATAAGTAATGAAGCCTATATAATCTTAATGTTGATAAATCGAAACCTAAACCTGATAGATCTTTAAGTTGACTGAAATTTTGTTTATACAACTCAATTCTTTTTGCAATTATCAAATTGGTTAAAGAGTATTCTTTCTTAGAATACAAAATTGAAATTAAAGTTAAGAACTCACTCTTATTCAACGAGTTGATAAATGCATTATCGAGTAAATCACTTCTATTAAATTTCTCTTTCTCCTCCTCAAGAGAAACTCCATCATACTCTCTTGCAAATATTAATGGTTCAGTGTACTTAATGATGTTTTTCATAATCTCTTCTTGCAAAAGATGAATGTATTTCTTTGCAATCGATTTTGGTAACTTTTGCTTAAGTTCACTGCAATCCACAAGCTTATCACTTTGATTGATTTCAATAAGAATCAAATAGAATTTAGCTACATCATCTTTCTTGTTGAGTCAAAAGATTTTCTTTGCTCCTTCTAAATCGTTCTTGATGTGATAATAAAATTTACCCAAATAATTAATACCCTGTGGATGATTTGCCTTTATTGATTCGTTAATTAAAAACTCAATTGTGTTTTCAACAACTGCAGTTGAATACTTATTCAATACTTTAGTACTCAACAAGAGTTTTGCCAAATCAATAAAGATGAATTTGTAGTGATGCACATACAAGTATGTGATCAATTTTCTCTCCTTTTCGCTAATAAGTTTTTTATAATTAAATTTGTCGGTCTTAACAAGTAGATAGAGATAGATTTCATCATATGAGTACTTAGTTAAGATGTCATCAATCCCATATTCATTCACTGAATTGCAGAAATTGATAACATCCGTATTAAATAACATTGATTTATCTACCCTACCTTTCTCGTTAAGAGCTTTTATAAGACTGTCAATGGTCATATATGCCCTCCTGTGTTAATCTTTATATAAGAAACAAATGATTACGTCAAGCAATATTGATACATTGAACGAAAATTGAACAAAAAGTGAACAAAATTTGAACTTTTTTTGAAACTTTAATTTGATATAATAAACTTTCTCTAATATATAGTTAAAAATTGTGACATAAAAATTTTCACGAAAAATGCGAAATTAGAGATAAAATCTGTTGCAATCCCCATATAAATATGCAATAATTTAAAGGCTTGATTGGTCTGGTAGCTCAGTTGGTAGAGCGAGGGACTGAAAATCCCTATGTCGAGGGTTCGATTCCCCCCTGGACCACCATCTTGACGGGTTCATAGTGTAGCGGTTATCACGTCTCCC
>CAJMBK010000006.1 GCA_905211645.1 uncultured Caryophanales bacterium
GCACAGAAAATCTATTTTATGTGTTATTTTATTGCGCTAACTTTGAAATTTAACCATTTAGGAAAACTCCAAAAATAAATTTAATTTATCATTTGATTATAAAAGGATAAAAAGATAAAATAATAGAGCTTTTGGGGAAATAGTTTAATGGTAGAATAGCGGTCTCCAAAACCGTTTATGAGAGTTCGATTCTTTCTTTCCCCGCCATAATTGTACGACATGTCTGATACAAACTTAGTCGATAACTAGGTGTGTGCAGACTTTTTTTGATTTTAGGCTTAAATGGCCACTTTTTAAAATTACGCCGTGTAGTGACTTATAAATAACTGAAGAAAATTTATTATTTTTTATAGCTAAGTTTACACGATGCAGAAATTTTTACACGGCGAAAGGCTTTTGAATAAGTCTTATGCACACCCCTAAAAAATCAACATAAACTTATCTTATTTTGAAGCACATTCTTGTTGGAGATTAAGTTCTGATTTTTGATGTTTTCAAAATAGATGGTGAGTTAGATAAGCTAGTGAAAAAAAGAGATGCATAATAAGTTTAATCTTTTTGTTAAAATCAATATTAAGACTTAACAAGATTAGTCAATTTGGCGAAAAAAGTATGCAGAACTTGAAGATAAATATAAAAACAAGGAATCTGAATATAAAAATTTAATTAGTCAAAAAGATGAAAGAAAACTAAAAGAAAGCAATATTAATTCATTCATCGAAACTTTAAAAAAGGGTGAAATATTGCTTGAATGGGTTGATGGAATATTTAATTTCACATTAGAAAAAGCAGTAGATCATAAAGATAAATCAATAACATTTAAGTTCTATTCTGGCTATGAAGTGACAATTAAGGCTGAGGAGTAAAGCAAAACCATCATATTTTGTCAAAACTTAATTTCTAAAATTATTGAAATTTAATTTTTTTGTATGTAGAATAAAGTTACTAGTAAAATATACCTTGCCTCTCTCGTAGGTTTGCGGGGGGGTAATATTAAATAATGTTATATCCTCTTATGGATCTAGGTGAAAGAAACTAGGTCTATTTTTTGTTAGGAGGATAGTAAATGTGGAATAAAGAGGTAATCGTACAAGCTTGTGATTTCATAAAAAAAGTTTTTAATGGCTTTAATTATGTAGTATTTATAAATTCAGAAATTGAAATTAATGTCAAAATAAGGACAACACAAAAAAGTTATTTGGATGTTATTAATATTGTTAAACAAAATTTCGAAAATATTATTAAGATAAATGAAAATAAAAAAGAAACAATTATTGATGATAAATTTAAAGAAAAGATAGCAATTTCTGTGACTATTTTCTATCAAGATGAAATAGAAAATATTGATTCTATTGATATAACTAGTCATAAAGAAGATAAATTTGAAAGTGTTGGTTCTTTAAATGAATATATTGATGTAGTTACGAGACTAAGAAATAGCTATAAGAATAAAAAACTGTTTTTTAGAGGAGAAGGCTACTCTTACAACACTAAATGTATTCCAAGCGTCTTTAGATATGATAATGATTTTTTGAAGACAAAATATTATGATACTCTTGCTTTATTTCCTAATGAATTTAAAGATTTAGGAAGTCTTGATATATTGTGTAAAATGCAACATTATGGATTACCAACTAGATTGCTCGATGTTACCAGTGATCCTTTAGTTGCCTTATATTTTGCAACAAAACTTGCCTTGAATGATTCAACCAGTGATTATAAAAGTGGTTATGTTTATCTCTTTTCTTTTGATACCAACTCCTCTTTAACATTTGATTCAGATAAAGCGTTATTTTTATCTGTACTAGAAAAATTAACAGCAAAACAAAAGGATTTATTATTGAATTATTTGGACAACTATACAAATTATGCAATTACCCCTTTTCTTTTAGAAAAAAACCTCTTTGACCAATCTATTGATACAATTAATGCTATCACTAAATTTATTTACGAAGCCGAACGTGAAAGGACAGCATTATTGAAAAATCATAGAATCATACCTAAAGATTTACTAGAAACCTATCATGTCTATCCTCGTTATACTAATGCGCGAATTAAAGCTCAGAGTGGATCTTTTGTTATTTTTGGTCTAAAAAATGAGCAAAATATAAGAAATAAGCTAAATTCACATAAAGCTATTGATTTATTACCTAGTATAGTTAACGTAATTGAAATACAGAATAAAAAGCATATAAGAGAAGAGTTAGATTTAGATTCCAACATAAATGATGCGACATTGCTTCTTGATACAGAAAGTTGCTTTAAGTATGTAAAAAATAGAAAGTGAGGAAAATTAATATGAAAAAGCTATTTACTACTTTGGGTGCATTTTTATTAATATTAACTGGGTGCAATGGTGAGGATAACCATAATAGTGATTATGGAAATTCCTCTAATAATATAAGTGATGATATTTCTGAAGGAATGATTAATATTGATGAACTCGATGGATATGTTGCCAATATTTCTGATGCTAGATCTTTAGGAATTGGATTAAAAAGTAATACAAATAAAAAACAACTGAATTCATCTTCAAGTGATTATGAAAATATAACCACTTTTGTTAAATCTTCTATAGATGAATATACGCCTAATGATCCTGTGATTGGAGAAAATGGGTTAGAAGAAGTGACATTTACTAAGACTAATACTACGATTACTGGAAAAGTTATTGAAGGACAAAAAACATATATAGCAACTTCTTCTGAAATTAATTATGTACCCGTTGTTTTAAGTTATGATGATACATCAATTACCATAGAAGCTTTAGAAGGTTTCGAATATCGATTAATTGATGATGGTGAGAATGCAGTTACTAATTGGACTAAAAAAGCTAGCGGAAGTGATGTGAATACGATAATTTTTAATGGATTAAATACTACTGAAGGGTTACATGTTGATTCAAGATGTGTAAATGCCCATATTAGTTTTAATGCTTTAGATGGGTTTAAATATACTTTGATCGATTATAATGATAAAGTTATATATAAAGATGTAACCGATAATAGTATCTATGACATTAATAATGAACTAGGAATTATTGAATTTAACGGTCTTTTAGAAAATGAAAACTATAAAGTTTCGTATGTTGGGGAAGGCGAAGAAACTATTGTAACTCAAGAACAAGTAAATGGTATTATTGATAAATTGTATACATTAGATAATTTTACTTTTATTTCTTATGTTTTACCAAATTTACCACCAGCTCCAAATTATGATGATAGCAATCCTGATTTGTTCTATCAATCTTATTATCCCGATATTACACAATTATGTAGAAATTGTTCAAGACCTTTAAAATTAAAATATGATAGAAATGATGGGGTTGCAATATGGGATAAAGTTTTATACTTTAGTAGCAATAATAGACAAAGTTATGTTATTAATAATAGTACTGGCTTAATTTATAAACTTGATGATTTTAAAATCGACATGATTTTAAATGGTTTAATATACTCTGATGGAGCAATTTACGATTTAAAGGAAAATGAAGATGGCACAATAAGCTTTATGTTGATTTTTGATAATGAATTTGCAACTGTGTCATGTGCGTTTAAAGATAAGTATGGAAATAAATTTATTGGTAACGATAGAATAGAAACATATGATTCGAATACTAGAACTACATTTTACTTACGTGATGAGTGGGGTGTAACTGACAAGTATTTTTTAACTTCATCTCAAGATGTTCTTAAAACAGACAGAGAAGGTGAAGAGTACTTTACAGGTTTTTATATTCTTGATGAAAATCTAAATGAAAGGGAAATAAATAAATTTGATAATTTTAATATATTAAGAAATACCTATCAATTTAATGGTCATCTAATTGATCCAGATAGATATGAAAGCTTTTTTTCTCAAGAGGCGCCAAGAAAAATCGAAAATGGGATTGTATATATTAGCAAAACATATAAGCAGCATAACTTCAATGTAGATTGTGTTCAGTGGAATGATAATAATTCAATCTTAGTTAGTAAAAAAATTGATAACAAATGGGAAACTATAGGTTTTTTTCAAGGAGGTGCAATTTATGATGCTTCGTATTTAGAAGATTATGATTGTTTGCTTTTAGCGGTTGAAAATGGAAATTTTTATGATATTTATTCAATAAAAAATACTTATCAATACCTATTAGACTATTGGGATGATTTTGCTAATTGCAGCTATAATATTGAAAAGCAAGAATTGCTTTTAAGCTTATCTATGAAACAAAATGATACAGAAAAGCTTTTAACCGATGTAAATTTATATGTCATAGGTGACGGCAATAATCCATTAGGCTCTGCATACACTGGTGTTATTGTAAAATATGAAATATACGGAACAAGATATTACGAAATCATTGGTGAAACTGATGAAAATGGTGAATTTACTTTAAATGCTTATGAAGTAGGGGAATATGAAGAACCTATTAAAGAAGTTGTCTTACAACCATTAAATCGTTAATAGCTTTCATATGATACAACTATTGCAATAAATTTAATTTAATAGATATACAAATGTTGCGAAGTAATGCTGGACTATTGAAAATTTGAAAAATTGACATAGTTTTATTTTTACATAAAAAATGTAACCATCAATAATCCTATTTTCTAGTATAGGTTTTCTGTTAATGCTGTTGTTCTCATAGCAAAGGAGATACTGATGCTATTAGATTAACTGAATGAAAACCGCTATTGATAATTAAGCAGTTTCTGAATTAAGTGCAGTTGAGTATTGTGAATCTAATAGAATTAATGTTCATAATTTATGAAGTTAGCGCAGGGTTAGGTTTTTTAATTGTACATCTTTTGCTTCAATGAGCATTCCTGATGGAGTAACTTCAATTGACGATTATGCTTTTTGTGAGTGCTCTTTTTAACACTTATTAATATACCTATAAGTGTAACTTCAATTGGTCATGACGCTTTTTACGGTTGTCATAATTTAACAATTTATTGCGATGTGACATCTAAGCACGATGGATAGGATTCTAATTGGAGTTCTTTTGGCAGACCGGGTGTATGGGGATACAAAAATTAAATTTGCTTTAACTAAAATTATATGGTGCAGTTGAAAATACTAGATTAAAATTGTTTGAATACAAATAATATCGGCAATATAAGCGTTACAAGTTATATCGTTTTCTACTGGTTGTTTCATTTAACTATCGGGGTGTTTCGTTTTGTATCAAAGTAAAAGTTAAGACACATCTTATAACTAACAATTTGATACAAATAAGGGTCTCAAAATGAACGATATTTGCTCGAGAAATCGGGCATTTTTCTTATTATTAGATCAGGATATCTTATTAACTCTTCTAAGTAATGAATGCCATGGGGCATTAAAGCAAAAAATTCTATAAAATAGAATTAATTGCAAGGAGGAGATCAAAGGTCTCCTGATTTTCTTTATAGGCATATAAAGAAGAATCCGGGAATGAATGAGAGGGCTTTTTCTTATTGCTAGAAAGATTATCAAAGGCGAAATAGATGATGAACGTGTACTTCCTTGGCTTTATACCCAGGACTCACAAGAAGAGATATTTAACAATCCTAAAACCTGGATAAAGTCTAATCCTAGTCTAGGTGAAATTAAGCAAGTTTCATATTTGGAAGATTTAATGAACAAATCTAAAAATGACTTAGCGACTAGAGTGACGATGCTTTGTAAAGACTTTAATATCAAACAAACTGAAGATGGTTCCTAGCTTAACTTTAAAGATATTGAAAACAAAGATACATTTAAAATCAATTATTTAAGAGGAAGTTATGCAATAGGTGGAGTTGGCCTTTCTTCAACTACCGACCTTACCTGTGCAGTTCTTTATGTAGAAAAACAAGGTAAGAAATATCTAATTTCACATTTCTTTATGCCTAGCGATGTTTTAAAAGAGAGAATCCAAGAAGATAGTGTTCCTTATGATATATGGGTAGAAAAAGGATACATAACTTTAACTGACGGTTCACAAAATGATTTTAGTTTAGTAACTCAGTGGTTTAGAATGATGATTGATAAATATGATATTAGACCACTTTGGGTTGGCTATGATCCTTGGAACTCACAATATTGGGTTAAAGAAATGGGAGATATGGGTTTTGAAATGGAAAAGATAAGACAAGGTGTTTATACATTATCCGAACCTATGAAACAGCTTGAAGCAGACTTAAGAAACCATGCTTTAAACTATAACAACAATCCAATCATCAAGTGTTGTTTAGCTAACACGCAGGCTAAGGTTGATGTTAACGGTAATATATAACCATTAAAACTTAACTCAAGACTAAAAAGAATAGATGGGACAGTAGCTACGATTATTGCTTATGCAACGCTTACTAGGTATAAGTTAGATTATGAAAATGTTGCGAAATAGCAAGAAAATATCGAGTTTTATGGTAATATTCATTAAGGTGACATTATGACATTAGATGAAATTAAAGATGTCAAATTCTTCAGATGGAAAAAAGATGAAGAAGATGACAAAGAATTACAAATATTTAAAGTAGATAAAATTGATTATAGCAAGAAAATTGTTACAGCCTTTCGATATTATGATTATGAAAGTGAAGAATTAACATTTACTTTTTCAAAATTTTTCAACGATGAAATAGAGGTAGTGGACTCAAAACCAATCGAAGAAGAAGAAAAGAAGCAAGCTGAAGAATTAAGGGAGTGGCAACAAAAGTACGAAGAAGAATTAAAAAGGAAAAACGAAGCGAAAGTCTCTCACTTTAAGGAATTCAATTCTCCTTTTCAACGCGGACAAGAAATAGAATTGCTTCCTGGGTATCCTAAAAAGGCATTAGACTTCTCAACTAAAGAAGATCGCTACTATTTGGATGATTGTAAGATTGAAAATGGTGAACTTGTATATAGCTTAATGACAGTAGGAACTTGAATGCACAGGGAAGATTGTACCTATATTTTTTATACAACTTTTTCTTTTAAGAGCTGTCATTTTAAAATTATTGACGATTCCTTTTATAAGCCAATTAAAAATAAATATTCTTCTGGCATAGATTGGAAATAAAAAATACATACTTTTAAGGCTCCTAATCGAGCCTTTTCTTTTACTCAAATTTTAGAAAAAGGAGGAGTTTTGATGTGATTTTTAAAAGAAAAAAGAAGAAATTGGAGAATTTTAATGCTTTAGGTTTGATTAATGATATCGCTCTTCCTTTGACACCATTTGGAGAGAAGATAACTAATATTCAGATGTTGTTCTAATATGTATTGATAGGATAGCAAGCCAATGTGCAAAACTTAAAGGTAGATGCATTAAAAGAAGTAAGGATGGAATTATTAGGGAGAGGAACAAGTACCTCTCTTTTTTATTGAAGTCAAAGCTAAATGAATACATGACGCCTTATCAGTTTATCTATAAGGTGGTTTCATTACTTTTACTTAATGACAATGCTTTTGTTTATCCACTTTATGATACAGTAACACTAGAGCTTAAAGCGTTATATCCTCTTAATCCAATTATTGTAGAGCCGATAGTAGATAAGTCAGAAACCTATTATTTAATGTTTTACTTTGAATGTGGTGAGTCATTTATTCTTCCTAAAGAAAACGTGATTCATTTAAGAAGGTTCTATACAGGTAGCAACATCTTTGGGGGGAAGTGGAAGTAAATCAAGTCATGAAGCCTTACTTAAAACACTAGGAATAAATGATGCCTTACTTCAAGGAGTAGAAAAGGCAGTCTTTAGTTCATTTCAAATTAAAGGTATTTTAAAACTTAATGGTCTATTAAAAGAAGAAGATAGGACAAAGCGGTTGAATCTTTTAATAGAGCGCAAGAGGGTTCAATTCAACATGGGTCACATTCATTTAAGTATTGATAAAAATAAGCTTATTGTACGTGGTAATTAATTTACAACCATATTTCTTTTAATTTAGTGATTTCTGAATATTTCCTAAATAGGTGAATTTTATTTTCCCTTTTTCGTTAAAATTAATTTTTCCTTTTTCATTAAGTAGTTATAATATTTTGGGTAATACCTAAAAGATATTTATTACATTTTTTTGAAAGGAGATTTACAAATCAAACATTTAGTTATGACTATTCAAATCTGTTAAGTAAAAGAAGAGTTGTAAAGTTTGATTTTGTAATTATACATACATGGATAAAGCAGAATTTAAGAATACTATAGATTATAAAGAAAGATTTAAACTCATTAAGTTAATTGCTGTAGTAATGATTTTGATGAATTTAATTTTTGATTCCATTGGAATAATTTCTTTTTTTAGCTTAAGAGAATTGGATATTAATATAGCAATCATCGTATTAGTTTCTATAATTCTCTTCTCTTTATTAGTTACTTCACCTTTCATAGTTTATATCTTTTCATTAGTTGGAAAAATGCATAAAATTTTAGATCAACTTTCTAGTATGTACATATTTGAATATGCTTTAAAATCTCCAATAGAACACAAGTATTTTCAGTCAAAGTATCTGATTTCTTTCAGTTGTAACAATCGTAATTACGAACTGATAACATACTGGATTTATGATAGTAATAACTTAGATTCTCAAAGGGTGAGAATCGGTTTTATTGAAAGCTTAAATTCTGTCTACATCTTAGAGAAAATAAGCTGAGAAAATTAATGATATAAGGCTTTAAGTGATATTTCTCTACTTGGTTTAATACTGCTATTTTGGATTTTCATTGCGAATAATTGATTTACTTTATTAGAGATTTATTTATGTAGATATAATTTTTTAAATTTTTTGAGAAAATTTCGCAAATTCAAAGTAATTTATCACAAAAGTCAAAAATAAAATGCCACAAATCTCAAAAATAAATTACCGCAAAAGTCAAAAATGAAATGCCACAAATTATAAAAATGATTTTGATTTTATCGTTTGAAATACGTAAAAAGGACTATTTGAAAATTAAATATTTTCATCCTTGCTAAATGAGGTTATTAATCTTTTGACATTTCCTCAAAGCCGCTTTTATACATATTCTTAAGTGTTTCTTTTAGTTTTGTTGGCTTAAGTATTTTTACATCACCGCAAAATCTGAAAAAGAAGTATTTTGCTTGTTTCATTGAACAATAAAATTTGTAGATTCTATTTTTTGTATCTATTATTTGAGTATGAATCGGTCTATGAATTGCAGAATAAAGGTAGCTTGCTTCAGACTCGGGTGTTAAAAATTGAACTATAACCTCTTCATTTGGTTCAAACGCAAATGTTGGACCATACTCTATAATTAAGTCTTCAATTTTTGCAAATTCATCTTTTTTTGGTTTAAATTCCTTGTTCAGGGTTCGAATAGCCTTAATAGTTGAAATTCTATACGCAGCAAAACGGTTTCCATCATCAGCAATTAAATATGAAAAAATCATTTCATTTGCAGGTGCAATTTTATAAGGCATTAAATCTGATGTTGTTTTATTTTGAATAGTTAACTTTATTTTTTTATGATTTTCGATAGCATAGTTCATTTCATCAATAGATTCACGAAGAATTATATATTCACGCTCGAGACATGATTTTCTGCAGTAACTTTCTACAACTGCCTTCAAGAATTCTGAACTAGTTGTGAATTGATTCATTGCTCTATTATCATCTTTGAAATATTCTAACTTATCGATATTCTCATCTTGAATGTAGTATGTTTTTGAATCACCTTTTAATTTTGAGTATGAGTAATTTATGTCAAAATCTTTTTTCAGATAGCTTTGAATAATTAAATTAATAAATGATCCTTCATTAAATGTTGCAATAGCGTTGAATATCAACATATCACGCTTGATAATTGCTTTAGCCAATGGGCTGAGATTAATTCTTGTTCTACTGTTAAACTCCATAAATTTGTTCCTCTGTTACTATTTATACACAATTTTTGATTAAAAAGTTTGTAAAACAAATACTTTTCTACACAAAAATACTTGTAAAAAGTAAAAAAATCAAGATTTTTGTTTACCTATAATGTTTACAGAAAGGAACAAAGCATTATGAAATATTTCAAAGTTACATGTAAATGCGGGCATGTTGGTAGGTTTAATTATATTCCAATTAGTTTTGCCGTTATTGCTGAAAATGGTAAAGAAGCTAGTTCAAAGGCAAGACAAATTCCTAGAGTTAAACATCATCAGAAAAAAGCAATACTTAGTTGCAATGAAATTTCATATGAGGAGTACAGAAATTTGATAGAACAAAATAGCGAAAACAAGTATTTGAAGTGTAGAAACATTCAACAACAAAGGAAAGAATGTGATTTAAAAGATAAAATTGTTAAAGATGACGAGCGTATTCAAATATGTAAAAAAGACAAGTCATCTAGAATAAATAGATTGCATTATCTAAAGAAAAAATTTGATGAAATTGATAAAGTTATTGTTGAAATACTTAAGGAAGAAACGATGTATGAAACAACAGATAGTGATTAATTGTTTGCATCAAAATCCATCATTTGTTGATGGACCAGGTTATAGAACAGTCCTATTTTTACAAGGATGTGATGCCAAATGCCCAGGGTGTCATAATAAAGACACCTGGGATATCACGAAAGGTAGAATTGTTGATATTGATGACCTTGTAGCTGTTATTAGGTCAATTTGTTTAAATAAAAAGTTAACTATTACAGGTGGAGAACCTTTAAAACAATCGGAATCGTTAGAAATCTTATTGTCAAAACTATCTGATTTTGACTTGTGCTTATATACAGGAAAGGAACTTGATGAAGTTCCACAAAAAATTCTTAAGTATCTTAAGTACATTAAAACCGGTCGATATGTTCAAGAGCTTAGAACTACAACTAGACCTTATGTCGGTTCTACAAATCAAATATTTCAAGAGGTGAAACATAATGAATAAGCAAAATAAAAATGATAATGCTGCTAATAGAAAGAGTTATGTTGGATACATTTATAACGTTGGTGAAGACTCAATCAAAAGCAAAGTTTTAAATTCTATTTATTGTGAATGGTCGGATTTACATAGAAGAGGTTATATTCATATCCATGACTTGGATGCTTATGGACTTACATACAATTGTCTAACCTTTGATATCGTTAATTCTTTTCCTTTTAGTAGATTTAACAATTTTAATGAAGTTACTAAAATTGTTAATGTTTTTGAATTTGTAGAAGAACTTTTGTCAAGGATGGGGAATGAACAAAGTGGCGGGATGTCCTTTGCAAATTTTGATATAGATTTTGCGTACATTTTTTCAAAACTAAATGTCTCTTTTAAGGGTCATGAAGATGTATTTAAAGCTTCTATTATGTCTTTAGTACTTTGGTGCAATAATACTCATACACGTATGGGACAAACAAGTTATTATGTAACTTTTAATGTTGGCTTAGGCACTTCTGATTTCTCACGTTTTTTAACTTCTACTTTATTGGACTGTTTTATGGAAGCTGGTAATTTAGTCTATAAGCCTAACATTGTTTTTAAAGTTCATAAGGGAGTCAATAGATTTAAAAGTGATAAAAACTTCGACTTATTATGTAAATCTTTAAGATGTACTTCTTGGAAGATGATTCCAACATATTTGTTGTGTGATTGTGAATGTGACAAGGATATTGATCCATACAATCTCTCAATAATGGGTTGCAGAACAAGAGTAGTTGATGATTTGTACGGTGAGAAAACTGCGATAGGTCGAGGCAATATTACTAATATCTCTATTAATTTACCTAGATTAGCTTTTGATGTAATCAAAGAAACATCAGACAGTGAAAAGTCAATTAATCTTTTTAAGAAAAAATGGATTTCTATTGCCGAGGTGACTAAAGATATACTTATTGATCGTTATCAAAAAACTATCAAGCAAGATATTAACTTATTTCCAACTAATCAAGAATACAAGTTATGGTGTCAAGATATAAATAGAAATGGTCTTGAAGGTGCTTTTTGCCATGGTACATTATCAATAGGATTTATTGGATTGAGCGAGACTATTGAAATATTAACTAATAAAAAGTTTTGGAAAGACGAAAGTGCTTATAATCTGACATTGGATATTCTTAGTTTCATGCGTAATTACACTGATTCTTTAACCAAAAAATACAAATTGAATTTTTCGTTATTGGCTACTAGCGGTGAATTAATTAGCGGTAGATTTATTGAATTTGATAAGAAAATTTATTCACATAATGTATTAGAAAAAGATTTTTATACTAATTCATTCCATATTGATGTTGATAGCAAACTTCCTGCCTACAAAAAGATTCAACTGGAAGGCCCTTTTCATAAATTCACTAATGGTGGTTGTATCACATATGTTGAATTAGGCGAAGCTCCTATTGAAAATGTTGAAGGTCTAGATGAAATGATTGAAGTTGCAATTGAATCTGGAGTTCATTATTTAGGATTTAATTTTCCTAAAGATATATGCAACGATTGTGGAGCTTCTGGTACATTTGATATATGTCCATCTTGTGGTAGTAAGAATATTACAAGAATACGTAGAGTAAGCGGATATTTAGAAATTGAAGATTACTTTACTTCAGGAAAGAAAAATGAATCGAAAAGAAGGCTAAAGAACTAATACGAATGTTTATATGACCAATTTTCATTTTCATGATGAAATAGTGTTTAATAAAATAAACCATCAACAAAGATTTCTAGATGAATTTATTAAATTAAAGGAGATTAACAAAGATGAATCATATATCAATTGAAGGTATGGATGGTGTTGGTAAAACAACTATATGTAAATTACTTTCTGAAAAACTAAATTATAAATTTGTCGAAAAACCATTGCATTTACTTTTCGATGATGATTTAGATTCATTTGATAATTACATTAGAATCAGAAATAAAGTAAACAAAAATGATAACAGAGTTTTCACATCCTGGTTCTATGGTTTAGGAAGCATTTATATGTATGAATATTTTAAAAATGAAAATATTATTACCGATAGACATTTTGCTTCTAACTACGCATGGAGCGGTACAGATGAAAATAACGATGTTTATGAACTCCTTCTTAAAAAAATCGGTGCCCCTAAACTAACTGTTATTTTATATGCAACACCTGAAGTTATAATATCAAGATTAAAATCTAGAAACATCAATGATAAAGACATTCATCGTGTTGATAAATCAGAAATGGTATATTCAAAAATGATCTATTTTTGCAATGTGTTTAAATTGCCTTATATTTTGATAGATACTTCTAATTTAACACCAAAAGATATTGTCGATAAAATAATTATGGAGATTTCCAATGATTAATTATGAAGCTCTAAAATTTAGTAGAAATATGAAATATACAGCATTGTATTCCACAATGTATTTTGTGGAAGAAGATGAAGATGTATATATCAGAAAATTTGATGATTGTACAATTAGAATTCAAGCAAATACTCAAGAACTTTTTATTAATGGTAATTTTGCTTTTTTACTTAACAGTCATAAAAGCTTTGTTAAGTTGGAATGTATAGTTCGTATTTTAAATTTAGGTTACAAAATATCCGATATTGTGGGTATTGGGAATAAGAATTATTTCTTCTTTAAAGGATTTCTTATCATATTTTTTACATGGGATGAAAAGTTTAATTTTGATCTGCTAAATAACCATAATGTTCTCTATAAATCACGCTTAGTTAGTGGCGTAATAGAATACAAAACTAAAATAATGTGCGGAGATATCTACGATTACGGCTTATTTGAAGAAAAAGTAGATCAGTTTAATTTTTCTAAAGCGATTGTTTCTAAATATGATGATCCTGATTTTATTATCGAAGAAAATAGA
Source organism: uncultured Caryophanales bacterium (assembly GCA_905211645.1). Lineage (GTDB taxonomy): Bacteria > Bacillota_I > Bacilli_A > RFN20 > CAG-288 > CAJMBK01. Next base: position 13,701 of record CAJMBK010000006.1, read on the forward strand.
GTTGTCAAATACATTGGAAAATCTAATGTAGTTAAAGTCCCATATGGTATTCAAGAATTGGAATCTTCATCTTTTTGGGATAACCAATTTATTGAAAAAGTTATTCTTCCTGAAACCTTGGAAAATTTTGGGGGTGATACTTTTTATAACTGTAAAAATCTAAAAGAGATTAATATTCCTAAATCTGTTAAATTGATGGGAGATAATCCCTTCGCAGGTTGTCCAAAAATAAAAGTCAGTAATGAATCACCATACTTTTTCTATGAAAATGGTGTTTTATACACTTATGATAAGAAGACTTTAATTTATTGTAGCGTTATTGGTAAAGAAGATAAATTTATAATTCCAGATGAAGTAGCAATTTTAGGAAAACATTCATTTTATCTTTGTGATAGATTTCATGAAATTACAATCCCTAGCTCAGTAATCAAGATAAAAAACAACCCATTTTCTGGTTGCAATCATTTAAAGCTAATTAATAATTCACCATTTTATAATATTGTCGACTCTGTAATTTATAATAAGTTTAAAACCGCAGTTGTAGGTTGTTTGAACAATATAAAAACTGATGAATTAAAATTGTTAGATACAACAAAAACAATCAATAGAAATTCATTTTGGAATTGTAAAGGTATTAATAAGATTATTTTTCCAGAAAATTTAATTGATATTGGCTACAATCCATTTGTTGGTTGTGACAACATTCATTTTGTAAGTAAAAGCAATAAATTTAAAGTTGTTGATGATATTTTGTACAACGAAGATATGTCCAAATTGATTTGCTGTCCGAAATGGAAAGCAGTTGGTGAATTAGATATTCCTGAGAATGTTATTACATTAGAACGTGGTGCCTTTTCTGGTTGTGAATTGATGACAGGGATTAAACTGCATAATGTTAATTTGATTAATAAATCATGCTTTACAAATTGCACTTCATTAGAGAATGTGTATTGTAGTGATCTTGTTTATTATATTGGTGTTTGGTCATTTGCATATTGCAATAATTTGAAAGAGATTTCAGTTTTTAAGGGTACAAAAATAGATGACAATGCTTTTTCTAATTGTGATCCAAAAGTAATTGTAAGAGATGATTTAACTAATTATGTTATTGAGTCAGATAACATCTTTTCTTTAAAAAGCTTAAAAGCAAGATATGAAAAGAAAATTGATTCTATCTTAATAGATCCTCCATACAATTCAAAAATTAACTACATTGGCTATAAAGACTCTGATTACGATGAAGGATATGAAAATTTTATCTATGCAAGATTAAAATTAGCAAAAAATCTTTTGTCAAATAAAGGATTTTTAGTTATTAACATAGATGAAGGTGAATTATCAACTATTGTAAAAGTATGCTCAGAAATTTTTGGTAATGATTTAGTTTCAACTTATCGTTGGAAAAAGAAACATGAGTTTTTTGATTCTAATAGGGTTGTATTGAATCCTAATAAAAAACAAACTGATTACGAATATATTGTTATATGCAAAAATAGCGAAAACTGTAAGTTTAATTTAATTAAGCAACCTTATTTAGATAGCGATAAGTTGCTAGAAAAATGGTCTAATATTCCTGAGGTATTTGATTGTTTTGGCACAACTTCATCAGCCAAGGATGAAATTGAAAAGATATTTGGTGATAGAACATATTTTTCAACGCCCAAACCAGTTAAATTAATGATTGAACTTGTACGTGCAACTACAGATAAGAACTCGATTGTTTTAGACTTCTTTGCTGGTAGTGGAACTGTTGGAGAAGCTGTTGAAAAATTGAATTTGGATGATGGTGGTAAACGTAAATTTATATTAGTTTCAAACAGTGAATCAAATATATGCAAAAACGTTACTGTTAAAAGATTAGAAAAAGTTAAAGCAAATTTTGTTTTTCTAGATTAAATACTTTCATTCTATCTTCTTTGTTCTTCCTTTATATGTTATATCGTCGATAGTAGATGATAGAAAATCAGATTAATATTTTTCACATAATTCTTCTTTAAATAGAAAATATTTAAAGAAGAGTTTTTATATGTACAGGGATGACTTATGAAAGAAAAAATCCATCCAAATCCTAATGTACCAAGTGTTTGCTACATTAAAAACATAATTAAGAATCCAAATACAATAGTTTATGACAACACTTATCATGACGACTATTAAATTAACGGTGAAGATTTTGAAAATCATGTCACTCATTTTTATCCACTCATTGTTGATAAATTAATTATCGGTAAATTCTGTGTAATTGCAAAAGGAATCAAAAATTATCATGAATGGAGCAAACCATAGAATGAATGGTATTAGTACATATCCATATGTTGTCTGTAATGCTCAAAAGGACTGAAAATCTATTTTATGAGTCATTTTATTGCGCTAACTTTGAAATTTAATCAATTTTTATAGAACGTTGCAAATATTACTTACCTACTTTTAAATTTCTTTTAAAGCATATATAATTGAGTAAAAAGGAGATGTATTATGAAGAAATTTATTAAAAGCTCACTTTCTTTATTATTACTTACTACGCTTTCTGCTTGTGGTGATTCTCAGACAAGTTCTTTAGCTTCAAGTTCTCAATCTACTTCCTCACAACCTGATGAGTCGACATCGACTTATCAAGAAGATTTTACCGTTGTTACTGAGGATAATGGTCTTTCGGTAGCTGAGTCTAGCTTTTTATTTTCAACTGCCGCAGAGGATGATCAGTTTCCTCCAGAAGCTACAATCCGTTTGATGACAGATCAAACCTGGAATGGCTGCACAGCATTATTAGATAGAGAGACAAAAATAATCGCTGAAAATGAAGATGTCTTACCAGAAGGTTCAGTATCCTTAGATATTGTCAAAAATTCTGATATTGTTGGATCCACAGGAAGCAATGAAATCTATGCGATTGATGTTGAATTAGATCGTACAAAAGTAAGACCAGGTCAATCAAAGCTCAAAATCCAAGTTCATCCAAATAATGGATCATCTACAATTAGTAAAAACACAGTTATATGTGTAGATATAACAATTAAAGAATATGGAACAATTGAGGTCGAAACTTATAATTTAAATCTCAATCTTGACTTAACTGGTTTAGATACTATCATAGAAGAAAATTCTACAACTATTACTTCAATCACTTTTTCAATCGGTGACAGCGCTCCTGAAGAAGAAGTATATGGTTATTCAGCTGACCAAGTGAAACAAGTCCCAATTGATATAAGTGAAACTTATACTTCAGTTAGCATGGAAAATATTAAATATGCTGTTGGTCATGAGTACTTCGCTCAGGTATTTGTAGAAGGCGATAAAGTTTCAGATCGAATTTGGATTGCCCTAGAACCAAAGCAAATTAGCCCAGATTATTCTTTCACCGTGAATAGTACTGGAAATTCAACATTTGTCGTTGAAGAAGATAATTTAACTATCGACTTAAAATTATCTGATTATCACGCATTATAATTATTAGATTGATTTATTAATTTTTTAGTTACTAAAGTAACTTTCTGTAATATCATAATCATCCCATTTGGAACGATATTATTTCTGTTGCGTTTGATTAAGACGATCAATGTTTGCAGGTAATTCAGTTTCATAGATATGTTTGTTGATAAAAGGTGAGTTTTTGATAAGGTTGATTTTAGAAAGGCCGAAAGCTTCTTCGTCGGAATTAAAAGAAGGATTTCAACAGATTTAAGAGTCGTTTTCTAAAATTATCGAGCTACTGTCAGGAACTGAAGCTTCTCTTTTAGGCATAATAAAATCTATATAAAACCCTTAAGAGTCACACATTCTTTTAAAGGTCTCTTGTCTACCTCTTTATATTTAATTGCTTTATTAATAAGATAAGGTGGTACAGAATATTTAGCTCTATTAATTTCAATTAGAAATACTGATGTGATTTTGTAAGATTTCATCTCATCTTCTTATGAATTTAATAAATCTTTATTTACTAATGGCGCTAAATATTCTTTTTTCTTTGTCAAATAATAAAATCATTTGACTGGATTTTTTAAATAATGGATATGGAATACATTTTTGTCTTCACAAACTAATTCATTTCGTTTAACTTAAGTTTTAAAGTTGTCTTTTTTGCAAATAAAACTTTTTTGTTATGTAAATATAAATAAGCAATTTTTATTTTAGTACCGAGTTTTGATAATAACTCGACAACTGAATTCTAATTCTTGCCTAGTTAAGAGTTTTTCTTTCTTGGAGTTTTTAACTTCGTTCATACAACTTTTTGACTGTATATTTAGCATTGTTAAAAACATGGGCAAGTTAATTAAAGTTTTATTTAATTTCCATAAGTTTAAACCTTGTTAAAGCACTGATTAATTTTGATTTCATACTTTCTACTAATCAAAGCAAATATAGAATATTCCCCAAACTGGTAAATGTTATATTCCTTTTTATAGTAACAATGGCTGTTAGAATTATTGGAAAATTATGATAAATAACCATCATATATTAAAATATTAAAAAAATAGGAAGGAGATATCTTATGAGTAATAAGTTATATAACAGGCCTGTGGATAATAATAACAGCAATAACAATAAGCATGAGAAGACCAAAAAGATTCTTAAAATTGTAGGACCAATTGTATTAATATTTGGTTTGGTAGGATTTGTCACTGGTATAGTTTTAATTTTCTCAAGCGAAGGAAATTTCGTACCATTTATTTGGCTTCCTTCTGTTTCAGTATTTTTAATTTTTATTGGATTTAGCCTTTCAGCTTTTGCTTATCGAAGAGAAGTGGCAAGATATCTTAAAAATGATTCAATTCCTATTATTAATGAAGCAAGTGAAGAATTAAAACCAAGCTTTAAAAACATTGCATCTGCATTTAATGATGGTAAAAATGATACTAAATGTTGTCCTAAATGTGGCCAAAAAATTGATGATGATTCAAAATTCTGCTCAAATTGTGGAACATCTTTGACTATCATTTGCCCTAATTGTCATACAGAAGTAGAACCCGGCAAGTTTTGTTCAAACTGTGGAAAACCACTTGACAGTAACAACAACAATTAATAAGATTTTTAATTTAGCAATTTTTCATTAATACATTAAAATGTTTGTTGTACATTGAATCATTTAATATCATGGGTATCGGTTGGGAGAAGCAACACCTCGATTAGAAGATTTACCCTTAAAAGGTGATACTGTTATTGGTAATGATGTCTGGATTGGTGAAAATGTTACTCTCTTACCTGGAGTTCATATCGGTGATGGTGCAATTATTGGTGCTAATTCAGTAGTTGGTAAAGATATTGAACTATATTCTATTGCTGTAGGAAATCCATGTCGAGTTATTAAGAAAAGATTTGACGATGAAACAATTTCAAAACTTTTAGAAATTAAGTGGTGGAATTGGAATGAAAAGAGAATCTTTGATAATTTAGAAGCTTTAGCTGGCGGAAAATTGGAAGATTTGAAGTGATATTTGTTATTTAGAAGCGACTCCTATTGACCAAAATTATAAAAACTTGCAAAAATAGTCAATAGATTTGCTATTCGTTATTCAAAATGAGATAATCCTATTGACCAAAATTATAAAATCTTGCAAAATTGGTCAATAGAGGTTCTATGGAAGTAAAAAGAGATTTGTATTTGAATAAGCTTATTAGAAAAATTGATAATTCAATGATTAAGGTAATTACTGGTATCAGAAGATGTGGTAAATCTTATTTATTGAATAAGCTTTTTTATGATTATTTAATCAATAATGGAATTTCTGAAGACCATATTCTCTCTGTTGCGTTGGATAATTTAAAAAATCTTGAATTACATGACCCTTATAAACTTGATAAATACATTAGAGACAGAATTACTGATAACAAAAAATATTTCATCTTTTTGGATGAAATTCAAGAAGTAGAAAATTTCGTTTACCTGTTAAATGGCTTAATGGAAATTGATAATGCTGATATTTATATTACCGGATCGAATTCTAAATTTTTATCTAAAGATATCATCACTGAATTTAGAGGTAGAGGAGATCAGATTCATGTTAACCCACTTTCATTTAAAGAATTCTATGAGTCTTATGGAAAAGAATTTGATGAAGCCTTAAATGATTATCTCATTTACGGTAGTATGCCAATGACCTTGAAACTTGAAAATGAGGAAAAGGTTGAATATCTTACTAATCTTTATAAAGAAATTTATTTGAAAGATATCAAAGAAAGATATGGAATAAGAAATGATTCTGAAATGAGTGTATTATTAGATATTGTTTCATCATCAATTGGTTCATTAACCAATGCAACTAAGCTTTCAAATACTTTTAAATCAGTTAAAAATGTTGATTTATCCAAAAATACTATTGCTTCTTATCTAGAAATTTTTGAAGATTCATTTTTAATTGAATCTGCCAGTAGATATGACATCAAAGGTAAAAGATACATTGATAGTCCAAGAAAATATTACTTTACCGATCTAGGTTTGAGAAATGCAAGACTTAATTTTAGACAGATTGAAGAGAATCATTTGATGGAGAATCTTATCTATAACGAGTTAAAAATCAGAGGTTTTTCCGTTGATGTTGGAGTAGTTTCAGTCAATGAGAAGAATGGGAATGGTAATTATGTTAAGAAGCAAACTGAAGTGGATTTTGTTGCTAATCTTGGTAGTAACAGATATTACATTCAGTCTGCTTATAGACTACCAACTCTTGAAAAAGAGAAACAAGAAATTAAATCTTTGACTAATATTCCTGATTCTTTTAAAAAGGTTGTTATTGTTAGAGACAATATTAGTCTTAGAAGGGATGATAATGGTGTTGTCACTATCAGTTTGAAAGAATTTCTTTTAAACGAAAATGCTTTGAATATGTAACTTTTAAAACAATTTAATTCTTTAGTTTTAAATTGCTTATTATTAAAAATAATTTATTTCTACATATTTTCTTTCATTCACATAATTGAATCTTTTCTTTTTTCTTATTAAATTATCCATAGTTAATTTATGAAATTCACTATAATTTCATTAGTTGTTTCTCTGTTTTAAGAGGAGGAATTAATATGAATAGATATTTTCAGATGAAGTTACAGAATTAGAAAAAAGAGAATGCTAAAATTTCATTAGAAGTTGCTTTAGAAGGTATTGTTTTACTTAAAAACGATGGGGTTTTACCACTAAAAACGAATAAAATCGCTCTCTATGGATCTGGTGCAAGATATACAGTTAAAGGTGGTACCGGAAGTTGCGATGTTAATAATAGATACAACATTTCCATTGAAGAAGGATTAGAAAAAGAAGGTTTTATCATCACAACTAAAAGATGGCTAAATGATTGTGAAAAACAATATAAGCAAAGAGTTTTAGAACGTGAAAATAAGATTAGAGAAATTGGTTTGAAATACATCGTTAATGACGATACACAAATGAGTGAAATTGATGAACCTCCAATTGTTGTTAACTATTTTTATCACAGTGAGATTACTAAGTAGATATTAAGTCTAAAGATTCTTTTTGCTGAATAAAATTTCTAAGAAAGTGAAAACTCTCGGATTAAAAATTGAAAAAGTCTCGGAACAAATTGTGTAAAAATCTCGGAATAAAAAGTGTGAAAGTCTCGGATTAAATACTTAAAAAATCTCGGAATATAATAAAATTAATAACAAAAAAAGGAGGTATTTCAATATGAAATTAAACAATTACAAAGTTAGAATTATTGACGAAAAAATTGAAATATTTTTTGAAACATTTGGCGCAATTTTAATTGAAGGACCAAAACGGTGTGGTAAAACATGGACTGCAAAAAATATTTGCAATTCAGAATTTTCACTTGACGACCCATCTGGTAATTTCAATAATAGGAGTATTGCTTTATTGAATCCAGAACTTGCATTACACGGAGAAAGTCCAAGATTGATTGATGAATGGCAAGAAGTTCCAGCTATTTGGGACGCTGTTAGAGGGAAAGTTGACGAAATTAATAAGAAAGGTCAATTCATATTAACAGGGTCTGCAACAATCAATAAAAATAGTTATATTCATTCTGGAACTGGTAGAATTGCAAGACTAAAAATGAGACCTATGTCTCTTTATGAATCTTTAAATTCTGATGGAAAAGTTTCTTTATTAGAAATTTGCAATAATAAAGCACAAGATATTTTCACTGGTGAAGTTTCTCTTGAGCAAATTATTGAGCTGATTCTTAAAGGTGGTTGGCCATCGAGCACCGATTTAAATCTAAAACAAAGTATGCTGCTTTCAAATCAATGCGTAAAATCAATCTTAGAATCAGATATTTTTAGGGTTGATAATATCAAGAGAGATAAACACAAAGTGGAACTATTGCTTAAATCATTAGCAAGAAATGAATCTATTACGGTTACAAACACAACCCTTAAAAAAGATATAAAGGAAAAGGATTTTGATGATATCAGCGTTGATACAATAACCGATTATTTAAATCTTTTAAATAGTTTGTACTTAACAGAAAACATTCCACCTTTTGCTACTAAAATTAGATCATCACTTAAGCTTAAACAAAGTGAAAAGAGACATTTTGTTGATCCATCACTCCCATGTGCTTTATTAAATTTAACCAAAGAAAAACTAATTGGTGATTTAGAGTATCTAGGTTTCTTATTTGAATCTTTAGTTGAAAGAGACTTACTAACTTATGTTGATGCTTTTGATGGTAAGCTTTATCATTATCAAGATTACCGAAATAATGAAATTGATGTGGTAATTGAACTCAATGATGGTTCATGGTGCGGCTTTGAAATTAAACTTGGTGCTAATCAGATTGATGCAGCCGCAAATAATCTTGTCAAAATAAATGAACAAATTATTAAAGAAGGTGGTAAACCTGCTAAAGCATTATGTGTCATCTGCGGCTTAACAAATGCTGCTTATAAGAGAAAAGATGGTGTTTATGTTGCACCTATCACTTCTTTGAAGCCATAATTTTAACTATTAAACAACAGTATTATATTAAATTAACAATTTCTAAATATATTATATAAGTTGTTATATGTTCTCGCTATTTTCTTCTCTAAATTCCAGTGGAGTTTTCTGAGTATATTCAAAATTTATTCACAAAATGTTTAGAAAACATTCAAAATTTGTTCAAAAGATGTTAATCCATGCAGGATTACACGATGAATTTAATAGATCTAATTATTGGTATTTACGTCGGTTTTATTAGATGTTTTATCAACTGATAAAGGATGGAAAATAAATGATATGATTGCTAATAAAATTTGAGCAATAATTACAGAACAACCGACAATATTTAATATTGAATTTTGTGCAACCATGTAGCAGATGAAAACAAAGATGAGTAGTGCATATGCAATTGTTCTGAATTGTTGAATCTTTAATTTTCTAACTAATCCATAGACCACAAAATAAATAGATGGAGCAACAATTAAGACATAAGTGAAATTCCTATCAAAGTTATGATCAACAAAGTAAGTATCACTTTCAGCTTTTGTCATAAGAAAGAAACCGAAAACACAAATAGCAATAACTAGACCATTTAAATAGTAATCATAACCTGATTGAATGCTATCAACTGGCTCTTTTTTCTTAAAAAATGTATATGTTGCAAAATTGGAGATTAAACCAACTGAAGCCATTACTATCATTACGATTGAAGAAACATAAAGTGCTGTTTCATCATTTCCATATTGAACTAAATTCATAATTGAATTAGCAAGTAAAAGAGACAATCCAGGTATTGAAATAATTCCTTGTGTTAAAGTTAAACCTCTTCTTACTCTATCAGATAGATACTTCATATTTCTATTATAGTAAATCCAGTTTTTTGACATCTAGAATATTTACAACCTTAAGAAAAGGGTTAGATTTTGCTAACCCTGTGTTTGAAATAAATTAATTGTTATTTATCTGTAAGAACAATTGAAATAGGATTTGTTGGCATGCTGACTAAGGATAATACAGCATCTTCAATTCTATTGAAACTAATGCCAGAAGTATCATCACCAGAAGCTGCTAATCCAGATAAAGTTGTTACACCATGAATGGCAGCTAACAATTAATTTTTCTTTTTCATAATAGTAACTGTATAAACAACCTTCTTTGATAATTTTTAGCACTTTCAAATTTTATTCACAAATTTTATATATTTGAAAATTGGTAAGGTTTTGTCACATTAATCTAGCCCATAATACATTGATTATTTAATATGATATTTACTTCATATATTAAAATAGTTATGTAGTTTTCAAGGAGGTTTCCTATGAGTATCAATTTATACAACATGCCTGATAACAACAATAAAGAAGATAAAGTAAAACATGAAAAGACTAAGAAAGTAATTAAAATTGTTGGACCAATAATTTTAGTGCTTGGTATTATTTCATTAATTGTAGGTATAGTAATTAGTTTTCAAGGCGAAATGTCTTTCATCTGGCTTCCAATTGTTTCGATGGTTGCTATTTTCATTGGTTCTACTTTAACTACTTTTGGCTATCGTAGAGAAATGGCAAGATATGCTAAAAACGAATCTGTTCCTGTTATCAACGAAGCAAGTGAAGATTTAAAACCTACCTTTAAAAATATTGCTGAAGCATTTAAAGGTGATTCAAGTTCTAATCATCGTTGTCCATACTGCGGTCACGATGTTGATGAAAATTCTAAATTCTGTTCCAATTGTGGTAAGCAATTAACTGTAATTTGCCCTCATTGTCATCAAGAAGTAGATCCAGGCAAATTCTGCTCAAACTGTGGAAAACCACTTAAAGAAGATGAAGATAAGTAGATTATTATCCTAATTTAACATTTTACTTTTGGATGTATAAATTGTTTTATTGAAATCCTGAAGTCATATAATTAGTGGATTTATAAAATAATTTAGAAGGTATTATTATGGAAAAGAAATTATCAGATAAGAAGGTTCTCTTTTTAAACTTCTCAGCCAGAATTAATCCGGGAAACTGTGAGAAGATTATGGAACATATCTCCAAGAGATATAAATTCAAAGAAACTAAAGTAGTAAATGTTAGAGACTTGAATTATCATCCATGTTCAAATTGCAATTACAACTGTTTCTTTGAAAGAACATGTCCACATGCTAATGATGATATCGGCACTTTATCCTTAGATATTTTAAATTATGATGTAGCAATCTTTTTAATTCCTGAATATTGTGGTGGATTCTCAGCCTTATATCAAATCTTCAATGAGCGTAGTCAATTCTATTATAACGGTGATGAATACGTTGAAAAACAGGAGAAAGTTCAAAAGCTCTATATTTTAGTTGGTAACACCGACCCCGATATTTTACTTAAGATGATTGGTTATAAAGATGATGCAATTGTTGCTTCTAACCATATCTATGGCAAGAATTCAATTAAAGGTGAAATTACCGATTCAGAAGAGTTTCTTAAATATCTTGATGAATTCTTTGATAAGAAGTTGTTGGGTAAATAGAAAATAACTTATTAAGTATTATCAGTTTTAGTTGCTGATAATGCCTTTTTATTTGTGTCTACTTTTTGAAACTTAGTGTCTAAATTTAGTTTTTGTCTTATGGAAAATTATTAGTTAAAACTGAAAATTTGTAGTAAATCTTCATATAAATAGTAATAAATGTGGAAACTACGATGACTTTTATGATATCGATTGACAAAAGCGGGGGGGGCTTAAAATAATGCATATTAGTCTAATAAAGGAGAGAAAGAAATGGCTAAAAAGCTCACTAAAAGGGAGAAGTATGTAAGGGATTATGAAATAAGGGGAAACCTTATTTTACTTTTGATTTTATGCATACCAATCCCATTCGGAATTATTACAACAATTGTCTTAGGATTTGCAAAATTTAAAAAGATGAAAGCCGTGCTTTTATCTATTCTTATCATGCTTATAGTAGTAGGATTGGTTATTAATTTTATTATTTTTGCTGTCCCCACTGGAAATTATGTTTTGGGTGTTACTATTCCATTTGCATATTTAGGATTTTATTCGATAGTTCCTATTTGTGCAGTTAAATTGTGTCATGATAGTAAATTTAATAAAGAAGTTAAGCTCATTAAACAAGAATTAAAAGAAGGAACATATTCAATTACCTACAAGGAGTTTGATAATACTTTACTTCAGTTATCCAAAGCAAATAACTATCAAGGCTTTGAAAATTATGTTGTTGAAACAAGACAAGTAATTGAAAAAGCAAAAGCACAGCTTGCTCTTCAGGAAGAAGCTAGACGTAAAGAAGTTGAGAGATTTGCAGAAAGCAAAGCAGGCAATATTACTAACATCTTTACAATTAGAAACAAATATGAATTCGACTCAGTTTGTCTTACTATTTATAACAATGTTAAGTACTTAGAAGGACGTGGAGTTGCTAGAAAAATTGTTGCTGATTTGAAAGAAGCTTATAAAAACAATAATAATTCTGCAGTTGAACAAATTCTTGAAAAATACAGTTACAACAGTGTTTTGAAGATAGTTGATTTAAGTGAATCCGAGTTTAAAGGCAACCTTGTTAAATACTATTTCCACAAATGGTACATGGCATTCTTAGGATTTTTCTTATTCAACTGGTTAACACTTGGATGGCTAAAATATCATAGACAAGTGGTTGATAAAAAATACTATGTAAAGAACACAGTTATCGATGGTTATAGCCTTAAATTTGATGGTAATTCTCTTCAAGCTTGGGGATTAGCAATAAAAATCTGGTTCTTTAATATCATTACATTAGGACTTTATAACAGATTATTTAAGAAGAGTAAAAATGATACAGGTTCCGGTACTTCCAGTATGGCTTGGGCAGCAAAACATACAAGAATTACAGAAGCAAGCAGTGTAATTAGAGGTACTTTTGATGGAAGTGGATTTAAATTCAGGCTTTTAAAATTACTTTGTGCTATTGGAACAATTTGTACTTTATTTATCGGCGCCACATATTTCACATGTGTTATTGAAAGATACAAAGCTAAACACACAGTCTACGATGGTAAGAGATTGTATTTTGATGGTACTGCAAAAGAATTGTTCACTAAAAACTTGCTTTGGGCTTTATTAACTATCTGCACATTATTCATTTACTATTTCATCTCTAAATATAAGATGGAGAAATGGGTTATTCAACATACTCACTTTGCTAGTGGAGTGAATATGAATAAGAAAGACCTTAAAAAAGAATAATCTTATAAATTAATATAATTATTTAACATTTTTTCATATATAAAATGAAATTGTTTTTGCTCATCATCTAATAAAAGGTGATGAGCTTTTTGTAAAAGTGGAAAATTTGGTTCTTTTCGGCGAATTTATCTAATCTATTGACAAAAGGGGTGTTAAAATAGAGTAATAAGAAAGGAACAAATATATGAAAAGAAAGTTTTTTGCATTAACTTCACTGCTAAGTTTGACACTGACAAGCTGCGTTGGTGGTGAAACTTCCAGTACAACTTCATCATCAACAAGTACTTCAGGAACAAGTGTTGATTCATCAACAACATCAACTACATCAACAACTAGCACAGATCACGAACACGAATATTCAGAGTGGAAAGTTATTGAGGAAGCAAGCTGCACTACTGAAGGTAAAAGAGAAAGAGAATGTACAAAATGCGGACATGTCGAATCAGAAGTTATCAATGCGTTAGGTCATGATAATAAATTGATTGAAGGTAAAGAAGCAAGTTGTACTGAATCTGGTATTAAAGATTACTATCATTGTGAACGTTGTGATAAATACTTCTTGGATGAAGAAGGTAAAACAGAAATTACTGGTCCAGATGATCCAAGTTTAGTAATTGAATCTGGAGCACATAGTTTAATCAATAATACACCTAACTATTACGTTCACGAAGGTGAATGTGAATATTGTCATGAAGCTATTAAAGGTGAACATAATTTTGATGAAAATAATAAATGTGTAGATTGTGGTTATGTTTTATCTTACACAACTGATAAATCTATTGCTGGTATCGATTTAACTGTTTATTCATCAGGAAATGCATACGCAACAATTGATTTCTCAGTATTTAAAGGTGAAGAATTAATTATTCCCGCACGTTGCTGGATGGGTAGTTACCCTGGTATTGTTACAAAAGTTATTTTTGAAAATACTTCTCAATCAGTTACTAAGAAGATTGTAATACCTAGTAAAGTAACTGATTTACCTTCATTTAAAGGGATGACTTCACTTGAATATGTTTCAATTGGAAGTGGTGTTACTAGGATTATGAGTGGAGTTTTCTCAGGTTGCACAAATCTTAAAGAAGTTGATTTAACAAATGCAACAGGTCTTAAATACATTTTCGATAAAGCATTTAAAGATAGTGGATTAACTAGGATTGTTATTCCAGAAAATGTTGTAGATATTAAAAAAGAAGCATTTTCTGGTTGTACCAATTTAGCAGAAGTTACATTTTTAGGTAATAAGATTAAAGACTTCCCTCAAAAGTTATTCTATAACTGTAAAGCATTGAAAGAAATTGTTATTCCTGAAGGAGTAACTACAATTTATAGCAGCATTAAAGAAAGTACTCCATTTTATGGTTGTGATAACTTGGAAAAAGTTGTCTTACCTTCAACATTTGATTGTTCAGTAGAAGCTGACAATATCTTTACAAGTGCAAAGAATCTTAAACATTTATATGTCAATTCTGAAACTGTAAATTTAGAGTTTGTTCATGATTATTTCTTACCTTCAATATCTGCTTATAAAGAAGCTGATAACTACTTCTTAGAGACACCATTAACAATTGAAATTGGTAAAAATGTTAAGAATATGACTAATTACTTTTTAAGTGAAAGATACAAATTAGCATATGATCCAGAATGTGAATTGGATGTTGTAGAAGGTGTTGCTCAGTATTGGAATAAAAATAGTTGCTTCCAAAATGCAGATATTACATCTTATGAAATTTATTTACCAACTAAAGCTAATTTAGTTAAAGCTGAAGCAGTTAAAATCGGTTTTCCACCTAAATATCAAGATCCAATTATTCCTGATATTAATATCTACATTCCTGAAGGTGTTATCAATATGGAAAGTAAAGCAATCTTTATCGATTTAGTTGATGATACTAAACTTGAACAAACAATAAACATCAATATTTATGTTGAAGCTGATAGCAAACCAAGCACTTGGGCAAGTGATTTTGTAACTTTACAAAAGGGCACTGATTCTGATTATACTTTTGATAAGACTGTAGTTAGATATCATTATGGTGCTAGTATTTAATAAGTAAAGAAAAGTTGATAAAGATAGGATATTAAATTAATTAAACAATTTGTTTTTTTAAAACTAAATTGTTTTATCTCATCATCAATTTTGATGGTGAGATTTTCATTTGGAATAAGATTTTAAAGGTAAAATTTGTGCTGTTCTGCAGAATTCTTATTTCGATATTTTAAATAAAGAATCTTTAAGAATTTTAACGAAATTATCCTTATCAGTTTTCTAATTATACAGATATCTTTTTATATAATATTTTCAATGGAGAAAGAGATAAATATGAGTATGGATAAATTTTTAACTGATGAAACTTTAATCGAAACAATATTAAAAGGTAGTGTTAATGGAACTGACAATTTGTCCGAATTAAAGGATAAATTAAATAAATGTTACAAATCACCCTCAGCATACTTAAAAAAGTATCGTGATGGTGAAGCAGTTAATTTAGAAGTTAAATCTGTTGATGAATATATTGAACTAGTTAAGAAAATTAAAGAATTACCATATTCAAATCTTCGTGGTGTTTATCCCCAGCATTACAAAATATATAAAAATAGCGAGGGTAAATACGTTTACGAAAAGAAAGAAGATATTTCAAAAGATGAGGCAAATGAGAAATTTTCTAATGAAATTAAACCTTTATTGGATAGTATAAGAAAAGCAAGTGATATTAATGACCTCATTAGAATAGAACAAACTGATGATAACTATGCCAATTTTCCTTCTAAGATGTTCCTAAGAAAATATGCTTTTCTTTGTCAACTTGAAAAATATAGAGAAAATGAAAATAGAAAAGATATTATCGATTTAGTATGTATCACAAAAACTGAAGCGATGGATTTTTTATATAGACTTATAAAAAATTCTGATGATAAATTCGAATTAGAAGGAATTAATTCTTCAGATTGTGAAGATACATGGTTCTATAAAAGTAATTACATCGCTAAATATTGCAAAGCTAAATATGATATAGGCAATAACGATTTGTTTTATCAAACTTCTGCAACAGAATCTGTACTTTGGGATGACTATTATAATTTTCATCCAATGGTGTCATTAGAAAATCCAAATGCAATCCTTTATGGTGCTCCAGGAACTGGAAAAACTTATTCAGTTAAAAAGTTACTTCAAAAAATACCTTCCGAACAAGTTATCTGGACTCAATTCCATCCAAACTATAGTTATGAAGACTTTATTGAGGGTTTTAGACCTACTGGAGTTGATGAATCAGGTAAATTAAAGTTTTCAGTAGTAAACGGATCCTTTAAAGAACTTTGTATCAGAGCTTTGAAGAGTCCGGATAAACCATATTTCTTCGTTGCTGATGAAATAAATCGTGGCAATTTATCATCTATTTTTGGTGAAACACTTTCTCTTTTAGAAACTGATTATAGATACAATCCAAATAATAAAGATGCAAACTTAGTTTCAACACCTTTAAGTTCTGTTATTGAAAAAATTGGTGTAGATTCACTTATTTTTACTAGAGATTCATCTGGTTCTGTTAAATTTAGTATTCCTAGAAATGTATTTTTTATTGGGATGATGAATGATGTTGATAAAAGTATCGATAGTTTTGATTTAGCTTTAAGAAGAAGATTTTCTTGGAAAAAATATGAATTTGATGAAAATGCATTATTAGTTTATCTATTTGAAAAATATGATGGAAAGACCGATTATGAAAATCTTAATTCTGAGATTACTAGATTTATCAATAATGTTAATAATTTAAATAAATATATTTCAGAGGGATTAAATCTTGGAGACAGCTATAAATTTGGTCACTCCTTCTTTATGAAGATTACAACTATAAAAAGACCTGAAGACATTTGTAATAGGCGTAAAGTTCTTTTCCATAAAAAAGATATCGAAACTTTATTTAATAAGTATTTAGCAACTACTTTGACTGAGTATCTAAGAAGTTTATATTCAGATAAAGAGATTGAAACAAATGTAGAAAAAGCACGAGAGGCATTGTGTGCAGATTTTAAAGAATGAGTAAAATTGCTAAGGATTTAAAATTTCAGATTAATTCTTGTTCTATTGAGAATCAAAATTCTTTAAACCAGCTTTTCAAAAATAGGTCAGTACTTAATTTTAAAGATATAAAAGAGTCAAAAATTTCAATTTTTGAATTACATAATTCTAAAAGAATTAATCTGAATGATAATGAAAATATCTACTCAATTACAATTGGATCGGATTGGGTGTATAGAATTCAAACCTCAAATTTTGCAGGTAATTTTTGTATTGATGATTTTAAAATTACAATTAATTTACCAGATGATTTAATTCCATTCTTTTACAGAATGATTGAATTTTGCAATGAAATCTATATTAATTACGATAAAAGTGAATCAAGTTTTGATAAAAAGGTAGTTTCGGATAATATTATTTTCTATCTAATTTCCTATTTATTTAAGTCTTCACTTAAAAAGATTTCTTCTTTCTCTTTACCTTTAGTAAATACAATGAGAAAAGATAAAGGTTATAACATTAGAGGACAAATAGATTTTAATTCTTATTTGAAGAAAGATATTTTCGATGGAACTAATAAGGTTAATTTCAAATATAGAGCTTATGAATATGATGAAAATATAGTTAAGGTCATCTTCAAGGCACTTTCTATCTTGAAGAAACTTTCTAAGGAAAACGATGTTGATTTAAATAAGCTATACAATCTTTTTAATCAGATAAAAACAAGTCAAATTGTTACTAAAGAAACTTTGAATTCTGCTTACAGATCAAAAGCATTACTTAACCCAATGTTAAGAGCATATAAAAGAGTTTTGGATTATGCAGCAATCATCTTAAAAATGGATGACTATCATTTTAATGATAATGGTAATAGTAACTTTGATATCAATAACTTTTTAGTCTATGTTCCTCAATTATTCGAGATATATATCTACAGAATTTTTGAGAGATATTTATCTAACTCAATTTATGAAATTGAGTATCAGAAAGATTTTAAGATTTTAGAAGGTTCAAAATTTCAAGGTAATGTTTACTTGGATTTCTTAATTCGTAACAAAGAAGATAATACTTACACAATTATCGATACAAAATTTAAGAATATGGAAGAGTTGAATTATCAAAATCTTGATAGAACGGATTTGTATCAAGTTACTTCATACGCATATTTTTTACAAAATAAAGGTTATAAGATTAAAAATGTAGTACTTCTTTATAAATCAAAGAAATCTCATTTTGACGTTTTAAGTTCTAATGATGGTGGAACTAAATTTATTATCAGTTCAATTTCCACTGAAACAACTAAAGAGCATCCATACTTTTCTTATAATGAAGAAGCCTTGATTGATAATTTAAAGAAATGTCTTTAGTGAGGTGAAGCTATGTATCTAAAGAAATTGAATATGGAAGATTCTAAGAAAGAATATGAGTATTACCAAAGTTTCCAATCAGAAGATGGATTTGAAAACGAATGGTATGGAATTTCTTATGATGAATTTGTAAATAAAGTTCTCCCACTTGATTTTGATAATGAAAAAGGAATCAACTTAAAAGAAGGTTACGTTCCAGACTGTACTTATCTTTTTTACGATGATGAAAATAATATTGTTGGAGAATATCATTTAAGACTGTGCTTAAATGATTTCCTTAGAAATGGTCCTGGTCATATCGGTTACATCATCTTAAAACAGTATCGTCGAAAAGGCTATGCTAAGACTGGTTTGAAGCTTCTTGTTGAGTTAATTAAAAAGAACAATTTAGTTCCAGAAGATGAAATTTATTTTGAAGCAAATAATGATAATATTGGCTCAGTTAAAACAGTATTAGCTTGCGGTGGATATATTCATCATAAAACGGATAAATTTACTTACACAAGAATTAAAATTAAATAGTTACATTTTTTTATCACTTTTATAAATTGTTTTTATTTAAAGAAGTATTTTATTATTAATATATTTATGGTATTAATAATTTGATACTTCTTTTTATATGAGATTTACTTGTGGGACTTGCATGAACAAAATCTGAACTAAAAGTGAATATTTTTTGAACATAAATTGAACGAAATGTGAATGAAATCTGAATGTTTTTTGAACTTTTTCTGGACATAATTTGAATAAAAAATGAACGATTTTTGAACAAAAGTTGAACTTTATTTGAACGAAAACTGAATGAAATTTGAATTTTAAATGAACATTAATTGAACATTAAATGAACGTTTTCTGAACATAATTTGAATAAAAACTGAACATTTCTTGAACGAAAAATGAACAATTATTGAACAAAATTTGAACAAAAATTACATTGAAAAGTTATTCAATAGCCATTTCCTATGAAATAGATACGTGTTCATTTCATAAGCATAATCAATTAACTATAATATTGTGGTTTGAGGTGTTAATATGAAAAAATACATGATTTCTAGCATAGTTTATGCTTGTCTTGCCGCAGTATTCGGTGTTCTTTTTAGAGAATTAACAAAGTTTAGTTCTTTTACAGGAGATACTGTCTTAGCAACTGTCCATCCACACTATTTTATGTTAGGTATGATTTTCTTTTTAATCTTACTCATCATGGAAAAAGTCTTCAGCTTTTCCGATAAGAAAACAAATATCACATTAATTATCTACCATGTCGGTTTGAATCTTACCTGCTTGATGCTCTTTGTTAGAGGTGTTTTAGAAGTTTTCGTTGACGATATTTCAAGCACAACTTCTAATATCGTCGCTGGTTTTGCAGGTATTGGTCACGTTATCTTAGGTGTTTCTTTAATTACTTTATTAGTCTTAATTTTCATCAATATTTTCAAGAAGAATAAAGAAAAGAAAGCTGAAGTTAAAGCAACAGAAGAAACAAAAACTGAAGAAAGTAAATAATGATTAAATTTAGCTATCCATTAATTGAAACTACTTGCTACTACGGAGGTAGGGAATAGATTTATACTTCTTACTTTTTGAATGATTTTATTTAATAAGGAGTTAGAAGTATGAAAGATTTAATCTTAAAAGAAATTTATTCTGATTCAGATAAAGAGATTTTTATAAACGAAGTTCAAAACGCTTTTCAAGTTTCTTTCGAAAAGGACTTTGGTAAATACGATAAAGTGATTCTCCCAAGTGTTGATATTCAAGAATCATTCAATGCTAAAGGTGCACATATATATTTTGCTGAGATTGATGGTGTTAGAGTTGGTGGAATTGTAGTAGTTATAGATTCAAAAACTAACTGCAGCTCATTAGATTTACTCTATGTTAATTCAGATTTTCAAAATCTAGGTGTTGGTTATAAGATTTGGAAAAGAATTGAAAAACTCTTTCCTAAGACTAGTATCTGGGTTACTCATACACCTTATTTTGATAAAAGAAATATCCATTTCTACATCAATAGATGCTGATTTAAGGTTGTAGAATTCTTCAATCCGAAACATAAAGATCAACATTTAAAAGGTGAAACAGCAGGAAATATGCCTATTGAACAGAATCTCTTTTTCAAGTTTGAAAAAGCTATGAAATAGATTAATTAAGCATTGAATCACTATATTAATTACTCTTTAATTAGATTAGTTAATATAAATGTATTCAGTGTTTTTTCTTTATCTTAAAATATTTTTAGTTTAGGAGACTTATCATGGTTGGTAAATATAAAGTAATAACCCTTTGCGGTAGCACAAAATTTAAAGATGATTTTATTAGAGAACAGAAAAGATTAACCCTTGAAGGAAATATAGTTATTTCAGTTGGTTTATTTGGTCATAGTGGAGATGATGAAGTCTTCACTGAAGGTGTTAAAGAGATGCTTGATGATATGCATAAAAGAAAGATTGATATGGCTGATGAAATTTTTGTAATCAATAGAAATGGTTATGTTGGTTCATCAACTAAATCTGAAATTGAATATGCGCATAACCATGGTAAAGTCGTTAGATACATGGAAGAAATTAAGTAAGATAACTTATTGAAAATTCACTAGTTGTATTAATTAATAATCTTAAATAATTTTTATAAATTGTTTTATAAAAATGGAGAAATCATATGTTAGAAAGATATGAAAATTGCATTATCTACAAAGCTAAAGGTGAAACTTTAAAGATTTCAGCTGTTGATAAGAATGTCATCAGAATTCAAGGTAATTACAAAAAGCCTATTTCAAGTGAAAACTACAACTTAATCAACACTAAAGAATATCCAGTAAAAATTAATGAATCTTCAGCTTATAAAGGTGGTTTATCCTTACAAACTGGAAAAGCTAGAGTTGAAATAAGTCATTTAGGTGAATTGAAATTCTTCAATAACGACAAAGAAGTTTTAGAAGAAAAATATAGAAACTTTGGCTACTACTCCAATGGTCATACCCAACCAGTTAGAGAACTTGCTAGAAGTTATAAATTAAACTATGGTCCATACTCATTAAAAGTTAGTTTCGAAGCAAATGAAGATGAACATATCTACGGTATGGGTGTCTACCAAATCGGTAGAATGAATTTAAAAGGTTGCAGATTGGATTTAGCTCAAAAGAATACTCAAATCTCAATTCCATTCTTTTTATCCAGCAGAAACTACGGTTTCATGTGGAATAACCCTTCCGTTGGTGAAGCTTTCTTTGGTGAAACAGGGACAGAATTTGTTTCCTACTCAAAAACAGAATTAGACTACTTATTTATCGGTGGTAAAGATTATAAAGATATCATCAAGAATTACACCGCTCAAATTGGTTGCCCACCAGTCATGGATGAAAGTCTTTTAGGTTTGTGGCAATCTAAACTTAGATACAGAACTCCTGAAGAGATTTTGTCTGTTGCTAATAAGTACAAAGAGTTAGGTATCGATTTATCCGTTATCGTTATTGATTACTTCCACTGGACTAGACAAGGTGAATGGGAGTTTGATGAAACTTACTGGAAAGATTTAGTTTTCATGAATGAAAAACTCCATGACGTGAATATTAAAGTCATGGCTTCAATTTGGCCTACAGTGGATAAACAAAGTAAGTACTATCCAGAGATGGAAGATAAAGGACTTTTAATTGCACCAATTAAAGGTACTCAATGCTATGACTTCCAAGGAGACTGCATGATTGTTGATTTTACCAATCCTGAAAGTCAAAAGTTTGTTTCTAATATCGTTAGAAAGAATTACTTTGATAAAGGTATCGATTACCTTTGGCTGGATCAAGCAGAACCTGAGTACACTTCTTACGATTTAGATAATTATGTCTATCATATCGGTAAATCCTTTGATTGCTCTAATATCTATCCATATTACTATCTTGAAGCTTTCCAAGATAAAGATAACCCTAAACCATTTTTAATTAGATCCGCTTGGTTTGGCTCTCAAAAACTTGGTGCTATCTTATGGTCTGGAGATGTTCAAGGAACCTATATTTCCTTTAAAGATCAATTTACTTCCGCAATTAACGCTGGTATTGCCGGTATGTCTTGGTACACTAATGATATCGGTGGTTTTGCAGGAAATATTCGTGATGAAAACTGGAAAGAAACTTTAATTAGATGGTTTGAGTGGATGGTCTTTTCACCAATTTTAAGAATGCATGGGGATAGAACTCCTTGGGATATTCCTGCCTTAGATGATAGAAACTATGGCGGTGGTTTTACTCATACCGGTCAAGCTAATGAAATATATTCCTTCGGAGATGAAATCTATAGAATTCTTAGAAAGAATTTAGAATTAAGAAAAAGCTTAAAACCTTATATTAAATCTTTATTTGATGAAGCAAGTGCAACTGGTCTTCCTCTCATGCGACCACTATTTTTAGAATTCCCTAAAGATAGAAAAGTTTTTTCTATTGAAGATGAATATATGTTTGGTGACAAGTATCTTGTCTGCTTTGTCGAAAGTAAAGCTACAGAAAGAGAAGTTTATTTACCAAAAGGAACTTGGAAAGAAATTCATACTAAAGAAATCTATAAAGGTAATTCAAAGATTAAAGTTGCAACGCCTTTAGATTATCTACCAGTATTTGAAAAGATTAACTGATCACATTCCCATTTATTAGAATTTCTAAATTATAAATTCATATTTTTTTATAATGATAAAGTGTTTTTTACTGTTAGGAGCAAAAAATGGAAGAATTAGAAAATAAGTCTCAAGATGAAGTTAAAGTTGAAGAAGATTCTTCTTCAACAGAAGTAACTCTTGAGGATTTAAAATACAAATCATGGAAGGATAGAATAATTGCTGGAATTAACGGTATCTTAGTTGGCTTAGCAGTTATTGTTCCTGGAGTTGCTGGTTCTACAATTTCCATGATGTTTAAGCTTTACGATAAGATGATGCTTGCTATAAGCAAGATCTTCAAGAAATTTAAGATAGCATTTCTATTCTTAATTCCTATTCTTATTGGAGCAGTTATTGGCTTTGTCGGTGGTTTCTTTGCTGTCCAAAGTGTTATTGAATCTTACACCTTTATCTGCG
This sequence comes from uncultured Caryophanales bacterium, assembly GCA_905211645.1. Lineage (GTDB taxonomy): Bacteria > Bacillota_I > Bacilli_A > RFN20 > CAG-288 > CAJMBK01. The sequence goes on from CAJMBK010000006.1 coordinate 37,264, forward strand.
TTAGCTTATTTGGTGGCTTGATGTTAGGCGGAACTTTCGAAGTTAGTTCTGAAATTAAATTAAATAAATCTAAAGATGGTAAAAGAAAGCCACTCGATTGGATATTACTAGTAATTGGATTTATCTTCCCAATCGCTATGGCAGTAATGTTCTACTACTTGCAAGATGTTGCTTCCTTAAAGGATGCATTTGAAGCAGAATCCTTCCCAGCTTATTTATACTTTATTGCATTAGCATTAGGTGTTGTTGTCAGCTTAACTCAAATTATTCCTGGCTTATCAGCTACAGCAATTCTTATGTGTTTTGGTGCATTCACACCTATTATGAATTCAGTTCATATCCACGTTTGGCAGGAGAATCCAATGTGGTTTGTAATTTACATTCTCCTTGCTGTTGGATTTGTCTTCGGCATTGTATTATTTTCTAAATTAGTTACATATTTACTTAAGAAATTTAGATTTACAACTTTCCACTTATTAACCGGATTGTCTTTTGGATCCGTAGTTGCAATGTTTTGTAACAGCGAAATCATGGTAGTCTATGAAAACTACTCACAAGGCTTAGGAAATATCGGTTTAGACTTAGGTCTTGGTATTCCATTATTCATTGTTGGATTCATTGCTTCATTTGCACTTGTTAGATACGGTCAAAAGAAAGAAGATAAAGCAAAATCTCTTAATAAAGAATAATTATTATTAGACACTACAAAAGGCTCACTGAAATCAAAGTGAGCCTTTTGATATGTTAATTAATTAGTTGCTGTTATTTAAAACATCAATAATGAATTCTGTATTTTCAAAAAGGTCTAAACTACCGGTGTAAGCTGAGTTATTTCTCAAATCTTCTTCTGTGGAAAAAACCATGAGAATTTGATTCTCTTTTGCTGAGAGGTAGGTTGTAGAAAGATAGCCGCCTGTGTATACATCAGGGTAGAAAGTTAATAAGATTTCTGCTGGTGTGGAACTTGGTAATTCATAGATTGAATTTTCTTCAAAGTATTTAACTCTTGATGAATCACTTGGATAAGCTGGGTGACCTTTGTAGAAGATATCGTAGTTTGTTCCATATTTATCAACTACATATTCCATCATAGTTTCAAAGCTGTATGGATAGACATCTTCACCACTAGGTGAAGTACCTAAAATAACTAAGTTAGGTTTTTCACTGGCAGAGAAAACTTCTGCAATTGAATTTTCTTTACCATCTTCTTCCCATCTGGTACCAAAGAGATATTCAAATTCTCTCTTTAATTTTTCGTCTGCATCAAAAGTTTCATACATATCTAAGTAAGAAAGTTCAGTGATGAAGGTGTTATAAAGATTCTTTAACTGTGTATCTTCACAGTTATCAGCAATAGTTTTTTTGTCGTAGACATAGAAATCAACGTTTTCTTTCATAGATGCTAAGACAAAGTTATTCTCAATTGTTGAAGCACCGAATTTATCGTAGGAATCTTTATCTGCAAGAACTTTCTCAATATTTTCCTTGTAGGAAGCATATTGATCCATGTTGAGTAAGTTATCGTTTAAGGCGTTATTTGTTAAGGTACCATCTGTTAAAAACTTGATGGTGAAGTTTTCTTCATCCATGAGTTTGTACATGTCTAAGACAAGTTCTGTTGGCTCAGCATCACAGATAAATAAGTTAACCTTGATATTTGGTAATTCCGTAACTATATCCTTTAAAAATTCTCTTACAACTGGTAATTCCTCTTGGAAAAGACCAAATTCATCCTTTTGATAAGTATCTCTAATTCCTGGAATTAATTTAAAGTTTTCAGGTAAATAATCCCACTTGTAGGAATTACCTCTGGCTAAATCAATGTAGGAGTAAACTCCTTGGTATTCAGTTAATGCTAAGTAAGTAAATAAACTTACTGGAGCAGTTGCTCTGATATAGGCAAGATTAATCTCTGCGACATTTAAAGTTACCCTTTCTTCATCGTAAAGATCTTTTCCATCTTTAGAAAGAAGCTTAACTGTGAATTGACCATGTCTTGGTAATTCGATGGAGTTAGTTTGATTAACTTCTTCAATTGTTGTGACAAGTTCATCATTCAAGTCGTAGACTTCGTATTTTAAGTCTTCGTATGCAGTATTTACTGAGTTAATCTTTGCTTCAAGTGTTGTTGAATCTGAGACTTGGCTAACTGAAATATCTGCTTCTGGGTTTGGATCAGGTTGACAAGAAGTTAATGAGAAAGTTAATGCTGTTAAAACTAAAAAATTAAATTTTTTCATTAATACTCTCCTAAAAAAATCTTGGTTATTTTAGTTAATTGCGTTTTAAATTACAAACTAAAGTGTTCAAAAAATGAAAACATTTCAATTTTTAGGGTTATATTACTACTAAATCGAATTTGATTTTGCTTAAATAAATGAAATTGGAATTAGATTATGGAAATTAAAAATAACCTTAAAGAATTAGTTAAAATTACCTTTAAAGAAGGACCTATAAAATCTTACAGAGCACTTAAGTTGAAGCTTTCAAGACACCATGGTCCAAAAGAACTTAACCGTTTGGAAGAAATAAACAAGTTTTTAATTGATTCTGGCTTTATAAAAGAGCATCAAAAGAGTAAAACTGATGTAACCGATAAAGTAAGTGATGATGAAAAGAATATCTTTGTTTTCTGGTATGAAGGTTTTGCCTCCGCTCCAGCAGTAGTCAAAAGATGTGTCAAAAGATTAGAAACTTATTATGGAGATAAATATATAATCCATCTTTTAGATAAAACTAATTACTTGAATTATGTTGATTTGGATAATTATGTGTTTGATTTATTTAAGAAAAGAAAAATCTCCATCCAAACTTTCACCGATATTATCAGAGCAAAATTAATCTTTGATAACGGTGGTTATTGGATTGATTCAACATTTTTCATGTCTAAAGATTTTCCTTTATTTCAAAATTTAGAAAGAAATAGTTTTGATTGCTTATTTGTTAAATTACCTAAACCTTCAATGCTTAAATTAGGTAATTATGAAAACCCAACCCTTTCTTTCTTCCTTGGTGGAAGAAAGAATTCAGTTCTTTTTAAATATTTGTATGATGCTTTCTTATTCTATTTGATGGATAAGAAGATGAGTAAAAAATTAATTCCTTATTACTATATGGATATGATGTTACTTTTGGCAATGTACCATCAAATTGATAACGGTGCTGTCAATAAGGTAATTCACTATGAATATGATCTCTACTACTTCCAAGATCATGAGTTCGATACTGATTTTGATAAAAAAGAGATTGATAAGATGTTATCAAGACCTTATAAACTCAATTGGAGAATAAATCCACCAGAGAAATCACTTATTAACTACATAATCAACGAAGTTGAGGATTAGAATTTATATTTACACATCAAAAAAGGTAGCACAATGGCTACCTTTTTATTAACCGCTTCTTTTCTAATGCCTCTATGTATTAGCTTTACTGAAAATACATTCCCTAATAACTAATTAAATTTATTTTCTAAGCTTTACCGCAAGTTAATAACTTTTCTATAAACTTAATCTAGTGAACGGTTAACTTTGAATAGTTCTTTTAATAACTTCTTATCGATTTTTTTAATAATTACCATTGACCAATTTTATAGAAAATAAACTAAGTGCTAATGCTACTTCTTTTAAAAGGTTTTCTTAATTACTTTTAAATCGAGTCAATTATTTTAAAGAACCTTTTTCGCATCATTTAAACTTTTTTAAGTTAAGAATTTAAATTTAAGATTTTCTATTCATGAGCTCCTAAATATAAACATTAATTTCAATTCCTGATTCAGATGTGTTAGCGCTATTTTTACATCTTCATCTAAATGATGTCACAGAGATAAGAACTTATCTTTTAATTACTAATTTGGATTTTGAAAGAGATTAGTAATTAGAGATTTTTCCTCCTCTGTACCTATATTTTAGGAAATAGGATTTGATTGTCAATAGCATATTAACAAAAAATGTAAGCGTTTTACAAATTTTCATAATTTTCATAAAAAATCTGGTAACTTGGAGTTACCAGATTGTGGAGTCAATAGGTAGATTTAATAATTAATATAAGTTTGGATTAAGCAGCTGTAAGAGATGTAAGAACGATAGCTGCGTAAGTTGAGGTTGCACCGGTAAAGTATGCTTCAACGTTATATGTTGTACCAGTTGTAATCTTAAATGTATTTGGTAAGTAAACAGGTTCAATATCGAAATCACTACCTTCAATGTTTAATGTGTCGAAGGTTTTATTACCGGATGTAACTGTGCCTGCTGTTGCAGTCCATGTATAGAGTTTAACATCTTTTGTGGTAAATGATTCTGTAGATTTCCAACTGTTAGCAATTTCGGAAGTTAATGGAGCAGGTGTAGGTAATGTGACTGGTGATTCTTCGTCGAGAACTTTGATTGTAGGTTCGGTTTTGAAGGAAAATTGTAAGGCTTTGTTATATGATTCAGTAGCACCAGTAATTTCAACATACTGACCAACTTCAACTTTTTTAACAAAATCTCTATCATAAACGTAGATAGAATCATCACCGTCAGTAATTAAAAAGGCAGATGTATTCATAGCTGCGACTTCACCTCTAACGGTGTATTCTTTACCTGCTGTTGTAATTTGACTGATGTCATATTCTTCTGGGACACCAATGGATGTGCTGGATGAGGATGAAGATGATGAAGTTGTTGATGAAACAGGTGTAGATGAGCTATCACTTGTTTGACTGGATGAGTCACCACAGGATGTAAGACCACAAAGGCTTAAAACTGCAGCTAAAGAGAAGAGAGTTTTTCTAAATTTCATAATGTTTGTCCTTTCTTTAAATTTTCTTGTTGAAATTAGATGATGTTAAACCGTTCCGATAAGCACCAATTAAAGTTAAATAAAAAAACCGAACTTAGCCTTTAGAGATTAAAAAGCATGATTCGGATTAAATAAGTAACAGAAATTAGAAGTGCTGGAAAAAGGACATGTAAGTTGAGTAGCACATGTTTGTGCTTTTTCATCTTGAATGCAGAAATAAGTAACTGGTCTCATAGAAGTGATATCTGTTCTCATAACTCTGTCCTTTACCTGCTTTATATTTTAGTGCAACTAACTTCTTAATTGATAAAATTAATAAAATAAAGTGTTAACTTTTTACAAATATATTCGTAAAGAAAATTTGAATATATTTTATCAACGTTATAAGTTTTACATAAATTAACTTTGTAAAACTAAATGAATAATATTAAGATATTAAAATGTCGAAATGTAGTACTATTTTGAAATCGCTTTTCATTATACAAATGTTTATGATTGAACAAAATTTGCGTGGAGGGTATAATTTCGACAATTTTTAGAGAGAGAAAGAAAAAGGAGAAAAAACATGCATAAAAAATTTCTTACATCAGTATTTGCTTTATTAGGCGGCGTAGCACTTGTCGGATCAGGTTATTCCGCTTTTACATTTATTAATAAGCAACAAGAACAAACAATTAATGGTTCTGTCGAAGTTGGTGGCCTTTTTGATGGCATGACTTTAGCAGTTAAAGAAAATGGTACTGAGACTGATTTTTCAGGTTTCAAACTCACTCTTGATCAAGGTAAACCAAATAGCACTGTTGTTTCAGAAGGTGTCACTATCAATGATAAACCAACTGAAAGTGTTGATTTGAAGGTTTAATTTGCTCATTATGATGGACTTCAAGATATTTTAGATACAAACACTGTTACTTTAAAGTGGAACGTTGAGCTTCAAGGTGCAGTTGCTACTTATGTTGAATTAAGTTCTGCAACATCAGGTGTAAAACCAATTAGTGATGTTTCTGACTTAACAGCTGGTAAACTTTCAATTGATGTTGATTTGACTTTCAAATACAGAGAAACTAAAAAGCCTACTGATACAAGCTCAGTCCAATCAATGTCTTCTGCTGTTACTTCAGGTGAAGCTCCAAAATTAGTTTTCACTGTTGAATGCGAATTTGGCGCTAAATAAAATTAATAATTGAATATAAAAATTTCAACTGAGAAAAGAGAACAATGAAATTACTTAATTTAAGGAATGTTTTAATTCCGTTACTCAGTTTCTCTTTGATCGTTGGTGGTGGTTTTGCAACATTCACTTTTATTACTGAAACAGATCATGAAGTAAAAGGTAATGTTATTGTTGGAACCAATCAAAATGAATTAGGCTTTATAACTATCACAGAAGATGATAACTATAGAGCTAATCATAGAATTGTTTACGAGATAGGTAATGATGTTGCCGATAATTCCAAAGGAATCTATCTTTCAAAACCTATTCTCTATCAATTTTCAGATTTTATCTACCCTGAACAAGGGTACGGTTATTACTTAAGTTATTCAGTTAACTACACTGTTGATTTCAGTTCAGATACCCGTGGAGGTTTCTATTACCACTACACAGTTATTGACGATTTGAAAGAGGAAAAATTACCTGATACATCCAATGTGACTTTAGCTCAAATTGGAACACAGGTTTCTAATGGAATTCTTTTAGATGAATCACTTTTTACTTATACCGATACTTCAAATTGTACTTACAGTGGAAGTTTAGATATAAGTTTCAGTTATCGAGACGGTACTAAACCAGCAAATGCCGATGAATTCCATGATATGATCGGTATGCTTCAAACAACTTATACAGATGAAACTGTAGAAATAATCCTTTCTATTCAGTACAAACAGATAGAAGGAGGACAGATTTAATATGGGTAAATTTAATTTTGGAAGAAAGCATATTTCTTTGCTTATTTCTGGTGTTGTTATTAGTGGTATAGTAATCAGTTCAACAGTATATGCTGGTTACTCAAAATGGGTCTTTAAAGATACAGCTACATATGAGCATGAAAATACCCATTATGAAGTTGACCCAATCAGAGAAAATGCAACCTTCTACGATGGTTACGATGCTGTTGATGAAGGTACTAAATATTATGATGTCTACTTCATGGCTCAATCTATACCAGATAAAAAAATGTTAATTGATAATGGTGATGGTACTCATTCATTCAACCCAAATTTTCTTAGTTCACCTTATTATATTGATACCAACAGTGCGGATTTTGGTCACTTCTCTGGTGCAGATTGTGATGCTACTAACTACAGTTTTGACATTGATAAAAACTACTGGTTTACCAGATTGGAAAATATCTCTGAAATTTCAGTTTCAGCTTATGATGATGTTGTTAAACGTATTGAAAACAATTTGATTGACTATAATAATTGGAATTTACAATTTTTATGTTGGTCTTTACATCCACATGAAATTTATGCAACTGACGGTGATCCTTGGCCTACAAGTTTTGATAAAGTTGAAGACGGAACTGCTACAAAAGTTGATGGTTTCTACCCATATTCAGAAGATTTTACTCCTTTCTATATGAACACTTCTTTGGATTTATATGAAAACAATGTAAAGACTATTAACGGAAGAAAAACTTTATTCCTCTATCCAGTTTTTTCAACCGGTAAAAACTATTTTGATTTTTACAGAGGAAATAAAGGCGATCAAATTAAAGATTTAATCACAGTAACTAAAGGTTACAGTGATGGTACAGATGATAAAATTTATTATCCATACTTTAATGGTACTGTTACTGGACTAGTTAAGAATAGTGTAGTTGATGTTTATTCACTTGATAACTTTCTTATCACTCATGATGAGTTGAAAGATGATGCATCACCAAAATTGGATTCTATCAAAATTAAAAATGATATGAATAGAAAGTCAACCAAGGAAGGATGGGCTGGTGAGGGTGATTTTGTTCATACAGTCAATGACGAACAAGGTAATCCTTTGAACTTGCTTAATATGTCAGGTGACAAAAATCTTCAGTCTGGTCGTTACAACATTTATATTTTTGTTAAGCACTCAACAGATCATGTATGGTCTGGCGATGTAGCGCCCACAAATTCTAGGGCATTTAATGATGAAATTAATACTATTAATTCTGTTATGGAAAAAAGTAACAGAATCAGATATTCATCACTTGATGGAAAGGTATATAGTGTTACACATGGCCCTCTTGATCACTATGCTGATTACTGTGATTACTATGTTTATTTCGAAAGAATTTATGAACCTAGAATCATCGGCGGTCCAACACTTGATTTAAATTACGACAGCGAATTATCTAAATCCCTTCAATTTTTAAGAAAAGGTAGTTCTGGTAACGACAACAACCGTTATCAAAGAAGAGGTGTTGAACTTCAAGGTGACAATTGGATTGAATATCCTTTAAGTGAAGGTAGAACATTACTTTTCAAAGATTATTACTTTGGTGTCATGCTTAACCCTGAAGTTTCATTCACATTTTATGGTTTCGACCTTGTAGAAGATGAAGACTTTACTGATACCGATTATGCAGATAATGGTTTCCCATCTATAACCTATCAAGATCAAGAAGGACATAAGAAGGTTGAGTATTATAAGTCTGGAGCTATCTTTGAAAAATATGTTCCAAATCCTGATCAGGATGTTTTAAATTCGGATGTTTTAATTAGAGATGCTGATGGTACAATAAAAACTTATGATGGTACTGGTTCTAAATCATTTGTTCTAATTAAACCTAAGAACATCGACACAACCGGTAAAGGTATCTATAACATCGTTATCGATATCAAATACGACCAAAATAGTAATGGACATGATCCAAACTTAATCGTTCCTACATCCGTTACTTTCTACGGCTACAAGTTATCTAATTTATTTATCAACATCATGGAAACAGATGAAAACGGTGAAGTAGAAATGGGTCATACTCAAGGTGGAACTCGTTATAAACACTTTGTCAATACCGATGTATATGAATACACTCGTAGTAACTACTACGAATTAGCAAATGTTACTTTGGATGATGTATTTACCGCTATGGATGATTCAACTAAGACTTTAAGAGAAATCTTAACCGAATTAAAAGAAGATGGTAAATGTCTAGAAGACTTAGTTACATCAAGATATATTACTCTTGAAAACCTAGATCCTGATAATGTAAATTACATTCCATTCACAATTCAAAAGAATTACGTATTCAAGATTGTTTCAATTCCAGCAGAATTGCAATAACAGGAGGAAACTATAATATATGAATATATTTTTAATCGATGCTAACAAGTTAAATGGTATTTCATTAGCAGTTTCAATCACTGTTATTATCTTAATTTTCATCTGTTTGTCACTCTGCTTGTATCTTTATTATCGTTATTACAGAAAATGTATCGATAACAAGATTGAAGATGATTACATCAAGAATGAGATTAAAGGTGAAAATAAGAAATTCTTCAAAAACTTTGAAGGATTGAAAAATTCCAGTGAATTGACTAAAGACCAAAAGGTTGAATGCTACAAAGCAAATAGCTTAGTTAAGTACATCAACGATAAGAACAAAGGTAGAAACATTATTAAAGTTGTTGTCAATATTGTTTTATGTATTTTCTACGCAGTCTTTATTGCAATCTTAGCCTTTGCCGCTTACTTTAGAGCAACAACCAATGAACAAGCTTACTTTGGTGATACTGCATATGTAGTTATCCAATCCGGTTCTATGGAAGAAGTTAATTCTTCAAATACCTACATTGAAGAAAACAATTTAACCGATCAAATTGAAACTTTCTCAATGATCGGTTTAACCGAAGTTACTTCTCCATCAGATTTAAAACTTTACGACATTGTCGGTTACTACAATTCCGATAATGAACTTATTGTTCATAGAATCATCTCTATCACTGAAGATGCTTCCGGTAATCAACTTTACACATTAAGAGGTGATGCTAACTCCTATTCCGATCCTGAAGAAAGAGATTTAACAATCTCTGACATCAAGTTCAAATACAACGGTTGGCAAAACTTCGGTTTAGGTATGGTTGTCAACTACGTCAGATCTAACGTTGGTATTATCGCAATCTGTCTAGGTTTGATATTTATCGGTGTTTATGACTTTTTAGATATCATCTTAGGTAAGAGAATCAAACTTAGAAAAGAAGAGATTTATCCAGTTATTGATGAAGAAAATATCCGTTTACTTGAAGGTTTGGTTGATCAACCTAAACCTGAAACTCATGAGAAAGTTAAAGAAACTTTAGCACCATTAGAAGAAGTTGAACCTTTGACTAGTGAAGATCCAAAAGTTAACGAAACTCACGAAGAACCTATCGTAACCAATTTAGAAACAGTTGAAGAAATTGTTCCTGAAGAGACTCTTGAAGATAAACTTATTGAAGAGGAACCAGTTGAGAATTCACTCTTGACTCAAGATGAAGTCGACGAGGAATTAGAAGACTTAGTTGAAGACTATGAACCTTTAGTTTACTCAGTTGATAGAGTTGGTGAATCAGAAGTTGTTGAAGAAGAGAATTACCTTTACAACGATGATGAAGAGTTAGAAGAGAATGCTTTAGTTGCTCAAGGTGACGAAGATGAAGATCTCAATAAAGTTATTCAACAAGAAGAAATAGAAGAAGAGGATAATGAAGTTGAGCAAAATGATGAGCCACTTGACTACACTGTAGATAGAGTTGGTATTTCAGAAGTTAGTGAACCTTTATACTTCTACTTCGATGATGAAGATAGTGAAGATAATCCTCTCCTTGAACAAGAAGATGATGAAGAAATCTTAGAAGAAAATGCTTTGCATCATCAAGAGGATGAGATTATCAAAGCTCCTAGAAAGAAACGTGTTCCATTTGCAACTAAATTGGAACAAGCCGATGATGCTCTTAAAGTTAAATACGAAGAAATTAAGGACTTCTGCTTAGAGGTATATGGTTTGAAATCTCGTGTTGGTGTTGCTGCAGATAACTACAGATTGCACCGCATCAGATATCTTTCTATCACAATCAGAGGTAAGTCACTTGTCTTACATCTTAACTTGAATTATGAAGATTACCAAGATTCAGTAATTCCTCTCAAAGTCAGTGAAAAGAAGAGTTACCAAGATGTTCCTGTCATCTTCAAGGTTAGATCTAACCTCTCTCTTAAGAGAGCAAAGATCTTAATCACCCAGATGATGGAAAAGCATGGTATCCCTGCTAAAACTTCAAAATAATTAGATAATTAATGTGTGGAGTGGTTATTCACTCCACCTTTTTTTGTAAAGAAAAAGCACGAAAGACATCAATTATTTATCTTTCATGCCATTTTTAAATTTACATATTTTTGAAGTATTCTTCTTTTTGCTTTTCCCAGAACTTCTTATCGTTTTCGTTGATATATCTTAAAACTTTGCAAGGATTGCCAACGGCAACGCAGTTTGATGGAATATCTTTTGTGACAACACTTCCTGAGCCAATAACAACGTTATCGCCAATTGTTACACCAGGATTGATAACTGTATTTGCTCCAATCCAAACATCATTTCCAATTGTGATATCCTTACCAAATTCAAGAAGTGAATTTCTGATATCTTTATCGATTGGGTGCCCGGCACCATAGATACCAACTCTAGGAGCGATAAAGACATTATTACCGATTTTAATGTTACAGCAATCTAAGATAATGAGTTCGTAGTTTGCGTAGAAATTATCACCGATGTAGATATTTTTACCATAGTCGCATCTAAAAGGTGGTTCGATGTAACAATTTTTACCAACACTACCAAGAAGTTCTTTTAAGATTTCTTGTCTTTTATCCAACTCCTCTTCGGTGGAGTTATTGAATAATCTACATAATCTTCTACTGTTTTTTGCTTCAGAGCATAATTCTTCGCTTTTACTTGGGATATAAAGCATGTTTTTAAGCATCTTCTCTTTTTCGGTCATGTTAATTCTCCTTTAACCTCTCTAATTTTAATTTATTTTTGTATTCAAAGTAGGAAATTCCAATATTTTTATTTCTCCATCTTTTAGTTATCTTGTAACCTAGATAAGAAAAGATTACTTCTAAGAATAGTTCAATTCCCATGCCAATTAATGAGCAGGTTACACATTGAATCATGTTCCAACCAAAGAAGAAATGACTTACTAAATAAGCAAAGACAAAGTTATCGACAAATTGTCCGATTGCAGTTGAAATATAACTTCTTGAAAAGTAAGCAATCTTGCTATTAGGTTTCTTTTTAAAAGCAAAGCCAATGGCATAGTTAGAAAAGTTATTTACTATTGAAGAAACAATAAATGCGGCTGTACTTCCTAAAATTACATACCAGGATGAAGCAAAAGTTCCATTTAATGCTGAATTAATTGTTTCTTCACTACCTGGGATATAAGCTTGAGACCAGGTACCTGGAATAATGCTTATAAGATAGAAAATAAGTGAAATAATAAGTGAAGATACAATTGAAAGAATAGAGACTTCTGTTGCGGCTTTTGGCCCGAAGTGTTGGACTAAAATATCCATGATGATGAATGTTACCCAACTGACAAAGATTCCACAATCCAGTGCTACATAAGGTGTATTTAAGTCAATTGACTTGTTAGCAAGTAAATTCATAAGAACTATTGCTAAGATGAATGTTACAAGAAGTAAAGAAGGAATTTCTTTAAGCAGTAAAGTAAATTCTTTGAATTCTTCTTTTAAGAATTTAATCATTATGAACCTCATTTCTGTGTCCATACATACAAAAAGCGCAATTTAATGCGCTAATCCATAGTTTTGTTTTATGACAGGATGGTCACGAACTGTCACTTTGAAAAGCCTAATTATGTTAGTAAATTTGATTTTAAAAGTAAATATTAGGCAGTAATTTCAACAGCTTGATGAAGTCTAACTTCCTCTTCATCATCACTTTCTTTAAACTGCAAATCGTAGAGAAGTTTGTAGGCACCATTTTGAGCAATGAGTTCATCATGAGTACCTTTTTCTTTGATTTGTCCATCGGAGATGACAATAATCTCATCTGCGTTTCTAATTGTTGAAAGTCTATGGGCGACAACAATTGAAGTTCTATCTTTACATAACTCATCGAAAGCTCTTTGAATAAGTAATTCAGTGGTGTTATCCAAAGCGCTTGTTGCCTCATCTAAAATAAGGATGGAAGGGTTCTTTAAAAAGATTCTAGCGATAGAAAGACGTTGTTTTTGACCACCGGATAATTTAACACCTCTTTCACCGATATCGGTGTCAAATCCATGTGGAAGTGACATGATGTAGTCGTAAATATTTGCTTTCTTAGCAGCAGAAATTACTTCTTCATCACTTGCTTGTAAATTTCCATAAAGGATATTTTCTTTGATGGTTCCACCAAATAAGAAAACATCCTGTTGAACAATACCAATCTCTTTTCTTAAAGAATCAAGCGTGAAATCCTTGATATTTTCATTATCTAAAAGGATTTCACCTTGAGTTAAATCGTAGAATCGTGGAATTAAATGGCAAATAGTTGTTTTACCTCCACCTGAAGGACCAACTAATGCAACTTTCTTACCATGTGGAATGGTGAATGAGATATCATTTAAAATCTCCTTGCTTGTCTTGTAGTTGAAGGTGACATTCTTAAAGGTGATATCACCTTTTAATTTAGGACAGATCTTATCACCTTCATGAACATACTCTTCTTCCTCATCCATAATTTCGAGGAATTTCTTGAAACCTGTAGTACCATTTTGGAATTGCTCAACAAAGTTGATAAGTTGATTAATAGGTTGAATAAACATATTAATTGAGATGATAAATGTTGAGTAATCAGCAAAATCGATATATTTGTAGTAAAGGAAGATACCACCAGCAAGTAAGACGATGATGTTAAAGACATCAGTGATAAATTGGCTTGAAGCAAAGAATTTACCCATTGCGTTAAATGCGGATGATCTTGCTTTAACAAAGCTTTCGTTACTTACTTCAAACTTCTCTTCTTCCTTTTTGGTGTTGGCAAAGGCTTTTGTAACTCTGATACCGGAAATTGAAGATTCTAAGCTTGCGTTAATTTTAGCCATAGCGACTTTAGATTCCCTCATTGCGTTACGCATATCTTTTCTAAAGTGGGAGGTTATGATAATTAAAAGTGGAACACAAGCAAAGATAATAAGTGCTAAGATCCAGTTGATTAAGCAAAGATAAACAAAGCTAGCCAGCAATGTAAATCCTGCGATAAAGATATTTTCTGGACCATGGTGAGCAACTTCGGAGATGTCGAACAAGTCATTAGTCATTCGTGACATCAAGTTACCAACTTCATGTTCATCGTAGTAAGAAAAAGGAAGCCTTTCTAACTTTTTAAACATGTCAGATCGCATCTCTGCTTGCATTCTAACACCCATCAAGTGTCCATAGTACTGGATAAAATATCTTAAAAGCATTCTTATCAAGTAAACAACAAGTAATGAGATACCGCAGATAATAACTAAATCAAGTTTTTGATTTGGAATGAAATCGTTAAGCATATATCTAGTTATAATTGGGTAACACATACCGATAACTGCAACAAAGAATGCGGCAAGCATATCTAAAACAAAGATTTTAGTATGAGGTTTGTAGTATTTTATAAATCGTCTTATTAAATCCATGATAACCTCCTTAAGAAAATTATTTAAAAGCAATTTCATATATTTTAATAATTTGAATGTTCTAATCAAAAAGAAAATGCTAGTTAATGCATTAACTAGCATGAGGGGGTTATTCAACAGATTTTAATGAAGTCGACATATCAATCTTTTTAATCTTGATATTAAGGACAAATGAGACAAACGCCGCAAAGACTGCTGATATCAAGAAACATATTATGTAGGTGTAGAAATTGATGTGATAGATAAATGTTAATAGTTCCGTTATATTAACAACCATGACAAGGATTGTTAATGGATAACCTAAGAAAAGTCCGATAAAGATACCTAGTAAGGTATCAATCATAATTTCATAAGTTAAGGTTCTACTGATTTCGTTAAATCTGAATCCAATAACTTTCATCGTGGCAATATCTCTAGTTCTTTCAAAGATATTGAGTGAAGTTAAGTTGTAGATAACAACAAAGCAAAGAAGAATAGCAAAGATTTTAATAACGTTAGTCATATTAGCAATAGAACCTAGTAATGAGTTTGCATATTCATATAGATCATCCATAGTTTGTACTAATAAAAAGTCATCAGTATCTTCCAATTTATTCTTGAACGCCTCTGCGTTTTCAGGGTTATTCAAATAGATGTAGTAACCTGTTGTTTGGAAGGAAACATCAGGATAATATCTTGCATAATCATAGATACCATGTTGAACCGAAGTATCAAAGATGTAACCGATATTTCTTTCGTAAGGCTTGTTGTTGATGTATAGAGTTAATGTATCACCAACTTTTGCATTCAACTTATCAGCAGTTGTTTGATCGATTGTTAAACCATCGTTAACTGCAAGAGGTACGTTGAAAGATAGTGTATCAACTTCTCTGATATAAAGTGAAGTATCGATGGAGTTTGTTGAACTCACTGTGACATCTAATGATGAATACTTTTCAATCTTTTTAACTTCTCCATCGTTTTTTATTGAATCAAAGAGTAAGTCATCATCAGCATTTTTAGGTAAAGCGGAAATTTCGATGTATTGGTTAACTTTAAAATCTAAGTCTACGGAGTAATTTAAGGTGTCCATGACACCGAAACCACAGACAAGAAGTGCAGAGCAACCTAAGGCACCAACAACGACCATCAAGGATTTACCTTTGTTTCTTGTGATATTTCTAAATGCCATCTTTAGATAGAGGAATTTAGAAGACATCTTCTTAGTTTCAGTTTTGTTGAAGCTTCCTGTTTCTTTTCTACTTAGTGTATCAACGGGTTTCTCTTTGATAATCTTGTAGGAAACTAGGAAGGAACAAAGTCCTGAAAAGAGAATCATCAGTAGTGGAATTACAATAGAAAGTGGGTAGAAGAATGAAATTGATACTTTAGGTAAATCCCAAAGTAAATCGTATTTAATTCCCATGACGGATGGAATAATTAATGGTCCAGCAATAAAACCTAGAACGCCACCAATCGCTGTTAAAACTATTCCGTATAAAACGTAGTGGAGATATAAATCTTTCTTTTTAACACCAAGGGCTTTGAAAGTGCCAATGTTCTGCTTCTCTTTCAAAATAAGCTGAGAAAGTGTCGTTAAAATAATCAAAACACTAACTAAGAAGAAAATGATTGGGAAGACGTAAGTTAATGAATTTGCTTGAGAAGAATCTTGATGTAAGGCTTGATAGAAAGCCATATTTTCAAGTTTAGAACATGAAATCATGTTCTTTTCTTCTTTATCGTTGAAATAAGTTCTTATTGAATTAACAGTTTCATCAATATTACTTGAATGGATGATAACTTGGTTATTCATCGCATCAATAATTGTTGGAACTTGTTCTTTAACTTGAGTGGTGATTGTTTCTTCAAGTAGTGGTAAATTAACAGTAAAACTATTTAAGACATAGTTAGTTACTACTTCTTTTAAATAATCTCTTTCTGCGTAGAAAACTGTTGGTGAGAATTGTGAGGATTGAACACCTTCAGGTAAATACATAGTTCCTGAGATTTTAACTTCAAAGTTTAAATAGTCTTTATTTAAGAAATCATCATTTAAGGTGATTAAACCTAAATTAACACCAGTTTGAATTAAATCTTTATATTCACTATTTTTAACAAAATTTGTTAAAGATACTTCGATATTATCACCGATAAGATATTCACCTTTTTCAAGGAATTCCGACATTACTAAAAAACCTTTTTCACCATCTATGATACTAGGAACTGACATGGTAGCATCAGCTTCTGGTGAAATTAAGTAAGCAGAAGAATTGTCAACAGTGATATTAGTGTAAATTCTTTCTTCTTTAGTGATACCTGATAAGGTATTTAAGAAATTATTATCTTCCTCAGATAGGCCTGTTGTTGTTAAATAGATATCTGGAACATTGGTAATTTGATAGAGGTAGTTTTCTCTTTCTCTAATATTATTTGCGTTTGAATTCAATCCGCAGAACAAGCAGATAGAAAGAAAAGAAATTGCGATGATAGAAATTAACTGTTTCCAGGATTTAAGGATATTTCTAATTAACTCTTTGAAAAGAAGAAAAGAAAGACTATTCACTTTTTTAGTAGATGACTTCATCGATAGTATCTAACCTTTCTCTAACTTCGTCTTTTGTGATCTTTCCATCGCTAATTTCAATTAAGTGATCAGCAACTTTAGCAATCGAAGAATTATGAGTAACAATTAAAACAGTTGTTTGCATCTCTCGGGAAAGTTTATGTAAAAGATGGATGATGGTGTTACCTGTTTTTGAATCTAAAGCTCCGGTTGGTTCATCGCAAAGTAGTAACTTAGGATTTTTAACAATAGCTCTAGCGATAGAAACACGTTGTTGTTCACCACCAGAAAGTTGTCCTGGGAAATTATTCTTTCTTTCATCAAGACCAACATCTTTGATGATTTCATCAACTTTTAGTGGGTCTTTAACGATTAAAGAAGCTAAGGCAACATTTTCATAAGCAGTTAAATTGTTGAGTAGATTGTAAAATTGGAAGACAAATCCAACATCCTCTCTTCTAAAATCTTCCAAGAGTTTTTCACCTTTAGATTTTTTAATTAAGTTTGAATAAGAGTATGATGATATTGTTCTATTATCCAAGATGTATTCACCACTTGTTGGATAATCCATACCACCCAAAATATTCAATAATGTTGTTTTACCAGCACCAGAAGCACCTAAAATAACTACAAATTCACCTTTTTCAACTGAGAAGTTGACATCTTTCAAAGCGTGAACTTGAGTTTGCTTACTTCCATATATTTTATTTAAATTTTTAACTTCTAAAAAGGCCATTGCTTACTCCTTTCTAAGTGAAAATTATAACACTATTAAAATTAAGATGTTAGACACATGTATAAAATAAATAGTGTTGTTACAAATAAAAGTGACAACACTTATATTATTTCAAATTAGTATTGTCGCTGTGTGTTAAATCAATTGTAAAGTAGTGATAGTTATAAATTAAGATTAAAATGATAGTAAAATTTTTTGTTGCAGGTATGAAATAATTGATTGCTGATTTGCTGAATGATGGTTGTAAGGATGATCCATTAGAGATTGCAACTGTAATTGTCGGTATAAGAAACAACACAAAGTTTTGTTAACTAAACTGAATAATAATTTAATAAAATTGCGTTTGTAGGATAAAAAGAAAAGATTATTAGATTTTTGCCATCCTTAAGAAAGTTCCTGTTTCATGCTATATACTTGAGGTTATTATTGAATTTTCACATTTATTAATTACATTTGATAAAATAATGGCATGTGTCTGGTCACAGACACCCTCCTTTCTGCGAATGCTAGATTTATCTAGCAATGCGCTTGATCTCCATGTTCCAGCATGGAGTTTTATTTTTGCAAAATGATTAAATATTTATAAAGATTTCCCCATATTTTATTTTAATTTGGTAGAATTATAAAAGTACCGATTAGTAGGGTAAATAATCGGTCCTCCTTTCTACTTGTATTTAACAAGTCGCCTCATGTTTGCCGACATGAGGTTTTTTACTGTTTAAAGAAAATTTAAATTTCATCAAATTAAATTCTTATTGAAATGGATTTAAAAAATCAAATAATATTGATTAATGAAACACTATGTGAAATTTAACAGAAAATAACAAGAAAGAATAACTAATTAAAATAAGCAATTTCTATAGAAATATATAAATTGTTTATTAAACCTAAGATTTATCATTAATGTTTCCACAATCCTCTTAGAAATTCTAAGAGGATTTTTTAATGAAAAAACCTCATGAATTGATTGATTCATGAGGAGTAGGAACAATTACTTAATTTTTAAAATGACTGCTTGGAATGACTTTAATAAGCCGTTAACAAAGTCTTTATTTTCAAGGATAACTTCGCAATCAGTAGCGATCTTTTTAATCTTAACATCTTCTTTGATGAAGGAAAGAAGGATTAACCATTTCTCTTCTTTAAGCTTTCTAGTGTAGATTAATGTGCCATCAGGAGACTTTAAGAATTTTAAATTACCATCTTTTAAGATCTCATTCTCTTTTCTTAAAGCAATGAGTTTTCTGTAGTAATTAAAGACCGATTCTGGGTCGTCAATCTCGTTTTTAACGTTGATTTTTTTGTAGTTAGAATTTACATCAATCCAAGGAGTAACATCTGAGAAACCAGAGTTATCACTATCATCCCATTGGAATGGGCTTCTGGCGTTATCTCTGGAGATTCTTTGAGTTTCTTTTAAAGCATCTTCTTCAGAGTAATTTGAAGAAATTAAGTACTTGTAGTGATTAATTGAATCTATATCTCTATATTTTTTAATTGAATCGTAGTAGACATTAGTCATACCGATTTCTTCACCTTGGTAGATAAATGGAGTACCAGGTAAAGTTTGAATTAGGGTAGCTAACATCTTTGCTGAATCTTTTGAACCATCTCCGTAGAGATCAATCTGTCTTGGTTTATCGTGATTGGATAGGAAGTTAGCCCACCAGCCGCCGTTTTTAAGCAATTCATAACGATGTTTAAATGTTTCTTTCAAGTAATTACTAGAGATATTTTTCATCTCAACAATTGGTGGAATAAATGGGATTGCCATGTCAAATTCTCTATTTTTAGTTAAGACATATCTTTGGTAATCCTCATCGTTTCTGATATTTACTTCGCCAACTGATAAGCAGTTATACTTATTGAATACTTTGCAGAAACCTTGAATGTATTTATGGGTTAAATCGCTACCAGCGATTGTTCTTTTAATTGGAGCGTAGCCATCTTTATTCAAATTTTCAGTAAGATTTAAATTTAAATTGCCTTTATCTAAGTAGCAAATTGCATCTACTCTAAATCCTGAGACACCTTTATCAACCCAGAATTTAATGATGTTATTAACTTCTTCTCTAACTTCTTTATTCTTGAAGTTTAAATCTGGTTGTTCCTTCGCAAAAAGGTGTAAGTAGTACTCATCTCTTTGTGGGACGTAAGTCCAAGCAGAACCTTTAAATGAAGCTTCCCAGTTATTAGGTTCTTTGCCATTAACACCTTTTTTGAAGATGTAGTAATTGGAGTATTTACTATTTTTATCTTTAATTGCTTCTTGGAACCAAAAATGTTTATCGGAAGTGTGGTTAACAACTAAATCCATGATGATTTTGATATCTCTTTTCTTTGCTTCTGCAGCAAGGAGATCAAAATCTTCCATAGTTCCAAATATCGGATCGATTTGGTAATAATCTTGAACGTCGTATCCGTTATCAACCATTGGCGAAAGATAAATTGGTGATAACCAGATGGCGTTGATACCAAGGAGTTTCAAGTAGTCCAATTTTTCAATAATTCCTTTTAAATCGCCGATACCATCGTTGTTGGAATCTTTGAAACTTCTAGGGTAAATTTGGTATATAACTAAGTCTTTGATCCAGTCTTTTTTCTTTAACATATAATCACCTTTCCAGACATGATTTTATAAAAATACACAACAAAAGAGAATATTTTAGTGAAGGGAAAATGAGATTGCAAATGATGATGTAAATTAGTGAGTTTCAACAGGTTTTTCAAAAATTTAATCATAACGAATGTGTATTTGTATTTCATTGTGAATCTGGTTTTAAAGTCATTAATAATAAGTTACTTATTTAATAAAACAATTCATTCAATATATTGTAAATTGGTTTATTAAACTATCTTGATGTTTTAACCATTTCATCAATAGCCTCAAGTATTTAATTGTAATTGTAATAATTTACCATCTTAGATTGAAGTAAGTACAACTGAGTGTTTATCTTTTCAATTTTAACTTTGCGTTCTTCACCATATCTTGTTGAATAGATAACATTGAAAAAGTAATCCTTGTTAAGCTTTTTGGTAAGCCTTGCTAAACCATAGTACTTTTTTCTATCTTTAAATAAATATTTTCTAAATGATTGGTCTTCAATGATTCCATAGCCGTATTCAGTATGTTTTTTGAATTCAAAAATATTAATTGTTTGGTAGTTCTTATCAAAAGTAATTAGGTATACGTCACCAGGAAAAAGAGTAATATCGGTACGCTTTGTTCCAACTACTGAAACATCTGATAAGTATCCTTCAAAATTTGAGGTTGAGTAAATTAAAGGTTTTAATGTTCTATTAATGCCAAACTTTTCGACAAGTTCTAATTGATATGCTTTTTGAGATAATACTTTGATAGATTTGATGAATGCAGTTTTACGATCTTTTAGTAGTTCAAATTTGATTGATAAAACGTTGTTTTTCTCAGTTTTCCAATCTACATTATCATTGATAATTAAGATCTCAAAATTCATATCATGAAGTGAATAATAGATGAATTCATCTAAATATTCTTTATATGGATAAACATTAGTTAGAGAATCGACAACTTCTTCATAATCGACTGCATCTTTAATGGGCACATTGCATAATAAAAGTTTGATTACAGTATATTTTCCATTCTTTTCACCATAATGAATGCAGGAATTACCATAATCTTTGAAAACATCAATTGGATTTTTTAATAGATTATTTTGAAATGGACGACTTCCGTCAGACCTTTTTCTAAGATATGGCTCAGTTAAATTCATATCTATTACCTACTTTTTCATTAGTTGAAGTTTCGATTGTCTTTATTTCATCATCAGTTAATCCGTATTTTTCATATAGGTCTTTATCTTTCCAAGGTCGTTTAAAATCTTGGAGTGGCACTAAAATAAAAGCACCGGCAAGACAATCTTGAGTATTTTTCTTTAATGTTAATAAGAAATGAAAGAATTTTGTGTCAATATATGTAACTAAATTCTGTGCTTCATTGAGATTGTCAAAAGAGCCAATTGCAACATAAGTTTCAGTACAAATGGAATTAGGCTCTCCGATAATTGGATTCAAGATGTCATCTGACCTACCAGAGCCAACAGCTTTAGGTGTAAATACTTTGTATTTATTTAAAAGTTCTCTTCCTTTTGTTAATTTGAAATCAGAATCAACATAACCAATGAATTTATTGCCATAAACTTTAATGTCAGAGTCAGAATTCTTAGTATGATAGTCTTTGAAGTTTGTAGGTAAACCAAATGGACGTTGAGAAGAAATAATTGTATTGAATGATTTTTCATGTAATTTTCTAACTTTTCTTAAAATTGAAATAGCAAATTCGTTTCTAATGACAAAGTCAAGACCTTCTTCAGATAAAGGACGACGATTATCACTAATTATTTGTCCATTTCTATGAGTGATAATTCTACAATTAGTATCTTTGGCTTCACTATTCCATAAGAAATAACAAACGCCACCCTTAATTTCAACATTTGAGAAACATTCGGTTGCGTTCAAATAGTCGTGAAGAATTTCAAATCTTGTATCATGCAACATTTGCTTTCTAAAATCATCCAAACCCATACCACCTGTCATCCATCTAGATGGCATAATTAATGAAATGTAATTTGGTGCTAAACCAATTGCTGCATTAACAAAGTAATTGTAAAGAGGAGTTGCTTGCGCTTGTGCTCCACCAGTTAATTGTTGATATGGTGGGTTACCTACAATAGCATTAAATTTCATATTCTTTCCCTCCTTGTTCCAGAATTTACAAGAACAGACTTTTTGAACGAATTGTTGCTGTTTTTCTTTTATTTGGTTTATTAAATCATCAAATGCATGAGCATTCATTTTAGAATATCTATATCCTAACAAAGTACGCTTAGTAATCTGTTTTGCCATAGGTGTTTTACAAATAACAAATAAGTTGTTAAGTATAACTTCATCCCATATCCTCAATCTTTCTTCAAGAGTTAAATTTCGATTAGCCAGTCTAAACATGTAAAAAGTATACGCTACGTATAATGGGTAGAGACCAGTTTTGGAATTAATTTCCAAAACTTTGCCATCGTTAGTAAATATTTTATCTGTAACACCATGATGTAAAATTAATCTTGGTGTTTCAATTTCGACTTTATGATCTTTATCATAAAAATCATATCCACCAATTGTGTCAGACAAATGCATGTTGACAGTCCTCCATGGGGTAAGCACAGTCTCTTTATCTGGATTTCTAAAAGTTGAGAAAATCATTGCGATTTTCTTAATTCTTTCTGTAGGTTCATAACTATCTGCTGATTTAGTTAAAGCCCTAATTCTATATGTTGAAGCAACAAAAATATCTTTATCATAATATTTAGTAAATTTTTTGAAGATTTCTTTGGTAATACCTTTAGGCATGAATTCTTCCCAAGATAAATCATCAACAAGATCAGGAAACTCTTCTATTGTAATATCTTTTGTTAAAGGTACATCAGCACCATAGACCAATAATGGGATTCTAATAGAGATTCCTCTAAGAATAGAAATTGCATTATATTTTTGTTTTCTTTGTTCTTTTAGTTCATCGAGTCTTTTCTTCTCTTCTTCAGTTAGTGTTTTCTTAGGTTTTGTTAAAAGTTTTTCGACTTCATCATAAATTTCATCAGTAAAACCTTGTTTGTTTATATCGATCGACTTGGTTTTATCTAATGCTCGAGTTTGACCAATAATACCTTTTAACTTGTCGAATTCTTTAAGTTCTAGTTCATCAAGTTTAAGCAATTCATCATTGTACAATCTAGTGTCATCAAAACCACTATCAACAACTTTTTCAACATATGCTTTTTTAAGTTGTTGTAATAGATCATTAACTTTGTAAACAGTCATTTGACTTGAAGAAATTGATATAACTGGGCAAAAATTTAAGAAAGTTGATAATCTCTCTTGTGAGCTTTTATTTCCACTAGCTTTTAATGAAAGTTGAACTGCTTGAGCAACCATGTTTAAAGTTCTGTCTGGAGCAAAGTCAAATACATAACAGTTTTCTTTAATTTTGCCGTTTATATTTGCTGGTGATTGCACTCTGAAAATTGTTTGCAAGTATTGTGTCGCTGCTGTTGAGAAGGAACCAGCCAACATTAAAACTGCAGTCCACTCGGGGACAGTTACACCAGTAGTTAAACGACCACATGAAATTGTAATTGTTCTTGTTTTTTCTGGATGATTGGTCATAGCCTTTCTGACAGCTTGCAAAGCATCACTAGTATCAATTTCTTCATCACCAATTCCAGCTACATTTACAATTTCAAATTGTGAAAATATTGGATGTGCTCTTAATAAATTTGATAATGCTTTTGCTTCTTTGACACCTGGAACAACCCATAATGTATGCCTGAAATAATCTCTGTAGGTTTCATTTGAGAAAGGATAATTAGTTGATTGACTCTCTTTACAAATCAAATTTAAGAAGAATTTTATATCTTTTTCATGAACAAAATTACCATTTTTTGCATCTTTAGGTTTATCTGCTCCATCTTTTAAAACATCACCAGTCCACACTCTAAAGAATTCTCTGAAGTTAAAAGCTTTATCTTCAATTTCTTGATATTCTTTAAACGTTTCTTCTAAATGATAAGTGAAAATATTTAATTTGGGTAACTCTTCATATGGGTTAGAATCACCAAAATGGCTAAGAGCCCAATTTTTCTTAGCAGCTTGTTCCATAATGTAATCCCAAGTGTAAATATTTTCGTCCTCATAACCTTCTAAGAGATTAAATGGAGTTCCAGAAAGTTCAAGAGTTTTAGTTGTATAACCATTATTTAGTTTAATGACTTCAAGTAAAACGGCTTGACCTAATTTAGTTTGAGTACCTTCGTGTGCTTCATCAACAACGACAAAATCCCAATTAATCTTGAAGATTTCATCATTTTTATCAAAGTTACCACCGATTATTTCACTACCTCTTAAGTCTTGCATTGAAGCAAAATAAACAAACTTTTTATCGCTATTAATTAAATCTTTAATATTTTCACCAACATCTTTGGAACCAAATACATAATCTGGTCTATCGTAGAAAATCTTTTTAAAATCATCATACCAACCGTCTTCGACTACTGGTCTATGTGTGATGATAATTGTGCGTGAAAAATTACTTCTTTTAGCAACTTCAAGAGCAGTTAAGGTTTTACCAAAACGCATCTTTGCATTCCAAAGCATACGGTCACTCTTTTTGTAAGTTTTAAGCGTTTTTGTAATTGCTTCTTCTTGTTCCGGTCTAAAAATAATAGGATTTCTATCCAAACTAATATCTGAACCACTCAATGAAGATTTATTTTGTTTGACAGCTTGAATTGCTTTCTTAGCAGTTTCTAAATCACATTTAAACCATTCATTTTGTTTTTTATGTGTATCAAATTGGACTCTTTTAATTCCAGAGCGTAACAAAACATTATGAACATCATGGTCTCTAAAAGCTAAAGTTAGACCATACTTTTTACTTTTATGATTAATGTTCTTATAGACCGCAACTTCTGTATGGAGTAGTTCGTATTTAATGCCGGCAGTAGTTGTATATTCATCAATTCTTTCTTTAGCAGCCGCATTTAATTCACTGCATGAATTATGGAGTTCAGTATAGTTTTTATTAGTTTTAATTGTTGCATCACCAATTTTTAAATAACCATAATGTGAACTATCATTAATTCTAAAAACATAAATTAACTTATACTCAAATGAACTTTGAAACTTATAGTTATTCATATTAGATTTCCTCTTTCAACAAACTTACAAACTTGACTTTTTTGTTTTTCTCCCAATCCATGACATAGCAGTATTTACCGTTATGTTCATATATACTATTTTTAGCACAACCAGGACATTTAGATTCTGGTTCACCAATAACTTCTTCTTCACCAAATATGTTGGCCATAACATATTGAGTACTTTTAACATTCTTGCAACTGAATGGAACAACGAATTTGAGTCCATCCATTTGGAAGATGTTGTAAGAAATTATGTTTGCTATTTCAGTTAATAACTCTTTTGTAGGTTCTTCGTCAAATTTGTTTTTATAGTAGTCTATAGAAGTAAATAATAAGTTTTCTCGTGCAATTAAAAGATTATCTCCTTGGAAATCAAATCCGTAAATTGATTTGATAGCATTAGTAGCCCAAAGATCCCAATCTTCTTTAGTTGAGCAATTCTCTGAGACAACTCTCAATTTTCTATCTAAGAGACCAATTCTGTCAATTAAAGGAATAAAATTACCATTAACTGTATCATACCTACTTGTTAAATAAGGTGCTTCACCACAGGTGATTTCAAGTCTAATATCTTTAACATATTCTTGCCATGATTTGTCGGTGAATTCAATTTTACTTATATTTGATTTCCATCCATTTTCAGTTTCAACATTAAAAATGTTTTCTTTACCAAACCATTGATTATCAATTAAATTATTTTGCTTATTGCAAACCCATGATGGAGTGAAGACTTCTGCTTTTTCCTTTGATCTAATCCTTTGTTCTTCCTTGGATTTATCAATTCTCGATCTAATTAAAGCTCTCTTTCTATTTTTGAGAAATTCGAGTCTAATTTCATTAGTTTCTTCGTATCCACGTTTAGCATAATTTGAGGTTGCAAAAATTATATTTTTATTTGTGTTTCTGTCTTTAAGTAAGATTTCGATGATTTCGTCATCAATATCGTAAGCAAGATTATTAACTTGAGTAATTACCATAATTATTTCTCCTGTAACTACTTCAATGCATATTTAAAATTAAAGATTTCTTTTGCTATAACGTCAAAAACATTTTGTTTTATAAGATACTTTTTAATTTTATTTGCGTAAATAGACATAGCAATCCTCAAATTCAATTATCAATATTTTAACATAATGAAAATATATAAATTTGATTGATAAATAAGGTCATTTTTAGGTTTTAATTAAGTAAAGTTTAATTTATATTTTTATCCAATTTAGTCAAATCCTTTTACAACAAAAAAGCTCAATACCCACCACAGAAAAAGACCACTTCAAGGCAAAAAAATTAAAAACTACGATTAATTAGCCAATTTTCATTTCACTTATGATACCAATTGTCAAACGTGTGTGGGTATACTTAAAGCGAAAATTGAGAAAAAGAGAAATAAAATGAATTGTGGAAATCATAGTGAAAGAAAAGCTATAGCCACCTGTGAGACCTGTGGTGAATGGATGTGCAGAGAATGCGTTGACAACACATCCTGCGTCAACGATCTTTTAGGTGTAAAACACATCTGTAAGGATTGTGCAATTAAAAATGTCAACGAATTGATAGAGCATGTCAAAGCAAGAATGTTCATTCAATTGTTGTGTATTTTAGCCTACAAAATTTTAAAAATGCTGATTACTATAAATAATCAGCATGAGGTATAAAATTTTGAATGTCATTAATTCGTCATTATTAAACTTTCATAGTAATAATCTCATGTTTAAAAAACTTTTCCTGAAAGTTAACTGCTTTTTCTATTTCTTCTATCGATAAATGTCCGTAGTTATAAACTACTAACTTATCTTCGTTATCATCAAAACGATGAATGATAGCAATGACTTTACCTCTATATGTCTCTAAAGGTTTAGTTTCACCTAAAATATATGCATCCTGAAATTCGTTATCCCCACCTAAAAAACCATTAATATAGCCATAATTGACTGGATATAGTGTGTCTTTAAATTTAGGGTGAGTTGTTCCTATAGGCCGATCAATGATAACGTCAATTTCTTTTCCTATTAATCTTTTAAGAATATCTAAATGCATTATTTACAATCCTTCTCCTTTTTTGAAATTTCATAAATGATAAAACTGCCATAAACTGCAATTTCAAGAAACATTGCTGGTAAGAACAAAACCACAAAATCCTTACCACCATTAAAATTTAATAAAATTGCCAACAGACAAATATCAATTACTAAAAAAATCAAAAACAGTATTATTGCCTTCTTCATTTTAAAATGAATATTCCTTTCATATTTACGCTAGATAGAATTTGATATCTTAGTGTTTCTAAAATTGTATTCTTAAAAATGTGATAGGTCAATTTTCTCGACACATTTTTAAATGCATAAAAGAAAAATGTTTGACCACTCTTAGATAAGTTCTAAGAATGAATCAAACATGTTATTTTTCAAATGGCGGAGTGAAAGGGATTTGAACCCTTGCACACTGTTACATGTCTATGAGCTTTCCAAGCCCACCCCTTCAGCCTCTTGGGTATCACTCCAAAAATCAAACGCTTATTTATTATAATAAATGGGTATTAAAATTCAAAGCAAAATAAAAGGAATATTGTATGGAATTTATTGCTGGAAAAAATGAAGCTAATTCAAGAATAGATAAGATATTAAAAAGGATGCTTAATGCTGCACCAAGCTCTTTTATTTATAAGATGTTTAGAAACAAAGATGTCAAAGTTAACGGTAAGAAAGTTAAATTTGACTACATCTTACAAGAAGGAGATGAAGTTTCAATCTATTTAAAAGATGAACTTTATCAAAAATTTAGAACCGGTGAAGATTCATTTAAGAAGGTTAAGTTTGATATCCCAATCATATATGAAGATGATAATATTTTGATTGTAAATAAACCTAGAGGAATACTTGTCCATGGTGACGATAATGAAAAAAGTAACACCTTGCAGAATAAATTTTTGAATTATCTTTATTCAAAAGGTGAGTTCGACCCAAGAAATGCAACTAATTTCACACCTGGTCCAGTTCATAGACTCGATAGAAATACTTCAGGTATCTGTATCCTTGCTAAAAACTTAGCTGCAAGTAAAGAGCTCCTCACTCTTTTTAGAGAAAGAGATGAAATTAGAAAAACATACCTTGCTCTTGTCTGCGGTCAAACTCCTGCAGAAGGAAGAATTGATTTACCTTTAATTAAAAACCCAGAAACTAATCAAGTTTCTGTTGGCAAAATTGAAAAAGGTGCAAAGACAGCAATCACAGTCTATCAAAGAAAGAAATGCTACTCAGATTGTTCGCTTGTTGAAGTTGAACTTTTAACAGGTAGAACTCATCAGATCAGAGCTCATTTCCAAGCGATTCATCATCCAATTGTCGGTGATTCAAAATACGGTGATTTTGAAATGAATAAGATTTTCTATGATCTGTACCGTTTCAAAGATCAATTCCTACATGCGTACTCATTTGAATTTTTAAATATTGAAGGGATGTTATCCTACCTATCCAACAGAAAATTTATTGCTCCATTACCTAGTAAGGAAAAGGATATTCTTGATTCATTAAAGTTATAATATAGAGAATATGAGTATCTCATTAATCTGTTTACTATTTTTGATCTTTATTGTCATACTTGCTGTTTCAATTCCATATTTCAATTTGGTGAACTTTTTAATTGCAGATATTGTTTTCGTCATCTTATTCACTATCTTTTCAGTGCTTGATAGATACGCCTTAAACTTTATAATGACTGACTCCTTTATTTCGTTTAACAAGTATATTTTGCAACCGATTTTTGATACTGGTACGATCAACGAAATGTACATCTTTAATGCGATGAAAGGAGTTTTTTTCTTACTGTTTTTCGCATCAACAGTAATAATTTCGTCTATTGTAATTCACTTTGTTCGTGTTGGAAGAAACCCTACAATCAAAATTACAGCCAAGCATTTTTTAGCTCATAGTGCTGTTAGTATTTTAACTATTGCATTAACTGGATTCATCTTTTTAATCTTTTTCTCATACATCTCTGGAGCAACCAATTTGGAAACAGGTTTTATGAGAGGAATATTTGAAGAAATTGTTAATTGGGATATAGTAGGAGGACGTTTCTAATGGAAAACGAGAACCTCTACTTATTCTCATCTTTACTTGGTGTTGAAGATGAAGCAGCGGTAAATTCTTACATGAGTGAAATAAGAAATGGAACTCTTTATTTCAACTTATTCAAGAATTGTGAAATCGCAAGAAAATATAACACTTACACCTCAAATAGATTAGTTGATGACTTCAATAGGCTTTTCTATGAATGCCACACCTTTAAAGATGCCTATATTTTAAATATTAAAGTTGAAGCTTTGTACCAAGTCTCTTCAATTAAATATTATCTGAATCCTTTGTTAAATAACGATGAATTCTTAGATAATTCCGTTGATTCTATCGGTGATTTGATGGTTTATTTCAACGATGAATATGTATCAATCAATTGGTTAATTCAAGATTTCCAATATGATATCAATTTAAAAATGGATGCAATTAATAAGCAGATTTTAAGATACCATCAAGAACTTAATTCTAAATTGAGTGAAAATATTGATAATCTTAAAAAGGAAAGTTCTATCTTAACTAGAAAAGCTAAGAAAACTTGGGTTGACTATTTAATTTTCTTAATCGTTTTTGCCTTTAATTTAGCAGTTTTAGCACTTCTTTTTATCAATGATCCACGCATTCTTTCTGGAATTTATTACCCAGATGGGTCCTCAGTTTACACTTATATTTTCTACTTACCTACAGTGAGTGTTATCGTTCTAGATTTTATCTATCTTTTCTACTATGTTTTGAAATCTAGACTATTTAGAATCTACTTCTTTTCAAAGAGATTATTGAGATTGAACGAAAGCAAAGTTTTCAATGCTATCGCAAAAGATACCATCAATTTAAAGAGGTATATCGAAAAGCATATGAGACGTCACCAAATCTTAAAAGGTGATATTAAGATGTTCTCAAATAACGATGATTACACAATTTTTAAAGATATAACAACTTTAAGAAAGGGTGATGAAAATGGTTTTTACATCTTCCTTTATACCTTTAAAAATATCATGCTTGTTTTAGCATTTATAAGTATTATCTTCATGGTAGTAAGCTTGATTGTGATGTTTATGTAGTATGGAAAAGAAAAAGATAGGTTTCATGATTACTAGTGATTTAGTAATCTACAGTTTCTTAGATTTGAGTAAGACTTTATTGACAAATTCCGATGCATATAAAGTCTATTTTGAGAATGGAACAATATTTGATTTCTTGTATGAACTTGATAAGTACAGAACTATGCACTTAAGAAAGATCTTTATTGAGTCAGATTCTTTCATAGTTTTCTGCTACAAAGCAGTTTATTTTATTAACCCTTACTTACCATTTTTCTTCAAAGGTAAGAGGTTAAATGATTTTTCATTAATCTGCCAAAATGCTTTGCTTTTGTGTCCAAATATCGACCCAATTGTTGATGCTTTAATTAAAAATAAAATTTTCACCTACTTTTTAAGAATAAAGGGAGATATCTCTTCACCTATTTTCAAAGTTCTCAAAAAGATTGAAGAAGACTACAAGATTAATCCTTTAATTTACTACTATGAATTCTGCTATCTCTATTCTGATGATAAAAGCTTTGTTTATCATGGAAATAAATACAGGAGCATCGAAATTTTCATGCAGATCATGATGGATAGTGAGGAATCACGTCAATTCTTAGCTGACAATTTCTATCGTGACTATAATTACTTTTTAGTTTCACTCTACAAGGTAAGAAAATCTGATATTATCAAAGACTACGAAAACTTAATTTCTCTAAAGGAAGAATATAAGGTTAAGTAACTGCGAATTAGTGCAGTTACTTCTATTTAAATCTAAATTCTCAATAAAAAAAACCCACCTTTGATACTTGGTGGGAAGTTTTTTAAATAATGGAATATGACCCATGCGGGATTCGAACCCACGCGTGGCAGGATGAAAACCTGATGAGTTAACCGCTTCTCCAATGGGCCATTAGCAATGGCGCCTACTGTAGGGAACGATCCTACAACCTATCGGTTAACAGCCGATTGCTCTGCCAGTTGAGCTAAGTAGGCGTGGCTTGCTAGAAAATATTATCAAATTGAGATTTTATATGCAAGAAAAAGTTACCTAAATTCAAAACTTTTTCACCAAAAAATTTTGTTAGGTGAAATTAAGGCTATAAATGTATCAAAACTATCTTTATGTAAAAGAAAAACCAGGTTAACCCTGGTTGAAAATTATTTATTCAATTTTGACTTGATGGAATTGATGACATCACCAACAGTCTTGAAGGAGAACATCTCTTCATCATCGAATGTGATTGAGAATTTTTCTTCGATTGCAAATAAGACATTTGCTTTATCGATTGAGTCAAGACCTAAATCGGATAATTCAGATTCAAGAGTGATATCTTTCTTTTCAACAAATTCGGATAAGATTTCTTCTAATTCCTTTTCAATATTCATAAAAAACTCCTTATTGCTCAGTGCTAATTATATAAATATTATATAATTTATAAGAGAAAAACCTGTTTTTATGATGACTAATTTATTCTTAAGTATACCTATTGATATCGACTTTATCACTGTGATAATTGTCCTTTGCTGCATATTTATTGTAGTCTTAGTTTTGATATTGGTTTTTTCAAGAAAGAAGAAGATTGACATGCCGGATACTAACGTCCGTTTGTATCGAATCGATTATTTAAATAGAACTGTCACTTCAGTTGATAAAAAGGATTTGAAGAATCATAAATCCTACACCTATGATGATTTCATCCTCGAAGTTGCCGAATCAGATAGAGCAAAAATTAGAAACTGGATTGGAAATATCATCTCTGACAAGGATAACAGCCACTTCTGCGTCTGCCAAGTTTATTTAAATGGTGGAAAGAGCAAAGAAAAATCTAAGAATAAACCTAGAATTGCTAAATCCATGTTTGAAGTCACTTCAATCAATCCTGAAAAGAAGATTATCCATCTTGAATCAAGACTTCTTTTCAACATGTTCAATCAGAATAAATTCAAATTTTTCAATAACCGCTCCAAGGTTATCGATAATATTGAACTTTTGCTTCGTGGAGCAAATAGAGATGCAAGTTCAACTGCAACTAGTGAAGTTAAATTCAGAAAGAAACTTTCTAAGAACGCTACTTTAATTGAAAAACTTAAAGAGCAGTTAGAAACCGAATCTTACGTTGTTTTCTGCGTATTCATCTCACCTTTGTACAACTCTTATTTGAGTACCAATCAAAAAGAATTGAACCAAGTTCGTTGGTCATTAGTTAATGAAATTGTTTCAATCTTAACCGATGATTACTACATCGCACCTTACGAAAAGGATAAGATTGCAATTATTTACTTTGATCAATTCAATCGTTCCAAGAACTGCTCCTTTGCATTTAAGATTGTCTCTTTGTGCAAGAAGTATCTTGAACTTAATTCAATCGATGATGTCTACTCAATTTCAGTTGGGTTGGACTATTTAGTTCATTTCAAAGATAAAGATGTTAACTATCTTGAATTCAAGACTCATTTAAACAATGCATTCTCCGCAGCAATTCAAGCTCAGAACGAAAATCTTAATAACGGTGAAAGAGTTCTTGTCTACAACCAGAAAGAAATCTATAAGAATAAGCAAAGTGAATCCAAAGCTTATTCAAATATCATCAAGAATTCATTATTTAGAATTTACTATCAACCGGTAGTTAACTTGGTTACTGGAGACATCATCCTTTACGATGTTTTTATCGAACCAATCGATATCTCTTTAGTCCCGACAATCGACAAAGTTATTTACTATGCTTATAAGCATGATCTTCTCCCTCAACTTTACACAAAGATTACTTCAATGATTGAAGAATCAATTCCAAACGGTATCAAGACTGATTTGATGCTTCAAATTAACCTTGAATACATCGAGGAAATTCTTCGTTTGATCGTTAAAAACGATTTAAACATCAAGATCAACTTGATGGTTGATGAAGATGATCTTTATAACTATGAGTTGGAAGAGATCAAAAAGAAATTTGTCGCTTGCAACTACTCCGGTATCAACATCGCTTTGTATGTTAAAAATCCAGTTATGGATATTGAAAGTGAGATTATCTCCGAAATTGCTTACTTTGTTATCGATGGTTCACTTGTTGAAAATGTCAGCCAAGGTACCAATGAGCAAACTCGATTCAATATCCTTTTGGAGAATTTACAAAGTTACAACAAGAAAATTATCATCAA
The DNA here is from genome assembly GCA_905211645.1 of uncultured Caryophanales bacterium. Lineage (GTDB taxonomy): Bacteria > Bacillota_I > Bacilli_A > RFN20 > CAG-288 > CAJMBK01. Next base: position 70,947 of record CAJMBK010000006.1, read on the forward strand.
GGATGTCAACGACAATTCATCCATCAACTACTGTTTGAAGTCAGATTGTCAAAACTTCATTTCAAATTTAATTTATCCACAAAGTTCCTCCATGAAAGTCTTAACTATGGATGAGAAGGAACAACTTATTGAAAAATACAAAGAAAGGTAATTATATGGAACAAAAACAAATTAAAAAGAACTCAATGATCACAGCCCAAGAGGAAGACTTTGCTAAGTGGTACACTGATGTTTGCTTAAAATGTGAACTCATGGATTACACATCCACCAAAGGTTTTATCGTTTACCGTCCTTACGGCTATGCTATCTGGGAAAATATCAAGAATTATTTGGATGCAGAATTTAAGAAAACTGGTCATGAAAATGTCTACATGCCTTGCTTAATTCCTGAGCATCTTTTAACCAAAGAAAAAGAGCACGTTCAAGGTTTTGCTCCAGAATGTGCTGTTGTCACTATCGGTGGTAACAAAGAACTTGAAGAAAGACTCTATGTCAGACCTACATCAGAAACTTTATTTTGTGAACACTTCAAGGATATCTTACATTCCTACAACGATTTACCTATTAAATACAATCAATGGTGCTCAGTTGTCAGATGGGAAAAGACAACTAAACCTTTCTTAAGAGGTGCAGAATTTTTATGGCAAGAAGGTCACACCTTGCATAGAACTGCAAATGAAGCAAGAGAAGAAGCACTCAACATGCTTAAAATCTACAATAAATTAGGTGAAGAAGCACTCTGCTTCCCATTTGTCATGGGTCGTAAAACCGATAAAGAAAAATTTGCTGGTGCAGTTGAAACTTATTCAATCGAAGCTTTGATGAAGGATGGTCAAGCCTTACAAAGTGGTACCACTCACTTCTTCGGTGATGGTTTTGCTAAGCATTACGATATTAAATACCTTGATTCTGACAACACTTTGAAAGTTCCTTTCCAAACTTCCTGGGGTGTTTCAACACGTTTAATCGGTGCTTTAATCATGGTTCATGGTGATGATAACGGTCTTGTTTTACCACCTAAAGTTGCACCTATCCAAGTTGCAATTATCCCAATTAAAGCTAATGCTTCTAAGGATGTTTTGTTAACTTGCAATTCAATCTGCTCCAAACTTAAAGAAGCAGGTATCAGAGCTATTGTTGATACTTCAGATAAGACACCTGGCTACAAATTTAACCAATACGAAATGAAAGGTGTCCCACTTAGAATCGATGTCGGTCCTAAGGATGTTGAAAATAATAACTATGCAGTTACAACAAGATTCGATTCAGTTAAACAAATTAAATCTTTGAATGATGATGTTGTCAAAACTATCAAAGAAGAATTCGAAAGAATTGAAAAAGGTATGTACGATAAGGCTAAGAAGTTTGTTGATGAGCACATCTTTGAATGTAAGACTGAAGAAGAACTTGCTGATGTTTTAGTTAATTCTAAAGGTTACGCCAAGATCATGTGGGACGGAACCAGAGAAACTGAAGACCTCATCAAGGAAAAATATAACGCAACAGCAAGATGTATGCCTTTCAATCAAATTCCTTTTGCTGAGAATGATCCTGTCTCTGGTAAGAAGGGAAAATACGTCACTTTATTTGCTAGAGCATATTAATTATTATCATTTTTGAAAATTAGATTTTAAAGTTGTAATATTTTGGTTAGGTATAGTTAACACGGAGGTTTACTATGAATAAATTCGACACAAATTTAGCTAAATTACAAGAATGTTTAAAAGAAAAAGGTCTTAAATCTTACATCATCTTTGTTCAAGATTATCACCTTTCCGAATACACACATGAATACTTCTCATTGGAAAGAAAGAATGTCTGCTCATTCTTAGGTTCCGATGGTTATGTTTTAGTCACACAAGATAAAGCATATTTATACACCGATGGTCGTTACTGGATGGAAGCAGAAATCGAACTTAAAGGTACCAATGTTGAACTCGTTAGAATGGGTGCAGCAGGTGTTCCTTCAGTTTATGATTTTGTTAAATCCAACAACTTATTCCCACTTGGTTTTGACTTCAGATTGATGTCTGCAATGCAGTATGAAAAGATTAAAGATTGGGATATTAAAGATGTCTCCTTCTTCAATTTAGTTGAAAATCCTACACCACTTCCATTCAATAAGATTTGGAAGCTTTCCGATAAGTTACTTTCCACAACCTTGGAAGAAAGAGTTAACACCGTTATGGATAAAGCAAATTCCTTAGGTGCAGAAAGTTTCTTACTTACAACTTTGGATGATGTTGCTTACCTTTTAGGTGCAAGATCAAGCGATGTTCCTTGCAACCCAGTTTTCTATTCTTACCTCTATATTGACAAGGATAGACACATCACCTTATTCACCGATGCTAAAGAAATTTGTGAATTGAATAATGTTGAAGTTAAGCCTTACTCTGAAATTGACAATTTCTTAATCGAAAGAAAAAATGTCCCTACTTTAGTCGATCCATCCAGAGTTAATGCGCACTTATACAACATCTTAACTCACAAAGTTTGTGCAGAAAACCCAACTGTTTTGATGAAAGCAGTCAAAGGTCCAGTCGAGATTAAAAATATCAAGAGAGTTCACCAACAAGATGGCTTAGCAATGCTTAAGTTCTACAAATTTATCAAAGAGCACGCTAAAGAGAATCTTTCCGAAATGGATTACTCCGATGAACTTAAGAAATTCAGATTTGAAAATAAGGAAATCTTTGATTTATCCTTCCCAACCATTGCCGGTTTTGGTCAAAACGGTGCAATGATGCACTACGAACCAACATATGAAAACTGTGCAATCTGTGATCCTAAGGAAAATACCTTCTTACTTGTTGACTCAGGTGGTCAATATTACGGTGGTACAACCGATATCACAAGAACCTATTTCTTTGGTAAACCTAGTAAAGAGATGGTTAGAGACTACACCTTAACTTTGAAATCAGTCATCGATTTATCCATGACCGTTTTCATGGAAGGTTCCACAGGTACCACAATCGATATCAAAGCTAGAGAAAATATGTGGAGATTAGGTATGGATTATAAGTGCGGTACCGGTCATGGTGTCGGTTACATCTTAAATGTCCACGAAGGTCCAAACAGATTCTATTACACCAGACAAAATTCAGTCATGCTTCCTGGTATGATCACAACCATCGAACCTGGTGTTTATAAAGATTACAGATATGGTATCAGAATCGAAAATGAACTTTTAACTGTTCCTGCATTTAAGACTAAAGATGGAACATTCTACAAGTTTGAACCTGTCACCTACGCTCCAATTGCAGTTGAACATCTTGATTTGAAGCTTCTTTCCGATGAAGAAATCAAATATTTAAACGATTATCACAAGTTAGTTAATAAGAAATTAACACCTCTTATCAAGGATAAGAAACTCAAAGCCTTCCTTGATAAGGTTACAAAACCTGTTGTCAGAAAATAATGAATACAATTGTATTATTTGAACCAGAAATTCCTCAAAACGTTGGAAATATTATCCGCACTGCCATGGCATTTGAGTGCAACCTTGTCATCATCGGTCATTTAAAATTCACTCTTGATGACAAAGCTCTTGCTCGTGCAAAGATGGATTATGCCACTGATTTCCCAATTAAGTTCTACGATACTTATGAGGAATTTGCAAAAACTGTTAAAGATAAATCCAAATTATTCTTTGTTACCAGATATTCAAAATTCTGCTACTCCATGAAGGATTATTCCAAAAAAGATGGAGATTACTACTTCATGTTTGGAAGAGAATCCACAGGAATTCCTTACGATATTCTAAGAGAAAATCTTGATCAATGCGTCAGAATTCCAATGACATTCAACGCCAGAAGTTTGAATTTATCAAACTGCGTTGCAATCATCATGAGTGAATGTTTAAGACAGCAGAATTTTAACGATTTAGCCACAACAGAAGTCATCAAAGGCGAAGACTTTTTAACTAAGGAATAAATTATTGATTTTATATACCTTTTCACAATCTGTGGAAAGGTTTTTCTATATAACAAATGTCCAAAATTATATAATATTTCAAATATTAAGGAGTTTTAAAAATGAAATATGATCATCTTTGTGTCAGTTGCATGAGAGCATTAGCAATCGATACAATCAATAAAGCTAATTCAGGTCACCCAGGTATGGCTCTTGATGCTGCTCCAATTTTATACACCCTTTTCACCAGACATTTAAAGGCAAACCCAAACGATCCAAAATGGTTGAATAGAGATAGATTTGTTCTTTCTGCTGGTCACGCATCAAGCTTACTTTATGTCACTTTGCACTTAGCTGGTTATAAGATTTCAATCGATGATTTGAAAAACTTTAGACAACTTAACTCTCTTACTCCAGGTCACCCAGAATGTGATGTCACCCCTGGTGTTGATGCAACTTCTGGTCCATTAGGTCAAGGTGTTGCTCAAGCAGTTGGTATGGCAATGGCTCAAGAGATGTTAACAGCACAATATCCTCATTCAAAAGAAATTTTTGATCACTACACCTACTGCTTATGCGGCGATGGTTGCTTGGAAGAAGGTATCTCTCAAGAAGCAATCTCCTACGCAGGTTTACAAAAATTAAATAAATTGATTTTGATCTATGACTGCAACGATGTCACCTTGGACGGACCATTATCAAATTCCAACAAAGATAATCAAATTGCAAGATTTAAAGCCAGCAACTGGAACACAATCTTAGTTGAAGATGGTAACGATGTCGATGCAATCGACGAAGCTATCAAGAAAGCAAAACTTTCTGATAGACCTACCATGATTCAAGTTAACACTATCATCGGTTATGGTTCCAAGAACCAAGGTACCTGCAAAGTTCACGGCGCACCTTTAGGTTTGGAAGATGGTGAACACGCAAAACAAGTTTATAACTACAACTACGAACCATTTGAAGTTCCTGCTGAAGTTTATCAAGTTTTCAAAGATAGTTTTATCTCTCGTGGTACAAAAGCTTACCAAGTCTGGCAAGAAGCTTTTGCGGAATATGGTTATTCCTACAAACAGGAACACGATAGAATTGAAGAATTCAAAGATAACAACGTTAGAAATTATCTTTTCAATGAGATTCCTCATTTTGAAGAAGGTTACACAGATTCAACAAGAAATGAATCTCAAATGATGCTCAATTTACTCAATTCTACATTGCCAAATTTAGTAGGTGGTTCCGCAGACGTTGCAAAATCAGTTATGACAAATATCGATGGTGAAACAGACTTCACCGCTGAAAATAGAGGTGGTAGAAATATCAACTTCGGTATCAGAGAATTTGCAATGGGTGCAATTTGTAACGGCATTCTTTTACATGGTGGTTTAAGAACATATTGCGGTTGCTTCCTTGTTTTCTCCGATTACATGAAGCCAGCAATCAGAATGGCAAGTTTATCTAAACTTCCTGCAATCTATCTTTTCTCTCATGACTCAATCGCAGTCGGTGAAGATGGTCCAACACACCAACCTATCGAACAACTTGCAATGTTAAGATCTATTCCTAACTTGTTAGTTTTCCGTCCATGCGATGCAAGAGAACTTGCATCTGCATACAAGATTGCCTTGTATCAAAATGAAACTCCTTCCGCTTTAATCTTAACTAGACAAAAATTGCCAAATATTCCAAATTCCAATTTTGAAGGCACTTCTAAAGGTGGTTACATCATTTCCAAAGAAAGAGTTAAGAATGATTTCACAATCATCGCAACCGGTTCTGAAGTTAGTTTGGCAGTTAAAGCTCAACAACTTCTTTTAGAAGATGGCATTGATGTCAGAGTTGTTTCATTACCTTGTACACAACTCTTTGATCACCAAACAAATGATTATCAAAATGAAGTTTTAGGTCAATCATACGAAAGAAGAATCTCAGTTGAAATGCTTTCTTCATTTGGTTGGCACAAGTACTCCAAGTACACAATGTCACTTGATGAATTCGGTCGTTCCGCTAAGGATAAGGATGTTATCAAGTTCTTCAACTTCACACCTGAAGCTTTAGTTGAAAAGATTAAAACTATTATTAAGTAATTAATTCTAAGTATTGTTTCTATAACTTGGCTTCTTGAGCCAAGTTTTTAATTTGAAAAATAGCTGCCAATTCATAGGTAAATTTACCACTACCATCTTGAAAACTAAGGGCATTTTTTATAAACTATCTTTCGTAGAAAGAAGGTGAAATTGTGCCAAAGGTTATTATTAGAGAAAACGAAACTTTTGAAGATGGCGTTAAGCGTTTCAAGAGATTAGTTAACAAATCTAACATCTTAGCAGACTACAGAAAACACAATTTCTATGTCAAGCCAGGTCTTAAGAGAAGACTTAAAGATGAATTAGCACGTCGTAACAAACGTAAATACTAATTGACACATTTCCGCTCCTGGGAGACCAGGAGCATTTTTTGTAAGCGATTATAAATATTTCTTATAAATATAAAATGTAAGAGAAAAAGCAAAAATTTGATGTTTGAAATATAATTTATTGTACTTATCTATTTATATTTAACAATTTTAAAATTACAAATAAAATTGTTTACTTTTTTGTCATTTTTACCCGATTTCCAAATTTCCATTTTTTACTTTGCTATAATTTGAAAGTAATAAGGCCAATATGTTTCTTGTTACGTATAGATAGGAAAGATTATAAATGGCAAAGTATGATGTAGTAATTGTAGGTGCAGGACCTTCAGGATACTTCTGTGCTTACGAATTAAACAAAAAGAATCCTGAGTTAAAAGTATTACTAATTGACAAAGGTAGGGACATTTTCAAACGTTATTGTCCAGTTTTAAATCACATAATTGAACGTTGTCCACTTGATAAATCTGGTCAAGTCGGTTGTTTACCATCTTGTTCTATGACTTGCGGCTTCGGCGGTGCAGGTGCATACTCTGATGGAAAATTTAATATTACTACTGAGTTTGGTGGTTGGTTAAATGAGTATTTAGATGATAAAGAACTCTTAGATCTCATCAATTACTGCGATGAAATCAATCTTAAATTTGGTGCAACCACACAAATTACCGATCCATACAATGATAAGATTAGAGATATTGAACGCAGAGCTTTCGGTGCTGGGTTGAAGCTTTTAAGAGCTAAAGTTAGACACTTAGGTACTGAACAGAATCTTGAAATCTTAAAACGTATCTACAAGCATCTTGAATCAAGAATCGACATGCGTATGCAAACCGCAATGAAAGATATTATCGTCGAAGATGGTGTTTGTAAAGGTATCATCTTAGAAAGTGGTGAAGAAATCTACGCAGATAAAGTTGTTTTAGGCTTAGGTAGAGATGGCTCCATCTTCTTGGGTGAAGTTTTAAGGAAACATGATGTTCCACTTTTAAATAACCAAGTAGATATCGGTGTTAGAGTTGAGACAAGTGATATCGTCATGGATGAAATAAACAAGAACCTCTACGAAGGTAAATTTATCTTTAACACCTCTAATGGTCAAAGAGTTAGAACATTCTGCTCTAATCCATCCGGTCATGTTGTTGTTGAAAATGACCATCATGTCATTCTAGCTAACGGTCACTCCTATCAAGACAAGAAATTAGGCTCAGATAATACAAACTTTGCACTCTTAGTTTCTCATAAGTTTAAAGAACCATTCAATGAGCCAAATGAATATGCATATCAAATTTCTAAATTAGCAAATAAACTTTCCTGTGGTTCCGTCATCCTTCAAAAATATGGTGATATCAAGAAAGGACGCAGATCCACAGTTAAAAGAATTGAGGAAGGTTTTATCAAACCAACACTTAAAGAGGCAGTTCCTGGTGATTTAGGTTTATGCTTACCATACAAGACAATGAAATCTCTTATTGAAATGATTGAAGCCTTGGATAAAGTTACTCCAGGTATTGCTAACGATGACACACTATTATATGGTGTTGAAGCCAAATTCTACTCTGCAAGACCTGATGTCAGCAAGACTTTAGAAGTGAAAAACATTCATAATTTATATGTTGCTGGCGATGGTGCTGGTATCACGCGTGGTTTATCTCAAGCAAGTGCTTGTGGTATTTATATTGCTAGAACAATTTTGAATAATAAGGAGTAATTTTATGTCAGTAGTAGTTGTTGAAGGTTTACAATGGGGTGATGAAGGTAAAGGAAAAATTACCGATTATTTAGCTAACACTTCCGATTTGGTCTGCCGTTACCAAGGTGGTAATAATGCTGGTCACACAATCGTTGCTAATAATAAGAAATACGCTTTAAGATCACTTCCAAGCGGTATTTTGAATCCAAATATCAAAAATGTCATTGCAGATGGTGTTGTTTTAAACCCATTCATGCTTCTTGATGAAATTAAATATATCAAAGAAAACGGCATTGAAAAATTTAATTTGTATATTTCAAACCGCTGCAATTTGATTATGCCTTACCATCTTGATTTGGATGGTGCTTATGAAGCACTATTATCCGATAACAAGATTGGAACAACTAAAAAAGGTATTGGTCCTTGCTATATGGATAAGATGGCAAGAATCGGTATCAGAGCTGGTGATTTGCTCGAAAAAGATTATTTATATGAAAGATTAAAAGGTGCTTTAGCAAGAAAGAACCTTGAACTTAAAATGCTCAATCTCAAGGAGTACGATTTGGATACACTCTACAATCAACTCCTTAAAATTGGTGAAGAATTAAAGGATCATATCTGTGATACATCTTTACTCATCAACAATGAGTTGGACGCAGGTAAGAAGATTTTATTCGAAGGTGCACAAGGTATTATGCTCGATATCGACAGAGGCACCTACCCTTATGTTACTTCCTCTTCACCAAGTTCAAATTACGTTTGCCAAGGTGCTGGTATTGCTCCTAGCAAGATCGACAGAGTTGTCGGTATCTGCAAAGCATACACAACCAGAGTTGGTGAAGGTCCATTCCCAAGTGAACTCTTTGATTCTTTAGGTGATTACATCAGAGAAAAAGGTCATGAATACGGTACAGTTACAAAGCGTCCAAGACGTGTTGGTTACCTTGATTTAGTCGTTATCAAACGTAACGTTAAAATGTCAGGTTGCACATCAATCGCTTTGACATTATTCGATGTTCTTTCCGGTATCAAAGATTTGAAAGTTTGTACAAAATATGAACTTGATGGTAAGGTAATTGATTACATTCCTTCTACAGTTTCACTATATTCACGCTGCAAACCTGTCTATACAAATATGAAGCCATTTACTTTTGATCCAAATAAGATTCATCACTATACAGACTTACCTAAGGAAGCAAAAGATTACATTGAATTCATCGAAAAAGAAGTTGGAGTCAAAGTTAGTATTTTATCTATCGGTCCAGATAGAACACAGACTTTGATGTTAGGAAATATATAATGATTGATAGATATAAAGTTGATGAAATTTCATCTATTTTCACCTTGGAAAATAGATATGAAAATTTCTTAAAGATTGAACTTGCTGTTATTGAAGCTAATGTTAAATTAGGTAATATTCCTGAATCAGATTATCTTAAGATTAAAGAAAAAGCTAAGATTGATTTGCCTTTAATTTTAGAGAATGAAGCAAAATATAAGCATGATGTCATCGCCTTCACAAGAAGTATCTCATCATTTTTAGGTGAGGAAAAACGATGGTTTCACTACGGATTAACTTCAACTGATGTTGTCGATTCATCAATGAGTTTAATTTATGCTCAAGCAACTGATATTGTCGTTAAATATATCGACAAACTTTTAGCTGCTTATAAAGACAAAGCTTTGCAGTACAAAAATAAAAAATGTGTGGCACGTACCCACGGAATTCACGCAGAAATCACATCTTTTGGACTTCGTTTTGCAAGATTTTACGATGAGTTAAATCGTAATAAAGAAAGGCTTTTGAAAGCAAAAGATGAACTTTGTGTTATCAAGCTTGAAGGTGCTGTAGGTAACTTTGCTGCATTAAGCCCAGAAGTTGAAAATTTTGTTGCAAAGAAGTTTAACTTGATGACTCCAAAGATTGCTACTCAAGTTATTCAAAGAGATAATCATACAAACTATTTAAATGCAGTCAGTTTACTTGCTTCAGTTATTGAAAATGAAGCAGTTGAATTTAGAAATTTAGCAAGAACCGAAATTAATGAAGTTAATGAATACTTCTCCAAAGATCAAAAAGGCTCTTCCGCTATGCCACATAAACATAATCCTATCGGATTTGAAAATATCTGCGGCTTAGCCAGACTTATCAGATCTTATTCTATCGGTAGTTACGATAATATCGCTCTCTATCATGAAAGGGATATTTCCCACTCTTCCAATGAGCGAATTATCTTTGAAGATAGTATCTCTTTACTAGTTTACATCTTGAAGAGAATGGAAAAACTTGTTTCTACTTTAATCGTCAATGAGTACGATATCGACAGAAATTTAAACTTCACTCATGGTTTACTTTACTCTGAAAAAGTTTTAACAAAACTTATCGAAAAAGGTTTATCAAGAGAAGAAAGTTACGACCATGTTCAAGTTGTCGCAAATAAAGTTTATTACTCACACTTTGAATTAGATTTCAAAGCTGAGTTAGAAAAAGATGAATTTATTTCCTCTCATTTAACTCCAGATGAGATTGAAAATATCTTCAACGATGAGTCATTTTTAAAACATGTAGATTACATCTACAAGAGAGTTGGTTTAGAGTAATAACTTAGATATTATTTACTAACTTTTTGCGTATAAAAATTTATATAATTAATAGGCAAATCTAAAATATATATTTTAGGAGGATTTTGTGATGAAGATAATTAGTGGTATCAAACCAACAGGTAGGATGCACCTTGGTAATTACTTAGGTTCATTCAAACATTTCAAAGATTATCAAGAAGATAAGACTCCTTATATTTTCGTTGCAGATTTGCACGCTTTAACATTACCTATCGATCCTGAGTTACTTAGAAAATACACCTATGATATTCTTGCTTATTATTTAGCATCTGGACTTGATGAGAATAAGACTGTTTTATTCAAACAATCCGATATCTACGAAATCCCAATGTTGAACAGTATCTTAATTAACTACATATACATGGGTGAGCTTTCTAGAATGACTCAGTTCAAACAGAAATCACAAAAACTTAATAACGAATCAATCGGCGTTGGTCTTTTTGCTTATCCAGTTCTTATGGCAGCAGATTTGTACATGTACGATGCAGATATCTGCCCAGTTGGTGAAGACCAAGTTCAACATATCGAACTTGCTAGAGATATCGCAAAGAGATTCAACAACAGATACAAAGATGAAATCTTAAAAACACCTAAACCTGCCATCTCAAAAGTTGGTGCAAGAATTAAAGCACTTGATGACCCAACAAAGAAGATGTCAAAATCTGATGATGGAGTTGAAAAAGGTGTTATCTACTTGGATGACCCAATTAATGTTTCCAAGAAGAAAATTATGTCTGCTGTTACTGATACTGGAAGTGATATCGTCTACGATGTTGAAAATAAACCTGGTATTTCCAACTTGATGTCAATTTATGGCTCTTTAAAGGAAATGACTATCGATGAAGTTCAAGAACACTTCAAAGATTGTCACCGTTACGGTGATTTCAAAAAGGAAGTTGCTCAAGCACTTGAAGAGGAACTCACACCTTTCCAAGAAAGATTTAACAAGTATAGAAGTAACACCAAGTTACTCGATGAAATTTTTGCTCGTGGTGCTGCCAAGGCAAGAGAATCTGCCAAGGTAGTTTTAGATAATGTTATGAAAGCAGTCGGCTTAAAATAAAGGGAGAAAATCATGGACACAAAGAAGTTTAAAAAGCTTATTGCCATAGATATGGATGGCACATTACTTTCGGATGATAAGAAGATTTCTGATGAAACTATCTCCTATTTGTCTTCTTTATATGACAAAGACTATCTCGTCGTTATCGCTTCCGGTCGTCCTTATCGTGCTATAAAACCTTTCTACGAGAAGATGAACTTAAAATCTCCTGTTATCTGCTATAACGGTGCCTTAGTTTTTGATCCAAATAACCCAGCTTATCCCAAAACAAGATACATGTTCAAGAAAGATTTAGTTTTGAATATCATCAAGGAAGTTGGATATGACAAATTCAAGAATATCATGCTTGAAAATGATAAGAAAATCTACATTAAAAACATCGATAAAGATTTGGATACTTTCTTCCATTTCCAAGATATGGATGTTCACCATGGTGATATCAGAAAGATTTTGGATAACGATTGCTACATCTGCATCTTTGAAACAGAAAAAGATGATGAATTGACAAATGATACCTTAGTGAAAGCAAGTTTTGCTCATGACAATATCGGTGTCAGATTCTGGTCAGGCAACATGTGGAAGAATTATTCTGAACTTTATTATCTTAATGTAAATAAGTTTGTTGCTATCGATAACATCAGAAAGTACTATCACATTTCTAAGAATGATGTAATCGTTTTCGGCGATGCTCATAACGATTTGCAGATGCTCAGAGGCTTTGATAACTCTGTCGTCATGAAAAACGCAGAAACCGATCTTCTTGATGATGCTAAATTTATCTCTTTAGCTGATAACAATGAAGATGGTGTTAGAATAACTCTTCAAGAGATGTTTGATATCAATTAGTCATTATTAAGACCCCCTTTGGGGTCTTTTTTTAAGTCGATTTAAATTTTTATAAGTGGTGTTTTTTACAAGAAACAACTTTGTATATACATAATTAAAATGTTTCATACAAAAAGGGTAGCCTAATCAGCTACCCTAATTTTATTAGAACTTTAATTTATTCTTGATGACGTTGAATAACTTGTCACATTCAAAGGTGTTGCTACCTTTCTTCTTTGAGATGATTTCAATGTAGACTTTGACTTTAGGTTCGGTGCCAGAAGGTCTAATTGCAATCCAACCGCTGTTACCAAGGATGAACTTGATGCAGTTTGATTTTGGTAAATCATCAAATGTAGTTGTTGAATTCGTAGCTTTGTTGAAGTTGAGTTGTCTGTTGTAGTCGATAATTGAAGTGACTTTGTAGTTGCCAATTGAATCGGCAGGAGTATCGATCAAATGTTCAATGTAGTCTTTCATCTTTGCAAAATGATCGGCATTGTCGGCTTGAATTGAGTAAGTTTCAGTTGAGTAATAACCGAACTTTTGCTGAAGTTCATCGTAGACAATATCAAGAGTTTTACCTCTTCTTGCATAGTATTCAACCATGTCAGCAATTAAAATCATAGATTGAAGACTATCTTTATCTCTGACAAATGGGTAGATGAGATATCCGTAAGATTCTTCATAACCGAAAAGATAAATCTTATCTTTCTCGGTTGCAATCTTATTACCGATGTACTTGAAACCTGTTAAAACAGTTTCAACATTAACGTTGTAACTTGTTGCAACTTTCTTACCTAAAGTTGAAGTGACAAAGCTTTCGTAAAGTATACCATTTGGTGGAATCAAACCATTTTCTTGGTAGTAGTGGAATAAGAAATCTATAAGCATAGCACCGATTTGATTACCGGTGTAAAGTTCAACTTCATTCTTGCTATTTAAGAAGGCAACACCAACTCTATCAGCATCAGGATCTGATGTCATAATCAAGGTGTATTTCTTATTTGGATCTGGATTACCTTTTTTGTTGAGTTCAAGTAAAGTTTCAATACTCTTTGTGTAGGCTTCCTTATTCTCTGGATTAGGTGATTTTGTTCCAGTGAAGTTAGGATCGAAATAATCTTGACCAGGTGTGGTTGTAACATCGTAGTGACAACCTCTTAAAATCTTAGGACCGACAATTGAATTTGCACCGCATTGAGGCGAGAAAACAATTTGAGTTTGTCTGTAGTCATTTTTAAAAATCTTGCAGCCAATTGAGGTGGAAATTTCCTTATCGATGAAAACTGGATCTAAATCATCATCGCAGATCATCGATTTACCTTTTGTATTGGAAACAGGAACTTCACAATCGAGGTAACTTGGCAATTTATCGATGATTGCAATTAAGTTATCGATTTTTTCGAAAACTAATTGGCAACCTTCCTCATCGTAAACTTTGTAACCATTGTACTCTTTAGGGTTGTGGCTGGCGGTAATCATGATACCGGCAAAGCATTTGTAATATCTAACCGCGAAAGAAAGCTCAGGAGTTGGATGTGGTTTATCAAAAATGTAGGTATCAATTCCCATCTCGTTCAAAATAGATTGAGCGATAAAGGCAAATTCCTTTGAGTTGTTGCGGTTATCGTAACTGATTGCGATACCTTTGTAACCTAATTTACGATACTTTTGATAGTAAAGACCAACACCGATTGTTGCTTTGGTAATAACAAATTTATTCATTCTGTTTGTACCAGGACCCATGACGCCTCTTAAACCAGCAGTACCGAAGGCTAAGTCTTGATAAAACATGTCCTTGAGTTGATTATCATCAGCATCTAGGATTATTTTCTTATCTGCCTCAGAAACTTTATCAGAATTGAGCCAGACTTTGCTCATCTCACTATAATTCATTAAAAAATCCTCTAAATAATTTTGCATTATTTTACTATAAAAAAATGTGTCCAAATTAGCAAAAAATGTTTCAAAATTAAAGAAAGTGCTTTCTTGAAAATTGAATAAATTTCAAAATATTTGAATTAAAATGACCAAAATTAGAAACATGTCAAAAGAGCACAAACTTTAGTAAAATTGTTGACATTATTTGTTGAAATATAATTATTAAAATACTTTAATAATATGGATAGAAAGTACTTATGAAGAAATTAATAAATAAGAAGTGGTTTTTATTTGGTATTTTCCATATTACAGTCTTAGTTTTAGGCTTGGCAATCGGTCTTGGCTTGCTTTTCGGGGCTAAGTTCGACCAATTTTTATTTGTTTTCTTGATAAGTTATCCATTTAGCTTGTGGATTTATTTCTCTTTCATGCAGATGTACTCTCTTAATGGTGGAACAACAGAGAAGCAAAAACGTGATGTCTTGATCTATTCGATCTCAAGATATCTCTGTATGTTTGTTGCAGTTGGCTTATCTCTTTTGTACCTCTATTTAACAGAGAACATGGGCAAACCTGGAATTTATTTTATTCTTGTTTCCCCTAGCGTGTTAGCAATAAGTCTCCTAGGTGGTGCTTTCTTAGCAAAGAAAGGAGAAAATTGATGGACTTTAGTAAAGTGATTGCTTGGCTAAGTTGGAACGAGATACCACCAGAATTCTTTTCAAGTATTTTGGCGATGATCGTTGTCATCATCTTAGCAGTTGTAATCCGTGTTAAGCTCAACAAATATGATCCTTTGAAAAAACCAAAAGGTTTCATGCATGGTGTCGAAATTCTTGTTGAATTTGCTGATAAACAAGTTCAAGAGATCATGGGGCCAGCATTTAAAAATTACGGCGGATTCGTTCTCTGCCTTGGTGCTTACATCTTTATCGGTTTCTTCATTGGAATGATAGGTCTCCCAAACGTCTTGCAACTTGGTAGTCATGAAGCATTTAAACAGTTGCCAAATCCATTTACAAATCTTGCAATGCCTCTTTCCATTGCATTGGTATCATTTGGTTTGACACACTACACTTCAATCAAGTACAAGAAAGCAAGATACTTCGAAAGATTCGTTGAGCCATTCCCAGTCTTCCTTCCTATCAACTTGATCACAGTTTGGTCCAGTGTCTTATCATTAACATTACGTTTATTCGGTAATGCACTTGCAGGTTACTGTGTTATCACCTTGATTTACTTAGGTTTAGGTACATCCTTACCTCCACAAGGATCTTACACTGGATTTGTCATCACACCATTCATCAGTCCTATTGCTCACCTTTACTTCGATATCTTCGATGGTGCCTTACAGACAATTGTCTTCTTGATGTTGACAATGATCAATGTTGGAGGCGAGTACATCTCTAAAGAAGATCTTGAGAATCTCAAACGTGAGGAGCATGAGGAAAAATTAGCTAAGAAACAACGTAAATTAGCTAAGAGAGAAGCTAAAGCTCTTAAAAAGAGTAGAGCTTCCGCATAAAGATAAAATCATAAAAGTTAATTTAGAATAAAGGAGATTAAAATTAGTATGAATTTTATTGGTTTAGGTTTAGCCTGTTTAGGTATGGGTATCGCTGCTATTGCTGAAGGTTTAGCTGTTAGCAAAGCTATGGAATCTATCGGTAGAAACCCATCCGCAAGTAAAGATATTCGTTCAACAATGATCGTCGGTGTCGGTTTGATCGAATCTGTCGCTATCTACATTCTTGTCGTTGCAATCTTAATGGCATTCGTCGTTGCTGCTTAATAGAAAAAGGAGATCTTATCTATGACTTTAACAAAAAAGTTTGTAGGTTTAGCTCTTTTAAGTTTTCCAACTATCAGTTTGACTTCCTGCCAAACTGACAGAATTAAAGAATACATCTCAACAACAGTTGAAAATATGCTACCTAACTTATGGGTTACATTGATGCAAATTCTCATCTTTGTCGCCACTTTAGTTGTAGTTATCTTATTGGCTTACAAGCCATTGAAGAAGAAATTGTCAAAGAGATCCGAATTCATCGAAAACAATATTAAGGAAAGTCAAGAAAAGAACCGTCAAGCAGACGAAAACTTACAAAAATCCAATGAAATCGTTGCTGCTAGTGAAAAGCGTGCTGGTCAAATTATCAAAGAAGCCCAAACAACCGCTGAAGTTAAAGTTAACGAGATGCAAAGAGAATTGGATCAAGCTATCGAACTTCAAAGAGTTCAAGCACACAAAGATATCGAATCAGAAAGACATAAGATGCTTAGAGAAGCAAAAGCAGAGATTGTCACTGCTGCTATCGATGCATCCAAAGAAGTCTTACAAAGAGAAGTTAATAAGGAAGATAACGAAAAGTATCTTGATACCTTCTTAGCTTCATTAGATGATAGTAATAACGAAAGCGAAAACTAATATGGCAAAGGATGAAGAATTAAAAAAGGTTGCTGAAGCACTATTCGTTGGTGCCTCTGAAAATGACAGCATTGATCCTTATTACAACCAGATGAAGTTTTTCACATGGATTTTGCATGGTAATAAGGAGTATTTTGAGTTTCTTACATCCGCTATTGTTTCTTACAACGAAAAAGTTCAGTCAGTTGACGAAGTTTTAGGTGGAGCTTTTGAAGAAAGCTTCATGGATTTTGTCAAATTGATGATCAACAAAGGTTACATCAAAGATATTTTCACTATCAGAGATATCTTCTTCGAATTGATTGATAGAAGTAACAATGTTCTCACCGGAATTGTTTATTCCCCATTTGAACTCGATAAGAAACAGTTGTTACGCATGCAAGAAGTTTTCACTAAAAAATTAGGTAAAACAGTTAATCTCAAGTTCGATTTAGACCCATCTTTAATTGTTGGTGTCAAAGTTGTTATTGGTGAAACTGTTTATGAATTGACTGGTTTAAGTCAATTAGAAAATGCAAAACGTAATATTGTTAACAATATTATTAAGCAAGATATCAAGGAGGATGAATAATGGCAGAGTCAAGAAATTTGAATGCTTTAAGTCAAGTTATCAAAGATGAATTGAATAAGTATGAAAAACATCTTGATACTAAGACTGTCGGACAAGTTATTTCCGTCGGTGACTGTATTGCAACTATTTACGGTCTCGAAAATGCTATGTACGGCGAACTCATCTCCTTCAAAGACGATGTTTCAGGTATGGTCATGAACCTTGAAGAGGACACAATTGGTTGTGCACTTTTCGGTAATAATGTCGATATCAAAGAAGGTGACTTCTGCGAATGCACCCATAGTGTCGTCTCCGTTCCTGTCGGTAACGCTCTTTTAGGAAGAGTTGTCAACGCTATCGGTCAACCAATTGATGGTCAAGGTAAAATTAATACCACAGAACGTCGCCCAGTTGAAATGCCAGCTCCTGGTATCATGGACAGACAATCTGTCAAACAACCACTCGAAACTGGTATTAAAGCAATCGATAGTATGATTCCAATCGGTAAAGGTCAACGTGAGCTTATCATCGGTGACCGTCAAACTGGTAAAACAGCTATCGCTATCGATACCATTTTGAACCAAAAAGGTAAAAATGTTATCTGTATTTACTGTGCAATCGGTCAAAAGAATTCTTCCATCGCACAAATTGTTTCTCGTTTGAAGAAAGCCAATGCAATGGAATACACAGTTATTGTTAACGCATCAGCATCTGAACCTAGCCCTATGCTTTACATCGCACCATACTCCGCTGTTTCAATGGCAGAATACTGGATGTATCAAGGTAAAGATGTCCTCATCGTTTACGATGATTTGTCCAAACACGCTGTTGCATACAGAACTTTGTGTTTACTTTTGAAACGTGCTCCTGGTAGAGAAGCTTATCCTGGTGATATTTTCTATCTCCACTCCAGATTGCTCGAACGTGCTTGTAAGTTAAACGATAAATTAGGTGGTGGTTCCATCACTGCTTTACCTATTGTTGAAACTCAAGCAGGTGATATTTCCGCATATATTCCTACAAATATTATTTCCATCACAGATGGTCAGTTGTTCTTGAATCAAGATTTGTTCAACCAAGGTCAAAGACCTGCAATCGACTCTGGTCTTTCCGTTTCACGTGTTGGTAGTTCCGCTCAAAGTAAGCCAATGAAGAAGGTTTCTGCCAACTTGAGAATGGCTCTTGCTAGCTATCATGAAATGTTAGATTTCTCAAGATTCGGTTCCGATCTTGATAAGACAACTCAACAAATTTTGACTCATGGTGCTGTTTTGCTCGAAGTCTTGAAGCAAAAGCAATATACTCCTTTACGTGCAACTCAAATTATCATCGATATTTATATTGCACAAAAAGGTTTGCTTGATGATGTTCCAATCGACAAGATCCATGAAACATTGAAACTTATCGATAACACAATCAATGCTAACGATCCAGATATTTTAGATAGCATCACATACAAGAATGAATTCTCTCCAACAGATATGGAAAGAGTTGATAAGATTGTTGAATACGTTAAAAAATCAACTTTATATTTTGCTGATAACGATAAGGCTGGTGAATAATTATGGCAGAATCCTTATTAGCAGTTAAAAGCAGATTGAATACTGTTGCTTCAATTAGAAAAATCACCAAAGCGATGAAACTTATCGCTTCAAGTAGATATTCAAGATTGAAGAATCAGTACGATGGTACCAAAGAGTACGTTAAAGGCATGTCCGAATGTATGAATCAGATTGTCAACATCATCGATTTTGACAAGATGACTCGTCCAACCTGTATGACAGTTAATCCTGGAGATACCAAACTTGTAATCTTTGTTACTCCTACATTGGGTTTATGTGGTTCTTATTACTACAACTTACAAAAGATTGCCAAAGACGTTTTAACTGAGAAGGATGACGTAGTTTTTATTGGAGAAAAAGGTTATCGATATTTCAAGGATAAAGTTCATAAAGCTGATACAAAATTCATTCACTTATTGGACAATTTAACATTTGATAACGTTAACATTTTCCGCCATTACATCGATAAATTGTATCGTGAAAATAAATACAGATCGATTGATATCATCTACACCAGATATATCAATTCATTCATGACAAAAGCTGTCTGTGAACAGGTTTTACCTTTGGAGCAGAACTCCGCTTCAATTGAAAATATGAAATCTGACATCGAAAAAGGCAGTTATGATTTATTATTTGAAGGTCATCCAGATCAGGTTGTTGACTTAATTGTTCCACACTATCTTGATGCTATCTTGTACAAATATTTCTTAGAGAGTGGTTTGAGTGAGCACACTTCAAGAAGAAACTCCATGGAGAGTGCTACAAGCTCTGCAGACTCACTTATTGAAATGCTCAAGTTGCAGTACAACAAAGCAAGACAACAAAAGATTACAAATGAAATTACCGAAATTATTGCCGGTAGTAATTCAAGCCGATAGGAGGTAGTTATGATTAAAGTTTATAAAGCTCAATTTACAAACAAAGTTGCTGATCATGGCTTTATTGTTCAAGCTATTGGACCAGTTATCGATGTTAGATTCTATGAAGGTATTATTCCTAGTATCAACACCGCTTTAAAAGTTAAATTTGAACACCAAGATGAAGAGAAAGAACTTGTTTTGGAAGTTGCTCAAGACATCGGTCATGACACAGTCAGAACTATCGCCATGGGTCCAACAGAAGGTATCAAGAAAGGCTTGAAAGTTATCAATACCAACAAACCAATCAACGTTCCAGTTGGTAGAAATATTTTAGGTAGAATGTTCTCAGTTTTAGGCGAACCAATCGATGAGGCAGGTGAATTTACCCCAACTGAAACAAAATCAATCTACAACAATCCTCCAAGCTTTGAAGATCAACCAACCTCAATTGAAATTTTCGAAACTGGTATTAAAGTTCTTGACTTACTCTGCCCTTACGTCAAGGGTGGTAAGGTCGGTCTTTTCGGAGGTGCTGGTGTTGGTAAGACAACTCTTATTCAAGAGTTAATCCATAATATTGCCACTCAAAAGCAAGGTACATCCATCTTCGCTGGTGTCGGTGAACGTTCCAGAGAAGGTAATGACCTTTACAACGAAATGAAAGAATCAGGTGTTTTAGCAAACACCGCACTTGTTTTCGGTCAGATGAACGAATCTCCAGGTGTTAGAATGCACGCTCCACTTTCTGCATTGACAATGGCTGAGTGGTTTAGAGATGTTGCTCACCAAGACGTTTTGTTATTTATCGACAATATCTACCGTTTCACACAAGCAGGTTCTGAAGTTTCCGCCTTGTTAGGAAGAATGCCTTCCGCAGTCGGTTACCAACCAACCCTTGCTACAGAAATGGGTCAATTGCAAGAAAGAATCGCTTCAACACGTGATGGTTCCATCACTTCTATTCAAGCAATTTATGTTCCTGCTGACGACTTAACTGACCCTGCTCCAGCAACCACATTCGCACACTTGGATGCTAAGACCGTTTTGGATAGAAATACTGCTGCTTTAGGTATTTATCCAGCTGTCGATCCACTTGCTTCTGCATCAAATATTCTTGATCCAAATATTGTTGGTGATAGACACTACAAGGTTGCAAGACAAGTCCAACAGATCTTACAAAGATATAAAGACTTACAAGATATCATCGCTATTTTAGGTGTTGATGAACTTTCAGACGAAGATAAGTTGACCGTTAACCGTGCAAGAAGAATCAGAAACTTCTTATCACAACCATTCTTCGTTGGTGAAAACTTCATCGGTATTCCTGGTAAATATGTCACATTAGCTGACACAATCGATTCATTTGAAAAGATTTTGGATGGTGAAGGTGATGACTTACCAGAAGCTGCATTCTTATATGTTGGTACATTTGAAGAAGTTAAAGAAAAAGCAGCTAAGTTGGTGAATAAATAATGGAAAGCCCAAAAATCAGTCTTAAAATTGTTACTCCAGAGAAAATCTATGGTATTTTCGATGTTGATTCAATTTTAATTCAAACAGACCAAGGTCAAGTTAATATTCTCTCTTACTTTGCTAATTACATTGCAAACGTTGAGATTTCAGAAATGGTCTTGTACATCGATGGCAAGAAAACGTGCTATGCAGTTGGTGGCGGAGCCTTATCCGTTATCAATCACAAGGCAAAACTTATGGTTAACACCATTGAAGGTATCGATGAAATCGACGCAAACAGAATTATCGAAGCGAAGAAGATTGCTGAGCAAAGAGTTAAAGACGCTCAAAGTAGTGATGAACTTAAACGTGCTGAGTTGAAACTTAAACGTGCTTTAAATAGAGAAGCATTGATTAAAAAATATTATCGAAACTAAAAATTAGAGATACTTCGGTATCTCTATTTTTTATTATGTTCAAAAGATAGTGTCAAATGTTTAGTAAAAAATACTTTACTAATGTTATCGAATTTTGTTGCATTTGTTGCATAAACCGTAGATGGTCTTATTTTCGTCAGTGATTGAAAAGCCAGTTTCTTTAAAGATTTTCTCATTAGCTTCATCGTATGGACAGTAATCAAGCTTGATCTTCTCGTGGCATTTTACACACTCAAGAATATGATAATGCTCATCAGAATGATGTAGTGAATAGTAACTTTGTCTATCTTTCAAACTTATTTCTCTGGTAACAAGTTGTTTTTCCTCAAAGGTTTTAAGAGTTCTGTAGACCGTTGATACATTTATAGTTGGATCATTAAGTTTATCAATAATTTCATCAGCGGAAAGAGGAATCTGTGCTTGTTTTAAAATCTCTAAAATCTTTGCTCTGGCTTTTGTATTTTTCATACAAAAAGTTTAATTTTTTTGAAAGTAATTTTCAAGAAGTCACAAGTGAATATGTGTTTAATTAAGTGAAAATCATCTACTGTTTAACATATTTTCAGACATTAATATGTTTTGTAATGACGTTTTTATGTTTACTTAGAAGTATCCAAATGATATATTATTAATGCAAATGAGTTGCATTTAGATATGAAATTTAGAAATTTACTTTTTATTTTGCCTTTTTTATTTACTAGCAGTTTAGTTAGCTGTGATACAAACACAGCAGATTTTACTATTTCAACAACTTTTGCACCTATCTATGATTTAACTTTAAGAATTGTTAAAGATAAGGCTGAAGTTATCAATTTAGCAAAAGAAAATGAAGTCCATGGCTTTGAAATTAATAATATGAAAGATGCTGCTTTCACAGAAAAAGCAGATATTCTTTTTGCATTAGGATTAAATGTTGATTCTTTTGCTAAAAATATGAATAGTAAAAATTATGTTGAAATAAATGAAGGTGTTTCTTTAATTGAAAAGGATGGTGTAGTTGATCCTCATATCTGGCTTTCATTAAATAATGCAATTATTATGGCTGAAAATATTCTTGACGAAATTATTAAGCAAGATCCAGAAAATGAGAACTTTTACAGACTTAATTTTGAAACTTTAAAGAGTGAATTTTCTCAATTGGATAAGGAATACAAAGGGTTTTTCACTTCTTTGGGTAGTGAAGTTAAGATTGTGACAAGTCATGATGCATTCACATATTTATGCAATGATTATGGAATTAATCAAGTTTCAATCAGAGATATGGCTGATAATGAAGCAAGTTCTCAAGACTATGAAAAAATAATTAGTTATATCAAAGAAAATGATATTCATACTATTTTTGCAGAAGAACTAGATTCTTCTAAGGAAGTAGATTCAATTATTAACACTTTGAAAACTCAAGGTTATACTGATATTTCAAAGAGTGTTTTAAATGCATATGAAGGTTGTTCATACGAATCTTATGAAGATGGAGATGACTACCTTTCAGTCATGAAAGATAATTTAGCCAATATTAAAGAGAGTATTTAATGATTAAATTAGAGAATGTAAGTTTCTCGTACGAGAAGGAAAATATTTTAGAAAACATTAATTTAGAGATAAATAATGGCAGTTTTGTTGGTCTAATTGGATCAAATGGAACTGGTAAATCAACTTTGTTGAAGCTTATTTTAAATATTGTTAAGCCTCATCAAGGTAAGGTTTTTAATGACTTTAAAAAAGTAAGTTTCCTCTCTCAAATTTCATCTACCAATGACTATGTTTTCCCTGCAAATGTTTTTGAAATTGTCTCTTTAGGTTTGAAGAATAAACCTTTTTCTTTCTTAACCAAAAAAGATAAAGAAGAAGTTAAAGCAATGCTTGAGTTACTTGGGATTTCTGATTTGAGAAATAGACAACTTCAAGAGCTTTCTGGAGGTCAGCAACAAAAAGTTAGATTAGCGAAATGTTTAATTGCTAAACCAGAATTACTAGTTTTGGATGAACCAACATCTGGAATTGATAAGGAATCACGTATCAATTTAATTGAAGATTTACATATTCTTCAAGAGAAATTCAATTTGACTATTCTAATGGTTAGCCATATTAAAGATGACTTTAAATATGCGAATATCATTTATGAATTAGAAGATAAAAATTTAATGGTGGTAAATAAAGATGTTTAGTTCACAGTTTATGATTTACGCTTTGATCGGTATCATCTTTGTCACTTTATTACTTCCATTAATCGGTATCAATGTTGTCACAAAGAGAATGTCGATGATTGGTGATGTTATTTCTCACACTTCATTGTGCGGTATCGCAATTGGTTTAGTTGCAGGATCTCTACCAATACTTTGGGCAATTCTTGCTAGTGTTGTCGCAGGTATTATTATTGAGTTTGTTAGAACTAAATTTTCCAAATTTGCTGAGATTTCCCTAGCAATTGTCTTGTCTTTTGCAATTGGTTTGACTAGTATTCTCTCAACAAACACAGGAAATAGATTGGAAAGTTTCTTATTTGGTTCAATCTTGACATTAGATAATTTAGATTTAATTGTCTTAGCAATTGTCTTTGCTGTTTGTGCAATATTCTTTGTAGGTTTCTACAGAACCAACATGTTTATTGCATACAATCCTCAAGAAGCTGTTGTTTCTAAATTACCTATTAAAGCAATCGGTTATTTATCAAGTTTAGTTATTTCTGCTTCAATTGCAGTTTCCAGTGCAATTATTGGTTCTTTACTTGTTGCAAGTTTGATGATTATTCCAGTTGCTTGTGCAATTCAAATTACAAAATCTTATTTCAAAACAATTATTGTTGCTTTAATTATTTCCTTCCTATCAGGATTTTTAGGCTTAGTAATTTCATATTATGCCAATATTCATACTGGCGGCACTATTGTTTTAATCGCAACAAGTGTTTTAATTCTCACATTTATTGTTAAGTATGGAATTAGAGTTTATTTCAAATTTAGAAAAAACAAATAAATAATATAATAATTTCAATAAATATTAAGGAGGTATCATGAGCCCATCATTATTCAATTTTCTTGCCACAAGTTCATCTGTTTCTTCCTCCACAGCTTCATCATCAAATGAACCACTAACATGGGAAAGAATAGTAAATGCCATCGATGGTTTCTTTGCAGAATATGGATTAAGAATTGTAGTTGCTTTGCTTTTATTAGTTGTTGGTATCATTCTTGTTAAGTTATTCAACAAGTTAATCAAAAAACTTATCAATAAGACTAGATTAGCTCCAATAACAAAATCATTCTTATGCTCTATTGTTAAAGGATTGCTCTATTTCTTACTCTTACTCATTGTCTGCCAAGTTGCAGGTATTCCAGTTTCTGGATTTGTAGCTTTACTCTCAGTTGCAGGCTTGGCTGTTTCACTAGCTTTACAAGATTCACTTGGAAACTTCTTCAACGGTATGATTCTTGTTTCAAGCAAACCATTCAAGATTGGTGAGTATGTAGCAATCGGTAGTGATGAAGGTACAGTTATGAATATTTCTGTCATGACAACATCGCTTAACACACCAGATAATAAATTAGTTATCATTCCTAACACAACAATTATTAAAAGTGACATCATCAATTACGATAGATTAGGTCGTAGAAGAGTCGACTGTCCTTATCTATTAACTTATGATACTGATTTAGATTTAGTTGAAAAGTTAATTATGAAAGTTATCGAATCAAATGGCTGTATCTATAAAGATCCAAAACCAGTTGTTACAGTTGGTACTCCAACAGTTAATGGTATTCAAATCACTTCAAAATGTTGGGTAGATAGTGAAGATTATTGGGATGTTCTCTACTATTTAAATAAATACACATTAAATGAGTTGAGAAAGAACAATATTAAATTTGCTACTAACCAAATGGAAGTTAGAGTTAATGAAACAGGTGAAGTCGAATATCCAGAAATTACTGAAGAACTTCCAGAACGTGTTGAAAAGGTAAGAGAAGTTAAAAAAGAAGAAAATTTAACTGAACTTATCAATAAAGTTCAAACTCGTAAAGAAAAGAGACTTGCTAAGAAGAAAGCAAAACTTGAAGCTAAACAAAAAGCTTTAGAAGGAAAGTCTAAAACTATTGAAATTCCACTCGAGGAACCTAAAGAAGAAAATACTGAAAATAAAGAAAATTAATGTAATCAAAAGTTGTCTTGAAATATAGGCAACTTTTTTTCATTGCAAACACACTCTTTAAAATGCAACAGTTAGTTGCTAAAAATTTAGCTTATTAATTAACAATTAATAATTTTCAATATTCAAAAGTAACATCTTTATATGATTAATTTGTTGATAACACTTTTCATTAATGTATAAAAGTTGCTTTTGTTAACTTTTCTATCAAAAACAACACATGATACCTTTTCGTTATGATTTCATATAATTTTTGCAAGAACGAAAAGGAGTTCGGTTATGGCAGTTTATAAAAATTTGAAATTTGCTAGATTAGCAAAGAAAGTTACTCTCGAAGAGTTAGCAAAAGCTACAGGTATTAACGTTGAAAGATTAGAAAAATTAGAAAGAGGTGAAGTTCAATTTACTATCGATGAATTGAAAAAACTTGCTAAGTATTACAACGTTTCTTTATATGATTTGATTCGTGAATCAAAATCTTACGATGATGAGCCCGAAGAAACAGAACATAGAGAGCCAAGAGAAGAATATGATCCTGAACCTAGACCTCGTCCAGAGGATGAACCACGTCGTCCACGTGCTGAAGATGAACCTCATGATGAACCAAGACCTCATCATGAATCAGAAGATGATGAAGATGAAGGACATCATAGATTCCACCATCATCACCACCACGATGATAGAAAACATAAGAAACATCATTGTGAAATCCCTGAAATCATCGTTAATGCAGATGTTGACTTTGACGATGATGACGACGAAGAAGATGAGTACATCAAAAAATCTTACAAAGATTGGGATTCAAAAAAAGATAAAGATTTAGAACAATTCTTCCAAACTCATGGTGATTGGACTGCATATTGCGACAAAAAAGCCAAAGAAAGAATTAAGAAAAAGATTAAAGCTCAATACAGAAAACACAAATATTCTGGTGTAACCTCAAGTGTTTTCTTAGTTTCATTGTTAGTTTCAATCATAGTTTACTTAATTTTAGGTTTTACAATCCCTGCTGGTTGGGAAACAGCTTATCCAATCTTTTTCACACCATTAATCCTTCTCGGACTCATGTCAATGATCATTAAAAGAAGTGCATCAGACTTTCCAATTTATGCAATTGCACCATTTGTTTACTGCATTGTTGGTATTTGCACTGGTATATGGCATCCAACTTGGTTAATCTTTTTCATCATCCCACTTTACTACGCAACATATTCAGTTATCAGAAATGTCAGAATTTCCAGATTAAGATAACCGATTTGGTTTCATTAAAATTGCAAAAATAGCCCAATATTCTTATCATATTTACAGATATATGGAGGATTTATATTAAATGAAATATGTTTTTGCTTCCCGTACAGGAAACGTTGAAACCATTGTTAATGAATTAGGTTTAGATGCTTTAAGAATTGAAACAGGTGATGAAGTCATCGGTGATGACTACATCTTATTCACATATACTGATGGTTATGGTGATATTCCAGCTGAAGTTGAAGCTTTCTTAGGTAACAACTCCGAACATTTAAAGGGTGTCGTTGTTTCCGGTGATACCGGTTATGGTGATGCTTTCGGTGGCGCAGGTGATAAGATTGCTGAACAATATGGTGTTGAACTTCTCAAGAAAGTTGAAAACGCAGGTACACCTGAAGACATCGAAGATTTAAAGGCTATCTTAGCAAAATACTAATAAGTAAATAATTCATTTAACGCAAAAAAATAGCAGGATTTCCTAGTTGGATTCCTGCTTTTTATTTGGAAATAATACGGATGTGATTAAGATTGTGTTGAATAAAGTAATCTCTTGAGCAAGGTGTTTTTTAGTCTTATCAAAATTATTATCAACCCAGTTTGAGATTAATTTTAATGTTCCAGTTAAATTGTAGTAGTAGATATCGTTGATGAGTTCTAAATTATCAGTGTAATTTTTTAATTCTTCGATGAATTTTTCCTTTGAAGAACTTAAAAAGATGTTGAATAGATTGGAGTCAAATTGATAGGAGATAAGTTTTTTGAAAAGAACCTTATTTTTCTCAATTAAATTTAAAACGTACATGAAAAGTTCTTCGGTGTTGAAGATTAAACTTTTCGCTTCCATGATACTTTTTAGTTCAACGAATAAATTTGTGTAAATATCGTTTAAAAGTTGGTCTAAATCTTGATAGTACTTATAAAAAGTACCACGGTTTATTTCTGCCGTTTCGCAAAGTTTGGTGATATTAATCTTCTCTTCACCATCGGTAGTTAAAAGGTTGATATAAGTCTCTTGAATGAGCTTTTTGGTCATTTTGACCTTGGTTGATTCTTGTTTCATATCTTAATTATACAAAAAATCAACGAATGTTTATTTA
>CAJMBK010000007.1 GCA_905211645.1 uncultured Caryophanales bacterium
GTATTAATATTTTAAAAGTTTACAATTCAAAAATAGAACACCAAGCGGTGTTCTATGCAATTCGATTTTTACTTGCGCTAACTTTGAAACTTAACACTTTCTAATTCAGAAAAAACTGGTGCAATAGTCAGCTTAACTGTTCCTGAAATCCATCTTGAATCATCGATGTATGACACTCCTAGTCAAAAATACTCACTCGATTTGAATGGTTCAATGGGTAAATTTGTTGATACTTCAGCTGCTAAGTACGGTATGATTTTGAATCTTACTAAATTTGATATGGATGTTAATGGCATCTTGGCAGATTCAGTTTCATTCACTTCCACTCCTATAGCTACTGAAGACAAAGTTGAGTTATTAATTAATAACGATTTCTACTTCGCATTAGTTGATAAAAACAACACACCTATGTTTGTTGGACATCAATCTTTATAGATATAAGCGTACCTCCTTCACAATAGACACTTTTAGTAAAGTGTCTATTTTTAATTAAAATGAACAATTTATAAAATTAGAAATTAAATATAATATTGATAAAGTTGCTTTTGTGTATAAAATGTGAAAATTAAAGCGATTACATCCTTCCAATATCTTAGGTTTTTTTACTTTTAACATTGTATAATAAGAAAGCAAATATTTAATTATGCCGGTGGGCCTGGATATTTGGAATTTATCATAATATTTAAGGAGACTCTATGAAGAAAATTGATGGTGTGCTTTTTAAGCAAATGATTATATCTGCTAATAATAATTTATTTAATAATTATCCTGAGATTAACCAATTGAACGTTTTCCCTGTTCCAGATGGTGATACAGGTACCAATATGAATTTAACTTTGACAAGCGGTACAAGTATGGTTTGTCAAAAGAATGAAAAGAATATTTACTTAGTCGCAAAAACCTTCAAAGAAGGACTTTTGATGGGTGCTAGAGGTAACTCTGGCGTTATCTTATCCCAAATTTTCAGAGGCTTTGCTGATAGCTTAAAAGATAAAGCTGAAGCCGATTGCTTCGACATTGTCGATGCATTCGTCAATGCAAAAGATGTTGCATATCAAAACGTCATCAAACCTACAGAAGGTACAATTTTAACCGTCGTTAGAGATGCTGCTGAGACTTTACAAGAAAAAGTCACAGAGAATATGCCAATCGACGAAGTTTTCGATATCTACTTACAAGAAGCTAAAGAATCCTTAGCAAGAACACCTGATTTATTACCTGTTTTAAGGGATGCTGGTGTTGTTGACTCAGGTGGTGCAGGTTATGTTAAAATCATCGAAGGTATGGCTAAGGCATTGCATAACGATATCGTTGAAAGAATTATGCCTGATGTTGTTTCTTCCTCTGGTCAAACAGAATTTGAATTTGCACCTCAAGGTGAAGCAACTAACGTCCAATCCCGTTTCAAACACGAAGAATTTGGTTACTGCACTGAATTCATCTTACGTTTACCTAAGCAAGAAGATATCATCAAATTAGGTAAGAAAGTCTACAACAAGAAACGTGTTGATGGTGTTTTATGTGCACATGGTAACTCCATTGTTTCCGTTCACGATGATGATTTAGTTAAGGTTCATATCCACACCAGAAATCCTGGTTACATCTTAACTTACGCACAGCAATTTGGTGAATTTATTAAGATTAAAATCGAAAATATGGCTGAACAACATTCACATTTGATCGAAGAAAATCATGGTTCTACCAATGAACTTGAAGTTAAGACCGCAGCTCCAAGTGAAAAGAAGAAAGAACCTAAAGAATACGCACTTATCGCAGTTGCAAACGGCGAAGGTATAAAATCTATCTTTAAAGATTTAGGCGTTGATGAAATTGTTTCCGGTGGTCAAACAATGAACCCATCCACAGAAGATTTCGTTAAAGCATGCAGAGAATGCAACGCTAAGAATATCTACATCTTCCCTAACAACTCAAATATCATCATGGCAGCAACTCAAGCCAGTGATGTTTTAGAAGGTGAATGTAAAGTTAACGTCATCCCAAGTAAGTCTATTCCAGCAGGTATTGCAGCATGTTTAGTTTTCAATCCAACCGCTTCTGTTGAAGCAAACTTGGAAGAGATGAACGGTGAACTCGAAAATATTAAAACTGGTGAAGTTACCTTCTCAGTTAGAGACACCTGCATCGATGGCACCGAAGTTCATAACGGTGACTTCATGGGTATCTCTAAGAAGAAGATTCTTGTCTCCGTCAAAGATAAAGTTGAAGCACTCAAGACTTTGATTGCAGGCATGGTTGATGAAGATAGCTCACTTTTAACAATTTACTTCGGTGAAGATTTAACACAAGAAGAAATTGAAAGAGTTAACGCACTTGTTGCTGAATACGAAGAAAAAGGCTTTGAAGTTCAAACCTTCAACGGTGGTCAACCAGTCTATTCATTCTACGTCGCAGTTGAGTAAATTTAAAGGCTCTTAGGAGCCTTTTTCTTTGGTTTAAGTGATTAGACTTAAAAATCTTTGATTCGATTTAACACTATTTATTTAATTTGTATTAATATAAATCTATATTTTTTATAATAATGAATGATGAAATCTAGATTAAAAATGCTCTTAGAAAATAAGAGGGAAAACATTTTAAAATCTCATTTGAACAAGATAAACGAGAGTAAATACAAAGTTTTAAATTTCCTCATTTTGATTGTTGCGGGATTTATTAACGGCTTAGGTTCAGGTCTCTTTTTGTCATGTGCTAAGCTCTTGGATGGTGGTATTTCCGGTACTGCCATGCTTTTGAATTATCTGGTTTCATTCAATGCACCTAGTTACAGTTTCATTTTCAGTTTGACATTCTTCTTAGTCATTTTGAATATTCCATTCTTTATCGTCGGTGTTAAAAAGATCGGCTGGCAGATGTTAATTTACTCATTTGTGGCAATCTTTTCTTACTCAATTGCAGTTATGATTTACACTGGAAATAACGGTTCTTGGTACACTCCACTTACTGAAGTTGGTCCTTTTGCTGATTTGAATAAACCAGAATACAGTTTAGTCTGTGCAATCTTTGGTGGACTGTTCTCTGGAATTGGGTCAGGATTGACCGTCAAATTTGGTGGTGCTATGGATGGAGTTGACGTTTTATCTGTCATGGTTCATAAGAAACTCAACATGACAGTTGGTCAAGTTTGTATGTGCTACAACGCAATCTTATTTGTACTTTTTGCTTCAGTTAATGACTACACCGATCCTTCAATTAATAACCTCATCGGTTGTTTACTCTCATTGTTAAGTTACTACATCAACTTGAAAGCAATCGATTTTATCAACGAAGGTTTATCTAAATCCATCATGTGTATTATTATCACCGAGAAATATGGTGAAGTTAGTGATGCTATCAACTCTAAGTTAGGTAGATCAGTCACTTTCATCAAGAGTAAAGGTTATTTCACTGGAAAAGATAATGAGATGATCTATTCAGTTGTTAACAGATTTGAAGTTAACAGATTAAGAATCCTTATCTCTGAGATTGATCCTGATGCTTTTGTCACATTCACAGAAGTCAGTGAACTTGTTGGCAGAAAGGTTTATTTCAAGAGGAGAAAACGTGATAAATAAGTTTTTGTTTTTGGATTTTGAATCAGGGTTTTACAACAGTATCTGCTCAGCAGGTTATGTTTTGACAGATACTAATTTTACCTTGCTTGCAAAGGAAGATTTAATTTGTAATCCAGAAGCTCCTTTATTCAAAATTCCTAAAAATTCTAAGAAACATTTCAGTTACGCTTACTCTCCAGAAGTTTTCAAAAGCAAGGGAAACTTTACAACAATTTATAAAAAACTCTACAAGTTGCTAAATGATGAAAATACTATTGTTTTTGGCTTCTCTTTTGAAAACGATTTGAACTTCTTGCTTTCAACTTTGGATAGGTACAGACTTAACAAACCTAAGTTTACTTATTATGATGTACAAGATATTTTCTTTAAATTGGATAAGTCTTATCCAAATAGAAGCGGTATTCCTTCACTAGGAAATTTGAACCATTTCTTCAACACAGGTTTAGTTCAAAACACACATAAATCTGATGATGACGCTTTCATGACAATGAAGGTTTTTGAAAATATCTTAAAAACTATCAAGATGAGTTTCACTGATGTGGTCAATTTATTACATTTACAAGGTTCAACATTTAAAGATTTTGAGCAGAGTGTTATTCAAAGAGCACAGAAGAACTTTGATGAATTGAAAGACGCTTATAATCAATATCGTCAAAGCATTCATATGGATATCTTAAAGCATATTTCTGAGTATCTTGTTGAATCTAATAAAGATAATAAAGTGATCAAATATTACACTTATCCAATTGAAAACTTGGAAAATGATGCACTTCTTGCTATCAATTTAATCTATAACTTATCTCACTTTAATTACAAGTTAACATTCACTCCAATTGACGGAGTTGATGTAATTGATAACGTCAATTTCTTAGAGCAGAAAGCGCGAATCAAATTCAAAAATAAGTGGCATTTCAAGGGTTTTCAGATAAATAAAGTCAATCCTTATGTTACATTCTTATCAAAGATTGATCCATTCTCTTACTATGTTTTAACTACATTCTACTCGCTTAAACATGTTTCAAGTTTGATAATTTACATTAATCATTTCAAGAAATTTATGTTTAAGTACCGTTCAAATTTAGTTAAAAAGGATGAGGAAGCAACTCAAATTCAAACTGAGAATGAAAATGCATACTTTGACTACATCACATTTAGAGAAAATTTGAAGAAAGATCACAAGAATTAATATTTTTTATATCTTTAGATATAAAAAAAGTGAACAATCAATCTTATTATTAGATAATAAAAAAGCGAGGTTTTGATTATGATTAAAATTTGTTTAGATATCGAAGGTTCCGATTTAGGTAACAAAGAACTTTGCCAAGGCTGTTTGGACTATTTAAAAGACAACAAGGATGTTTGTCTTGTTTTAGTTGGTAAAACAGCAGAATATGAAAATCTCTTTGCAGATTACAAAGATAGAGTTGAATTTGTCACTGCAGAAGATGTTGTTCCAATGGAAGTTTCACCATTAGCTTTGCTTAGAATGCAAAAATCCAGCATGGTTATGGGTTTGAAAAGAGCTAACCAAGATGATTGTGATGCTTTTGTTACTTGTGGTTCCTCAGGTGGTTTTATCACCGGTGCTCAACTCATAATCAAAAAGATTCCTCACGTTTGTAGAGCAGCATTCACATCTCCATTTGTCACCAAGATTAAAGATAAACAAACTGTTATTCTTGATATCGGTGCAAGTAACGAAAATACCGTTGAAGAAATGGCTTGCTTTGCAAGATTAGGTAGAAATTACTGCCGTTGTGTTTTGGGTATTGAAAATCCTTCTGTCTACTTGCTTTCCAACGGTGCTGAAGAAGGTAAGGGCAGTAAAATTGTTGTTGATACATACAAATATTTGAAAGAAACCAATTTCCCTAACTTCTGTGGAAATGTTGAAGCAAGAGACGCTTTGGATGGCACTCATGATGTCATCGTCTGCCAAGGATTTGACGGAAATATTCTTTTGAAATCTTCCGAAGGTGTCGCTAGCATGATGAATGACAT
Organism: uncultured Caryophanales bacterium; assembly: GCA_905211645.1. Taxonomy (GTDB): domain Bacteria; phylum Bacillota_I; class Bacilli_A; order RFN20; family CAG-288; genus CAJMBK01. Next base: position 5,574 of record CAJMBK010000007.1, read on the forward strand.
GATCAAGAAAGCATTCAAGAAGAATTTATTTACAAAGATTGGTTACCTTTTAGCTAAGAAAGGTTTCGATGAGATGAAAGCCAGTATGGATTACAAGAAAATTGGCGGTGCAATTTTATTAGGTGTTAATAAAGTCTGCGTTAAAAGTCATGGTAATTCCAACGCTTACGCTTTCTACCATGCAATTGATTTAGCTTACAGAATGGCTAAGAACCATGTTGTTGAAGATATTAAAAAGGAATTTGAAAATAATTAGTTGAAGATGAAATTAGTAGATTTACTTAAAGAGATGAATATTCCATATAAAGATTTGTCTTTGTATGAACAAGCATTTACCCATAAATCTTTTTCAAACGAATACAATATGCAAAATAACACAGAGTGTTTAGATTACGATCGTTTGGAATTTTTAGGCGATGCTATTATTTATTCATCTATCGCAAGACTTTTATACACAAAGTTTCCTAAATACGATTCTGGTAAGCTTTCTAAAATAAGGAAATTCTTGATTGAAGGCACAACTTTAACTGTTATTGCTAAGAATTACAACTTTGAAAAATACATTCGTTATTCCAAAGGTGAACTTGGTAACAGTGCTAATCATAACAAAGTTCAAGAAGACGTTTTTGAAGCGCTTATTGGAGCAATCACCATCGATTTAGGTGAAACTTTTGCTTTCAAATTTGTTATCGATATTTTAGGTGATTATCTCACCGAAAATTTAGAAACTTCCTACAAGGAAGATGCGAAGAGTGAACTTCAAATTGTTGTTGAAAAAGAACTTAAGGTTCAACCTATTTACAGAGTTGAAACAATCGAATTAGGTAAGAATAAACAGATATTTAAAGCATCTTGCTATATTGGCAACATCTTAATTGGTTCCGGTTCCGGTCCAAGCAAGAAAGCAGCAGAAAAAGAAGCTGCAAAGGATGCTTTAACTAATTACGTTAAAAGATAGAAACGAGGATTTAGAATGGGTTTAATTAATTGGTTAAAAAAGAAATTCTCTAAAGACGAAGAACAGAAAAAAGATGAAAAAGAAGAGGTAGTTGAAGAGACTAAAGAAGAAACTTCAGAACCTACTATAGAAGATGGTAACTTAGAAAAGTTGCCTGAAGATTTTGACATTTCCGATATCTTAAAAGACAAGGAAGAACTCGACAAGGCTTCTCAAGATGGTAAGGATAAAAATGGTCTTACTAAGAAAGAAAGAGAAAAAGAAAAAGAGAGAAAGCTTGTTGAAGACTTAAAAGCAAAGAGAAAAGAACAAGAAGAGAAGAAAAAATTAGAGAAGAAACAACAGAAAGAATATCAAAAGACTGTTGATAATAAATATATCGCTGGTTTGGATAAATCCAGACAAGGTTTCACAAACAAATTAAACAAATTAGCCAAGGAGCATCAAATTGCTAACCAAGAATATTTTGATGGTTTGGAAAGAATTTTAGTAGAAGCAGATGTCGGTATTCGCTTAACTCTTGAGCTTCTTGATCAAGTTGAAAAGGAATGTAAGACAAAAGGTATCTACAACACCAGTGAAATCAATGAACTTTTAATCGATAAGATGTTCGTTGGTTACATCAACCAAGGTGGTTCCTTCAAAACAGATATCGATTTTGTTGAAAATGGTCCAACAGTTTTACTTATTGTCGGTGTTAATGGAACTGGTAAAACCACAACTATTGCTAAATTAGGCAAACGCTACAAAGAGATGGGTAAGAAAGTTTTATTCGTTGCAGCTGACACATTTAGAGCCGGTGCTATCGACCAATTAGCTCTATGGGCGGATAGAGTTGGTGTTGATATCTACAAGAAAAATGAAGGTGCAGACCCTGCTTCAGTTTGCTTTGAAGGTTTAACTAAAGCAAAGAATGAAAACTACGATTTAGTTATCATCGATACAGCAGGTAGATTACACAATAAATCTTATTTGATGGATGAACTTGGTAAAGTTATCCGTGTCATCAAGAAAGTTATCCCAGAAGCACCACATGAAACCTTCTTAGTTTTGGACGCAAATACCGGTCAAAACGGTATTGAACAAGCCAAAGTTTTCAAAGAAGTTTGTGATATTTCTGGTGTTGTCATCACCAAGATGGATGGAACCAGTAAAGGTGGTATAATTTTAAGCATTCGAGACATGCTTTCCGTTCCAGTCAGATTCATCGGTTTAGGTGAAAAGATGGATGATTTGAAAGAATTCGATCTCGATCAATATTTGTATGGTCTTTTAGTTGGAGAAAACGAGGATTAATGAGTTTTATCTTATTGTTGCTAGGATTTTTTATTGTTAACATGTTGGTATCAAATATCGTTTCTGGTTTGATACCTAACTACTTACTAGCTAGTGTTGTCACAGACCTAGTTATAGCTTTGTTAATCACTTTTTTACTTGCTCCAAGAGATCCTTTTACCGGTAAAAGAAATTGGGAAAGAACGGCTACGTATTTTCTTTATACAGCCAGTTTTTTCATCCTCATCGATTTGATAACTATCGTATTGTTCTAGTATGGAAAAAAACTTAGAAAAGACACTATTTCTCTCCGAACTTCTTGAGCTTTACGGAAATTTGCTAAGCGAGAAAACGGTTTTAAGACTTGATTATTACTTGAATCAAGATTATTCTCTTTCGGAGATTGCAGAACTTGAAAACACATCTCGTAACGCAATCTTTGAATCAATTTCTAAAGGTATTGAAAAGCTCAACAAATTGGAAGATAAACTCAATTTCAGAGCAAAAATTGATGAAATCTTAGATAAGCTAGAAAAAGATGGTTATCAAGATATTGAAAGTATTTCTAACATTTTAATTAGATAGGAGATTATATGGCATTTGAAAGTTTAAGCGATAAGTTCCAGGGTATTTTCAAAGGAATTCGTGGTCATAAGGTTTTGACCGAAGAAAATATCAACGACGTCATCAAAGAGATTAGAATCGCTTTGTTAGACGCTGACGTCAACTACGAAGTTGCTTCAGAATTCGTTGATACTTTAGCAAAAGAAGCAGTTGGTCAACAGGTTTTTAAGAAATTATCACCTGGTGAAACCATGATTAAAATCACCTACGATGCTTTGGTTAAACTCCTAGGTGATGGTGATAATGATGTTTGTTTCAACATTGCAAAACCTACTGTAATCATGCTCGTCGGTTTGCAAGGTACCGGTAAAACAACCGCAATTGCTAAGTTAGCAAACTTGTATCAAAAGGTTAATAAAAAGAAAGTCTTGCTTGTTGCAGGTGATATCTACAGACCTGCTGCTATTGAGCAATTAAATACTTTAGCAGGTCAAACTCAAACTGATATCTACATAGATAGAGACGAAAAAGATGTTGCTAAGATCGCCAAAGCTGCATATCAAAAAGCACTTGATGAAAAATACGATGTCGTTTTAATCGATACCGCTGGTCGTTTGGAAATTGATGATGTTTTGATGGACGAACTTGTCAGAATCGAAAAGGCTGTCCCACTTGATGAAGAACTCCTTTTAGTTGACGCAATGGTCGGTCAAAACGCAGTTAATGTTGCTAAGACATTCCACGAGAAAGTTCGTTTAACCGGTATTATCATGTCCAAGCTCGATGGTGACGCAAGAGGCGGTGCTGCCTTATCCATCAAGAGAATGACCGGTTTACCAATTAAATACGCCTCTGTTGGTGAAAAGATTTCCGACTTGGAAAACTTCCACCCAGAAGGTATGGCAAACCGTATCTTAGGTCAAGGTGATATCATCGGTGTTATCGAAGAAATCCAAAACAATATCGATGAAGCTCAAGCCATGAAGACTTCAAAACGTTTGATGAATGGCTTATTCGATTTAACCGATATGCTTTCCATTCTTAAACAGATGAAGAAATTCTCTATGAGTAAACTTTTAAGAATGATTCCTGGTATGCCTAAATTCTCTGATGAAGATATCAAGAAACTTGAAGTTGAACTTAAACGTGTTGAAACAATCATCAACTCCATGACTATTCAAGAAAGAAAGAAACCAGAAATCATCAAACAGAATAGAAAGATGAGAATCGCTAAAGGTTCCGGTATGAAAGAAAAGGATGTTAGCTTAGTTTTGGATAAATATTTTGAGATGAGCAAGCAGATGAAATCCATGAAAAATGGTCAAATGAATCCTGCCGCTTTGAGCCAAATGATGAAAAATATAAGAAAGTGATTCTAAGTTAATTTATTTCTTGATTATTGAATAAAAAATTTGTAAGATATTAGTGCATTTAAAGGATATATACTTTAAATGTATGTCGGCTCTATTTTTTACCCTAAATAGAACGGCACCTCCTTTCGCTAGAAGGTTTACCCCCCTGTTCCTTCTAGCTTTTTTTAAACAGAAATCCCAGGAAGATTGTTACCTCCTGGGATTGCTTTATTTCTTTTTGTAATTGTTGAGTAATTTCATATCTTCCTTAGTGAAGATATGTTTTTTATATAAATCGGGACGGATTCTCTTTGTTTTATTTAATGCGTCCAATCTTCTTTGACTTGAGATTGTTTTATGATTTCCTTTTAAAAGGTAATCAGGAACTTCATGACCTTCATAATTTGTTGGGTAGGTGAATTGATCGTATTCTAAGAGATTATCGTTGTAGGATTCTTCGTTTGTTGAATCTTTTGTGATGACACCATCAATCAATCTCACAATTGAATCAGCAACAATTAGTGAACTTGCTTCACCACCTGTTAAGACATAATCACCAATTGAAATCTGTTCATCGACGTAGTGAATAATTCTTGAATCAACACCTTCGTAATGTCCACAGATTAATGTTATCTCATCTTTCTTAGAAAGTTCGATTGCTTTATCTTGTGTGTATAAAGGAGCGTCTGCGGCAAGAAGTATCTTGTAGGTATCCATAAGATTATTCTGTCTTAAACAGTCTAAAATAGGCTGCAATTGCATGACTAATCCGGCACCGCCACCTAATGGATGATCATCAACTCTTTTAGTCTTGGATAATGAGTAGTCTCGGATATTGAATAATCTAAATTCAACCTTACCTTTTAAGATAGCTTTCTTGATGATGGAAACCTTGAAAAATGATTCAAAATACTCAGGAAAGATGGTGACAATATTGATTATCATACGTTTAAAGTTTCCTCACCGAGAGCAGTTAAAATTACTCGTTTATTCTCTAGATCGATATCTTTGATAAAGATGCCCATTTGAACTGGAATGTCCTTATTTTGACTTGTTATAATGTGGCATATTCCAAGGTCTTCTCTTGTGGAAGCAACTTTATCAATAACTTCTAAGTTTTCACTACAAATATCCATATCTTTGAAGTCATCAAAGTAGAAAGTACCTTCGATTCTTTCGCAGTCCATATAGATGTCGTAGTTGATATATTTTTCAACTTGGTTGATATCGTCAATTCCTTTCAAAAACAAGTGGATAACCTTATCATTTTTAACTTTGTAGTAGTCAACTACAAAGGTTTTTTCACGTCCGTTGTCGTTGATAATAATCTTGTTGCCTTCTTTAAATCTTTCTTCTGGGTAACTTGTTGTGATGACAACTTTTAAGCCGCCGTTGATGCCGAATGTGTTGACGATATGACCTACTCTTTTTCTTTCCATATTTAACCTCCAATTGGGGATTTGGTACTAAATAATAAAAAGTTACCACACCAGTGGTAACTTTAGATTTTTACATTAATTAAGCTTCTTCAGACTCGTTTAAAGATTCGAACTTGAGCATGACTTTCTTGTGGCTGCTTCTTGCGATGGAATTTACAAGTTCTCTGATAGCATTTGCATTAACTCCGTGGTTTGTAAGAAGTTTGGCAAGATCAGATGAGTCGACACAAACGACGTATTTTTGTACCTTGTTATTCAAATCTTCTTCAGTGTCTGTTCTTTTGATAAAAAGAGCTTCCTTAACAGAAAGAAGTGGTTCGATTACGGTCTTAATAACCTCACTAAATTCAATATTTTCCACAATCCTTCTCCTTTACAATCTACTTAATTATAACAATTAAGCAGCTGCTTCTTCAGTGTTTTCAACTGGTTGTTTGTCTTGTCTCTTAGCTAAACGTTTTGCTTTATGTCTTGCAATTCTTGCTTCTTCAAGTTTAGCCTTGTTGGACTTAGCAGCTTGTTTAGCCTTGCCAGAGGTCTTGTTGTTTTCCTTAGAAACCTTTTCAACCTTTTGAGCACCCTTCTTGGTTGCAACGAATTTTGCCCAGATACCGGTCTTCTTGAAAAGTGTTCTGACAGATTCAGATGGTTGAGCACCTAATGAGAGCCACTTTAATGCGGATTCTTCATTGATCTTCAATCTGTTGTTATCTGTGTTATCGATTGGATCGAAGTTACCGATTTCTTCGATGTTTTGACCTCTAGGGGTGTTACGTGAATCGGAGACGACGATTCTGTATGTCATATCATTTTTTCTACCAAGTCTCTTTAATCTAATTTTAACCATATGTAATTTTTCTCCTTTTTACAAAGCTCAAATAGTATAGAAATTTATAATATGCCTGTCAAGTATTTTATATTGACACTATCAATTTTACAATAAGAAAAGCTCCCATGCTGGGAGCCTAGATTACTTTAATTACTTGTTGTTAAGAGTTTCTTTCAAACGTGCGCTCTTACCAGAGAGGTTACGAATGTAGAAAATCTTCTTACGACGGACTTTACCGGACTTGACAACTTGAATTGAAGCGATTGTTGGTGAATTGACCAAGAAATTACGTTCAACACCGACACCGTAGGAAATCTTTCTAACAATGAAAGTTTTGCTGACGCCAGAACCTCTGAAACCGATGCAAAGACCTTCGAAGACTTGGATACGTTCCTTATTACCTTCACGGATCTTGACGGATACTCTTAAAGTATCACCGGTTTTGAAACTTGGGATATCGTGTCTTAATTGAGTTTGAGTAACTTCATTAACTAAATTTAAGTTCATCGATTTTCTCCTTTATACTAATCTTTGCTTTTAACTGTTCACAATCTTGGATTGGCGGAACAAAGCTATGCAACTAAAGTTGCTCATTAAGTTTAGCAAATTTGAAAATCTAAGTAAATGGAAATTTAATCGCTGATGTAGGAGATGTAGTTTTGATTGTATATTATACCCTTGATAGTGTAAGTTTCACCAACTGTCAAATCTTCAGGAAGATTCTTAATTATGTAGGCGACGCCATTTGGACCTTCGATCTTATTCTTTGCAGTTGCAGTTCCTGTTAAAGATACGAATTTAGCGTTTAAAACATTGGTGTATGTTTCGTCAAATTCTGCTGTAATTTCGGTGTATGTGATATCAACATCGAGGTCTTCATTGAGAACAACAGCAGTAGCATTTGAGCTATTGTAGATATTTAATTTACCACTAGCAAATGCCTTAGAGAATAAACAAAGCATTACTGTATCGCCGATATTTAATTGGTTGTAAACAAAGTCTTTGAAAGCAACGCTCAATCCGCCGGTTCCATCATACACAACATAGTGACTACTTGCATGACCTTTTGCAACGATTTTTGCTTTGATGTAGGTTGCTTCACCTTGAACAAGACCATCCTCATTTGCCTGAGCAAGTGTTTTGTAAGGAAGTTTATCGATATCATCATCAAGAACCAAAACTGTCATAGTATCAAGTAAATTAAAGATAGAATTGTATAATTTAATAGTTTGATAACCGTAATAGTCTTTGGTTAAAATCTCATTGTCACTTACGTTAATGACAATTTCTCTAGTTGCAGTAATTAATTCAGTATTAGTTCTAATTTTACTGACATCTTCTGGTTTTAAATTATTGATGAAATCGGTCAAAGTGTAAGTTGAATTTGCGTGCAATATCACTGAATCTTCTTTGAAAGTAATAGGAGCAGCCTTAACGTTGATTGTGTAACTTGCAGTAACTGATTCATCTCCTTTGGAAGTAACTTTCAAAGTGGTTATACCTTCTGCTAAACCAGTAACAATACCATTCACATCAACCTCTGCAATAGTGCCATCTTCAATTTCAAAGTTAAGATTGGCATTGCTTGCTTCTGAAGGTGTTAATGTAGGTTTTATTTTATAAGTTTCACCGATTTCGATATCGATTGTATCTGTTTCAGTTTCGATGTCGGTGACTACTGTTTCTCTGGGAAGAATCTTGATATCAAGTGAGCAATCTGAATCTTCTGTCCAGTATGCTGACCATTTAGGCTGAGCTAAAACATTGACTTTACCAACACCTAGTGCAGTAACTGTGACACTTCTATTTTCATCATCCATTGTTAATTCAGCTATGTTTACAGCTGACTCATATTTATTTTGGAGTTGAATACCTTCTGAAGCATCTAAAGGCTCAACGTCAAAAGTGAAAGTCTTAGTTTCACCAACTTTCATTTCAACAGTAGCGTGGACGGATTGTCCGGTGGAATGTTCAGAAATTGAATGGATGTATTTACCCAAATCTTTTGTAGCACCGCAGCGGCATTCAAAGTAAACATGGCCTGTTTCTTCATCAAGTTTTGTTCCTGTTGGATAAGGAACTTCGTGCTGTTGCATCTTGATTTCAGCGTCACATCTATCACATTTGAAGAAGTGGTAACTCTTATCGTATTCAGAACCTTCGTGATAGTGATAGACACCATCTGTATTGACGTGTCCACCTAAATCTGGAATAGTTTCATACTCCTTGTGACCGCACTTTTTACAAGTTCTTTCTTTTTGACCTTCGGTTGTGCAACCCGCTTCTCTCGTGACAACCCATTCACCATACTCATGATTGGTGCATTCCTCAACTACTGAAGTGCTTGCGCTATCTTCAGGACCACAGGAATTGAGGGGGGGGTTATCAGACATAAGGAAGCGACTAAAATTAGTTTCTTTTTCATACGTCTGTTCTCCTTTTTATATTATCTATATTATAGGTGACGGATAGATTTTTGTCGCTTACGACTATAATGTATTAAGAGCAAAAAACTTGCTATTGATTTCCAAATTTCAATTTGATACTCTATTAAGGTATATGGGCTAAGTATGCAATTTTTTACTAGCCTTATGTTAATTAACGTGGGAGAAGATGTAACTCTTCATTAACCACGCCAAGACATTTCAAATTAGGAGGAAAAAAGTCTCATGGCAGCTAAAAAAGTTACAAGAGTCATGAAGGTCATGGCTATGGGCGGTGAAGCAAGCCCTGCAAAGCTTGGTCAAAAATTAGGTCCTTATGGTATCGGTCCTAAATTCTGTCAAGATTTCAATGCAAAAACTTCAGATCGTAGAGGTGAATTAGTCCCTTGCATCCTCACCATCTATGAAGACAGAACATTCAATGTTGAATTGAAGACATCTCCTGTCACTTTCTTATTGAAGAAAGCCGCTGGTATCGAAAAAGGTAGCCACAACAAGGCTCAAGGCATCGTCGGTCACGTTTCCCGTGAAGAAGTCGAAAAGATTGCAAACTACAAGATGCCAGATCTTAACGTTGATTCCTTAGAAGCAGCAGTCCGTTGCATCGAAGGTACCGCTAAGAGCATGGGTATTCAAATTGATTAATGAGGTGATGGAAGTATGAAAAGAAGTAAAAAATATTTAGAAGCTAAAAAGCTTATTGATGCAAGCAGAGTTTATTCAATTGCTGAAGCTAGTGAATTAGTTAAGAAAACTTCTACCACTAAGTTCGATGCTTCTGTCGAATTGACATTCAAACTCAACGTCGATACAAAGCAAGCAGACCAACAATTACGTGGTACAATCGTTTTACCTCATGGTAACGGTAAGACCAAGAAAATCTTAGCTATCACAAATACAAAGCAAGAAGAAGCTAAGGCTGCTGGTGCTGATTTCGTCGGTGCAGCTGATATGTTAGAAAAGATTCAAAAAGAAAACTGGTTCGGTTTCGACATCATCGTCGCAACTCCAGATATGATGGGTCAACTCGGTAAGATGGGTAAGATCTTAGGTCCTAAAGGTTTGATGCCAAACCCAAAGACTGGTACAGTTACTCCTAATATCGGTGCTGCTATCACAGAAATCAAGAACGGTAAGATCACATACCGTACAGATAAAGAAGGTAACGTCCAAGTTACAGTCGCAAAAGTTAGCTTCGACTCTGACAAGATTGTCGAAAACATCAAGACTGTTGTCGCCTTAATTTTGAAGGTTAAACCTGTCGCTGTTAAAGGTACATACATCCAAAGTATGACAGTTTCAACAACAATGGGTCCTTCTATCAGAGTTTCTAGCGATCTCAAGTAATAAATCGCTAATTTAAGTTTGATGCACTCAATATACCGAAGACCGTAACTGTCTTATGACTTAATTTGTTACGCAGGAAACTGTTTCTGAAAGTATATTGTTGCAATATATATTAGAAATAGGAGGATAAAAGACATGAACTCTAAAGTTTTAGAGAGTAAGAAAGCTATCGTCGCAGGTCTTAATGAACATCTCGATGGTTCCAACTGCGTCATCGTCGTTTCTTATCAAGGATTACCTGTCAGCTCCATGACCCAATTAAGAAAAGGTCTTAAAAAGGTCGGCGCTAAGATGGAAATCCACAAGAATACCCTTCTCCGCAGAGCAATCGATGGTGAAGGTTATCAAGCTCTCGATTCAATTTTAAAGGGTCCAAACGCTTTGATCACATCACACGAAAGTACAAGTGCTTTACCTGTTCTCCAACAATTTGCTAAGAAGAACAAAGCTCTTGTTATCAAGGGTGCTGTCATCGAAAGAACATACTGCGATCCTGCAAAAATCGAAGCTTTAGCTAATGTCGGTGGCAAAGAAGGTGCACTCAGCATGCTCCTCTCTGTATTGGAAGCTCCAATCAGACAATTTGCTGTCGCATGTAAAGCTGTCGCTGAAAAGCAACAATAATCATTTAAAACTAATCAAACAAACAATTTATTACTAGAAAGGAAATAGTTAAAATTATGGCAAAGTTAACAAAAGAAGAGATCATTTCCTCTTTAAAAGAAATGACAGTTGTCGAAGTTTTTGATTTAGTCAAAGCTATCGAAGATGAATTCGGCGTTACAGCCGCTGCTGCTGTTGCTGCTGCTCCTGTCGCTGCTGCTGCAGAAGAAGAAGGTCCAAGCGAAGTCAACTTAATCCTCAAGAGTGTTGGCGCAAGCAAGGTCCCAGTTATCAAGGCTGTCCAAGCTATCACAGGTCTTGGCTTAATGGATGCTAAGAAGTTAGTTGATGGCGCTCCATGTGCAGTTAAAGAAAAGATTTCCCCTGCAGAAGCTGAAGAACACAAGAAGACTTTAGAAGCTGCTGGTGCAGAAGTTGAAATCAAGTAATTCTTCTAATTTATTTCGATAAAATTTAACCAAAAAACGCCTTTCCATCCCTCTTTCGGGGTGGTAAGGTTTTCTTGGTTTATATACGGGGGTGTAGTTTCCCTTCAATTTGCTACAAATTATCCTATGTTTTAATAGGAGCAGAGAGGAATTTTATGGCAGAAAATAAATTAGATTTAAGCACAATTAAAGTTGTTGATGGCAGATATAATTTTTCCAAGATCGATGCAATTGAACTTCCAAACTTATGCAAGATTCAAATCGATTCTTTCAAGAAGTTCAGAGAGCAAGGTATCATCGATGTTTTCAAGGATTTCTTCCCAATTAACAACACTGATCCTAAGGTTAAGATTGATAAGAGTATCGATGAGTTAGTCGAGCTCGATTTTTTGAATTGTTCATGGGATGAACCTAAGAATTCCATCGAAACCTGCAAATCATCAGGTTTAACCTATTCATCTGCATTACACGCAACATTACAACTTAAAAAACCTGGCGGTGAAATCACCGAAGGTCAAATTTATATGGGTGATTACCCAGTTATGACTCCAACCGGCACCTTCATTATCAACGGTACCGAAAGAGTTATTGTCAGCCAAATTGTCAGATCTCCAGGCGCATACATCGCCAAAGTTCTACAAGATAAAACCGGTGATTACGCTTACGAAGCTGATATTATCCCTGCTAGAGGTACCTGGCTTGAATTTTTAACCGATCCTAAGAACGGTTTAACCTGCCGTATCGACAAGCAGAAGAAAGTTCCAAGTTTAACAATGCTCAGAGCAATCGGTTTAACTTCCGATAGCCAAATTCGTGAGATGTTCGGTTCCGATATCGCAGCTCTCAACGATACTTTGGAAAAATATCCTGCATTCGATCCAAACGGTAAACCAGAACTTAAAGATCATAACTTTATTCAAAAGAAAGCTATCGCTGATATTTTCAATAAGTTACGTCCAGGTGAACCTACAAACCCAGATAACCAACTTCAAAATCTCCAACAGAGATTCTTCGATCACAGACATTACGATTTAGGTAATGCTGGTCGTTATAAACTCAAAGACAAATTGGGTATCTACAACAGATTAGCTAACCGTATTTTAGCTGAAGACTTAATTGACAGCGAAGGTGAGTTAATCTATGAAAAAGGTGAGCTTTTAACAAAAGAAATTGTTGCTAAACTCAAGAAGGATAAATTCTTCGAACAAGGTGCAATGGCTTACCATTTCAACAACAATCCTCAATTGGATGAATACAATACCGTCAACCGTGTCCAAGTCTATCTTAATGAAAAGATGGATAAGGTCATCAATGTTATCGGTACTGATTTAAATATTGAAGCACCAAATATCACACAACCTGATATTGTTGCTTTATTCTCATACTTTTTGAATGTTATCGAAGGTTTAGGTGATACTGATGATATCGACCACTTAGGTAACAGACGTGTCAAATGTGTTGGTGAACTCATTCAAAATTACTTCCGTCAAGGTTTAACAAGAATGGAGAAAAATGTCAGAGAAAAGATGACATCACAAGATATCGTCAACCTCTCTGTTTCCAACATCATGAACATTAAACCTTTGAACAGTGTCGTTCGTGATTTCTTCTCACAATCACAACTTTCACAAATTATCGACCAAACCAACCCTCTTGCTGAACTTGCAAACAAGAGAAGAATTTCAGCTTTAGGTCCTGGTGGTATTCAAAGAGACAGAGCTTCCATGGAAGTCCGTGACGTTCACTTCACTCACTACGGTAGAATTTGTCCTATCGAAACACCTGAAGGTCAAAACATCGGTTTAATTTCAAACTTAGCATGTTACGCTGAAGTCAATGATCATGGTTTCATCGAAACTCCTTACAGAAGAGTTGATACCAAAACTCATTGCTTAACAGATATTATCGACAAACTTTCTGCTGCTGCAGAAAAGAACCATAAGATCGCCCAAGCAAACGTTAAAGTTGACCCAGTCACACGTAAGCTTTTAGGTGATAAAGTCGTCTGCCGTTTCAACGGTGAAAACGTTTTAGTTCCAGTTGAAGAAGTCGATTACATCGACGTCTCTCCTAAACAGATCGTTTCCATCGCTACCGCTTGTATTCCATTCCTTGAAAACGATGACATCCACAGAGCTATGATGGGTGCTAACATGCAACGTCAAGCTTTGTCACTTTTAAGACCACATGCTCCTTATGTTGGTACCGGTATGGAAACAAGAATCGCTAAAGACTCCGGTTGCGGTGTTTTAGCAGATTGCAACGGTACAGTTAAGTATGTAGATGCATTCGAAATTGTTGTTTTAGATGACAGCAATAAAGAACATGTTTACAAACTTAGAAAGTTCGAAAGAGCTAACCAAGGTACATGTATCAATCAATCTCCTATCGTCAAGGTTGGCGATAGAGTCACTGAAGGTCAAGTTATCGCTGATGGTCCAGCAATGGAAAACGGTGAACTTGCATTAGGTCAAAACGTTTTGATTGCCTTCATGAACTGGCATGGTTACAACTATGAAGACGCTGTTATCATGTCCGAAAGATTAGTTAAAGAAGATATCTACACTTCTATCCACATCGAAGAATATGTCGTTGATAGAAGAAAGACCAAACTTGGCGAAGAAACCTTCACCAGAGACGTTCCAAACATCTCTGAAGACGCCAAGACTTATCTTGATGATAACGGTATCATCATTCCTGGTGCCGAAGTCAAAGAAGGTGGTATCTTAGTTGGTAAGACAACCCCTAGAGGTGAAACCCAACAAAGTTCCGTTGACAAATTGCTCAACGCTATCTTCTCAGATAAGAATAAAGAAGGTAAAGATTCATCACTTAGAATCCCACACGGCGGTGCCGGTATCGTTTTAGCCGTCAAGAAATTCTCCCGTGCAAATAAAGACGAATTACAAGCAGGTGTCTTGGAAACTGTCAAGGTTTACGTTGCTCAAAAACGTAAGATCTCCGAAGGTGACAAGATGTCCGGTCGTCACGGTAACAAAGGTGTTATCTCTAAGATTATGCCAGTTGAAGATATGCCATATTTATCCGATGGTACACCTATTGATATCTTATTATCACCTTTAGGTGTCCCTTCCCGTATGAATATCGGTCAGATCTTGGAAGTTCACTTAGGTTTAGCTTGTAAGAAGCTCAACATCAAAGTTGCAACTCCTGTCTTCGATGGTGTTTCTAACGATGAATTAACTCAAATTATGGATATGGCAGGCATCTCCAAAGATGGTAAGTCTGTCTTGTACGATGGAATCACTGGTGAAAGATTCGACAACAGAATCAACGTCGGTGTCATGTACATGATTAAACTTGTCCACATGGTCGATGATAAACTCCATGCCCGTTCAATCGGACCATACTCACTCGTTACACAACAACCTTTGGGTGGTAAAGCTCAAAACGGTGGTCAACGTTTCGGTGAAATGGAAGTTTGGGCTTTGGAAGCTTACGGTGCCGCATACACCTTACAAGAAATGTTAACTATCAAGTCCGATGACATGGTCGGTAGAAACCGTGCCTACTACGCCATCCTCAAGGGTGATAGAATCCCTAAACCAAATATGCCTGAATCATTCCGTGTTTTGATTAAGGAATTACAAGGTTTAGCAATCAACGTTACCTTGAAACAAAACGATGGTACTGAAGTTGATGTTAACACTATCTCTGCTGAAAATGCAAAGCAACAACATGATTATCAACAAAGAATCAAGAAGATTTCCCCTGCTAGAAAAGAAGAACAAGAGGAAGAGACTCGTGCTGCTGCTGAAGAAGATGAAGACTTCCATCCTGCATTCAAGGATGATGAAGAATAATAAGGAGGAGATAATAAATGGCTGCATTTGATTTAAATAAATTAAGTAGTATTTCTGTTGGATTAGCTTCTCCTGAAACTATTCTCTCCTGGTCCCATGGTGAGGTTTTAAACGCCGAAACCATCAACTATCGTAGTCAAAAACCTGTTGAAGGTGGTTTGTTCTGCGAAAGAATCTTCGGACCAACAAAGGATTATGAATGCCACTGCGGTAAGATTAAGAGAATGAAATATTCCGGTACCGTCTGTGACAAGTGTGGTGTTGAAATTACAACCAAGGCTGTCAGACGTGAAAGAATGGGTCATATCGCCTTAGCTTGCCCTTGCACTCATATCTGGTATTTCAAAGGTACTCCTAACAGAGTTGCCTTCCTTCTTGATATTCAACCTAAGCAATTGGAAGAAGTTTGTTACTTCGTTTCACATATTGTCATGACTCCTGGTAGCTGCTCATTGATGAAGAAATACGACATCTATGATGAAAAGACAGCTAGAGAGAAGTTCAAAGAAATTTTGAACGCTTTCCTTTACGATGATGATCCACTCATCAAACCAGACAATGAAGATTACAACTATGTTCTTGAATTGATCGAAACTCTTGAAGATCCTAAGAACACTTTCGACTTCAACGAAATTGCTTATTTGATCAACCGTTACACCAAAGCTGAATTTGGTTTCGGTGCTGAAGCTATCAAGAAACTTTTAAAGGAACTTGATATCACAGAAGAGTTCAACAAAGTTCAAGCTGAACTTAGAGAACTTATCGCTTCACAAAAGAATAGAAAAGATGGTAAAGTCACTAAGAGCCAAAAGAAGGAAAGACTCGTTAAAAGACTTGAAGTTATCAAATCTTTCTACGATTCCAAGCAAGATCCAAGCTGGATGATTTTGGATAACTTACCAGTTATTCCACCAGATTTAAGACCTATGCTCCAACTTGATGGTGGTAGATTCGCTACCAGTGATTTAAATGATTTATATCGTAAAGTTATCACCAGAAACTTACGTTTGAAGGAATACATCAACTTGAATTCCCCATCAACCATTTTGGTTAATGAAAAACGTATGCTTCAAGAAGCAATCGATGCTTTGATTGATAACTCCAAGAGAAATAAACCTGTTCAATCCTCCAACAACAGAGTATTGAAATCTTTAACAAGCGCTTTGAAAGGTAAACAAGGTCGTTTCAGACAGAACTTACTCGGTAAACGTGTCGACTACTCCGGTCGTTCCGTTATCGCAGTTGGTCCAGATCTTAAGATGTACCAATGTGGTTTACCTAGAGAAATGGCAATTCTCCTTTTCAGACCATTCATCGCACATGAATTGATGGAAAGACAAATTGCTTCCTCTCACAAGGTTGCTGATCAGATGATCGACAGATATGATAGCCGTGTTAACGACGTCATTGAAGACATCATCTCCGATTACTACGTCTTATTAAACCGTGCTCCTACATTGCACAGATTAGGTATTCAAGCCTTCCAACCAGTTATTGTTGAAGGTCGTGCTATCCGTTTACATCCACTCGTTTGTACCGGTTTTAACGCTGACTTCGATGGTGACCAGATGTCTGTTCACGTTCCTTTAAGCCAAAAAGCTCAAAAGGAAGCTGGCGAATTGATGATTGCTAACCACAACATCTTAGGTCCTAAGGATGGTAAGCCAATCTGTATTCCTACCCAGGATATGGTTTTAGGTAACTACTACCTTACAATTGAATACACAAGAGACGACTACGATTCAGATATTAAGGATGCATTATCCTACGATGATAAAGAGAAAGCTGAAATGCTCGAGTTCTACAAGAACTGCGAAGGTAAGTTATTCGCTTCTATCAACGATGTCTATTTAGCTTATCAAACTAAGCAAATCGACTTGCATACCCGTATCCTTTTAAGAGGTTCTTCATTGGATAAGGATAATTTAACTGAAGAACAAAAGAATTCTTTCATCGTCACAACTGTCGGTAAAGTTATTTTCAACTCCATCTTCCCTAAGGACTTCCCATTCATCAACGATGAGGATAAGATCCGTGGTGCTGGTGTTAACTTAAAGTCCAATCTTGATGAATACTTCATCAAAGTAGGTGATCAAGAAGACTTAACATCTTCTATTAAGACAGTTAAAGATGTTAAAGAATACATTCATAATTTACCTGTTAGAACCCCTATTTCCAAAAAGGGTTTAGGTCCTTTAATCAACGAAATCTTCTTACGTTACGGCGCTGATAAGACCTCCAAGATCCTCGATGACATCAAAGATCAAGGTTTCGATTATTCAACCATCGCAGGTTTCACCGTTTCCATCGACGACATCAAAGTTATCGAAGGCAAGGATGAACTTGTTAAAGAAGCAAGCAAGAAAGCTGATGCTATCATGTCTTTATATGATGATGGTGAATACTCAGAAAGAGGTAAACACGACGCAATCGTTAAGATTTGGGAAGATGTCAAGGGTAAGGTTGAAAGCCAACTCAAGGCTATCTTGAAGAAAGAGAAGAAGAACCCTGTCTTCATGATGGCTAACTCAGGTGCTCGTGGTTCCATCGGTAACTTCGTTTCCTTGTTAGGTATCAGAGGATGTATGGTTAACCCTAAAGGTGAAATTATTGAAATTCCAATTACTTCAAACTTCAGAGAAGGTGCTAACGTTAGTGAATACTTCATCGCTTCTCACGGTGCTAGAAAAGGTGGTACCGATACAGCTTTGAAGACTGCTGACTCCGGTTACTTAACACGTCGTTTGATCGACGTTTCACACAACGTTATCGTCAGAGAAGAAGACTGTGGTTGCGACCACGGTGTCAAGGTTAGAGCCCTTGTTGAAGTTATTGATAGTGGCGATAAGAACAACGTCAAGGAAATCATCTCCTTACGTGATCGTATCGCCGGTAGATTTACAATGAAGGACGTTGTAGATCCTAGAACTGGTGAAGTTATCATCAAAGGCAATGAATTCATCACTGAAGAAATTGCTGATAAGATTGCTGCAGCAGGTATTGAAGAAGTCGAAATTCGTTCTGTCTTAACCTGTGAAAGCAAGGATGGTGTCTGTGTCCACTGTTACGGTAGAAATATGGCTACTGGTAACATGGTTGAAGTTGGCGACGCAGTCGGTATTATCGCTGCTCAATCCATCGGTGAACCTGGTACACAGTTAACCTTGAAGAACTTCCACTCCGGTGGTACAACTGGTGCTGACATCACACAAGGTTTACCTAGAGTCCAAGAATTACTTGAAGCCAGAAATCCTAAGGCTGAAGCAACAATTTCTCCAATCTGCGGTGTTGTTACTGAAATTTCTGATGTTAACAATGTTAAACTTGTCAGAATTAAGAACGAATACACAGGTGAAGAGAAAGAAGTTGAAACCAACTACGGTTTGAAGATGAAGGTCAGTGTTGGTGATAGAGTTACTAACGGTCAAGCCCTCACCCAAGGTGCTATCGATCCTAAGAAATTACTTGAATACGCAGACTACCGTGCAGTTCAAGACTATATCATCACAGAAATTCAAAAGGTTTACTCAGAGCAAGCAGGTATTGCTATCTCCGATAAACACCTTGAATGTATTGTCCGTCAAATGACAAGAAAAGGTATCGTCCTCGATTCCGGTGATACTGAATTCTTGCCTGGTATGAGAGCTGAAATTAACGATTTCACAGATAAGAACTTGGAAGCATTCAAGCAAGGTAAACGCCCTGCAAGAATCAAACCTATCTTATTAGGTATCACCAAGGCTGCTTTGGATACAAAGAGCTTCTTGTCCTCTGCATCATTCCAGGAAACCACAAAGGTTTTAACCGATGCTGCAGTTAAGAATAAAGTTGACTACCTTGTCGGTTTGAAAGAAAACGTCATGGTCGGTAAGCTTATTCCAGCTGGTACTGGTATTAAGCCTCTCGCATCATTTGCTGAAGATGATGAAGACGATTACATGTCTGATAGAGATTATGCAATCGAACAAAGAGAGGAACAGATGGAAGTTGATGATTCCGATAAGGAATTATTATCTGTCATTGATGATTAATTAAATAACTAAGTATTGTAACTACAATGGTGATTGATTTCTCAATCACCATTTTTTATTGCACAAAAAAAGATGTTACAAGAATATTGATCATGTAACATCTAATTAATTTTAGTATCCAAATTGAATCTTAACTTCCTTTTGAAGTTTATGAGGGGTTAAGCTGTCTAATGCATGTATACCATCTCTTGTAACTAAGTCACAGATTACTGTTCCGTAGTGACTTGCTTCAAAGATATCTTTAGGTTTAATTTCATAACCGTAGATGAAGCCAGCAAGGAAGATAGAAGAGTAAAGATATAATTCATCATCGTTTTTATCGATAAATAATTTTATGTAATTTTTATCTTCACGAGTGTAGACTGTGATTTCACCATCAGATTTGAAAATAATGGCAACTGTATCACTAATTTTAGAAACTTGATCTGCCATGTTTGTCTTTAAAACATGCTTGTTTCTGGAGATAATCATGGTTCCCTTGGTATTTTTACCAATGGAGATGAAATCGTAATCGGTGGAATGGTAGTTTGCTAAATCGACGTAGACATTTTCGTTAAGTTCTTTGGCAACAGCGATAATATCGTAGTTGTAATCCATTGGATTGATGATGACAAATTTGGATCTCTTGATGGCTGCACTGACAACTTCAGTATCCATCTTTTCATCGCATTCATAAATTGTAAAGTTATCTAAAGTAGCAAGATATTTTCTTTTTTCTTCGTTCAAAGGTTCGTACTTATTGGAGTGAAATAAGTTAACTTTGTATCCGAGTTTACTAAAAATTATACCTTTGCATAAGATGTTATCGTTATTTGGGGTTAGAAATTTATCCACACCGATAATAGTGACTTCTTCCATAAAAAAACCTCTACTCAATAATTTTAACACAATAAAAAATTCAATAAGAGTATTATTAAATAGGATGAGAGAAAATTTGGTAACAAGTTTACAATTTATTTTGAATTGTTACAGACAGTGTAGTTATTCTAATTTCTAACATTCCTAATGTCATAACTAATTCATTTGATAATATACCCAAAATAATTAGTTAATTTTATTGCTTAAATTGTTTCAGTCAACTTAATTAGTTATAATCAAAACAGTAACTCTCCGAGTGGAAAGAGGCAAATAAAATGGTAATTATCTCTTCTTTTTAAATAATTTGTTTTAAAAAGGAGGAATAATAATGACTAAAACTCAAAAATTGCGCAATTCTATTTCACTGAATCTACTACCACTAATTATTTTTGCAGTTCTATCCAATTACTTAGTGTATGACTATAAAAGAAGTGCCATCAGCTTTTTGGATACTGCCACTTTTATTGACCAGGTTGAATATCCTTACCTTATTGTAGGTATCGTTTCATATATTTTAGTAATCGGTTTTTATTGGATTTATTCATATAAAATCGAATCGATAAACAAGGATTTAGTTTTGAAAGCTTACAATTTATTTATCATTATCTTT
Source organism: uncultured Caryophanales bacterium (assembly GCA_905211645.1). Classification (GTDB taxonomy): domain Bacteria; phylum Bacillota_I; class Bacilli_A; order RFN20; family CAG-288; genus CAJMBK01. The sequence continues at coordinate 26,157 of CAJMBK010000007.1, forward strand.
TCGATAAAAATGATGTATGAGCTGATTTCCTATGTAACATATATTAAACTTGTGGATCCATTTATGATCACAATCCTCGTTTTTATCAATGCAGCTAATATTATCAATCTAATTCTGATGTACTTTTATAAAAAAGATAAAAAGTTGGATTGGAGCAAAAAAGAAACAATATTTTTATTTTTAATTGTTTTCTATGACTTATTTTCATATCTAACATACAGAGTTCCAATTCTAGCGACTGAATATTATGGTGCTACTCTTGATGCTGAGTCATATATGATTTTGTTTTACACATTGCATTTAGCAATATTATTAACTCTTTTAATCATCTTAATATATATCTTCGCTTCAAAAAAGTTTTCTTTAAACTATAAAATTGTCTACAATTCGATTTTATTGTCAATTTTAGCTTTTAATTATCACTACGTAGTGGTAGCAACTGGTGGCGGTGATACCGGAAAACTTTACAGTGATTTGTGGACTTATTTCTTTTTGATGTTTATTCCTGATTTTTCACTTTATTTCACTTTGATTCCTATTTCACTTGTAATTGTGAATGTCGTCTTTTTAGGAATTTGTGAAGCAAGAAAGTATAAGGAACTTAAAAAACTAGACTTAGATAATAATAACGTGACTTCATCTGAGTAATTCAATACCAAAACGATATTAAAAACACATTAAAATACACGGGAAATAACGCTTAAATTTTCATTAAAATTGTAATTAAAATAGTTTTTTTGCATAATAAATTGAGAGTTTTTGATAACTCTAAGTTTTTTATATCTTAAAAACTAATAGGAGGTTTTTCATGGACTATAACAATGGTCAAAAGAATGAAAATAACAAGCCAAATCCTCAGCAACCACGTAAAAAATACACTAGTTTATTAGTTGGTATTTTCATATTTGCCGCATTAATTGGACTTATTATCTATTTCCTTGTTAGAAACAGCAACAATAGCTTTGCTGGTTCTTACGGTGCTGGTGAGTTCGTTCATACTCAACAAGCTGATCCAGAAAATCCAGATAAGGAACAGACAGTCTACTCCGGTAAAATTGTTGAGCTTTTAATGGATGATACTCCAGAAAGCCAACCAACATATGGTGAAGTCAAACAGTTAACTGGTGCATTATCCACTGATAAAGCTTATTATTATTTCAACGCTACCGTTGCTACTAAGGTTACTGATTCCAAGGGAACAACAAGATATGTTGATTACAAGTATGAATTCCAAATCGATGCAAATACCGATTATCCATACTTTATCAATTTCTTGTCAACTCAAGCTACACAGGCTCAAAAAGTTTTTGTATTGACAATTCCCCAGACAAACAATAACTCTTGGATTTCTTCGCTCATCTTCTTTGCAATTATCATTGTACTTGGATGGTTCTTATTCAGAAATTTATCCAAAAACATGAATTCAATGATGGGTGGACAAGGTGGAATCTTCTCCGCCGGTCAATCCAGAGCCAAGAAAGCTACATCAAGTAAAGTTAAATTTACTGATGTCGCAGGTTGTGATGAAGTTAAACAAGAATTAGTTGAAATCGTCGACTACTTCACTAATAGCAAGAAATACACAGCTTTAGGTGCTAAATTACCTAAAGGTGTCCTTTTAGTTGGTCCTCCAGGAACAGGTAAGACTTTACTTGCAAAAGCAGTTGCAGGTGAAGCAAATGTTCCTTTTTATTCCATCTCCGGTTCCGACTTCGTTGAAATGTACGTCGGTGTCGGTGCTAGCCGTGTCAGAGACATGTTCAAGACTGCAAAGGAGAATTCTCCTTGCTTAATCTTCATCGATGAAATCGATGCTGTCGGTAGACAAAGAGGTGCAGGTCTTGGTGGCGGTAACGATGAAAGAGAGCAAACATTGAACCAATTGTTAGTTGAAATGGATGGTTTCGATGAGAATTCAGGTGTTATCATCATGGCTGCAACTAACAGACAAGACGTCTTGGATCCTGCTTTATTACGTCCAGGTCGTTTCGACAGAGTCATCACAGTTGACTACCCAGACAAGGAAGGTCGTGAACAGATTCTTAAAGTTCACTCCAGAGACAAGAAACTTGCTAAGGATGTCGACTTTGATAGTATCGCTAAGAATACAGTCGGTTTTGCTGGTGCTGATTTAGCAAACGTCATGAACGAAGCTGCTATCTTGGCTGTTAGAGCAAACAGAACTGTTATCACAAACAAAGATATCGATGAAGCTATCGATAGAAGAATCGCTGGTCCTGCTAAATCTAACAAGCATTTGGCAGAGAAAGAACGTTGGCAAGTTGCTTACCATGAATCCGGTCACGCCATCATCGGATTGAAACTTGAACATTCCAATAAGGTTCAAAAGATTACCATTGTCCCTAGAGGCAGAACAGGTGGTCACGTCTTAATGACTCCTGAAAACGATAGATTCTTAGTGACTGAAAAAGAATTACTTGCTGAAATCACTGGTTTCTTAGGTGGTAGATCCTCAGAAGAAGTCTTTATCGGTGACGTTTCAACCGGTGCTAGTAACGATTTCCAACAAGCTACCAACTTAGCTCGTGATATGGTTACTAGATACGGTATGAGTAAACTCGGTTGTGTCCAATACGACCAATCCGAAGGTAATGTCTTCTTAGGTAGAGATTACGGTAACGTTCAAAGAAATTACTCTGATAAAGTCGCAATGGAAATTGATGCTGAAGTCAGAAGAATCATCGATGAATGCCACGCAGAAGCTATCAGAATCATCACTGAAAACAGAGAAGATGTTGAACTCCTTGCTAAGACTGTTTACGAATACGAAACAATTAACGCAAGTCAAATCGCTTATCTCTTAGAGCATAGACATATGCCTCCAGTTGATGAGCATCTCTCTTCAGAAAAGACTAAGTTTGATAACTATCAACCAGAGAATAAGAATAACATTGAACTTGTTAAGAACAATGTTATGAATAAGATTTATCACGATGTTGATGTCTCATTTGCAAACAATCCTTCAAGCATCTTGCTTGTCGCTAGTAACAAGTCTGCAGCTCCATTAACAGTTGAAGAGATGAAGACTAACGCCAAGAATTTAGGTGTCAAAGGTAAGACTGCTGCAATCTTCTTAACTTTGGATGAAGTTTACCATCTTGGTATGACTATCGAAGAATTAGTTAGCCACTTAAAGAGCTATTCTTCACTTGAATGCTTTGTCATTTACGGTGATGAAACTAGTGTCATCGCTTTGAAGAACAAGTTCAATAAACCTAAAGCAACAAGTTCTTCCGATACTGGTTCTAACAGTTCAAATGTTACTTCCAACTCCGCTTTCTACAAAGAGAATAAACCAAATTTGGATGATTTAGGCTTTGTTAGAAATCCTAAAAAGGAAGAAACAACTGAGGATACTACTGAATCTGAAGAAAAGAATGAAACTGAAACAACTTCTGAAGTAACTGAAGTTAAAGAAGTTGAAAATCCTAAAGCTGAGGATGAAGAAGTAAAACCTGAAGATAAACCTTCAGAAAATGATGAAAATTCATCAAATAAGTAAAAATTAAATAAATCTGCAAGAAATTTTGTGTTCTTGCAGATTTTTTAGTATTTTGTTATTGATGAAGGAAATATTTGTTTGTGAAAATTGTGGAAATACTGATTTAAGATATTTAGGGCAAATAGGGGATAAGTTGTACTGTAGAAGATGTTTAGATTTTGATTACAGACAGGCTAAAGAAGGTAAAAATATCGATCAAGGTAAGGTGAAATTAACTATCACCTATCCTTTGACTGAAAAGCAGCAGGAAGTTAGTGATTTAGTTGTTTCTTCAATTCATGATAAAAGAAATGTTTTGATTCATGCTGTGACTGGCGCTGGTAAAACAGAACTTGTTTTTAATGTAATTTTAGATTCTTTGAAAAAGAATCAACGTGTTGGGTTTGCTACTCCAAGAAAAGATGTTGTAATCGATCTTTTACCTAGATTTAAGGAAGCATTTAAAGAATTAGATGTCATTGCAGTTTATGGTGATAATAATGAAATTTTGGAAGGTGATTTAATTATTTTAACCACACATCAACTGTGCCATTACAAGAAATATTTTGACTTACTTATTATTGATGAGATTGATGCTTTTCCATTCAAAGGTGATTTTGTTTTGAATTCTTTTTTTGAAAATTCGCTGACTAAGCATGCAAATTATATTCTTTTAACTGCAACTATCGATGAGAAAGATAAAAAGGAATTTCTTGCTAAAGGTAATGTAATCGTCTCACTAAATGAAAGGTTTCATAAGAAAGATTTGATAGTTCCTAAGTTTTATTTCACACCAACATCGAAGTATATTCAACCGATTGTTCATCTAAAAAGGTTGGTTGAAAATGGAAGAAAAGTTATTGTTTTTGCACCTACAATTGCCTTGTGTTATTCATTCTACAAAGTAGCAAAATACTTTGTTAAAAATGGAGAATCCGTTTCTTCGAAAAAGAAAACACGTGCGGAAATTATCGAAAGTTTCAAAAAAGGAGAATTAAGTTATTTAGTTTCGACATCAATCTTAGAAAGAGGAGTTACTATCAAAGATTTGGATGTAATTTTAATTGATATTGATAATCCAATTTATTCATGGCAAGCTATTGTTCAAATTGCAGGCAGAGTTGGCAGAAAACTAAATTCTGAATATGGAGAGGTATTACTTTTTGGTTTTAAAAGGACAAAAGAGGTTGATATAGCAATTGAAACAATTAAAAAGCACAATCGAGAGAAGAATATGTAAAGTTTGCTGTAATTATTTCACGATTAATCCTCTTTATTACATTTTCAATAAAGAGTTTTTACTCTGCCCACAATGCTTAGATATATTTAAAGTAGATTTGACTAAGTTTGAATTTTATAATCACACCTGCTATTACATTTATGATTATCAATATAAGGAAAGAATCAAAGCACTTCTTCAAAACTATAAGAATAAATACGATTACGAGTTAAAAGATGTTTTTCTTTTTCCGGTTCTGCATATCTTAAAAGTGATGTTTCATGGATACAATATTGTTTTCTGTCCAAGTTCAGAAGAAAAAGTCAAAGAACGAGGCTTTAATCACTTAATTTCAATGTTCGATACATTGAATTTGGATAAAATCGACTGCTTAGTTAAGACAAAAAATGTTGAGCAGAAAGAATCAGATAAGCATAAAAGAGAAGAAATTTATAAATATATTGACTGTAACGATAAGATTAAAGGTATCACAGGTAAGAAAATTCTTCTTGTCGATGATCTTTTTACAACCGGTTCAACAGTAAAAGCATGCCTGGATGTTTTAGATAAATATCATCCAAAGAAAATAAAGGTTTTAGTTGTCATGATGAATAAGAATAATTGGTGACAAATTAGACTATTGTTTAAAATATATATACATTTTATTTAAAAAGTTATAAAATGTTTGTAACATATTAAAGGAGATTTTCAATGAAAACTTTGAAGTGTTTAGAAGGATTTGTTCCAAATAAAGCAGATATTTACACTGCTGATGAAATGAGAGAGATCAATGTTAAGATGCTCGCAGAAAGAGGTGTCACAGTAGAAGATATCGCTGCTTTAAGTTACGCTGCTCAAAGCAAATACATCGATGGTTTAACAATGGATGAAATGAGAGAATCAGTTTTGGATATTCTTTCAAAGAGAGATCAATTCCATGCAATCTTGTTAGCAATCAACATCGATATGGCCGCTGAACAAGGTTTATTGATGGAACCATTACAATCAATTTTGATGCATGATTTAGGTTTATTTGGCTTAGATGAAAGTATTGCAATCGCAATTGCAGGTAACTATGGTCAAATCGGTGTTACAAACTTCGGTTACTTGGATGTCTCCAAACCTGGTAAAATCAATATCTTACAACGTGATAAGAAACACTGCCACTGCTTCTTAGATGATGTCGTTGGTGCATTAGCAGCAGTTAGTGCTATCAGAGTTGCTCAAAATCACGCAGTTAATGACTCAGTCGTTAAAAAAGAAACAAAATAATTAGTTAAATTTGTAATTCACTTAAGCAGGTAATTTTAGATAATTATCTGCTTTTTTCTTATTATATATTGGGTGAATATACAAAAAACTTTTTTATAATTAATCAAAGGAGAGCTTATTATGACTAGAATTAAACACTTTGAAGTTTGTGTTCAACCGATTAATAGGTTTTTCTTGGGTAAAATTAGAAATTTCGCATGATCATGTAGTGTGATTATGCGTTTTTTAATTGAAAAGGAGAATAATATGTATATAAGTCAGCAGCAACGATATCTAAGATCCACGATTACTGCTTTATCATTAATCTGTTCTCTTTTAGTAATTTTTACAGCAGCATTATCGCTAATTCCATTATTTCTATTTGTAAATCTTCTTTTAGTTTTACTCTCTGTTGGTTTTGTAGTTAGATATCTTAGATATTATAAGAGAATGAAAGATATATGGCTTAAACCAGTTAATGATATTCGTTCATTCACCTCATTATCATTTGCAAGTTTTGTATGTTTAATTCTTACGTATTTTCCTTATTCATTTACTGGATTAATTCATCTAACAGTAATATTAGAATTATTTCATCTTGTAACATTAGTGCCGATGTTTATTCTTTATAATGATTTTAAGAAAACGGATTGTAAACTAGATAAACATTCTCTAAATCTGGTCAAAGCTAATGTTATCTTTGTAGGACTAATAAATCTTATTTATGGTGTACTATCTTCTTTTTTGATACGAAATATTTTCACGATTATTTATCTCTATTTTCCTTTAAGCATAAGTACAGCATGGGTATTAATTTTTTGTTTCACAGTTCTTAATAGAGAATATGAAAATGTATATAAAAATCAGGAGACTAAGGGTTTAATCCTTTTTATTGTAGGTATTATCTTAGTAGCAATTGGTAATGTAATTTGTTTTAAGTTTGAAGAATCTTTAGTACCACATATTTTAATTGCAATATTTTCTTTATTGCAATTTGTTGGAATTATCTGTCTTTGCATTTCTTTTGTCTTTGGAATACCCAAAGGAAAAGAAAAATTGTATAAGATTTTGGATATTTGTGCTCTTGGAGTAGTTATTACTACAAATGCAGCTGTAAATACGGTTCTTAAAGGGGATTACGTAAATTTGATTGTTATGGATAATTTATTCATGAATATTGGTGTTCTATTTGCTGTTGCAGTATTCTTATGCTTAAAAGACAGACAAAGTAATAACTTACCTTATTTCTGCCTAATACTTTTATTCTATTTTGCAAATTGTTACTCAGGATTTGCTATTGTTCCTTCCTGGTTAATAATGGCTGTAACATCAATAGTTTTCATTGTTCGAATTTTGATAAGCAGAAAGAAAGCAACAAGTTCTAATAGGCAGATTCCCGCTAATGTCTAACTATTTTTGACAAAGAAGATTATTGATATTGTTTGTAAAATTGTAAAAACCTCTATTTGTTAAAATAACAACTAGAGGTTTTACTATGGCACAAATTAAAGCGATATTTTTCGATTGTTGGAACACAATCATCAAGTATTTAGAAAGAGAAGAAAATTTCTTTTCAAAAGAGATCTACGATCTTTATATCGATGATGAATCTAAAAAAGAAAATAATGTTTCCAGAGAAGAATTTGCTACTTTATATTCTAACTTTTTACGTGAGTTTTATCACACCAATGAAAAATACGAACTTAGAGTTGAACAAGAAGTTAATTACGCTTTAGTTTATTTCAATTTAAAACTCAAAGATGGTGAAAATCTTAGTGAAGTCTGTGAGAAAGTCTCTCGTCACTACATCCCCGTTAAGATGGATGGAATTGATGTTTTACTTGATTACTGCAAAGCTAACAACATCAAGATGTACGTTTTATCAAATACTGAATTTTCTTATGATATGACTTACTACCACATTAAAAATTGTTACGGTGGTAAATTCCCCTTCGATGGATTACTTGTTTCATCTGATGTTGGAGTCAAAAAACCAAGTCCATTATTCTTCAATTTAGGTTTAAGAAAATTTGGCTATTCAAAGGATGAAGTAATCTATGTTGGTGATAACTTCTTCTGCGATGTTTACGGCAGTAACAATGCGGAATTCAGACATTCAATTCATTTCAATCCTAATAAGTTGGATATTAGAAGTTTTACTAGAAATAACACCATCGATATTGATAAGCAAAAATACATTTCAATTTCCAACTATCAAGAACTTGTTGATTTATTAGAAAAAGAGGCAATTTAATTATGGATAGAAATTTATTTTATTACCAAACAGAAGTAAGTTTTTCCTACTCTGATTTTGATATCTATGATCATATCTTCCCAAAAAGTATCTTGCAAGTATTCCAAGATATCGCTGGTGAACACGCTAACTATTTAAATGTTGGTTACAAAGCGTTCTTATCTAAGAATCTTATCTGGGTTTTGACTAGATTAGGTTATGAAGTTATTAAACCTATCAAACCTTTTAGAACTTACATCGCTAAAACTCACCCAGTTAGACCAAAACTTTTGAATATTCAAAGAGATTTTGAATTAATCGATAAAGAAACTGGTGAAGTTTGTGTCAAAGGTAGCTCTCTTTGGGCAATTGTAAACATCGAAACAAGAAGACTTGTTCGCCCAACCCCTGATATGGGAGATATCTTCACCAAAGATTTTGAATATCTTGACGAAGATAAGAATATGCCTTTACTTAAATCAATCTCTAAAGATATCAACGCTGAAGAAGTCAGCTTAGTTCAAAAGGTTATCTTCCCATATTTGGATCATAACCTTCATATGAATAACACAAACTACTCATCTTTAGTATTAGCTGTTTTAGATTTACAAAAGGATGAATACGTTTCTTCAATTCAAATTAATTATGAGAAGGAATGTGCCTTGAACGATTCACTTTATATATATAAGGAAAATATATCCGATTACAATGATGGTGTCAGAACCGTCAAAGTTCTTGGTAAGAAGAATGAAGATGAAGTCTCCTTCATCTCAATTGTTTCAGTAAAGAAGGTTGATAATGAATTATAAAATTTACAATTACTTTTCACTCAAACCAATTTTAATCACAATCGGTTTGTTTCTAATTCCAGTTATTGTTTCAGTTCCAATGGTTGCAGTCAGTTTAACAAACATGGATGAAACATTAAAAAGGTATTCCACCAACTCAGTTTATCTAATTGGCGCCATCTTTTTCCTTGTCTTTTTCCTTTTGTATGGTGCATTTGCAAAAAGCTACAGAAAAAAGACTAAAGATTACTCTGTAAAGATTCCATTTGAGGATCAAAATAAGAGGATGATGTTCACTTCTCCGGTCATTGTAGTCACAATTTTGACATTTATCTTAGGAATAGTGGAAGAAATTATCCTTTTTTACCTTTTTTAGCAAAAAAATTTTATAGTTGAGTATGGTTGTGTAAGCCCTTACTTATACAAATTTTTATTAATTTTGCCGGTTTTCTTAAAAAGTGCTTGAAAAAACAAATAAATTTAGGAAAATCGCCATTTTTTAAAAAAATCATTTGTATATAATTTTCATAGTTCATATAAAGGAGGAGTTATATATGAAAAATTTAAAGAAGTCCCTTTCACTTATTTTCCTTTCTTCTTTATCACTTACTTCTTGTAGTGGTATTCCAAGCGAATGGGCTGATGGTATCGACTGGGCAGAAGCAGAGCCAGGCGAAACTACATACAAAACATTAACAGATAAAGCTCGTAAAGCTGAATATAAGACATATTATTCATATATGCCTAACAGCTGGAACACAGCAACAACCTTCCAAGCTGAAGATGCTTACTATTTATCTAATGTTGTCGACTCTTTAATCGAAGTTGACCAATACAACAGAATCGTTCCTGCTCTTGCAACTGAAGTTCCTTCCCTTACAAACGGTGGAATCAAAGTTGTCGATGATCATTATGAAATCACATTGACCATCAAAGATGATGTATGGTGGGTTGAAAATGATGGCTTCGGTGAAAAGAAAGTTGAAAAAGTTAAAGCTGAAGACTTCGTTACTGCAATGAAGATCAATTTGAACTTCGCTTCACGTTCAAATTCATCCTACTTGCCTCAAATGTTCTTAGCTGGTGCTTCCGATTATTATTATGCAACATATTACATGGCTCAATATGAAACTGCAGAAGATAAGAAAGGTGCAACAAATGCTAAGGAATTCGCAGCTGTATTGTTAGGTTGCACAACTCAGGACATCGATCAAATCTTAACATTCGAAGGCGTTGGTGTTAAAGCTGATGGCAATAAAGTTACATACATCTTAACCGGTAAGCAAGAATACTTCCTTTCCGTTTTAACATATACTCCATTCTTACCTGTTCCAACAGAATTCTACAATGCTCACACTGGTACATTCGGTAAGGATCCTAAGAATATTCTCTCCTGTGGTGCATATGTTGTTGATGGTTCCTATAAACAAGGTGTTTCCAAGGAAGTTATCTTAAATAAGAACTTAAACTATTATGATAAGAACCACGTCATGAACGGTCGTGTTCACATCATGCTCTATCCTGAAGATTCCGATGAAACAACATTAAGAAAGTTGTTCGAATCAGGCACAATTGATTCATTCGGCGTTGATACATCCGATATCGAAGGTGTTAAGAAGTATATTACTGGTGAATCTGGTAAAGGTACTATCTTGAGTCCTGATAACAAATACTCAACAAGTATCGACAGTCCAGGTGAAGGTTCCACAATGGCCTACAACCTCAACACTCACAGAACAGTTTACAAAGGTTCATTGTTCGATACAGAAGGTGCAGATCACTTCGATAATGCATTGATGAAATCTAACAACAACTTGGATTTAGTTGATGACCCACTCAATGAATCCACAGAAGAACAAAAACTTCCTTCCGCTCTTGTCAATACAAACTTAGCATTATCCTACTCACCTAAGTTACGTGAAGCTGTCTTAACTTCTCTTGACTACTCAACATATTGGGTTAATAATCTCAAGACATACGATTCATACCAAGATCGTAGATTGAATGTTAATACATACACACCTCATGGTTTTATTACAACAGATGAACCAGCTGCTAATGGTGGTCATGACTATGTCGACTTCCTTGAAGAAGCATGGGTTAATGAACGTGTTCTTGGTAAAGAAATCACTGTTGAAGGTGGTAAAGTTGTTAAAGAAACCTATGGTGCAACAGTTTTAGGCAAAGATAGCGTTACATTAAGTGAATTAGTTAAGTCTGAAAATGCAGATGCTAAAGCATATGCTCAAACATTGATTGACGCAGCACAAGACTTATTCTCACCTGGTGCAATGGGTCTTTACAACTTGATTCCTGCTGTTGATGAAGAGCAAGGTAAGTTCACTGGTTTCGCAGTCGAATCCACTGAAGTTGGTCACTACGATGCTACAATCGGTAAGACTGGTGATACAATTAGCTCCGCAGTTTCAACAGGTGCTGCTTTATCCGGTTCTTCTGAAGAAGGCGAGAGCGAAACTTGGTATAAATCACGTTCACGTGATACAGCATATCTCTCCAAGTTAGTTAGTGAAGGTATTGCTGAAGCTCAAGCTAACCTTACAGCTGCAGGTCTTAATTGGCAAATTCAAACTCCTATCATCATCGAAGCTCCTACACTTAACTTCTCCGATGATCAAACCCAATTACAAGCTGCTTTCTTAAACCGTTCAAATGCTAATATTAATGGTGGTAAATACATCAGTGCTACTGATGATATTGCTCCTGCTCAATACCGTGACGTTGGTGTTGGTGAAGCAAGTGATACTATCAAAGCAAATGATGCTCAAGTTCTCTTTGTCCAATCCACAAAAGGACTCATTCCTGATAGTCAAACATATTCAACCATCAACTCAACATACAACTGCACATTATTAGCTTCTGGTTGGATTCCAGATTACTCTGATGCTAAGACATATGCAGATACAGTTAGAGCTAACGGTGACCTTTCTGGCTTACTCGGTCTTTCTTACGATACTAACTCTTCTGATAGTATTAATGCAAAACGTGTTAAGAGTATCACTGATGATTATCAAACATTGATTGACGAAGCTGACGCTCAAGTTGGTTCCGCAAACCGTGCTAGAGGTTATGCTGCTGCTGAAACCGATTTACTCTTCGATAATTACTTATTAAGACCTTTATACAACAGAGGTCAAGGTATCACTGTTCAAGTCAGAAGAACACTTCCTAAGGGTGCAACAACACTTGCTTGGGGTCTCAACTCAACCAAGTTGAAAGGTGTCCAAGTCTTCGATGAGACTTTAACATCAGACATCGTCAAAGGTGTTTATGATGAAATCACAGCAATTAGAAATGCTGCTTAATTAAACTGTTTAAATAATATTAAGGTATTAATTTAAAGAATAGAAATCTATAATTATTATTGATAAAATATTATGGCTAGTTTAAGCTGAACTAGCCATAATTTATTTATGAGGAGGTATATAAATGAGAGATTTGGATCTTGGGATTCAAAAAATCATCGTTATCAGTTTATATACTGTAATTGTCGGTCTCATAGTTGCTTTCGTTGTAACTGCAATCTTAGTTAGAAAGAAAGTTATTTTGAAGTATTCCAATTCCGGTATAAAAAGATTTTTTGGTAACTCTTTACTTTATTACTCTTTAAGAAGAATCGGTTCAGCGATTATTACGATGTTCCTTGCAATCATCGTTACCTACTTCTTGTTGAGATTTAACTACAATCCTAACAACTTCTGTGACGGAATTTTTATTAAGTTCCCAGTTGCTATTAGACCTCAGCTTTGTGACCAAATGCTCACAGCAATGGGCTACACCGGTTCCACTTTTGAGCAATTGTTAAGATTCATCTATAACGTTATTCCTTTCCCTAAAGAAATATCTGACTTCCAATCCACAGACTTAAATGGTAATGCAGCATATGTTTATTGGGGTATTATCAATTTTGGTAACGGTTATCAAACCGGTAAAACAACCTTAACCCCACTCATTCAAGATATGATTGGTGATTATATCGGTTTATCCTTAGTCATTGGTGCTATCGGTTTCATCATCAGCGAACTTTTAGGTTATCCATTCGGTGTTTTACTTGCCAAATACAAGAACAAATGGTTCGATAAAGTTGGTAATGCCTGTATCATCTTAGTCTTTGCTATCCCATCTGTTGTTTTCTACTACTTGTTCAAACAAGCATTCGATGCAATGGGATTCCCAATGCTTTACACATCGACTAACTTTGCTTCATTAATTGCTCCTGGTCTTATCATGGGTCTTGGTTCATTCTGGTCTATCGCTTTATGGGTTAGACGTTACATGGTTGACGAATTCGGCTCCGATTACGTTAAATTCGCACGTTCTAAGGGTGTTCCTGAGAACAAGATTATGTATAAGCACGTTTTAAGAAACGCTATCATTCCACTTGTCAGATCCTTCCCAGCATCCATCTTATACTGCTTAGTTGGTTCATTCTTCATCGAATCCATCTACAGCGTTCCAGGTATCGGTTACCAATTATACGATGCCTTGACTAAGAACAATTTCCCTGCTGTTCAAGGTTTCACTATCTTCTCAGCATTTATTTCAGTTATCGCTTCAGTTAGTGGTGATATTCTTACCGCAGTTTGCGACCCTAGAATTTCATTCACTGCAAATGATTAAAGGAGGTTAATATGCAAAAGGTTATAAATGATAAGTTTATTAAATCTAATGACGAAGAACTTTTTGAAATTATTGGCGTCCAAAACGAAAGCATCGATGCTTTATCAACTGCTCCTTATTCATATTGGACTGAAGTTTTCAAAACATTAGCTCACAACAAAGGTGTTTGGATCTGTTTATTCTTATTCCTCGTTGTTATCTTCTTCGCTATTTTTGGTAACAACTGGTGCTACTATGATCCAAACCAACTTCTTACAAATAAATATGAAGGACCATCTGTTGAACACTGGTTCGGTGTCGGTTCCAAATGGGACTTATGGACTGTTACCTGGTCAGGTGCTAGAACATCCCTTATCCTTTCAGTCTTAGTCTCTTTAATCAACATCGCTTTAGGTCTTATCATCGGTTCTGTCTGGGGTTACTTCCCTAAGATTGACCCTATCATGATTGAAATTAGAAACTTCTTCACTAACGTTCCAGCCCTCTTGTTGAACGTTATGTTTATGAAGCTGTTCCTGAAAGCGAGCGTGGATGCCTTCTGGGCTGTCACATTCTGTTTGTGCTTCACAGGTTGGCTCGGTTTAGCTTCCACAATCAGAAACCAAATCATCATCATCAGAAATCGTGACTTCAACATTGCTTCTAAGACTTTAGGTAGTAAGTCAGTCACTATGATTATTCACAACATGCTTCCACAAATCATCGCTGTTGTTGTTACCTTAGTTGCTAACTCAATCCCAGCCGCCATCGACGGTGAAGTCTCATTATCATTCTTCGGTTTGTCCGTTTCTAACCCAATCGAACCTACATTAGGTTACGTTATTAACACTGGTGCTAAAGACAGTAACTGGCCAACATCACCACATATTGTTATGTTGCCTGCTCTGGTCACCATCTTAATTACAATCACATGTTACTACATCGGTTTCGCTATCGCTGACGCTGCCGATCCTAGAACACATAGATAGGAGGAATTAAATATGGAAAAGAAATTTTATACCTCCGAATTGATTGAAGAAAAATTAAATCAATCTTCTGATAGAAAAGCACTTATTGAAAAAGTCTACTGTGATTTGGATTTAAGTAAAACTCTTAAACCAAGAAAAGTAGATGATGCAGAAAACCTTTCTGAAGATGTCTTGGATATCTCAAACTTGAACGTTTACTTCAAGACTCACGGTCATGATAACCATGTTATTCGTGGCATTGATTTGAAGATTAAACGTGGTGAAACATTCGCTATCGTCGGTGAATCTGGTTCCGGTAAATCCGTTTTCACAAAGACTTTATCCGGTATGAACGAAGCCAACGGTAAGATTAAGAAAGGTAAAATCCTTTTAAAGGGAATCAAGATTGCTGACCCTAAGATCGTCAAGAGAAACTTCTCCGATGAAGATCATAGAAAAGACGTCTTGAAAGCTATGCATGAACGTTCAGCCGAATCTTGTGCTGAAAAAGCATTGAAAGAATTCGATAAAGCTCACGAAAAGAAGCTCAAATCTTTATATGCTCAATTCAATAAGAACGATACTGAACATTTAGTTAACCTTAAAAACGAAAAGTTAACTACAACATATAATAACAGACTTGAATATCTCGACTTATTCACAACTGACAAAGTTTCCAAAGCCTTAGCAGTTAAAGCTAAAGAAGGTTTAGTTAAGCAAAACGTTGTTTCCAAGTTCTCCAGATCTGTTAACAGAATTGTTTTACCAAGAGAAGTTGCAGTCGCTGAATCTGTTTCTGCAGATACAATTGCTAAGAACTTTGATGCTTTTATGGAAAAAGAAGGAGTCAAAGCTTTAGTTAGCACATATGAAAAAGGTTTAGAAACTATTTCCTCCTACTCATATGACGAGATTATGAAAGCTAAATATGCAAGTTTGGATTGCTATATTTCTGCAGTCAAACTTCATAATCGAATTAAGTCTTTTATCAATGCTGAAATTGCAAATATTAAGAAGTTACCAACTTCTAAAGGTGCAAATAATGCAGGTG
This sequence comes from uncultured Caryophanales bacterium, assembly GCA_905211645.1. Classification (GTDB taxonomy): domain Bacteria; phylum Bacillota_I; class Bacilli_A; order RFN20; family CAG-288; genus CAJMBK01. The sequence goes on from CAJMBK010000007.1 coordinate 41,786, forward strand.
CACACAGCAAAGCTCTTGAAGTCTACATGACTTTAGTTGATATTTACACCAAATCTATCAGCTACAGAAATGATGTTATCAATCATTTCGAAGATACTTTGATTGACTTAGTCAATGCAGAAGAACAAAAGCAAAGAGAAATCGCTGCTGAAACTGCAAAGACAAATCTTGAAGCCTACAAACAAGAATTAGAAGTAACTGCAAGTGAAAGACAAAAAGTTATTGAAGACTTGAATGCACAAATCAATGCAATCAATGATGAATCTAAGGCTCAAAGAGAAGCTTTAGCTGCAGAATGGTCTGCAAAGTGTTCAGAACAAGAAGAGAAAAATAAAGAAATTTTATCTTACCCAATCTTCTCCGATGAAGAAAGAAAGTTCATGAAGACCTTTACAACTAAAGATTTATTAGTTGTCCTTGATGAAAAAGTTCAACTTATCGAACTTTTACTCCATCGTGAAGAGTACATTTCTCAAGTTGAAAATTACAAGACAAAGTGTTTGGAAGCTTATGAAACAAATGACCACAAGAACCTTGTAACATATGCAAAACTTCTTGATATCAATTTGAACCAAGATTTCACTGATATCACAAACTTTAAGAAGAGAGCACATGAACTTGAGATTGATATTGAAAAACGTAATGCATCCTTGGATAAGAATTCAGAAACTTACCAAACTCGTTACGATTTGCTCGAAACTGAGTTCAAAGGTAAGATGGCTGCATTAGATCGTGACATTGAATTTACAGAAACTAAGATTCAAAAGAAAATCAAGAATGCAAATATCTTCGATTCCAAGATTCTTTCCGATATTGATCAAGATATTTTTGAAGTTAGAAACTTTGTTAAACATTCCACAAGAACATTTAGAAAGTTATTCAGAAATATCAAGTTCAATCACGATATGGTCAGAAATCTTAAGGCTAGAGGTATCATCACCAATGAATACGTCGACCTTGCTAAATTCAAGACCAACAAGGAATGGTCAATGATCAGAGGTAGTAGAATCGCTACTATTTTCCAAGATCCTATGACATCCTTAAATCCTTTAATTTCAATCGGTGAACAAATCTCTGAAGTTTTAAGACTTCACCACAATTTGTCCCGTGAAGAAGCTAAGAAGGAAGCAATTAACTTATTAGCAAAGGTTAAGATTCCTCAACCAGAACAAAGATACAAGGAATATCCATTCCAATATTCCGGTGGTATGAGACAGAGAGTTGTTATCGCAATTGCTCTTGCCTGTAGACCTGATATCTTAATTTGTGACGAACCTACAACCGCTTTGGACGTTACTGTTCAAGCTCAAATTTTGAAGCTCATCAAGGATATTCAAAAAGAATACCACTTCACAACAATCTTCATCACTCACGATTTAGGTGTTGTCGCTGGTGTTGCTGATAGAATTGGTGTTATGTACGGTGGCCAAATCGTTGAATACGGCACTGATGAAGATATCTTCTACAGACCTGCTCACCCATACACATGGGCACTTCTTTCTTCATTACCACAGCTTGCTGTCAGTGATGAACCATTAACTTACATTAAAGGTAACCCACCATCATTTGGTAAGGAAATTGAAGGTGACGCATTTGCTCCTAGAAGTAACTATGCTATGAAGATTGACTTCATCATGGAACCTCCAATGACACAAGTTTCCGAGACACACTTTGCTAAGACATGGTTGCTCGACCCTAGAGCTCCTAAGGTTAAGAAACCTGTTATCATCAGAAATCTTGAACAAAGAATGCAAGAAACTGCTAAAGAATTCTTAGTTGCAGAGAAAGGAGAGAACTAATATGGCAGAAAAGACAGAATTAGCTCCTTTAACTAGCAACGATACATTAGGTAATAACAACTCTGAAAATATCGTTGAGATGAAGCACGTTAGAATCGGCTTCAAATCCGGTACTAAGATGAGAGTTGTTATCGATGACTTAAATTTGAACATCAAACGTGGTGAAATCTTAGGCTTGGTCGGTGAATCTGGTTCTGGTAAGACCACAATCGGTCGTGCCATCATCAGAATTGTTCCTACTATGTCTGGTTCCATCCTCTACAACGGTATTCAAATTAACGGTAAGATTCCTTACTCCCTCGAAAGAGAACTTAAGACAAAGATCCAAATGATCTACCAAGATCCATCTGCTTCTTTGAATGAGCGTGCTAATATCGACTACATCGTTTCCGAAGGTTTAAGAGCCTTCCACATGTATGAAAATGAGCAAGACCGTTTGAAGAAAGTCAGTGACATCATCAACCGTGTTGGTTTACGTCCTGAACACTTAAAACGTTTCCCTCATGAGTTCTCCGGTGGTCAAAGACAAAGAATCGGTATCGCTAGAAGTATTGTTATGAATCCAGAAATGATCATTGCTGACGAACCTATCTCAGCTCTTGACGTTTCCATCCGTGCTCAAGTTTTGAACCTTATCAAGAGTTTCCAAACTGAGAACAAGATGACAGTTTTATTCATCGCTCACGACTTATCAGTTGTTAAGTACATCTCCGATAGAATTGCTGTTATTTATCAAGGTCAAATCGTTGAAATTGCATCCAGTGATGAACTCTTCGATTTACCATTACATCCATATACACAATCACTTTTAACTGCTATTCCAATTCCAGATCCACACATTGAGAAGAATAAGGTCATCAAGACTTACAAGAATACTGGTGATCCTTCCAAGACTAAGCTCTACGAAGTTTATCCAAATCACTTTGTCCGTTGCTTACCAAATGATTTAGAATCCTACAAAGAGAAGGCAGAAGCTTTCCACAAGTCTAAAAAGACTAAATAATGTTTCTACAAGGCTATTGCAAACCTAAAAATATGGGACTTTGCATAGCCTTTTTTCAATGTAATTAAATTTTTAAGACCTGAAATTTTGCCCTTGACACAAAAAATATAATGTCATGTTAGAAAATATTTTTAAATACATTTTTGATAAATTATAAAAGTTGTTTAGTTGTAAACGCTTTATATTTGGTGCGAACTTTTCCAACGATGACATTATTGAATGTTCATTTTTACACATACTTACAATTTAATAAGTGATTGTAAAAGTTGTCAATTGAATTTAATTAAAATAAAATAAGTATATTAGTAATATTAAACCTAAAAAATTTTAGGGAGGATAGTTATGGCTAAAGATAAACCAGCTAATTCAGCGGTAAAATTAAAAAATGCTGATAAGCGCCAATTTGCTTACACTAAGGATGGACGTTTAGTTCCTACTCAAACCAAAGATGAACTCAAAAAACGTTTTGCATCCAAGCGTTACATGAAGAAAAAGAGTGCCTTCCCACGTGGTTTTGCAATTTTTATCTTCGTTTTAGTTCTTATCTTTTTAACATTGAGAGCTGTTGACATCATTTTCTACAATGATATGCAACAATTCTTGAAAGACATTTTCGATAAAGTCTTCCATTTCTTCGACAGATTAGATAACTTCTTATTCGGTGCATACAAAGGGCAGTTAGTTTTCACTGTTCACGGCGTCGACATCGATAAGATGACTTTGTATGGCTTTATTTACCTAGTATTCTTAGGTATTTCATTGTCACTTATCTTCTTCTTTGTTTTCTCATTCTTCTCCTGGATCAATAGAAAAGTCAAAGCTAGAAGAGAAGCAAAAGCTAACATTGACAACTATCTTGATGGAGTTAAAACAAATGCATTAAGCAACAACTATGTCGTTAGTAAGAAAGGTGTCCTTTTACCAGTTTATTCCGCAACTGAAATGCGTGATGTCTTCTCATATGAAAGATACAAGAGAAGAGCACCAGTCTTCCGAATTGTAATTGGTATCGTCTTATTACTTGTCGCATTATTACTCACAGTTTTGAAATTTGGCCAATACTTTGCAATCAATGGAAAGACAGGCATTGCTTTCTTTGATTTCTTCATGGAGAACTCATTCTTCTCTAAATTTATCCCACAGTTCTTGAATTCAATGCAGATGTATGACAAAGTCGCTGCTAAATTCATCCCTGATATTACAATTTTGAACAATGTCATCAACGGTATGTCTTTGACATTAGCCGATTTCATGGCATGCGTCTTCATGTTCTGCACACTTATTGCAGTCATCGCATTCGTTATTACAATCTTTACAATCATCAACTTATTCTTCAAAGATACTCGTTCCAGAGCTAAAGCAAAGAAAGCCAAGAAGAGATATCTTAAAGAAATCGATTCCGCTCAAGTATATGAGACTGAAAAGAATGCAGTCTTAGCAAGTTCAGTCTTAGAAACACCTCAAGTCAAATACTCTGTTGCTGATGACGATGTTGTCAAGATTAACGGTGTTCCTTACATCCCACTTCTTGATAGAGCAATCGAACAAGAACTTTCTAGAAACGATGATGTTTCATCTGTTAATGGTGAACATGTTGTCGATATCTTAAATGACCAAAGAGAATCTGGTGATATTGAAGAAGAAGCAGAAGTTGTTGCTCCTGAATTACCTGTTGATATCACAACTATCGCTAAATACTCCAAGAAAGAATCCGCATTCTTGGATATGGTTTCACTTAAAGGTGAAATGTACTTTGATGAAGATAATATTCTTCAAATCAAAGAATACGAAGATGAGAAAGAACTTTATCCTCATACATCAGAAACTGCTGTCGAAAACGATACATTCATCATGTCTCGTCCATTCGACGAAGCTTTGTTACAAGAAAAAGTCGAAATTTCTCAAAAGGCTCCATTCTCCTTACTTAATGAAAGAGATGTTGCAGAAAAATCTATCGATTATGCCTTAGAGAACCAAGGCATGTACACCAGAGAAGATTTCGTCACATTGAACAATGTCGAACCTTTCGAAATCGAAGCAGTTACTGACTATCCAATCGACTCGCTTGATGAATATCTCGATGATAAGCATGCTAAGGATCAACTTGATGAAGAAGAAAATCCTTTAATCAATCAAGATGTTATTGAAGAAGATATCGACGAATTATTACCTTTACTTGTCAAAGACGAGGAAAGACATGTTGTTCACGATATTGATCTTACATCCACACGTCCTGAATTACCTGATGAAGATGCAGTTGAAAATCCTGTTCTCGAACAATCTGAACAATTGGCTAACTACATTTACATCGGTGATGATGAATACGAAATTGTTTCACTTGAAGAAGTCGAACCTCTTGCACCTGCAGATGTTCCTTTAACTGATGATGAAATTCAAGCTCTCTTTGCTAAAGCTGATGTTGTCACATCAACTCCTGATAACTTATCCGATTTGGATGACTTACTCAGCGAAGAAGTTAGTGAAGAAAATCCTGTTGCTGAATCAGCTGAAGAGACAGTTGCTTCTGAAGACACAAGCTTAGTCATGCTTGAAGAGGTTGAACCTCTTGATGAAGACTATGAAGAACTCGAAGAGAACTCTGTCTTAGCACAAGAAGAATATGACGATTCTTTGGATGAAGAAGAAGTTGCCTATGTTGAAGAAGCAATTCCTGCTGAAACTGAAGAAGAAGTATTCGAAGAACCTGAAGAAGAACAATTATCATTTGACTTTTACGCAAACGATGAATTTGTTGATAATCCAATGATTCCTCAAGAGGAAGATGTTGACGAAGAAGAAGTCAATGAAGTAGTACCTCAAGAAGAAGTTGAACCTCTTGTTGATGAAGATGCTAACGCAATCATTCCTCAAGATGAAGTCGATGAAGAACTTGAAGAACTCAACGAAGATTACACACCTCTTGTTTACGCTGTCGATAGAGTTGGTGAAACTGAACCTGTTGAAGAAGAATTAGCCGACGAAGTTGAAGAAGCTTTGGAAGATAATCCATTACTTGAACAAGAAGAAATCGATGATAACCCAATCTTAGAACAAGAAGAGATTGAGGAAGAAGTTGAAGAGTTACAAGACTATGTACCTCTTGAAGCTGCAAGTAAAGAAAGTGTTACTCAACCTGATGAGACTTTAGGCGAAGATCCTTACAAGGATGATGAATTAGAAGATAATCCACTCATTCCTCAAAACGATCTTATCGAAGATATCGAATCCAAGTCCATTTCCACAAATGGTGTTTCCTCCAAGGTTAAACCTATTTCTTCATTATCATTCACACCTACAAACCGTGGTCCTCGTCCAACCTTAATTACTCCTATTCAAGTAACTAAGAAGGAAGAACCTACACCTGTAGTTGAAGAAGAAGCTCCTGAAATCAAACCTTTAGTTACAACCCCATTACATCAAATTACTGATCAAAGTAAGAAGAAAGATGTCAAACTCTATAAGATTAAGAAGGTTAGATTTGACCTCAAGTCTTATAAGACTAAGACATACGAAGGTGATTTAACTCCTGAACAAGCCTTTGCAATGGGTGTTAGAAAGGTTAACCCAGTTATCGATCCTACAGCAGTTAGCAACAACAAGTTACCTGCCTGGAAGAGAAAGAGACTTGAAAAGGCCAATGAAGAATTCAGAAAGAAAGGTTATACAACCGACAAGAGCTTAATCAAAGACTTTGCCTTACAATCCAACAAAGATGTTGATAAGACCAAGTTTGATAAGTCTCCTTCACAATTCTCATCCTTACGTGAATACAATAAGGCTAAGAAGGAATTCTACGAAAATCTTAATAAGACAAGTAGTGAAGAGAAAGAGACTGCTACAAGCGAAAAACCTAGCGAACCTATCCGTTTGGTTAAACCTATCAACTTAGTTAAGCCTGTCACTCCTACAACTGCTTCTAATGAGTCTAAGAAGGAAGAGACTTCAACTGAAGACAAACCTAAACAGTTTGTACCTCTCAAGTTCAAAGGTAACGTAAATCAAAAACCTAAACCAAATATTAAATTGGTTGATCCTATCAAGAAGAATAATTCTGATAAATAATGAGCATATTAAAACGGAAGTTTGATGAAAATCTTGCTTCCGTTTTTTAATGTTTAAATTTATTTATTAGTTTCAGAACTATCAGTTACTTCAAATAAGCCTTCTTTAACGCCAAGGTTAACGATGGCTTTTGTGGAATTTGAAATTTTCTGAGATGAAGTTTGTAATTCATCATAAGATTTTTGAAGTGAAGAAATAGTTGTTCCTAACTTTTCGTATCTTTCATTAAAACGTCTAACATCATCGCTTAAAGTGTTGATCTTTTGAACGATAACTTTAACGTTTTTACTTATGTTGTAATTGATTGAAAGAGTTTGAATGTTTGCTAATATTGGTTGCAATAAAGAAGGTGAAGCAAGAATAACCTTATTCTTCCTTGCATACTCAACAACATTCTTGAATAAAGTTTCTTCATTAACGATGAAGAAATAGATGGAGTCATTTGGAATAAACATCAAAGCATAATCTGGTGTAACGTCTTTGATAATGTAGTCTTGAGCAATCTTTGCAACTTGATTTCTTAATTCGTTTTTAAATGTATTTAATTCATCTTTATTCAATTCTTTTGAGGTATCTTGAATATAATCAGTGATTAAGTTACTGTAAGAATTAAATGAGAATTTAGAGTCGATACAAAGAATGTTATTCTTTTCATGTGGGAGATAAATGACGCAGTCTGGTTTGACATCGCACTTCTTATCGCCTTTTTTAATTGTTATCACCTTTTGGAACTCATAGACGTCTTTTGTGTCACCAAAAGTAGCTGAGACAATTGTTTCCAAGGCAATCTCTCCGAATCTTCCACGTGTTTGAGAATTGGTTAAAACGCTATTTAATTTAACAACTTCGGTTGAAAGATTATCTAAGTTTCTTTGAGCTGTGGTGATTTCTCCAAGAGCCTTATTAACCTTTTCTAAGTTGTTAGTAGTATCTTTGAAACCTTCATCGAATTTTTGCTTAACATTCTCTTTCAAATTCTCTTGGAACTGACGGAATGTTTCTTTAAATTCGTTGTTAGATTTAGCAATCTTATCATTGAATTCAGAGTTGTTATTATTAATTTTTTCAATGATATCAGCATTTTTTCTATTGATACTTTCAACGTTTTGACTATTTAAATCATTAACTAATTTGACTATGCTATTTTTATACATCTCGATGTTAGTATTCAAATTATTGTTGATTGAATCCTTTAAATCGTTGATATTTTCAGCGGTGATTTGATTGGTGGTAGGTGTCACAGCTTTATTCTTTTTAGTCATAAAAACGATTAAAAAGATAACCAAACCTAAGATAATTACGCAAGCTATAGATGAGATGATAATTGATGCAAGTTCCATATATTCCTCCTTACTTACACAATACTAAATTTTTTCAAATATTATAAATTTTTCTGCAACTTTTTAAAAATTTTTCGAAAATCATCTTAAGCACTTTTAAAAACGCATAGTTTCTAATATCATTTGCACATTATTTTAAAAATGTATAAAATGGTATGGTTTTTGGAGGTTTTTATGTCTAAAGTAAAAGAAAAGAAGAAAATGAAGCTCTGGAAGAAGATTCTTTTAATCAGTGGAGTAACTATTTTATCCATTGGTGTTATCGGTGTTGTTGGAATCTTCTCATTGTGGGGAAACGAAATTTCTTCAGTATGTTCAATTAGAAAATTAGTTGAAACCAAGGAGGAAAATAAGTCCGGTCCTGTCTATGAGATGACAATCCATGGTGGTTATTACTTTGATAAATTCATCGAACAAGGTGGTGTCAGTTCAGATAATGAGTTAATCGATTTTATCGTTGATAATATTTCAAAAGGTATTTTACCTATCAGTATTTCTGCTCCTACAATCGGTTGTGCATCATTCACCGCAATCAATGAAAACGGTGAAAGAATCATGGGTAGAAACTACGATTTCTCCACAACAGCATCTATGATTGTTAAAACTGATCCAGGTGATGGTAGATACAAATCTATTTCAAGTGTTGACTTACAATTTTTAGGTATCGATGAAGAACCTTATGCAGATAGTTTAGCAAGTAAATTCTTATCCCTTGCTGTTCCTTACATCCCATTAGATGGTATCAATGAAAAAGGTGTTGCTTGCTCAATTTTAATGTCCTATCAAGGTGATGGTGATGAAACAGTTCCTACCAATCAACAAACTGAAAAGCCAGATTTAACATCCACAACAATGTTAAGAATGATTTTGGATTATGCAGGTAGCGTTGATGAAGCAATCGATATGGTTTCTAAATATGATTTGCACGATTCTGCAAACACCTCATTTCACTACATGATTGCTGATTCAACTGGTGATAGTGCAATCTTAGAATGGGTTTCTAATGATGTTAATACTGACACTGATGGTTCCAAACGTGTTTTAAATGTCATCAGAAATGACGATGATGCTGCTTTAGGTGAAAAAGAAGGCGCAGATGATTTCCAATATGTCACAAACTTCTTAGTCACACCAGATTATTACAATAATGATGAAGAAAAAGGTGGATTTGACCGTTATAACAAGATTCAAGAAATGATTAATCCTGATGGCACCAATACCGAAGGTAAAATCACCAATGATAATGTATTGGATATTTTAGAAACTGTTGGTAGAAGAAAATGGGATAAAGCAAATGGTGACTCCGATTCAAACGGTATCACAGTTTATTCAACTTTATTCAATTTAACTAACAAGGAAATGATCTTTGTTTCCAACGAAGAATTTGATAATCCTGCTAGTATTTTCACTTACAAGTTATAACCTTTTAAATAATATTCTCCATTTAACCTAAGCCAATGAATTTGGTTTAGGTTTTTCTATGTATATAATTTATTAGATAGTCTAGATTTAGTAAAATTATTTTGAGGTTTTAAAGATGGACATTAGTAATTTTATCTACGTTAAAAACTACAGAATTAGCTTAATTTCTAAGTACGCAATTAGAATTGAAAAAGATGATAACAAAGAGTTTTGTGATTATAAAACTCAATTTGCTTTCAATAGAAACTACAAATTAAATAATCCAGAATTTGAATTGACTGAAAATGATAATTCTTTCTCTTTGAAAGTCTATGTTGATAAGAAGAGATTCTACACAGTAACAATTAAAGATAATTTTGAAGATAGTCATATTATTTTCAGCGATAAACCACATGAAAAACATCTTTTAAAGGATAATACTTCAATTAATGGAACCTACGACACCGTCGATAGAATGGATGGTGAAGAACTTGTTACAGGAGAACCAAATACCTATTTTAAAGGTTTGGTAACTAAGACAGGTTACTTTGTTTTACATGATGAAGAGAGTTATCTTTTGGATGATAATTTAACTGTTTTAAATAAGAGAAATAACGATGAAATTGACTGCTATCTCTTTATTTCCTACTACTCAATTGATGAGATGTTTAAAGGATATTTTGAAATTAGCAACTTTCCACCACTACTTCCAAGATTTGTCTTTGGAAACTGGTATTCTCGCTTCTATCCTTACACTGATAAAGAGTATATCTATCTCATGGATAAGTTCGATGAGGATGATATTCCTTTCACTGTTGCAATTATTGACATGGATTGGCACTACTCCTGGACTAATAATCATAATATTTACGATGATACAGGAATTCCAGAAGAAGAATTCTTCAGAAAAGGTGAAGATGGAAAGCTTCATTACATTCCTTCAAACTACAGAGATGAAATTAAGGATGAAAACTGGAGATATGGTTGGACAGGTTATACATTTAACAAGAAATTATTCCCAAATCCTAAGGAATTTTTAAGTGAACTTAAAAAGAGAAATCTTGCAGTTGGCTTAAATTTACACCCTGCCGATGGCGTTGCATTCTATGAAGATTGCTATAAGAAATTTGCGGATAGTTTAAATTTTGATACCACTAATAAAGAAAGTATTCGCTTTGATTTCACTGATAAAAATTACGTTGATAAATACTTTGAAAATGTTTTAGATCCATACATAAATGAAGGTGTCGATTTCTGGTGGGTTGATTGGCAACAAGGTCCAAATTCAAACTATCCAGGTTTAACTCCACTTTGGCTTTGCAACCATTACTTCTATCAAAACTCACTCAAACATTTGGATAAGGGTTTGATTCTTTCAAGATTTTCATCTTATGGAGGCCACAGATATCCTCTTGGTTTCTCAGGTGATGCTTACATCACTTTCAAATCTTTGAAGTATTTAATTAAGATGACTTTAGGTGCATCCGATTGCGGATTCCCATATTTTTCACACGATATTGGTGGTCATATGTTTGGTGAAAAAGATGGTGATTTGTATCTTAAATTCGTTCAATTTGGTGTTTTCTCACCTGTAAACAGATTGCATTGCACCTGTTCAGATATTCTTTCTAAAGAGACTAAAATCTATCGTGGTGGATATGAAAATCTTTTAAATGATTGTTTAAGATTAAGACATAGGATGATTCCTTATATCTACTCTTATTCTTATAGAACTACTAATGAAGGTCGTAGCTTAATTAGACCTATTTACTACGAGAATTTAACAAGATATTCCGAAGAAAAATACATGTATGAATATATCTTTGCTGACAATTTATTAGTTGCTCCTTTCTTTGATAGAGAAAAGCATGATGGTAACTCCAGAATGGTCGAATTCTTCGATGCAAAAGGCTATGATTCTTACTTTGATATCACCTATGGTTATAAATATAAAGCAGATAAAACTGTTAAGATTTATAGAGATAGGGGTGATTTACCAGTCTTTATTAAAAACGGTGGTTATTTCATCTTAAATGGTGAAAAACACACTGGTAATTCATTGAAGAATCCTTCAATTTATAAAGCAATCACAACATTTGGTGATGGTAACTACACAATTATTGAAGATAATGATGATAAATCCACTTCAACTTTAGTCTTTGATAGTAAAGCTGATATTAAGAAAGATGTTTTAACAGTTTCAGTTGAAAATAATACTGATGAAGATAAAACAATCAAATATTCTTTCTTAGATATCTTCAAAATCAAAGAAATTAAGTTTAAAAATTGCACTGGAATTTATCATTTAGAAGGTGAAAACTTAGAAGTAGAAGTTAAGGTTGGTTCTATGCAGAAATCATCTGTAACAATTAATATTTCTAAGTTTACTTCTGAACTAGAAGAGGTAATTTTCTACATCAAGAGAAGAATGAAATACATCGATGATGATAATGAAGCAAGAAATAATCTTTATTACTCATTGGATAATTCACAATCGTTCTCAAATTTAGTTAAACTCATCAAACAATCTTCATTGAAGAGCACAAATAAATTGAAACTTTTCGAAATTATAAAAGGAATTAAGTAGTATGGAAAATAGGATCATCAATATTGGCTTTCTTGGTGCTGGTAAAATGGCTGCAGCTTTTGCAGATAGTTTGAATTCTTATAACAGAAAAAAAGGCTATCGTTTCTCATTATATGGAGTTAGTGCAAGAGATGTTTCTAGAGCCGAAGAATTCAAAAATACTCATGGTTTTAAGAAGACCTATGAAACTTATTTGGATATGGCTCAAGATCCAAATATTGATGTAATTTATATCAATACTACAATTGCTCAACATTATGAGCAAATTAAAATGTGCTTAGAAAATAACAAGAATTGTTTCGTAGAAAAAGCTTTTACAAATAACGCAGATGAACTTAAAGAATTAGTTGAATTAGCAAGAAGCAAGAACTTATATTTAGGTGAAGCAATTTGGACTAGATTTATGCCTTATATCGATGATATTAAGAGAGATATCAAGTCCGATTTAATCGGTTATGTCTTCAATATTCAATCAAATTTAGGCTATTCAATCAGTCACATTGAAAGACTTCAAAGAAAAGATTTAGGTGGAGGAGCCATGAAAGATGTCGGTGTTTATCCACTTAATTTCTCACTTATTTTTGCTGATAGCAAAGTTAGAGATATTCATGTCGATAAAACTTACACAAAGAGTGATGTTGATGAATCAGAATGGTTCACACTTTTCTTTGAAAATGGAATCGTTGCAAATAACTTCTCAACAATGCTCACTCAAACTTCAAGAAAAGGTTTTATTTACGGCAGCAAAGGTTACATCGAAGTTTTTAATATTAACAACCCTGAAAAATACGAAGTACATGATGAACATGGAAATTTAATAAAAGTTGTTCGATACGATGATAGAGAACTTGTGGGTTATGAGTATGAAATTCAATGTTTGTATGATGACTTACTTTCTGGTCACAAAGAACCACGTCTTATGCCACTTGAAAAATCCATCGAAGTCATGGAATTAGTCGACAAAATTCTTGCATAATAAAAATCTTCTTAGAGTCATTTCTAAGAAGATTTTTTAGTTGAATTACTTCATCATTTCGTTGAATAATTTGATGTATTCGTTGATGGTGTTCTTCCAAGAAGAATCATATTCCATAGCGTTTTTAATCATTTTTTGGAATTCTTCTTTATTTTGAGAAACACGATATGCCCAAATAAACATCTTATTCAAATCATCGTAGTCGTTGTAGTTGAATGTGAAACCAGTTGGATCTTTGTAGGTACCAAAACTTTTAACTGTATCAATTAAACCACCGACGTTACTAACAATTGGTAATGCACCATAACGCATTGCAATAAGTTGAGAGATACCGCAAGGTTCGAAGGCACTAGGCATCAAATAAAAGTCACTTGCTGCATAAATTAAGTGTGCCATTTTATCCGAATAACCACGATAGATATGGACATTTTCAGGATAGAGATATCTGAAATGTTCAAATCGATTTTCGTAGTAACTATCACCTGAACCTAAAACGATGAGTTTACCACCTGTAACTGCGATTAAAGGAATTAAATCAATAATCTTTTGAACACCTTTTTGGTCAGTTAAACGGGAAACAACACCGTAAACTAAAGGTCTGTGGTTAGCATCGAAATCGAAAAGTAATGTCTTACCAATTTCTTTTAAGGCCGCAACTTTACCTTTTTCTCTTGTTTCATAGTTGAAAGTGACAGGAATCTTAGTATCTTTTGTAGGATCGAATTCAGAGTGATCCAAACCGTTTGTGATACCGGAGAAATCCTTTTCTCTCATGTGGATGATATAGCCAAGACCATTGAAGCAAGTCATATCAGCAAGTAATTCTCTTGCGTGATTCTTACTGACTGTATTAACTTTATCTGCACAGACAATACCTGCTTTTAAGTAGGCAACTTGGTCATTAAATTTAACAATACCAGAATCGAAATAGTAGTAATCAAGGTTGAAGAAATCTTTTAAAGATTGTCTTGATGTGTAACCTTGGAAAAGTGGATTATGGATTGTAAGTAAGGTTTTAACTCTTAAATTGTTGTGACGGCATAAAAGAGGTAACATACCCATTTGCCAGTCATTGCATTGCATGATGTCAAAGGCATCATCTGATCTTTTTAAGAATTCGATAACAGCTAAATTGAATGCTGCATAACGTAATGGATCATCAAAATAACCGTACAATCTGTCACGATAGAAAAATTGATTCTGTTCAACAAAGAAGTAATTAACTCCATTTTCATGAAGTCTAAAAATTCTTGTGTCAACGTTATGATAATTGGTATAAACTTGGAAATGATGAACTTCCTCTAAAGGTAAATGCTTATTTTGAATCACTTCATAATAAGGAAGAATGACATCAGTTTGTATACCTAATTTTGTTAATTCGTAACTAAGTGAAAATGCAATATCACCTAAACCACCAGTTTTGCAATAAGGTTTGCATTCACTAGTTGCAATTAAAACTCTCATTAGATGATATCTCCCTTCTTGATGAAGACAGGTCTTTCTTCTGTTCCAACAAGATATTTAACATGTAAAACTGTACAAGTTTTATCGATAACTGCATGGTCAATCTTGCAATCTGGGTAGATATGAGTATCGGAAAGGATGACGGAATTTGATATTTCACAACCTTTTTCGATGATGACATTTCTTCCGATGACGCAGTTTGTAACTTTACCATCAATAACAGCACCGTTAGCAACGACAGAATGAGTAACTTTGGCGTTTTCCTTATAAAGTGCTGGAGGTGTGTCGTAAGTCTTGGTGTAGATTGGCCAATTAGGTGTGATAAATTTAGCGGAATTTGTTGGATCGATGAGATAAAGTGAATTTCTTAAGTATGATGAAAGCGAATCAAACGCTAAGATATCACCTTCAAATTCATATGTTTTAACAACTAAATCTTCAAGTAAGTAGTTGATGGTATCAAAAAGAGAGAAGTAAGCGGAAATCTTTGTTGAATAGTTGATTAAATTCAACATAGTTTGCTTATCCATGATACAAACTTCGGTGAAAAGTTCGAACTTATCATCTACACCTAAATTCTTTTTAAGTGAGAAAACACGACCTTTTTCACTAGCTTCAACTTCGTATTTGTTGATGTATTTATCTTTACCACCTTCGATTTTCTTAGTCATCAAAGTGATAGCAGCTTTATTTTTAATATGTGCTTCAACAAGTTTGTTGAAATCAAATTTCATAAGAATATCTGCTGGTGCAAAGATGACATAATCAATTTGATCATCTTCGTAAACCCAGGAGTTTTCAATGAGGTTATTGATGTCGTGATTGTATTCTTCGACTTCAGTTTTCTCGTTGTACATGATGGATAATTTACCAATCTTGGTGTTATCGTTCCACCAGTGACCTAAACCGATGTGTCTAACTAAAGATCTGAGGTTTGATTTAACCAAAACACCCATCTTGTCGATATCGGAGTTTGAAAAGTTTGATAATGGGAAGTCAATGAAGTTGTAACGACCTAAAAATGATGTACTTGCTAATGATCTATTCTTATTCAAGCCCTCAATACGAGGTGAATTATGAAGATTGACAATACCTAAAATTCTTTTCATACCCTTACTCCTTATTTACAAAGATAACTTTCTCTTGTTGAGAACCATCGTAGTTATTGACAACAGTTAATTCAGGTGAAACTAAGCAGTGGTTAATCTTGACACCGGCTTTGATTCTTGTACCCTGCATGACAACTGAATCAACAACTTCAGCACCTTCCTCGATGACAACATCAGTGAAGATAACTGAGTGTTTAACTGTACCGTAAATTTGTGCTCCCTGATTGATCATTGATGATTCAACGATGGAATTATCACCGCAATACATTGGTAATGAGTGTGTATCTTCAGAGAAAATCTTGAGGTTCTTATCAAAGATGTCAAGTTGACTTGAACCGTTTAATAAGTCCATATTTGCGTCATAAAGTGATTGGATAGTACCGACGTCTTTCCAATAACCTTTGAATGTGTAGGTGTAGATTTGTTTCTTAACAGTGTTGAGTAAGTATGGGATGATATTCTTACCGAAATCGTGTTCGGAATTTTCATCTTTACTATCTTTAATCAAAGCATCTCTTAAAACTTTGTAGTTGAAAATGTAGATACCCATACTTGCAAGTGTTGAGATTGGTTTCTTAGGTTTTTCAACGAATTCAACAACTTTGCCAGCACCATCTGTATTCAAAATACCAAATCTTGAAGCTTCTTTGATATCAACTTCGTAAGATGCGATTGTACAATCTGCCTTATGATCTTTGTGGTATTGAAGCATCTCTTCAAAGTCCATCTTGTAGATGTGGTCACCAGAAAGAATAAGAACGTACTCAGGTTTTAATGAGTCGAGCCAATCGATATTTTGGTAGATTGCGTCTGCAGTGCCTTTGTACCAAGTTGCACCTTCATCGGTTTCTCTAGGTGGTAACATTGTTGTGATGGATCTGTTTCCATCGATACCCCATTTGCTACCGTTACCGATGTAAAGGTTCATTTGGACTGATTCGTATTGGGTTAAAACACCAACAGAATCGATTGATGAATTTGCAATGGATGAGAGTGGAAAGTCGATAATTCTAAATTTACCACCGAATGAGACGACAGGTTTAGCAATCTTTCTTGTTAAAGATTCCAAACGTGTGCCTTTACCACCTGCGAGTAACATTGCAACCATTTCATTGTGTTTCATATATTCTCCTCCTTTTAAATTGTTGTATAAAAAATCTGCCTATTACGGCAGATTGAAAAAACTATGCTCTAACAGCGGTGCTATTTTCTTTGTATGTGATGAATTCGTTTCTCTTGTTGTCAAAGACCAAACTAACAGCTAATGCTTTAACTTTTTCTAACAATGTGTTCAAAGTCAAAGCTTGAGTCTCTAAATAATCATCAGGAAGTTTCTTGGAGAACTTCTTAGCAAGTTGAAGTTCAAGCTTATCAAAATAGACTTGTAATTCTCCTCTTTCGATTGTGACACAAACGCCGCAATTGACGAAATTAGCTAAATCAGCTAAAGCGGCAAAAAACTTCTTATCAACAACTTTTAAGATACCTTTGCCAACTGATGAGTAGCAAACAAAAGGTGTATTTGCACCAAAATCTGGTGTTTTATATTTATCAACTATATTTTCATCAAACATGCTCAATTCGGATGAAAGACTACCGAAGTTTCTGAATTGGATGAAACCATCATTGACACAATTTGGAATTGTTGCATTCAAAACGGTACCAAAAGATTTACCATTTTCATCTTTGAAGCTAGCGATATAACCTTTCAAAAATGAAGTGTCTGCAAATGTGAATTTAACTTTTGCGATATCTTTTAATGAACTGTTAACAGTGACGGAATTGTTGAAATCTTTGATTTCAGTTGTAGATGACTTTTTAACTTTTTCTGAGGAAACGTTAACTTGATAATATTTATCAGTAACATTACCTAAAGTTTGCAAATAGATTCTTGCGTATTTCTTCTTTAGAATTGGTTTTAAGCATGCGTGCCAAATTAAGCAGAAAATCATGGATAAAACAGAAATACCAATTGTTGTCAACCAACGATACAATACTGATAAGTTGAGTTTTCCATCGACGATGAGTTGACCGAGTGAATACAAACCGATTGATTGATCAAAGTAAGGAATGTATTTTGCCCAGACTGTGATCCATTCCATTGGTTGCCACTCAGCATAATGAGATGTCTCAGTGATAAAGAATGGATAGCAGTAATGTCCGATAGAGTGGATGACACAGATTTGAATGAAGTATCCACAGAATGCGGAGAATAGGAAGATACCGAAAGTGGTCCAACCAAGAACTTTATTTAAATGTCTACGTTTCTTCTCTAAAAGAAAGGTACTATCAATAATTTTTTTAGCCATAAGAAACCTCTTTTCAATATTATAATTAAATAAAAAACCGCTTGCATTAAAAATATTAACGTAAATTTATAGGAATCATCTAACTCATCAAAAAGTCAAAATCTGCCGATTTTATGGGATATATTTTTAATTAGAAGCAAGAAAAAACTCTCGGAAATCCGAGAGTTAGTATCAATAATTAGTTTTAGTTATTTTCATCCTTATTTTCATTGACTAAATCAGCGAAAACGGATGTAATCTTTGTCTCAGGTTTTGTCATATCCTTGTAGACATCGATGTAGGATCTGGAACCCTTCTTTTCATCATGGATTGCAACAAGGATGAGGTCAACGTAGTTAACAAGGTCACGTAATTTTTCACTAGGTGTGGATAAGATTGCTTGTAAACCGAATTGCTTGAGAAGTAAGCAAGCTTGGTTGATTCTTCCTGCGTCCATCTTGGAGAAGGCTTCGTCGAAGATGACCAAACGGATGGTATCGTTATTATTTGCTTGGCTAACACGGTAGAGTTGAGCAAATGAAGCTAAGATTGAGATGTAGAAAGGTGTTTGAGATTCACCACCTGATGTTGATTTGAAGGTGTAAGCTAAGGATGTAGTTTCACCGGTATCACCTTTTTTAACTAACAAGTCGAAGACAAGGTATGTTGTGTAATCGGTGAACTTATCGATATTCTTCATGATGATTTCTTTTTCGTCACGGTTTGTTGCACCGGTGTCTGAAATCATGTTGAAGAGTTCTTCCATCTTATCACGGTATTTCTCTAAGTATTCATCTTCAGCATCACCAATCTTCAAAAGTAAGTCATCCATGATCATGTCGTAGTAATCACCGAATGCTCTGTTAGGAACAACTGAAAATTCGTATGAGTCACGACCGAAGTGACAATCTTTCAAAGCCAAATTCAAATCATCGATTTGAGATTTAACAGTGGTGATTGAGTTTCTTAACTTGTAGATAAAGTCATCTCTGAACTCTTTGATAGCCTTGGAGTGAGCAGTTTGGATCTTCTGTTGATAGTCAGGAAGTTTGACATCAGAGAGTTCCAAGAGTTCCTTATCGAAATCTTCATTGGAAGTTTCGTTGGTGACATCGTAGCTGACACTGTACTTAGTGTTGTAATTTGCTCTGGCCTGTAAAAGTTGACTTCTTGCGGATTGAAGCTTGATAGCAACTTGTCTGTTTCTCTTGGAGATTTCAGTTGCAAGTTTATCGATACCGAATTCGGAACAAATCTTTTGGAACTCAGGTTCGAAGATATTATCAACATCTTCTTTCTTGTAGTCGTGTTCGAGTTTGTAACGAACTCTTTCAAGATCATCTTTGATCTTAGGATATTCAACTTCTCTCAAGTTTCTGATGTTGTTGTAAGCAGCACCTTTTTCAAGGAGTAAGGCTTCGTTTTGCTTTTGCAAATCGGTGATATCCTTTTCAAAGTTGCTAATTTGTTCATCCAAAGCGGAAACATCGGAGAGATTACCTTCATGAAGTTGGTTATCCAAACTTTCGACTCTTCTTTCCAAATCTTCAACTTTAGCAAAGTTAGCAATCTTTTCAAGGATTGAATTTGCTTCGTAATCGGAAATAACTTGATTGGTGACGATATTTTGAATGAGTTCGGCAATATCGTTTAAAATTGAGACTTCCTTTTCAAGTTTATTACGTTCTTGATGGTAGGAGAATTGAGTCTTTTCATCGATCTTAGTACCCAAGAAGGTGTAGTCACCTTTTCTCTTATCGAGGTACCATGATGAGAAGTTTCTATAACCGGTGCAGTTTGCTAAAAGACCGAAACCAGCTTCACGAGCTTCTTCGAAGGTATCACACTTTTTGATTCTTCCGAGTAAGAAGTCGGTGTAGGCTCTTGCACCAGCGTGATCAGTTTTAATAAGTTTTGCAACTGAGTCTGGATTTGATGGAGGATTGGATTTGACAATCTTCTCACTATCGATAATTGCGATGGAGTAGAAGTTGTAGTTTTCACAGATTCTACCTAACAATTTTGAAGCTTCGTTGTAGTATTTTTCGTTGACGAAGAGATTCAATCTTTGTGGTGAGATTGCACATTCGATAGCTCTTGTCCAGGCTTTATCGGTAATATCGACTAAGTCGCAGTAGATTTGGACTTTAGCGTCATGATATCTATCTTTAAGTTGTCTCTCAAAGTCATCTTTAACTTGAGTGTAGATTTGAGGGAAAACCTTTTGACCACCGGAAAGGGTAGCGATGGAATTTTCGATCTCATTCATCTCATTCGCTTTTTCAGAAATGAAATTACGGATGATAGAAGTGATGTTAGTACCGTCATTTCTTAAAGTTTCCATCTCTTCTTTGTAGGATAAAAGTGTATCTTCAGTGATGCATTTTGAAGCGATGTAGCTAGCAATTTGCTTGGAGTGAGCAAGGAATTGTTGACAGTTGGAAACAAATTCGATGTATGAGTTATGCAAGGATGCATTAACAGAGGAGAAGTCATAATTTGCATACTTGTTGATGAAGTTTGTGAGTGGGGTGATGTAATTATCAACATATCTTTGCAAAGAATCATAAGCATCTTGATAATCTCTGGTGTAAATAACGATGGTATTTGTTAATTGATTCTTACTTGTGTTGAGTTTTTCAGTTAAAGAATAACCGGATGATTGAAGTTTCTTAGCAAGGTAACCTTCCTTTTGACTTTGCAAATCTTGGATTGTTGCTAAGTTATTTTCGTAGATTCTATCGTTATTCTTGATCTTATTATCGTTTGCACGAATTTGATCGTCGATTTGATTCAAAGTCTTATTCAATCTTTCGAAGTCGACTCTATCATTGATGTAAGTAAAACTTGATAAAGAGTTCTTCAAAGAGGTGAATTCTTGATATTTTTGACCGATATCAGTCAATTCTTCAATTTGAGTTTGAATCTTCTTAGCGGCGATTTCAAGAAGTTTATAGTTTTCGATATTCTTCTGCATGGAAGTGATATCGATCTTATTTTCAACGTCGCAGACGAATTCAGTGATGAATTGAGAGATGTTGGAAATTGGTTTAAAACCGACTGCTTTCTTGAACAAATTGAAGTATTTTGTAGGTAATTGACCGAATAATTCCTTGATGAATTGTTGATATGAAAGGTTTGTATCAAAGAATTTGTAGTCATCTTTATCGTAAGTTCTCTTGCAGTAATCAGAGAGCTCTCTAATTGTTAAAGGTCTAACAATCTGTTGAGCATCAGTTAAATCTGCATTTGTGAAGTTGTGCTCTGGGAACTTATCGTTGATATAGAAGAATGATTGGCTCTTTTCAGTATCGATGACATCGAAAACGATACCGACAGTGAAGTGCTTATCGGTTTTATCATCGTAGAATTGACAGGCGATGTAGGAGGAGAAACGACCGCTTCTTAAGCAGATTTCTTCACCGTTTGCCTTTTTACCAGTTTCACAACGGAGATAACCCATAAGGGTTCTGGATGATTTTTCACTAGCAGCTTTATTGAAGTTATTACCGGTTGTATCACCTAAGAAGATGATTTGTAAAGCATCGATAATAGTTGATTTACCAGTACCGTTTGCACCGGTTAAGAAGGTGATATTTTCAATATTTGTTGTGGTATTTGTGAATAAATGCCAGTTGATTAAACGTAATTTTTCTAATTTTTTCATGTTGATACCGCCTTATTCGTTCTCACCGAAGATTCCTTGTAAATCCTCTACTTCGGCATTTTCATCAGTATCGATTTCTTCAGAGGAAAGTTTATTTCTTAAAAGGTTAACTTTCTCTGGATTGATACAGAACTTGATAGGTGGGAGAATGAAGAATGAGAAGTTGATATCGTAGAAGTTATGTTCGCACTTTAAAACGATATTGTAGTTGGATAAAAGTCTTAAACTCATTGCTAATTGTTGAAAAGTAATCTTCTTATTAGCAGTGGAAAGACCTAAATCCTTCAAAGTCATCTTCAAAGTTGAAGAGTTCATAAAGACTCTAGTTTGATTTGGATTTTCAGCAATCTTCTTGTCGTAATAACTTCTTAAAGCGTAAACAAGTAAAGTTGTTGCTGTATCGATTCTTAAGTGATTCTTATTTTGGAGTGATCTTGTGTAGTAAACACCTAAATTTTCATCAACTTCGAGAGCGACATCCATGTATGAAAGATAGTCTTCAAAGAGTGAGAAGTGTTTCTCGATAAAGGTGTAATCGTAGTTGATTTTATCGGTAGAAGTGTTTCTATCGTAACGCATTTTGGTGATGAAACATTGATATAAAAGGTTGTTCAATGTGTTTCTGAAATCACTTTTATCTGCTGAACTCATTTTTTCATATTCTTCAACAAAGTTCATTATTTAAAGCTCTCCTTTCTGATAAATTTGTATTTAGGCATGAGGTAATTGTCAAATCTAATTTCATCGCAGATTTTTTCGATGTCGAAGTAGTAGTTTCCAAATGATGCTTTAACAATTCCATAAATGTAAAGAACAAAGTCGTTGAGATCTGTGAAAGTAAAGTCTGTGGTTAAGATCTCTTTTCTACCTTTGAAGTTTTTAAGGTAGAAGGCTTTGACTGCTTCATCTGAGAATAAACTGACTTCGGTTTCAATGAAGTTGAAAAGATTGTCATCAGAGAAGAAATCATCAGGTTCATCCATTGGTAAGAAACCAACATCTTGAATCTGCTTTCTTTCTCTAGGCATAGTCAAACTATCGCTGTCGATGAAGACCTTTGAAGAGATATCGATGGTATCGGAAATTTCTTCAATATCGAGTTCTTCCAAGTTGGTGACGTTGGATTTTCTAATAATCTCTGCAAGGCGGACGATGATGGCATCGATTTTACCTTCCATAGTTTTATCTGAAGAGGATAAGAAATTAACTTTCTTTTGAACTGCTTCTGTGTAATCAGCATTATCCTTGTCGATTGAGAAGAATTCTCTGTTAAGTCCAGAGAAAGTGTCAATAAGTCTTTGGATAAGGGATGTGACATTGACAGCAATCTCATCGGTTGATTGATTGACGTATCTTCCATCGTATTTTGCTTGGGTGACAAGCTTTGTGATAATACGGTTGTCTCTTAACCACTTTCTGAGAATGTCGACGATAGGTTGGGTGTACAAACCTAAGGAATCGTAAGTTTTCATTGGGTGGTAGATCTTATCACCTATTTGAACCTTGAATAAGTCGAAGTGGCTTCTCAAAGCTTCGTTTGGATTTGTCATGTCTTGCAATTTGCTGCCGAAAACTTTGATGGAGTGCTTCAATGTAGTAACGGAGAGTTCAAGCTCTTGAGCGTTGTGCTCAGCGTTACAAAGAGTTCTGAACATTTGGTCATCCTCTTTTTCGTTTTCAAGATTAAGTTCTGAGTAAGTTTGGTGAACAAGAGGTAAATAGACTGTTCCTTCACTAGCCATTTTGTAGATAACTTCGATCATCTGGATGGAATAAACTGGGAGATAGATTTTTTCAACTCCGTATTTATCCTTTTCAATTTGGAACCATCCGCAGTTTTGAAGTTCTCTGACGATATAGTTTGTCTTGGAGTTGATTGAAGATGGATCTTCTTCATCAACTTTAATATCAGTGATGTTCTCTTCGTCTGATTCTTCCTTGTCAACTTGGGGGTTGAATAAGTTGATGAGTTCACTACCTTTGTTTTTTAAAGCGTTGATAAAATCGACCTTCTTGATTTCGGATCTGTAAATGATGAGATGGTCGTACAAGGTTAAAAGTGCAAAGGCATAAACTGCACGGTACTTTCTTGCAAGTGGCGAGAAAAAATTATCAGGAATTTTATCAAAAAGTTTCAATCTAAAATTCTCCTTTTTTCTAAGGGGTAGTAAACAACTATTTAAATTATAGATAAATAAATATCTACATACAATTAAAATATATGTTAAATTTTAGGCTCAAGATTTTGGACTTTTTATCTTTTGTGTCTAAGAAATAATGTAAAATTTTGACATTGTGTATAAATTTAAAATTTGAATTGAAATTACAAATTTCTCTTCTTGAAGATAAGATTTTTATAAGTTAAAAGTTCCTTGTGATATACTTTTTAACATGAAAAAGATAGATTCAAATATGAAGATTTACCCTTCATTTAAAAATATGTTATTGGTAATTTTGTCTGCTGGTGGCGTCATCATTCTATTCACAGTTTTATTCACCATCCTTTCAAATTACATCACAACAATGAACACAGGAAATATAACCTTGTTCTACTTAGGCGATTTGATTTTACCTGGCATCTTAGTTTGTATCACAATTTTCTTTATCATCTTCACAAGGTTTAGATCCTATTACGTTTTTACTCCTAATGGTTTGGTTTTCCAAAAGTACACCAAGAAAGTTTTCTACCCTTACAAAGAAATCATCTACATCGATGATGTTAGAAGTAGAAAAGAAAATAAAGTTTACATCTACATGGTTTCCGGCTCCGAAGCTATTCTTGCTGGAGATACAAATAAAGTTTTATTGAGTCAACTTCTTTTCAGATGTGAGAACATGCTTTCAAGAAATGATTTCTTACGTAAATATCCTAATAAGCGATTAACTGAAGCTAAATCTAAATCAGATAAGTAATCATGAGAGAGTTGCAAACTAAGTTGGTACTTAACGATAAAAAATTGAACAAAATGGTTTCTCTTTATAAGCCAAAAGGTAAGAGACTTCGCTTTAGAGAAATCGATATTTTGCGTGGAATCTGCATTATTTTGGTTGTTTTGTACCATACTTGTGTTTACACTTCAATGCTTCCAAATATCTTTAATATCTACTCCGATCCAATGAACGTAAATGAAGGTTTAAGAAATTTTATTTACTTCTGTAGTGATATGAGTGCTCAGGAAGGTGTAATGGAATTCTTAGTTCAGTTATTCTCGTCAGTTTTCATCGTTTTGACTGGACTTTCCACGGTATTTTCAAGAGATAACCTTAAAAGAGGCGTTCTTTTATTAGTTGTCGCTGAACTTTATACAACAATTACCTATATTATTTCTACCTTCATGGGAAGTAAAAATATCGTTGTTGTCTTTGGTATCTTACATCTACTATCTTTCTGTTTATTATTTAAGTGCTTTGTTGATTGGGTATACAGATTAATCTCTAAAAAAGAGCCTCCTGTAGTCTTCTATATGATATTAGCAATTTTAATCTTCTGGATTGGAATTGTTTTTAGATATGTATATTTTCCAGGCTTTATACAAGCACATTCAGATCCATATTTTGCTTCATATCCAAATATTGAAAGCATAATTAAAATTTGTTGTGGTGTCACAGCTTTCGGCTCTGATTACTTCCCAATTTTTCCTAAAGCGAGTTTCTTCTTTTTAGGTGTAGTAATTGGTCACATCTTCTACATGAATCGAAAGAAACCTTATTTTAAATTCTTAGATAGCAAGGTATTTTTGCCAATTAATTTCATCGGTTCACATACTATATACTTTTACGTGGCATTTCCATTTGTATACTTTATAATTGTAGGGGCAATTTTACTAGGAATGGGATATGGATTGTTGATATGAAGAGAAATTACGATTTAAAAAGTATTCATTACAAAGAAATTAACGATTTTGAATCATTAGCTGAAGCAAAGAAAACTGAAGGTAGAATTAAGTTGTCTCTTTATAATGCTATTAAAAGAGATTTTGATTTAAATAACCCTGCTTTAACATACAGAAGTGCCATCATTTCCTATAAGGAACTTTTACAAAATATCGATGTTTACGCAAGGAAATTATATAAATTAGGTGTTAGAAAAGATACTAAAGTTTGTTTGATTTGTCCAAATTGTCCACAGACAGTTTATTTGATTTATGCACTCAATAAAATAGGTGCAATTTCACTTATTTTATTCCCAACAACAACTGAATACGAAGCTTTGCAAAAGATTGATGAAGTTGAATGCGAATACTTTTTCACCACTGATATATTCGTTAGAAAATATCCAAATGTTCAAGCAAAATTAGATACTTACCTAATCTCAATGTTTGATTATTTGAATAAGGTTGAGAAAGCATATTTACTTGCAATTTATAATAAGGATATTCAACTTTTAGATAAAAACATCTTACTTAATAACATTGAAGATGACACTTCAATTGACTTTGAAATTAACAATGATTGCATGAAACCATCATTCTATTTGGGAAGTGGTGGAACAACAGGCAAAAGTAAGATTATTGTTCTAAATGATAAGGGAATCAACACTGTTTCTAACTACTGTGCTTACATTTTAAGAAAGAGACAGAAAGACTTAATTAATACCTCAATGATGGCATTGATTCCTTTCTTTCATGGTTATGGATTAACAATGGGATTACATGCTCCTTTATACAATGGTGCTTGCTCAGCTTTATTTGTTAAATTTGATGTAAATGCAGTTATCACTGCAATTAAAAAGAACAGAATTAACTACATGATTTCTGTTCCATACATGATTAGAAAAATTCTTGAAAATAGAAGATTCTATTCCAAAGGTTTGAAGTATTTAACGCACGTTTTTATCGGTGCTTCTCACCCAGAATATTCACTTTTAAAGACTTTTGATGAAGCTATGACTAAGTACAATTCGAGTGGTGAAATCTTGGAAGGTTATGGTTTAACTGAAGTAAGTACCGTCAACGCAGTTTCTAGAAAAGGTGAAAAGAAATACCTTTCTGTTGGAAAACCTTTGCCTTTTGTTAAAGCAAAGATTGCGACAAAAGATAATTATTTCGTAACTGAAAATAATGTAATTGGAGAACTCTGCTTAAACAGTGAAACAGTTATGCTTAATTACTACAACGAAGAATTAAATAACGATATTTATATTGTAGATTCAGATGGTAGAAAGTATCTTAAAACAGGCGATTTAGCCTACATTGATGAAGATGGTTTTATCTATATTGTAGGAAGAATAAAGAACATTATTAAGATTTCAGGTTACACTATCTTCCCAGAAGATATCTGCAAAGTTGCCTGCGAAAACTTCTTAGTTAAAGACGCAGCTGTTAAAGTTTTCAGTGATGGAACTCATAAGCAAATTTATCTCTATCTTGAAGTTGAAAGAAAGCATCAAACTGAAGATTTAGTAATTGATGTTCAAAATGCTTTGAAAGAAAAATTAATTAAATACGCTCAACCATATAAGATTGTCGTTGTCGATAATTTGCCTAGAAATAATGCAGGTAAAATCGATTATTTGAAATTAGAAAGAGAGTAAAAATGAAAAAAGGTACCCAATTGGGTACCTTATTTTTAATTACTTAGAGAAAAGTTTTAAACCAGCTGGAACAATTTGGAAAGTGAATTTATTTGCTTTCATAATTGCACCATCGGTTTCAAGTGCAAATTCAGAACCATCTTCCTTTTCAACTGTTGCACATTTAACTTTCTTTGTTTGATAAAAATTAGGATTGCATTTATTGATTTTACCGTTTAAGAGTTTAATCATCTTTGCTGGAATGTTGATCTTATTGATCATTCTACAGTTGACGTAATCTAAATATGCGTCATCAACAACTGCATGTTGACAGATTTTAATACCGCCACCGAACTGTGAACCGTTGCAGATACAAACAATGAAGGTATTTTCAACAAATGGTTCACCGCCGTCCAAAGTGATCTTATAGTTAACACCTTTATACTTAGCAAGTGAAACTAAGGTAGCACGATAATATCTTAATGAGCCGTGCATCTTGGTGTAAGTTTCAAATCTTTCCAAAATATCAACGTCAACACCGGTACCAGCGATATTGAAACATCTGGTATTATTGACCATCATGTAATCGATAACTTTGACTTTGTTGGATAAAATGATGTCAAAAGCATCTCTAACATTGTTCTTAGGAAGTTGTAATTTACTTGCTAAATCGTTACCTGATCCCATTGGAATGATACCAAAAGTCCATTTTGATAAATCGGTAATTCCGTTAATTACTTCTGAGATTGTTCCATCGCCACCACAGACGACAATGACGCCACCTTCAGGATTAGCTTTTTCAATTTGATGAGCTAATCTTTTTGGATGACCAAAATCTCTTGAGAAATAAATCTTGCAGTGGATGTTATTATTTAAAATATACTTTTGTAATTCGTTTAAATTACCTTCGGAGTTTTTTCTACCAGCAATAGGGTTAACAATAATATGATAAATCATAGTTATTTTCCTTTTTTATACATTTTTGAGTTGTAATACTTATCTTTAATAGCAAAGTCTTCTCTAACTTTATTCAATTCTTCAACCATCATGTCATGAACTTTATTTGCAAGTTCAATTGTTGTCATATCTTTGTATTCTTCATAAGTTATTGGTTTTAAGAAACTCATTGTGACAACGTATTTTTTCTTATGAACCTTCTGATTAAGAATATTGAATGTTCCGTATAAAACTGTAGGAACAATTGGTAATTTGGTGTTGTAAGCAATCTTGAATGATCCAGGATGGAATTCTTGCATGGAGTATTTTTCCTTATCTTTAGTGCGAGTTCCTTCAGGGAAAATGACGATAGAAGTATCATTATTTTCATTCAAATATTTACTTGCAGCGTTAATCATGCGGATTCCATCTCTAATTGATGAACGATCAAGGAAGATAGATCCGATATTTTTCATGATATTACCAACAAGGAAATACTTTTCTGTTTCCTTCTTACCGATGAAGAAAATATTTCTATCGAAGAATCCTAAGAAAGTGATTGGGTCGAAGTAATGGATGTGGTTAGGAATAAAAATACATGGAGAATTAGGTACATTTTCAACATGGAAGTTGTTGTAGATAATTCTGAATGGACCTTTGCAGGCTTTTTTAATCATCTTGTGGTAGACTTGGTAAAACTCCTGAGGACGTTTTTTCTTTCTAACCATTGACCAAATCTTTGGATAATAGCTTCCAAGGATTGCTAAGACTTCAGGAGCCATTCTTACATACTTACGCATTATTTTCTTTTATCTCCTCTTAAAACTGAAAAGGTTAAACCGTTAACAAGGTAGTTGTAAGAGTAGAAGTCATAGAAATGGCTAACGTAACCGGTATTTGAGAATATAACTTTGACGTATTTATCAAAATTGTAAGTGAAGCTTTCTTTGCTTGGGTTGAAGATAACGTAAATATCTTCTTTTTCTAAAGAGTAGGTGATAAGTAAAGCACCTTTATCTAAGTTTGTGAAACTGATTGTGTTGATAAGTTCTTGATTATCATGAATCTTGAAGCAAGGTAAGTCGTTTCTTAATCTGATAAGATCCTTGAAGTATGAGATCATCTCTTTACGTTTGTAGGCAACATCGTATTGCATACCATTAATTTGATCAGAAGAATTGTAAGAATTTGCTTCCCCTTGTTTTGATAAACCAACTTCTTGACCCATATGGAAAAATGGAACACCAGCAGAGAACATGATTGCAGAGTTGATAAGTTTGATACGTTTCAATTTATCATCTAAACTATCCTCTTTATTGCACACGGAAAGCTTATCAAAAAGTGTGGAATTGTCATGGCATTCGCAGTAGTTAATTGATTGTTGACATGATTTGAACATAGGTGGATAAATCATAGCAACAGAGGAGCCAAGATAAACATGCTTGAAACCATCGATGTAGTTTGTATCACCAGAAAGGTAGCCTTTGACTGCTAATTCGCTCTCGGATGTTTTACCTTTGACGATATCTCTGAATCTATCGTTAAAGAATCCGATATTTTCCATGGAGAAGGAATTCAAAGATGAAGATTTCATATTTGATGGGAGATTTGTAGGCATATCCCAACCTTCACCGTAAATCATGATATCTGGTTTGATTGCTTTCAATTTATCGAAAGCTTTAAGTAAAGTATCCTTATCGATAATTGCCATCAAGTCAAATCTGTAACCATCAACCCCATAGTATTTAACAAAGTGAATCAAAGCATCAATGATGAGCTTTTGACACATGTAGTGAGTTGATTCGATATCGTTACCACAGAATGATCCATTAGAATTGGTTCCATCTGGATTGAGACGGAAGTAGTAATTTGGACATAATATTTCTAAAGAGTTGGTGTTTCTTGAATAAACATGGTTGAAAACAACATCCATATTAACTCTGATACCATTTTTATGGAATGTTGAAATCATCTTTTTAAGTTCGATGATTCTTGAGTATGGATCTTCTGGATCTTTTGCATAACTTCCTTCTGGAGCAAAGTAAAACTTAGGATCGTAACCCCAGTTGTATTGGCTGGTTGGATTTGATTCATCGATAGTTTGGAAATCGTAGAAAGGAAGAATTTGAACGGTATTTACATGTAAATTTTTGATGTAATCCATACCGATTGGAAGCTCATTTTCATTTTTTAAACCTTCTCTTGTTAAAGCATCAAAAGTACCTTTATGCTCAACATCGGTTAAAGAAGTCATATCTCTAACATCCAATTCGTAAATGACATGATCATTGTAATTATCTACCTTAGGGAGTTTGTCGTCGTAATTTGGAATGGCAAGAACTTTATTCATATCAACAATGTAACCAAAGCGAGAATTTGTTGATAATGAGAAGGCATATGGGTCAACAACAAGATGGATTTCACCCATGATTTTGACTAAATATCTGTAACGGAAACCATCAAAATCACCTTTGACTGTAATTTCGAAAAGACCGGTTTCGAAATCTTTAGTCATGTTATGAAGTTGACTATCTTTGCCATCCTTTGTTTCAATGACAACAGCAATATCACTGGCAAGAGGTGAAAAGACTCTAAAAGTAGTACTTTCTTTGGAATAGATTGCACCTAATTCCAAATCAGTTTTGTATTTATCAATAAAACTTTGTTTGGTAGCAAGATATGAGACATCCAAAGGATAGAATTCGTTTGAATCATCTTTAATTTGGTAGTCATATCCGACGCTAATTTTAGTTTGGTTATGAACGGTATAAATAATTTTTCTATTTGAATCACTCTTGGAAATACACTTGAGATTTTCAATAGTTTTACCATTTAAAACTAGAGCAAACTTTCTATTTTTAGCGTTGACGTAGGATGCATCAACATCAATTTGAATAGTATTATCTCCAATAAGTTTGGCTTCTACTGCTAAATTTGTCATTTTCTCCTCCAAAATTTTATGCTGTTATAACTATTACCGTGCAGATGATATCGTGAGTGATGGAAATTAATCCGCATTCTTTACTCTTGTAATAAATATGTGGCTTTCCATCTGAATCGTTTAGTATTTCAACATCTGCAAGTTTGATCTTTTTGTTTGATGTTGCTTTTATGAAGGCTTCTTTTCCGGCAAAACGGCTGGCTAAATATTCTCTCTTATTTTTGGTACTTTCAAATTCTTCATATTCACGGTCAGATAATATTCTTTTTGGAAATCTTCCAAGGATATCATCAGTTATTCGTGAAAGAGCAACATTATCAATTCCTAAGCCCATATTATCTATGATCTTCGCTTGAATAAACGACTACTGAACTTGGACATGTAGATAAATCTTTAATGAAAAGTTTAAAATCGCTAACTCTAATTTCTTTAACCATATCAATAAGATTTGGATAAGCAATATGGTTAGCATAAACTCTAATTAAGTTTTCTTCTAAGGTGTTGATATCACCTAAAGACATGATTGCTCGACCATGGTATCTACGGGTGATCTGATTAAATAATCCTTTATCAAATTTCTTTTCCCATAAAGAAACATAGTTGTAAAGTTCACGCTTTAAAAGTGAAGAATTTCTTGTTTTATATGTGACGTAAAGATAGGTATCTTCGCAAGCTTCAGTGATTCCGTAGTTAACAACTTCATCGATAATCTCTTTTGATTTCATCTCATCGACGAATTTTGTTTCTTCGGAGAAAAGATAGGTTGGAAGAACTTCGTACATTGCAAAGACTTCATTCTTGTATGCTGTATAAAGTTCTTGTCTTGGTAAGAACTTTATACCAAAGGAAAGAAGTGTACCTTTCTTAGTATCAACTGCTTTAACTTGGCTTGTTTGTTTGGAAGAACCGTAACTTTCTTCATATTTGAGAGGTGTTACATCATTCTTTCCAAATCTGTTGAGCATTTTAAGTGAAGATAAATGGTCACCGATTGTATTTGGATCAACATTACCGAAAACAAATAAAGTCATGTTTTCAACTGAATAATATTGAGTGAAGAATTTCTTTAAAGTGTTTTGATGGATGCTCTTAATTTCATCAAGGGTACCAGTGATAGGATTTCTAATTGGAGAACCGATGTAAAGATTTTGTCTTAAATCGTTAAGAATTGCCTTTTCAGGATCTTTTGTTTGGTTATTAATCTCTTTAACAACTTCTTTTCTTGCAAGTTCAACATCTTTTTCGGTGACTTCGAAGTTAGAAACCATACCAAGAAGCAAGTCGATATTCTTTAAATAATCCTTGCTGGTTTTGAATGAATAGTAGGAATAACTTTCTGAGACATAAGAAGAATAAATAGCATCATTTTGATAGAAAACATCTTTCATATCACCTAACGAATTTCTTTCTAATGCCTTTGAAAGGAAGTAAGCAAGACCATTTGGTGTCTTGGTTGATTGAATCTTTTCTGTGTGATTGTAAGAACCAATATCAACATAGACACCCGCTTTGACGACATCTGCTGAAGGATTTGGACAGACAAGAACCTTCATCTTGTTAGGAAGAATTTCTTCGTAAAGTTCAACATCTAACTTAGGAAAAGTGATTTTTTTCATGAATTATTCTCCCTTCTTACCTTTCAAAACCAAACTACCGAAGTAGTTAAGTTTATTAAGTTTCTTTTTAACATCATCAAGTGTGATACTTGCTAATGTGTTCTTTTGAGTTTCAAGATCATATTCCAAACCGCAGAGTTTATTTTCAATGATGAAATTGGAATATTTAACTGGATTTGTCTTAACATCTTCAAGTTCAAATAAGATGGACTTGACAATATGATTGAATGTTTCTTCTCTTATAGATAAAGAGATGGAATTGATTACTTCTGTGACTGTTTGAATGATCTTTTCATAGGCAGTATTAACATCGCTATTGAGTCTAACAACGATGATGTTACCTTTGTAGAGTAGATCAATTTTTGGATTAGCATCAACTCTGTAGTCAATCTTATTAACTTTCTTAATTTCGTTGGCGATAAGTTTGACAATAATCTTTTCGATGAGTTTAACTTTCAAAGTCTCGATTTGTTCAGTGATGTAAACAAGTGCGATATGAGTATCATCGAAAGTTGAATCTGCAACAAGTTTAACTTCATCAGAAAAGTGGAAGTCACCACTTCTTAATGGTGCGATGAATGGACTTGGCTTATAAACTCTGTTGACTAAAGAAAGTGCATTAGCGTTGCAATCACCGATATAAGTGACTAAAACTTGAGCTTTCAAAAGTGCATTTCTTGCAACGGATAAGTCGACATCTTTCAAAGATTTGAATTCTTCAACTGTACCGTAAGGATAAATTCCATAACTTAAATTAGGTATGAAATTGTTGTGTACGGCATGGATTAAACTGAATTCTTCATTCTGTTCTAAACGTTGAGTTTCAGTGATATTCTTTTCAAGAGCGGATGTAAAAACTGCTCTGTTATTACCCCAACCTTCTCTAATTAAGGTGTCGATAAATCTGATTGCTTCAAGTTGAATATTTCTAAAACCTTTGACGAATTTATTTAAAACAGTTGTGATTTTGAAATTGACAACGTAGTCAGTGTCGGCTTTTTTAATTGAATAAGTCAATTTTGCACCGTAGAAACTATTCAATTTCTCAAGCAATTTCTTCTTGTTTTTATAGACAACAGAGTTTTCAGTGATGACATCAAGGTACATTTTAAGTGCGGCTAAGCAAGTATCATTTCTGTTGATGATGTATGTCACATCCAACTGATTAACCTTGTAGTTTTCGTCATCAATAAAAATCAAATTTTCATTTGGACTTTCAATTTGTTTCATTTTTTACCTCTTAATCTTCTTTCTTTTCAGCATTTTGATTATTCATCGCATCAAGTTGAATCTTGTTGAATCGGATATCAAACTTAGGAAGTCCACCGATCTTAGTTAAGTATGTTGTGACACGTGAAATTTCTTCGTTGGAAATAAATGGAGATTGGCATCTGATAAGTGATTTACGACCAGGAATTCTTGCTAAAAGGTCACCTTTACCAACCAATGTTTCAGCACCGATTTCATCGAGGATAGTTCTTGAGTCAACCTGTGAGGAAACACTTAAAGCGACTCTAGCTGGGATATTTGACTTGATGTCACCGGTGATAACTTTGACTGAAGGACGTTGAGTTGCGATAACTAAATAGATACCGCAAGCACGTGCTTTTTGAGCAAGTCTTTGAACTGATTCTTCAATCTCATCAGGAGCTTGGCTGATCAAATCAGCAAACTCGTCGATGATACAAACAATGTCAGGAAGATTGACAAGTTCTTTATTTGTATCTCTAAGTTTTCTGTATTCTTTGATGTTGACGCATTGGCAGTTTCTAAGTAAACGATAACGTCTCTCCATCTCAGCAACAAGTTCGTTGAGAATGGTTGTTGCTTGGAGAATATCATCAACAATTCTGCAGAATAAATGAGGAATCTTCTCATATTTTGTGAACTCAACTTTCTTAGGGTCGATGAGAATCAATCTTAATTGGTCAGGATAATTTCTCATGATAAGAGAAAGGATGAGTGAGTGGATAAAGACGGATTTACCAGAACCGGTGGAACCAGCAACAAGTAAGTGAGGTAAATCATCAATATTCATACT
The DNA here is from genome assembly GCA_905211645.1 of uncultured Caryophanales bacterium. Taxonomy (GTDB): domain Bacteria; phylum Bacillota_I; class Bacilli_A; order RFN20; family CAG-288; genus CAJMBK01. Next base: position 76,528 of record CAJMBK010000007.1, read on the forward strand.
GACGACTTCACCATCGATGTTGGTGCCTAAAATAACTGTTAAACGATCTTTTGAACTTTGAATTTGACTGAAACATGATTTGAATGGAACCATCATTGCTTCAGCGTTACCAACTTCAATACCGGAAGTATCTCTTCCTTCAACAACAGTTTCAACACGGACAGATTTGTCGCCACGTAGATACATCTGCAATTCTTCAACACGGCTGGCGATGGTGTTAATTCTGACACCAGGTTCAGTTCTGATGTTGAATCTTGTAACAGATGGACCCATAGTGAAGGATTCAACCTTAGCATTGATCTTATAATCTTCAAAGAATTGGTTAATTTTCTTCTGCTTTTCAAAGTTAGCACGGTTATTGATTTCATACTTACCGTATTCAGTATGATCTTCAAGAAGTGATAATGGAGGAAGGATGTAATCGTATTTTTCACTAGGTTCAGCAGATGAATAGAGTTCTTCTTCCTTCTTTTGCTCAGCAGTCTTGATGTTGACAATGATATCGTTTGGATACATCTCTTTATGTTGAGCAATCTTATCGACAACTTTAGGTTGTTCAGGTTCGACGACTTTTTCAACAGGAGAAGCTTGGACAGAGGCAGATTTTATATTTCTTGAAAGATTTGGTGTGAAAACTTCAAATTCATCTTCCAAAGGTGAAGGCATGATTGCTTCTTCTTTGGCTTTTGCTTCCTGTTTAGCAATTTCTTTAGCAAGTTTTTTATTCTTACTTGCTTCATGCAAAACTTCAGTATCGATTGGGACTGTGTAGGATTTAGTGTTGCCATTTGAGTAAGTAGGAGCTGCTTTTCTTGTAAGAGTAATCTCTTCTTGAATAAATGGCTTTTCCTCTTCCTCTTCTTCAAGCTCTTCTTCTGGCTCAATATTTGCACGGGAATTTATTGTTCTGATGTAATTATTGACGTTATTCAATGTTTGAGTATTAACTTCGAGTTCATCTTCATCATATAGAGATTTCTTGAAAGGTTTTGATCTTTGATTAGGATTATCTTGGTAGCTATTAGCTTCCTTAGATAATTCTTGAACAGTTTTCTTTCTTGATAAAGTGATTGGAAGTTCCTTTTCAAGTTCCTCTTGGAGTTCCTCATTAGAAACTTTGCTATCAACTGGTTCGTTGAGTGAAACTGGAACAGGAGTAGGATCAACTTCGTAAGTCTTATTGAGTTTTTTATTTTTAATTAACTTGATGATTGCTAAGGCTGGAATACCAAAGATAAAGCAAACACCAAAAGAAATGAATAATCCACCTAAAATGCCTGGAACGATGAGGTTATCACCTTGTTTTAAGCTAGCAACAATAGATGTACCTAAAAGTCCACCCTTTAAGTTGAAGATATTTGGTGAGTAATCGACTAAAAAGTTTGTGTTTGGATTTTTAACTGTATCAAATACTGAGTTAAAAGCATTTAAAATGTATCCATCTGAATTAGCATCAAAGTTATTGAGTGCATCCAAGCTCATTGACGAAACAGTGACAAGACCGATTGTTAATAGGGCTAAACCAAGTCCAATTAAGATTAGGTGAAGCAACTTGAATCCTTTCATCTTCAAAATAAAGAAGAGAGGAATACATAAAAGTATCAAGTAAACCATGAAGAAGTATGATCCGAAAAGATACATAAATCCATAGGTTAAAAAGCCACCTAAATATTTTCTGTTGAATAATCCGCAAAGAACCAAAAAGAAGAGTATCAAGGATAATAAAACTTTTACCCAGAACGCATATTTTGGATTCGTAGATTTGGTTTGATTTTTATTTTTTTGCATACCAAACTCCTTTTGCATTACTAAATTATAGCATAGCAAATCATATGTTACTTTGTATTGTATATATAAATTTATTTATATATAAAGATTTTCCTTATTGTTTGGATGAAAGATGGGAAGAAATTTAGTTGATTGAGTAAAATTTTCTCATAATTGATTTTATAGTATTAAAATTTATGTTTGAAAAGTTACTTATTTACATTATGTTATTATGATATACAACTTTAATATTAATATCAAAATTGCTTTATAAACTCTACTTATAAACAAAAAATTCATTTATTTTTACACATTTTGATAATGTCACATAGATTTCTTAAAAATCGACGATGAAACTCACCTTGTTTCCTTCAATTTCTTGAAAATTTTTTCAAGAAAGTAAACGTTTTCATATTTATAATTGATTATTAAAGTATTAAAATAAATTGCTTTTACATATATAGATAATTAAGAGAGGAGATAGTCAATGAAAAATATTCGTAATGTTGCAATTATCGCTCACGTTGACCATGGTAAAACTACCTTAGTTGACCAACTTTTGAAATTCTCCGGAACATTTAGAGAAAACGAACAAGTCGGTACTAGAGTTATGGATAATAACGATATCGAAAAAGAAAGAGGTATTACCATTGTTTCTAAGCCTACTGCAATCAATTACAAAGATTATCGAATCAATATTTTAGATACTCCTGGACACGCAGATTTCGCTGGTGAAGTCGAACGTATTATGAACATGGTTGATGGTGTTGTCTTAGTCGTCGATGCTTTCGAAGGTACCATGCCACAAACACGTTTCGTTTTAAAGACCGCATTGGAATACAACTTAAAGCCAATTGTTGTTGTCAATAAAGTTGATAGACCTAATGCCAATATTCAAAAGACTCTCGATGAAGTATTAGAGCTTTTCATCGAATTAGGTGCTGATGATTCACTCTTAGATTACAAGGTTATATTCACATCTGCATTGAAAGGTACATCCAGCTATTCAATGGATTTATCCACACAAAAACCTGGTATGGAACCTATTTTTGAAACAATTATCAAAGAGATTCCTTCACCAAAAACTGACACCGAAGCTCCATTCCAATTCCAACCAAGCTTGTTAGATTACAATGATTACGTTGGTAAAATCGGTGTTGGCAGAGTCGAAAGAGGTACAATCCATCCTGGTGATATCGTCACCTGCATGAGATTAAATGGTGAAAATAGAAACTTTAAAGTTCAAAAACTCTTCGGTTATATCGGACTTGATAGAGTTGAAATTATGGAAGCAAGTGCTGGTGATATCTGTGCTATCGCTGGTTTAGCTGACATCAATGTTGGTGAAACAATCTGCGACCCAAATAACCTTGAAAAGTTGCCTCCATTAAGAATTGACGAACCTACTTTGCAGATGACATTTGCTGCAAATCACTCCCCATTTGCTGGTAAAGAAGGTAAGTTATTAACTTCTAAGAAGATTGAAGATAGACTTTACAAAGAGAGTCAAAGAGACGTTTCCTTACGTTTCAAAGCTCTTGCAAGTTCTGAAAGTTACATCGTCACCGGTAGAGGTGAATTGCACTTATCAGTTTTAATTGAAACCATGCGTAGAGAAGGTTTCGAACTTCAAGTTTCCAAGCCAGAAGTTATCATCAAGGTTATCGACGGTGTCGAATGCGAACCATTCGAAGACTTACAAATTGATGTCCCAGATCAATATGTCGGTGATGTCATGAACCTTTTAGGTGGTAGATATGCTGAATTGATCAATATGAATTCAGAGAATGGTCAAACAAGAATCAACTACGTCATCCCATCCAGAGGTTTAATCTCTTTCATGACAAACTTCATGGTTTTGACTTCAGGTTACGGAATTGTTAACCACACCTTCAAGGAATTCAGACCTAAGATCCCTGCTGCAATCGGTAAGAGAAGTTTAGGTGTTTTAGTTGCAACTGATACAGGTATGTCAACCGCATACGCTTTAAAGCACACTGAAGAGAGAGGTACAATGTTTATTACTCCTGGTGTTGATGTTTACGAAGGTATGATCGTTGGTGAAAATAAATACAAGATGGATATGGGTGTTAACGTTGTTCAAACTAAATCCCTTGGTAACCAAAGATCTGCTAATAAAGACTTCACAGTTGTTTTGAAAGCTCCTAGAAAGATGTCCTTGGAAGAGTGTTTGGACTACATCAACCAAGATGAACTCTTGGAAGTTACTCCATCTTCATTAAGAATGAGAAAGAAGATTTTAAATCTCGCCGAGAGAAAGAAATATGAAGCTCATCACCCAGAAGAATATCAATAATAACTATCATGTCAACTTGTTTTCAAGTTGACATTTTTAAATACAGAAAAGCGATTGTATATAATATATCTATATGAAACGCAATAAAGTTATCGGTATCGATTTAGGTTCTAGCAATACCATCATCTATCTTTCTTCGATGGATAGCATCATTTTTAATGAGCCAACAATTATTGCCAGCGATAAATCTGGTACAAAAGAATCAAATATCGGTTATATCGCAAAGAAAATGGTTGGTAGAACCCCTTATTCAATTGAAACGATTTCTTTTATTAAAAACGGATTGGTAACTTCAACTAATCAGGCAATTTCCTATCTAAAAAGTGCCTTCAATAATTTGAAGTTAAATAAGGAATTAAGAAGTTCAACCTTGATTTTTGCTACTCCAGATGAAGTTAATGAAGTTCAACAGAACGCTCTTCTTGAAATAGCAAAAAACCTTAATGTTAAAGAGATTTACCTTGAACCTATTTCTAAATTGACCGCATTCGGCTGCGGAATTTCACCTTATTCACCTTCTGGAAATATGTTTGTAAATATCGGTGGTGGATCTACTAATATTGGAGTTGTCGCATCTGGTGAACTTGTTAAAGGTAAAACGATTCCTCTTGGAAGCGATAATTATGAAAAAGAGATTATCAGATTCATCCGTGATAAATACCATGTAATTATCGGTGAAAAGACTGCTGAAAATATTAAGATTAAAATTGGTAATTTAAATAAAGCTAGTGAAAATAGAGCATTTGAAGTTAAAGGTCAGGATGTCATTTCATCTTTACCTCATAAATTTATCATCACTTCACAGGAACTCTATTTCCCATTATCTAAAGTTGCTTCAGATATTGCTTTTGAAATCCAAAGATTCATCGAAAGCTTACCAACTGAATTAGCAAATGATGTTTCTTCCCTTGGTATCACATTTTCAGGTGGTGGTTCTTTACTTAATGAAACAAAGAAGTTTTTCTCCGATAAACTATCTGTTCAGTTTTCAATTTCTTCTACACCAATGCTAACTGTAGTTAATGGCATCAGAGAATTACTCTCAAATGATGATGGAACATTCAACTAAAATTTAAAAATGTAACTGTCGAAAGATAAAGATATCGAGTAGACAGTTTTTTTGATAGAAAAAATTAAATAAATTTTTAGAAAAACTAATCAACTGCCCACTTTTTGGGGTAGTAAAATTTATAAATATTTATTTAAAATCACTAATTAATTGCAAATTTTGTGGTCGTAAAATATTTTTTAACCTCTCATTTTTATCAAAATTTTTATTTCCTAAAATTGTTTACAAGAAAGACGTTACGAGTCTTGTATAGACACTTTCAGCAAAATTTATTTCAGTCTTATGAACAGATTTGCATATAAACGTAAAATTTGTGACAGAAAGCGTGTCTAGTTTATTTTTGGATAAAGGAGGTCTGATATGACTATTATTAACTCAGTAACTTTAGATAGAGAGCTTCTTACTACTAATGATTCCTTATTGGATCTCTTTTACCTTGTTGGTAATTCAAGAGAAAATCCTAAGAATGTTATTCCTAGTTTCTCTCGCTTATATTCCACAGATAAAGAGAGTGCTTTATCTGTTATGCTTTACTCACGAGATATTAAAAACGGTCTCGGTGAAAGAGAAGTTTTTAGAAAGATGCTTAAATTCGTAGCAATTCAAGATCCTAAATTCGTCTCTAAGATTTTTGATATGATTCCTAAATTCGGTAGATATGATGATTTGTTATGCCTTTTAGGAACCTCTGTTGAACCTAAACTTATCAATTATATTAAGACTACTTTAACTGGTAGACCTACTCTTGAAAAAGGTTTACTTGCTAAGTGGTTGCCATCTTTTAATTGCTCAAACAACGAAAAGAAGACTTTGGCTAAGTATATTATGAAGAAGTTAGGTATGAAGGAAGCTGAATATAGAAAAATGCTTTCAAAATACCGCTCTACTTGTGTAATTGAAAATAAGATCAATAACTTGGATTTCACCTTCAACTATGAAGATGTTCCATCTTTGGCTATGCAAAAATATGAGGACTTATTTAAAAAGTATGATGCCGTTAGATTCGATGAGTATCTTAAAAAAGTTGCGGCTGATAAAGCTAATTTTGCTACCGATACTTTAACTCCTTATGATGTCTATAAGACATTTATTTCAAACCCAAATCGCAGAAACAGTGATGTTATGAATTTGGCTAATTTGAAATGGGAAGGTTTAAAAGAATCTATGAAATATGATATGAAGGATACTTTAGTTATCGCCTTCACTCCATATTGCAGACAGGACAATTCTCAGGATAAAGTTTATGCTTTATCTATCCTTGCTAGCGAGTGTGTTGAAGGAAAATTGGGTTCTAGAATTATTTGTATGAGAAATAATGATTGCTCTACTGTCTACGATTTTAGAGAATCATCTTTTGCTGAAAAAGCAATTGCTTTAAATGGTGATTGTTACAATAAAATCTTCAATCTCGTTAATTCCCAAAACCTTTTGAAGGTTTTAAAAACTGCTTTGATGGATGGTGAAAATATCATTCCTTTAAAGAATATTCTTGTTGTTGGTAATTCATCAGCAAAAGAATTTTTAAAGATGAAAGAGGAACTTGATGATGCTTTGAATGATATTTGTAGCTTATTCCACTACAAGGATTTAAATTACGCTTATTTATCCGTAGTAAATGATAACTTACGTTATCCATTTAATAAGGATTCTAAGTGGTTGATGATCTCTGGCTCTGATAAGAATGCTGTTAAGTACTTCTTTAAGAATAAGAGCTTCAACACCCTTGAGTATGTTGAATTGGTTCTTTCTAGATATAGAAATATTGTCAAAAAATTAATGGGTAAGTAGTTTGGAGCTACTTATCCATTTTTTCAGCTTTATATGCCATCTTTTTATAAGCATCTTTATGATACTTTAATAATCTCTTTCTAAGAAAATTAGGCTTGATAACTCTTATCTCACCGCCAAAACGAGAAAAGTATTGGTAAAGTTGCTCGTAAGAGCAGTTAAAAAACATTGTCTCACCTTCAATTTTATCAGGAATTGGTCGGTAAACATACATCCTGTCAAAGAGTTTTAAACCTCTCTTAGTAAATTCAATAATCGTTTCTTGTTCATTTGGATAATAGACATATTGAGCACCATATTTAGTTATCTTTTTACATAAAGCAATTTCTTCTTCAGTAAATGAAGTTGTTTCTTTTGTGACTAAGCAATCTTTAACTTTTGACAATCTGAAACTTTGAATTGCACCATGACCATTTTTACAAAGGATGTAGTTGAAAGTTTCATCCTTGATGATGGCAATTGAATAAGGAGAAAGTTTTTCTCTGTCATCTTTATTGTATTCAGTACATAGGATTACTTTTTTAGAATCTTTGATAGCTTCTTCAACTTTAGCTAATGTTTCTTTGCAGATGATTCTTTCTCTTTTAAATTGTGGCATGGAAACATAAGACAAGAATAAATTTCTGAAATAATCGGAAATTGAAGAGTTTTTGAGTAATTTATTTTCTATGTAATTAACTAGATAAACACTATCTTTATTAGGTCTAAAAGATAAATAAGTTGAGTATTTATCTTCCTTTTTGAACTTGCTATCGATAATTCTTAATGAATCGTAAATAAAAGGTTCTAAATCACCTTTAATTGAATATTTCTCAATTAAAGTATTGATCTTGTTGAACTTCTCAGCTTCATTTTTAGAGAATTCATCGAAGTAATTTGTTATTAAAACATTCAAAAACTTATTTAAGTTTGCTGTGTTATCATTCTTTTTAAATTCGAATAATTCAGCATCCTTAATTAGAATCATCTTCAATTCAGGTGTGACAAATATCTTTATTTTCTCGTAGCTATCCAACATCAAATTTATTTTACTAAATTGGAAATGTTTATAGTAAAAATCTCTTCAGCATGACTGCTGAAGAGATAGGTTTAACCTTGGTAATTGCAGTTGAATGTAACACCTTCGGTGTTTGTTAAGTAGTCTAAACATTCTTCTGTAAAGTAAGTTTGAGCATCTTCATAACTACCTTTATAATTAACAATCAATTTAGAATTGTGTGATGAAGGATTAATATCAAATGGGTTACCATACATTCTCAACTTTATTTGATTGATATTAATAGTTGCGGTTGAATTGCTATTTCCATAAAGAGCCAAACAATCATCTGTTAAAGTTAATGAATTAATGTCATCATCACCAATGGTAGTTTCAATGTTTAAGATAACTTCATTTTTATAGTCTATACTAAGTGAATTATCTTCAAAGAATAAATGCTTTTGCTTCCTGTTAAAAAATGAAGGAGCTTCAGTTGGGTCAAGATGAGTTCTTGTGTATCCTAATCTAGAAATGATGAAATTTTCGATTACGAATAATTCATTTTCGTATTCATCCTTCCCCAAATAATCATAAAGATCACAGATATAGTCGAATTTAAAACTTGGATCAAGAGCAATATCATCTGCAAATGTGATTGAATTTAATTGAGCCCTAAAGTAACTTACTTTTTTATTCTTTCCAGTGTATCCTTTTTCAAAGTGTAGGCTTGCTGAGTCAAAATTTGAAATCATTTTGCCATAATCTACGTAATCAGATGAAATTGTGATATCGATATGATTTTTATTAATTTCGTTGATGACATATCCTAATTCAGTTGTACCTTTATTAAGTGTAACTTTATCAAAGAAAGGTTCTAAATCAGAATTTTCCTCAAGTGAATAATTGTGAGTTTCAGCGGTTTCAAATTCTTCTCCATTGAATAAATTTCTGAATGTATACTTAATAGTGTAAGAGATTTGATCTTTATTTAATGATGATGAAACTACACTTCCTTTTGTCAAAAAGATATTATATCCATAGTCTTCAATGTGATGTCCATGACCACTGTGATCCGATGTTTTTGTCCACTCTATTACATCCAAATTGAAAGTACCAATTAAATTTACTTCTTTTTCATTATGTAAGTCTTCACTGATAAAATAGTCTAATGTTGTTTCATTTGTTATGAATGATAATTCATCTTCCATCTGTTTTTCAATGTAGTGAGTATCTGTTTCAGTGAAAGAGTTATATACTTTATTAAAATCTACTTTTTCAGCAAGACCATAGAATGCTTCAAGTTTATTATTGGAATCAAACTTTGCATATGCGACAGCGAATTCATAATCTTCGACGTTAAAGTTATTAAAAACAGTTAAATTATTGTAAGTTCCATTTTCGGTTCCAAACTTAAGGATTTCAGCCTTATCGGAACCAATTTTTATTGTTTCTGCTAATTTATTTAATTTTTCTTTGTTCTTATATAATTGATCCATTTTATAAGTGCTGTAATTAATTGAACCACAGGTAATACTAAAGATGGATCCACCTAATAAACAGATAACTGGAATGGTGGCGGCTACAACCTTTCTTGAAGTTGAAACTTTGAATACTTTACTAGGTGAAGACTTAAGAGTTTGTTGAGCAATCTTCAATTCTTTTGGATATTTATTAATGTCAACAGGTAAATCAATGTCTTCTTCAACAGGGGAAGCATTTTGTGTTAATAAAGAAATATCCCTAATTTTCTTACTTAAATTGACACCAGGAGCAAAGTGAGTATGCTTTGTTATCCATTTCTCAATTTTGTATTTTGCGATAAATGAATAGATAAATAAAGTACAAATTGTAAGTAATGCCCAAAGTAAGTTTTTGGCAAATAATTGCTTACCTGTACCATCGAAATATAATCTTTTACCATCGTAGACGGTGTTATTAATTCTGTATCTAGCAACTAGACAGCTAAAATAAGTTCTGCAGATAAATAATGTGCAAAGTGAACCGATAAAAGCAAGAATTTTTAAAAGAGTTAATTTGAACGCACTACCGGTATATGTACCTAAACAAACAGCATTTTCTCCTGCGATTCTTGTATTACTTGCAGCCCATTTTTGAGCTTTAGCCCCCTTATCCTCACCTTTAAATTTCTTATTCACCAGACCGTAAATTCCAAGTGTGATTACATTTAAAAAGGAGTTTTTAAAATTCATCCACCAAACTTGTAAGAAGTTTCCTCTGAATTTTAGCTTATGTCCATCGATAATGGTGTTGTTAACTTGGTATTTGGTGTCAACAACAACAGCATGGTAAGAGATTATTCCTAAAGTTAACCATCTAAGTAAAAAGAAATTTAAAACTGCCATGTGAACTTTATGCAAGCAATATTTAACTAATGTTCCTTTAAACTTAGATTCACCAATGACTTTGCTATCTAATACAGAACTGAAACTGTATTTTTGAAGAATGCTATTTACTTCTTCAATGTTGTTACTATTGTAAGCAGATTTTAATTGATTCTTAACTGCTTTAGCAGTTCTCTTATTTTCTAAATATCTTACGTTGTTGTAGATGGTAAGAAGAATTGCCTTGAATTGATATTTATCTTTAATTTCGAAGGTGTTATTTTTAGAGTTAGCATAATTCGTAAGTTGTAAGAATCTATCATCCGATTTTTTTGCAGATGACTTATTGATATTGTTTTTCTTTTCTTCTAATTTATCTTTTTGAATTTGCTCTTTAGCTTTTTGATAGTTATTTTGATTATTGATTATTAGTTCAGCGTAATCTTTTTCAACAGATGCTAGGAAATCATAGACTTTTGTATAGTCTTTTGTTTTCTTTAGTTCATCTTTTAAACTTTCTCTAGTATATTCAGTATTCTTATATCTTGGTGAGTATTCTTGTAAAATTTCATAATGGGCAAAAATCTTTTTAAATCTCTTTCTGTAACCTACATATCTGACGGCATAAAAGAATAAGATTCCAAAGATTATATAAGCAACAATTCCTGAAACAACAATCAGTGGAACAAATGATCCTGGACCGTATGTCAGAGAACCAACTGTACATCCAATGGCTGCAATAAATATGATAATTAATAAAACTACAAGTGGAATTAGTATACCTATATTCCCTAAAAGTCTTTTTACCGCTCTTTTCTTTACTTGTGCGGATTCATTTTTGTTTAGCATAAATTCTCCTTTCTCAAACTTTAGGGAAATTTTAATATATATATATATATATATATATATATGCAGTTAACAATCTTGAATAGAAATTTTAAGTTGTTAATTTTTAATTTAATTTTTGAGAACAGACTAATTATTGATTTTTAAAAATTTTAAAAAATGTAATATTTTTACAAAGTTTGATAATTTATAAGCATTTTTTAAAATATTTCTAAAGCGAATAGGCAAAAGTATTACGTTTTTTATTTCTTACTAAAGATAAATAGTAATCATTTAGGAAAACTTGTTAAGTTTCAAAGTTAGCGCAAGTAAAAATCGAATTGCTTAGAACACCGCTTGGTGTTCTATTTTTGAATTGTAAACTTTTAAAATATTAATAC
>CAJMBK010000008.1 GCA_905211645.1 uncultured Caryophanales bacterium
TTGTTCATTTTGACTACCAAATTTAACGCAAAATATAGACTATATTGATAAAATATTAACAGTATGAAGCAAGAAAAATTTAATACTGAAGCAATAAAACAAGTTAATATCAAAGATAAAAATGACAAGATTAAATGCTTAATTTTTGACTTGGACGGAACACTGGTTGATACCTTACAAGATATCGCTGTCGCCGTCAATTATTCTTTGAGATACCACAATTTACCTACTCATGATATCGATAAATACAAAGAGTTTTTAGGTTATGGTTCCAGACACTTAATTAAAGCAGCGGTTGGTGAAGGCTACGATGAAGCTTTCTACGATGATGTCTACAATGTCTATATTGACTATTACACTGAACATCCTTGTGATTTTTCGAAAGTCTATAAAGGTATCACAAACGCTTTACAATATTGCTACAACACTTCATATTACTTAGTTATTATCACCAATAAACCTACTCCAATCGCTAAACAAATCGTTGATAAATTATTTCCAAATATGCAATTTGATCTTGTTATTGGTGATGGTTCAGGCTTCCCAAGAAAACCTAATCCAGAAGTTATCAACGCAGTTAAAAAGATGTTTTTAATTCACGAAGAGGAAATTGCTTACTTTGGTGATAGCGAAGTTGACTACTTCTTCTCCAAAAACTGCAACATTGAAAAATATTACTCATTCACTTACGGCTTTAGAACCAAAGAGGAACTTGTTAATATCGGTGTCACACACTTTATTGATAAACCAAATGAGATTGTAACAATGCTCCATAAAGAAGGTGCTTTTAAAGAAAATGGTCGTTTGACCCTTTCAATTATAAGTTACGTCCTTCTTTTATCGGTTCTTATCACCGATTTAACCATTGCTCTTTACTCTAATATCACTTGGGTTTACATCTCATTGTTTGTTGGATTTTTCATCGCACTACTACTTATGTTTGTCTACTTTAAAGAGTATGCAAGTAAGAAATCCTATCTAAATTATCGACTATTCCTAATTTCCATGTTCTACAACATTGCTGCAGGATTGCTCCTATCAGGATTCCTTGCTGATGAAAGTTTAACTGGAGATTTGAATTATATCTTCAACATAAAAACTCATATCACCATCTGCTACACATTATCGGGTGTTTTCTTCGCACTATGTTTAATCACAGCAATCTTTTATTTCTACAATAAGGCAAAAGTTAAAGGGAGGGAAACACTTAAATGATTATTCTATTTGGTCCATCTGCAAGCGGTAAAACTGAAGTTGCAAACATGTTAACTTACAAGTATGGCATCAAAAAAGTCATCACTTGTACCACACGAAACAAGAGAGTCGGTGAAGAGGACGACATTGATTACTACTTTGTCACTAAGGATCAAATTCTTAAAGAATTTAAAGAAGGCAATCTCATCGAGATGACTGAGTACAACCGCAACTACTACGGCACTAGAAAGAGTGAAGTAAGTGAAGATAAAGTCTTAGTCTTAGATCCATCCGGAGTTAAAAGCTTTCTTAAATATAAAAAAGATACTGACGCTGATATTGTTATCTTCTTTCTCTACGCAAGTGAAGTAACACGCTTTAACAGAATGTTAATTAGAAAAGATGATATCAACATCGCTCATCAAAGAATTGAAAACGATAGAACATTATTCAATTCAAAGACTTTACCTCAATACGATTATTTAATTAACACAGATAAAATAACCATTGAAGATGCCGCAAATCAAGTCTTCCTTGAATACATGAAATATCTTAAAAAAGTTTAATAAACATTGCCTCTAACTAATTAAGTTAGAGGTTTTTTCATAAATAAAAATCCTCTTAGTTCTTTTCTAAGAGGATTGTGCTTTCAATATGTAATTTAAAATTTAATCAGTTTTTATTGTTGGACTGAACCAACTGTGTAAACTTCGAATTCTTCGATGTTGGACCACTTACCTGCTTCACCATTAAATTCAAATTTAACACCAACAACATTTGCTAAACCGTTTGGATTTTCTTCATTGTTGAATGAAACAGTTGTGACGTAATCACCATCTGTAACAACCTTATCAGCTGAAACTTGGATCCATTCATCACTACCAGCAAGTTGATAATAGAAATTAAGAGTTGTAGGCATAATGGCGTCACCATCAACAACATACCAATAGATTTCTGCTCTATCAAGTGGCATTGAGTGTGGCTTTTCATACTTGATTTCAACAGTTCTTGGACCTAATTCATCGAAGTAACCACCGCCACCCCAGTTGTCGAAACCTTTTTCGTACTTACCATCAAACATCATGTCTGGCTTAACATAATCTGATTTTGTCCAGTTATATGTGACTGTCTTTTTAACAAATGAGGATCTGTTGATATTGACAGAGACAGGATCGGAGACAAGAACAGTAACATCTTGGTCGTTTCCTGTTAAATTGGTTGTGAAGTATTCATTGCTGAATAAGACTTCAGATTCATATGCGTAGCTGTCAGGTGCATTCAATTTTGTACCGACAATCTTAGCAGATTTGACACCGATATCGCCTAAGGTAACTTTGAATTCAGTGTTCTTTCTTAAGTAGACAGGATTGTCAACCAAAGAAGCAACATCTAAATCTTCATAGACGTAATCACCAGTTTCTTCATCCTTAACACCTGTGTTATAAGAAACACCAGCAACGTAGGAAGCAGAACTTGCGTCAACACCTAATAAGAACTCACTACCAAGGTAAATATGCAATCTAGCATCTTTTTCTTTCTTAACGAAAGTGGCAGTGTAAACTGGGCTCTTGTCATCACCAGAAGCTTCGAACTTGAGTTCTGTTGAAGTGAAGTCATTAATCTTCATTGCTGCTTTATCAATGACTTGACGACCATCCATTAAAACTGGTGATGTGTATCTGACATAGACAGTTTCACCGATAGCGAAATCGCTAGGATTTTTAACAGTACCAGCGGCATCAGTGTAAGACAAGTACTTAAGTGAAGATAAGGTGATATCTTCATTATTTGCGTCACTATCATAGATTGAAGTGATGAAGTAACTTGTTAAACCAGATGATGGAAGTGCCATATCAGTAAGTGTGTGTTCAACACTAACTTCTTTGGTTCCTTCTGCAACTTCTGTTGAATATTCAACTGAGACATATTCTTCAGAAATTAATGCACTGGATTTTGTATCGATAATAGCAAATTTATAACTAACGGTACCAGCATCAACGATACCAGCTTCGTTAACATAATCACCTGTTGCAGTCTTTCTATCAGAACCGACTGTTAGTGGATGAATTGTTGAATAATCATCATCAGAAACTAAAACACCAACTGAATATCTTGAATCGATGCTCTTTGCCAAGGTGACTTTGAAGGACATCTTAGTTAACTTATCGATTTCAGGTGTAGTTGAAGATGTGGAAGAGCTTGATGATGAAGAGGATGAAGTTGAAGAAGATGTAGATGAGGAGGTGGATGATGAAGTTTCACCTCCTGTTGAAGTTGATGAGGAAACAGTGGAAGAATCTCCACCGACACAGCTTGTTAATGGTGTACAAAGTAAGGAACAAGCTAATAAAGATAAAAGTTTACTCTTTTTCATACTATCTAATCCCTCCTAATTAATCATTAACAACAAACTGAATTGTGTAAGTTTGTGTAACTAAACCATCTTCGGAACGAACCATAACCAAGGTCTTACCGTATGGATTTTGTGTATTTAAAATTGTAACTCTACCGTTTAAAGCAGCATCTGCTGTAACGACAGGAACATCTTCACCTTTATTCAAGGCATAGGTGTAATTGGTTGTAAATGGAGAGAAGCCATCGATGGTCTTACCAGCAACCTTCAAATCACCTAATAATGCTTCATTTGATAAGTAGTAAGCAAGTGGGTCAGTGTAACCCATAACTCTGATTTCACTAACTTTGAGCATTGTGTTATCACCGTTATTAGCGTGTGAAATATTGTCAATGTCATTGAAGTGGAATGTGAAACGTAATGAGGTTGTTTGAACTTGGTCGAATGTGACATTGTTGAAGTAATTTTCATAATCTTCAGCGTAACTCTTATCGTTGTAAACATGGAAGTTATCTCTACCTAAAGCATTGCCTTGGACATTGCTAACTTCTTGGTAAACACCTGCGGAATTCAAGTATTCAATTTTAACTTCATCTGGTGCAATCCAAGCATGGTCGATTGCGCTACCTAAGAATAAGAGGCTTGCAGAATTGACAACACTGGAACCTGCGAAATGAATTTCAACCCAGTCATCTTGACGTAAGACATCGTGGTCCTGCCAGTTACCCCAACCGTTATTATTACCTAATACACCATCGGTAACATGTGATGCATCGTGGACACCTTCTGAGTAGCTGCAGCTGACATCTTGCTTGTAAGCAACGTTAACAGGTGTTAAATCAGGTTCTTCAGTCATTTCGATGACTCTGACTGTTGCGTAGATAACTTGGTCAGTATTTTGATACTTGTAAGTACCTTTAACTAAGAAGGAACCGACGTAATTCAAATCGTTTTCATCGATTGCTTCCCAAGTGATGGCTTCGGTTTCAGTTGTTGTGCCATCGTTAGCTAATAAGATAGCTGTACTTGGAAGTGTAGGTTGTGTGCCAAGAGGAGTTGTAACAGCAATTGATTGAACTGCTTGTGTAACTTGACCGACAACAGAGATAATTGCATTTGCTGTAACACCTTCGTAATCTTGAACTGTACCAGTGATGTGGATTTCGTTATCGTGAGATAAATCATCATCGGTAATTGCTGCTGTATCCCAAACAACAGTACCTTGTTTTGTTCCACCATCAACACCAAAGAGATTAACTTGGGCAGGAAGCGTTGCAACTAATTCTTCCTTAGTGATGCCAACTTTAGCGATGAAGCTAACTGTTTCAGCAACATATTCAACTGTTGATTGACCAGTTTGATTTGGATCAACTGTGACAACTGTTGTTTCACCAGTTGCTAGACCATCAGATCTTGCTGTGATTGTGAAGCTACCAGCATCTCTTGTTGATCTAACAATAATCAAAGCTTTACCCATGAAGGCTGAACGTTTCCAGACGCCATCATCGGATGCTTTATATCTTTCCATGGAGGTTGGGTCACCGTTATCAACACCAAGGATTTCACCATCACCCTTAATAGAGAAGTAAACTTCGTTACTTGCATTGGGATCGATGTTACCTGCTTGGTCGGTGATATCAACTGTGATGTAGCTAAGAGCTTGACCATCAGCGTCGATTTGAACCTTTTCAGGAGTTAATTTGACCTTTTCAGGACCGCTGGAGTATGCAACTGTGTCAGAACAGATTGCAGCTCTCTTATCACCACCTGCTGCTTCTGCTTCTTCAGTAGATTGATCATAAGCACGGGCGATAACTTTCTTACCTTTAACTTCAGACCAGTTGAGTGTGAAGATTTGGTAAAGTTTATCTGTATAATCACTAGGGTTACCTTCTGGTTCTTGAGTTGTCATGTATGGGTTTGTACCACCGATTGAAGAATCGGTAACATTAACTTGTTTCCAGTCTCTTCTTTCGACAACTTTTTCGGTACCATCATCATCAACAATTGCTAATTCAACAGATTTCATGTTGGAGCTAACCCATAATTGAATGGTGTTACCACCATCTAAAGAAATAGCATTTCTTAAATTGTTGTCATCAACGTTGATGTGGTTGACAATCTTAACGAATGGTTCAACTTCTGGTGAGACCCATTGAGATTTAAGCATGTAGAATTCTGCCTTAGGGAAACCAGCAGTATCAACTGAACCGTAGTATGAGGATTTAGCGGAATTTGCACCACTATCGAATGGTTGAGGTTCACCGATATAGTCAAAACCTGTCCAGATGTATTCACCTAATGAATACTTGGAGTTTCTATCCCACTTCCATTCATCAGTTTGACTTGCGAAGTGGTTGGAGATATCCAATGAGGAAATTTGTCTATCTAAGAATGGAACTGTACCATTTTTGATGTCAAAGACACCTCTTGACTTCCAAGCGGAAGCATTTTCTGAACCAAAGACAATCCAATCCTTGTATCTTGAATCTGTACCATATTTTTCATATCTTTGATTACCAGGATAGTTTAAGCCGACTACATCAAGTTTACTAGCAACATTCCAAGATGAAGAACCAACACTATCCAAAGCTGTACCAGCACCATGCCACATTGGGAAGCCCATTGTAATTGCTCTGGTTGGGTCAGATTCTCTGACATCAGCAATCAATCTATCAGCAGTATCAGTTGACCATTCACCATTGTTGGTGTCATAAATTTCATTACCGATTGACCACATGATGATGGAAGGATTATTTCTATCTCTTCTAACTGACATCTTGATATCGTAGTCAGACCATAATTCGCCTTCTTCAACCAATTGGTGACCTTCATTTGTTGGAACAGGTTGTGCGAAATTCAAATGGTAGTCATCACTGTTCTTAGCGGTAGTCCAGGTGTCGAAGAACTCTTCGAAAACTAACATACCGTTTTCGTCACAAGCCTTAAGCATTTGACTTGCAGGAACGTTATGTGAAGTTCTGATTGAGTTAACACCCATATCACGCATGATTCTAATTTGTCTTTGCAAGGATTCTTCGTAGCTGACAGCACCTAAAGAACCTTGGTCGTGGTGCATACAAGCACCGTGGATTTTCGTATATTTACCGTTTAAGTAGAAACCTGTCTTTGTGAAAACAATTTTTCTGAAACCGTAACGGATAATTTGGGTATCGATAACATTATCTTCTTCATCAATAATTTCAACTTTGAAATTGTAGAGATTTGGATTTTCGGTATCCCAAAGTTTAACTGTGGTTGTTAATGTGTGATTATCTGATAATACAACTGTTCTACCTGGTTCAACAAGAGTTGCATCTGCTGATGTCCAAGTTTGGTTATCAACAACTTCATTTGTGTTGTAATCCAACAATGAAATTCTAAGTCTTGCATTCAATGATGAATCAGAAGAAGTGTTAGTAACTTCAGCAGTAATCTTAGTTTCAACATTTTCACCTGTTGGGACTGCAGCAGTTTCTGCTTCATAGGTTGAATCAACCTTTCTGAAATCACTACGGCTATAACCTGCAACAGAGTTTTGGATGGTGATACCATCTTTAACAAAGTGAGTAGGTTCATCAACAGAGATTGTGACGTCTCTATTAATACCAGCACCTGCGTACCATCTGGAAGAGTTCTTACCGTTACCTAATGGGGAATCAATTCTAACAGCGATGGTGTTAATTTGATCATTACCGTACAATAAGTTGCCAGATAACTTGTACGAGAATGGGGTGTAACCGTAAGGATAATTACCTAATAATTTACCGTTTAAGTAGACACTGGAATTCATGTAAGCACCATCAAAATTGATGTATACATCTTTATCCTTAAATTCTTCTGGAACTGTGAACGTCTTACGATACCAACCGATACCTGCAGGAAGTTTACCCATAGCAGCAGGAATGGATGAATCGAAATCTTGTTCGATAGACCAATCATGAGGCAAATTTAATGTTCTCCAGCTTGAATCATCATAGGATGGATTGACAGCTTCTGGAGTATCCCCTAAAGAGAATTGCCAATCATAATTGAAGTTAATTGCTTCACCGTCAGTTGGTGTTACAAGTTGTTCACCATCAATGGCTTTGTTGATGTTGTGATCAGCAATGTCAATTGAGGCTAAACTGATAGCACTACCTGTCAGGAAAGCAACACTCATGAATGAAAGTGATTTTAGTTTTTTTCTCATAAGTACCTCCCTAATAAAAAACTACAGCCTAATTATATAACCTTGAAAGTGCTTTCGAGTTAAAAATAATAAATTTAAAAAGTGCTTATTTTAAGGTAATTTTTAACGTAATTTTCATATGTAAGCGCTTTATGCTCACCCATTTATCTATCATTTTTGACACAATCAATTACTTGTTTATGCTGCTTAAATAAAGAATTTTATTAAACTTTACAAAAAATTTTTTCATATTAATTTCTCATTAAAAAAGCTTTCAGAAATCAAATTTTACTCTGAAAACGGTTTAATTAATTTACACAAAAAAACTGGCTCAAGTGAGCCAGATTAGTTACATAATTTTTGCTTTAGTTTCTTCAGCGGCAGGAATTACTTTATCTTCCTTCAAGGCTTCCATTTCCTTATCATCTTTAGTAACAGTGAAAGCATTTTGAGCCAAGAATTCGGAGAGAAGTTTCTCTCTTCTTTCCTTAGCAATCTTAACTGAATCGTACTTGTTGGAGTAGTAGAAGAATGTGAGAATCAAGCCGATCATTCCAATAACAAGTAAGATAGTTCCAAAGATTCTGAAGTCAACTAAGCCTAATCCGATTAAACTTCCGAATGATTTTTGAGCAAGGTAGAGTGGGTTTTCGGTAATAGGCGTGATATTCATTGCACAGATACCTAAGATTGAAAAGACAAAACCTGTAACCCAAATTACACCGAAAAGTGATAACCAAAAGATTTCAACTCTAGTGACTTTAGTTTGTTTTTCTTTATTAGCCATTGTTATACCTTTTATTTAGCTTGTTCTGCAGGAGTTTGAGATTGTTTTGCTCTCTCAAATCCTTTTCAAACTCGATGAGTTCGTTGTATGTCTTTGTGAATAAACCAGAATATTCTTCATGTGCCTTAGAGATGATTGGTGAGAAGATATTTGTGTATTCAACAAAGAATTGTCTCATATCTTGAGGTTTGACACCATTTAATAATTCATAGTCAGAGAACTTGAGTTCACCGGTGTAGACTTTGAAACCTTCGGTGAATTTCTTTTGTGCTGCCATGAATTCATCATCGTGTTCTTTGGAGTGGTTGACGATGAAGTTTGCAATACCGAATAATCTTTCCATTTCTTTAGCAATGAATTTGACGGATGGATCTTCAAAAGCTTTGCCAGATTTTGGATCGATATCTCTGTTTGGATCGTAGAAATTTTTAACTGCGTTGTTGAATTGGATGAACTTGGTGTTTAAAAGCATAGCCATGATTCTTAAAACAAGTGAACGGTAGAATCTATCATCCAAATCTAACATACGAATAAATTCATCTTCCAAATCTTTTGTAGGTTTCAAAGATTGTCTGAAACCGTTCAAGATATCGGTTAATGTTTCGTGGATGCCAGCGATGTAGTCGATTAAATCCATGAATAAGGATTCTTCAACTCTGAGGGATTGAGTACCATCCTCAGCATGAACTAAGGTAACAATTCTTGAATTTTCAGCATAGACATCATTGTAGAAATTATTAACTTGTTCTTTGATCTTGGCACCTGTTTCGCCATTGTTCTTGCAGAAGTTTGAGAATGGAGTATTTTCAGCTGTCATTCTCTTTAAAATATCTCTTCTAATTAAATATTTGTGAACGGAAAAACCTTCCTTAGGTGGATTGACAAAATATTCTAATGTTTCACGAAGGACTATTGAAATTTCATAAATACCAAAAATGTATCTTTCACTTAAATTCATTAAAAAATTACCTCCAAATAGTTCTTGTTTAAACCTTCCATATAATTATAAAACACATAAAAGTTTTTTATCATTAATATAATTATAAAATCTTCTTTTTGAAGTTGAATCTGACTAAATCTTCCTCATTAATAAAATCGTCATAGATATAATCTGACAATTCTGAAACTTTGTTGACCCAATGCAACGCATGGTGTTTAACTCTTGGATGGGAATGATTCATGCAGAATGAGTGAGGAAATTCTTTGAATAAGCAGATATCATTTCCAGAATCTCCAACAACGTAGACTTCGTTTTTATCGATTCCTTGCTTCTCAATATACCTTTGCAATGCTAAAGCTTTTGTCGCATTTACTGAAGTTATTTCAATAGATGAATCGGAATCAACCACATTAACTTTATCTCGATAATGTTCTTTCAAAAGTTTAGAAAACTTGTAAGCATCATCAAAATTAGTTTTTCCTAAACCGAAATTGATAACAAGTTTATAAATCTTCTCAGTTTTAATCTTATTGATAAATTTATTCTTGTTAAAAATTAAAGATTCCCTATATGAAAATCTTAAAGCACCAACTGCTTTAACAATTAAATCGAGGGCGACATTCATCTTTGAATAGACAAGCATTCCATTTGCTAAGTCAAATAGAAGCCAACATTTGATACCTTCATAATCTTGATATTTATTGAAGATTTCCATGATGATATCGTTATTCAAAGGATTCAAATCGTAAATCTGATCGTTTTCATCGACTGTGAAACCACCATTGCAACCGATGTAACCAATCTTTGATTTAATCTTTTTTTCAATCTTGTGCTTTAATTTAGGATTTCTTCCTGTGATGCAGACAACTTTTCCGCCATTTCTTGCAAAATCAGAAAGGAACTTTACATTGTCCTTATCTATCAACGATAAATATTTTTTAGGATAAAGTAAAGTTCCATCTAAATCAGTAGCGATAAGTTTAATTTGATTATTAGACATTTTTATATCTAATTAATTGTAAGTTTAGTAAAGATAATTATTCTTGAACTTCGATTAAACCGAAGGCACCGTCATCACGGTTGTAGATGACATTTACTAAACCAGTTGCAGAATCGAGATAAATGAAGAATGAGTGACCTAAAGCTTCCATTCTGGTGATAGCTTCATCTTGATCCATAGGGGTTAATGTTAATTGTTTTTTCTTTACGATAGTAGGAACTTCATCTTCCATCTCTTGTAAATAATCGAAACGGAAGCCTTTTGCTAAATTTTTATGTTTAGTCTTTCTTTCAATTTGAGTTTTAACTTTTCTCATTTGACCTTCAAGACGATCGATTGCCAAATCGAGAGCAGCATACATATCAGTATCGACAACTTTAACACGTAAATTGATACTGCCTGTATTGATTGAAATTTCGATAGTTTGATCTAATTTACCAGTAGATACTAATACAGTAGCTGTGAGTTGATCAGGATTTTCAAAAAGTCTTTCAATTCTTTCTAATTTCTTTTGAATTTGAGCATTCATTGATTCTGTAATTTTAACGTTTTTACCAATTACTGAAATTTTCATAAGACATTTTTTCCTTTCTGGTTATTAGTATTATAGCGAAAATTTAAGAATTTACTCGTCAAGATAATACTAATAAGTAGCCGTGAAATATATTATGAAATGACTTGAATATTTGGTCTAAATAATAAGAAAATTAATATAGTGTGAAAACACTTAAAACAATTATCTTGGAAACTACAATTATTCTACGTAGAAATTACCGAATAAATTTAAAATAAATTCTATTAACCAACCATCTCATTTGATAATTTAAAAATGGCAACTTCTTAAAAAATTACTATATTAAATATATATATAAAAGAAAATGCTGTGTATCCCTGATTAAACTAGGTTTGCACAGCATTTTTAGATTCAATACTAAATTACTAATTATTTCTTATTAACTTTATGTAAGAGAAGAACCATCTCTCTTAAAACTTTGCAAGCAACTTGAGTAGAAACCTTGCTTGGATCGTAATCAGGAGAAAGTTCAACAATGTCTGCACCGACAACGTTATGTAAGTTACTCATCAAAAGAATAGCATCTTGCAATTCTTTGTAGGTGATACCACCTGCTTCAGGAGTACCAGTGCCAGGGAAAACACTTGGGTCTAAGACATCCAAATCGATTGTGATATAAACTGGTTTATCTTTAAGTTCTTCAACAACTTTATCTAAACCAACAGTATCAAATTTTCTTTGGTGAATATTTTTACTTGCCCAGACGAATTCACTTCTATCACCGGAACGGATACCGAATTGATACAAGTTAGCTTTGGAGTGGTCAAGCATATCGTAACATTTTCTTAAAACAGTTGCGTGAGAGAGTTCTCTACCTAAGAATTTTTCTCTTAAATCGGTATGAGCATCGAAGTGAATGATGTTAACATCTGGATATTTCTTAACAATTTCTCTCATGACACCATAAGTTGTTAAGTGTTCACCACCAATCATCATTGGGATTTTTTCATCATCCAAAATATTCTTAACTGTTTCGGAAATAGCGTCCAAATCTTTTTCAACGTCACCCATTGGCATTTCGATATCTCCGATATCGCATGTTGGGTAATCCTTCAAATCCATATCAAAATATGGGGAATACCATTCCATTCCGATTGATTCTGCTCTTATTGCAGGACCAGCAAATCTGGTGCCAGGACGGTAGGAGCAAGTTGCATCCATTGGTGAGGAGAAGATAACAACTGAGCTATCTTTATACTCTGCATCGCAGGATTGGAAAACAGATAAATTTCTTTGATATCTATTTTTAGTAGTCATAATTAATCTCACTTTCTAAGTACCATTCATTTCTATCGATAACAAGTACTTTTCCTTCAGGGGAGTCAGAAAGAAGGACACCACCTTGATTCTGATAAAATTCAATAAGGCTAACTGCCTGTGAGGTGATCATTTCACCTGGAATAGCAAGAGGAATACCTGGTGGATAAACCATGAGTGATTCCGAGCAGATTTCACCGATCGAATCCTTTAAATCGACCAATTTCTTTGGAGCGTGGAACGCTTGATTTGGTGTACAAAGAAGCGGTGGTTGGCTGTATTTAAATTTAGGAACATTCTTACTCTTTTTGATTGCGTAATATCTAGCAGAAAGTGTCTTTAAACCTTCAACTAAACGGTCGATATGCTCCTTAGTTGAACCTAATGAGATGATACATAATACCAAACCGACTTCAGCTAGTTCAAGTTGTACATTGAACTCATTTTTAAGCATTCTGTAAACTTCAAAGCCTGATAAACCTAAACCTGTAACTTTAATCATGAGTTTAGTTAAATCGATGTCGTTACGACCATCTTTGGTGCAGTAGGATTTATCGTAGACTTTGATACCTTTAATCTGATGAAGTTTTGTTCTTGCGTATTTAGAAAGGTAAAGAACATCATCCATCAGTTTTTCACCTTCAAAATAAAGTTTCTTTCTAGTTACATCAATACTTGCAAGTAATAGATGGTTAGGTGAAGTTGAAGAAAACATTGCAAATGCCTTCTTCAAAGCAAATTCATCAATTCTCTTAGTGTTGTAAAGAATAATTGATGATTGAGTTAAACTACCTGCAGTTTTATGGAGTGATAAAGCTGAACAATCTGCTCCAGCATCCATAGCTGCCATAGGTAATTTATCTGAGAAATATAAGTGTGAACCATGAGCTTCATCGGCGATAACAATCATGTCGTGCTCATGAGCGTAATTTACAATTTTAACTAAGTCTGAAGCAATGCCAAAATAAGTAGGATTAATTACAAATACTGCTTTTGCTTCAAGATGTTCGTCTATTGCTTTCTTGTAGTTTTCAAAAGGAACACCATTTGCGATACCTGTTTCTAAGTCGTAATCAGGTGTGACAAAGATTGGAACTGCTCCAGAAAGAATAAGTCCGTTGATGATGGATTTATGAACATTTCTTGGAAGAATGATCTTATCATTCTGCTTTAAAATGCCAACAAGCATAGTAAGAATTCCACCTGAAGTTCCGTTAACTGAGAATAAACATTTCTCAGCGTGGAAACATTCTGCACAAAGTTCTTCACTCTCTTTGATAACACCAGTTGAATGATACAGATTATCTAAACCAAGAGGTGCGTTGATATCCAATTTATAAATCATACTACCAGCAAAATCGGATAAATCAGTATGATAATTTCCCATTTTATGACCTGGGACATCAAAAGGTGCGGGATTACTTTGTACGTAGTTCCACATCGCAGTGAAGAATGGAGTCTTTTTCTGTCTTTGATCTAAAGTATCGTTAGCCATGTAGTTTTCCTTAAAAACAACAATATTATAGATATATTATTTTTGATTATTTACAAATTTTAATATCTCTTCGACTTTATCCAATTTTTCAAATGGTAAATTTAAATCAGGACGACCAAAATGTCCATAATTTGTGAGTTTGTGATATTCAAATGTAGGTTTGAAAAGTGATAAGCTTTCGATGATATTTCTAGGCGAAAAATCGAAAACGTTGTAGAGAACTTCCAAAATTACATCTTCACTTACCTTGTTTGTTCCAAAAGTATTTACGTTGATAGAAATAGGCTTGGAATAACCGATTGCATAGGATAATTGGATTAAACATTTGTCACAGAGTTTACTTGCAACAATATTTTTTGCTGCGTAACGAGCATAATATGTTGCAGAGCGGTCAACTTTTGTTGGATCCTTACCTGAGAAAGCACCACCTCCATGAGGAGCGTAGCCACCGTAAGTATCAACAATAATCTTTCTACCGGTGACACCGGTGTCACCTTTTGGACCACCGATAACAAATTTTCCAGTAGGATTGATAAATAATTTATAGGTAAGAGGAAGGTTAAATGAACTGACAACAGGATTGATAACTTTCTCGATAAGTTCATTCTTGAATGCTTCTAAATTGATATTATCATCGTGTTGGCAAGCGAAGACGATTGTATCAATCTTGATATCGTCTTTGTCAGTGTAATCAATTGTTACCTGGCTCTTCATATCTGGTCTAGCGTGATTCAATTTACCTTCTTTACGTAAATTTGAAGCGACTCTGACAAGCTTATGTGCAATAACAATTGCTAATGGCATGTAGTTATCAGATTCGTTTGAAGCAAAACCGAACATGATACCTTGGTCGCCAGCACCAAAATCACCATCAGCACGGTTGACACCTTGAGCGATATCAGGTGATTGTGTGTGGATAAAATTTGCAATTTTAACTGTGGAATAGTTAAAACCGTATTCATCTTTGTCGTAGCCGATATCTTTGATGACATCTCTAGCAATCTTTTCATAATCAACTTTATTTTTAGTTGTAATTTCACCAGCTAAAACGAGTTGATTCTCAGTTGCAAGAACTTCACAAGCACAGCGGCAAGCAGGATCATCCTTAATGGCTGCGTCTAAAATAGCATCAGCAATTTGATCACAAACCTTATCTGGATGACCTTCAGAAACTGATTCGGATGTGAATAATATTCTCTCTTTTTTGCTCATAATACTCCTTTCCGTATTCATGTTTATTGGATTATGAAACAATTTATTGAATAAATACTAAATTGGTTTTTAGCGATTTGCTAAATCTTGTTTATACATTTTTAATGCTTTAGCAATTTGGTCTGGGCAGCTTGTACCCTTGGTATGGCATTCAACGCCTTCCAAACAATTGATAACTTCATCAATTGATCTTCCTTTAACTAAGGCAGCGATACCTTTCAAATTACCGTTGCAACCACCGACGACTCTTAATGAAACAATCTTGTCATTTTCGTCAATTTCAAACTCCATTTCTTTGGAGCAAACACCTTGTGGTTTATATTTGAAAATTTTAACCATATTTACCTTCTCCTTTTTATTCTTGCACGATCTTTAAATGGTGGCATTCTCACTAAAAGCATGCGGCAGATTATGGATAATAATAATCCTGCTAACATTGAAAGAAGTGCTAAGATTGCAAGATAACTAATTATATAAAATTGCATTGAGATGAGGGCGTACATTAGCACCTGTCCCGTTGCGTGGAATAAAGCAGAAACAATAGAAACAGAATAGATGGAACATTTCAAAAACTTGTAGAGTATTATTGAAATAATAACCGCAAATGTCGAACCAGAGAATGAAAGTAAAAATCCCGTTCCAAAACCGGTGGAAATTAAGCTAACCAATAAAATTCTGAAGTAAGTTACTGCTAAATACTCCTTCCAATCAATATAAAATAGAACGAATAATCCTACAATATTTGCTAATCCCAATTTAAAACCAGGAATAGGGATTGGAATTACAATAAGGTTTTCAAAGTAATGAATTACACTAGCAAGGGCGACAAATAATGCAATTCTTACGATACGTTCAATGGATAGATTACGCATCTGGCAAATCAGGATCAACGTAGCCACCAACGATAACTATCGAAAGATGATTTGGATCGCAGATAATTGGAACGTTGGAATAGGAGATAACTCCCTGATGAGAACAGATCTTTCTAGGGCTAGTTTCCTGGACAACTTGAATGGAATGGTCAACGATTCTAACTTCAACTGTGTCGCCTACAAATTCAAATTCTTGACCATTTTCATTAGGTTTGATGTTATTTTTTGAATCTCCGGTAATACCCATCTCTCTAGTGATAACTAATGGGTCATGCTCCTCAGTGATAGGTCTGTAGTAAATAACCTGCTGACCATACGAGATTTGAACGTAACTCATATCATCAACGGTGTGAGTCATACCGAAAATTGTGTACATTAAAAGGGCAACTACAAGTAAAATTGAAATAGCAATTACAATCACATCACGCACGTGTAAATTGTAGCGTGGATTAATTTTACTGTTGTTACCCATTATTTGCACACTAAAGTTTAGAGAGTAACTTTAACCTTCTCTCCGTTTGGACCTGTAGAATTGTTTAAATATTCAACAACTTCGTTTGCTTTGTCAGCCTTGATAACTTTGCATTGCTTGACATGAGTTTCTTTTTCAGAAAGTAATGCATCGACTAAACCGGAACAACCAGGATAGCCGCAAGCACCGCAGTTAACACCTGGCATAAGCTTCATAACTTCATCTTTTCTAGGATCATCTTTAACAGAGAAGTATTTAACGAATAATGCGATAAGTAAACTGAATAAAATAGCTGCACCTAGTAATAAAAGTAAAATATACAAATATTCCATAGTTACCTCCTTTATTTGATTGATTTTTCTTTCTTCATCTCTTCGATGAATTTCTTCTGCTCAATTTCAAGTTCCTTCTTTTTCAAAGGTTTAACTGCTTCAAGAGGGACGTAGAGTTTTCTAGTCCCATCCTTGAAGAAATATTCTTTAATTGAGAATTCTTCCTCCCTTGAGTTGCAAGAAAGCATGCAACTTGCGCAGCCGATATCCTCTTTTGGACAATCTTCTGGGCGTTTAACTTTCTTGTTAACAAGGTAGAAAATAGCGTATAAGGCAACAAGTACAACAACGACAGGGATGATGTACAAGGCGTTGTAATTAAAGGTTAAAAACACTTAATTAACCCATCATTCCAGATAAGCCTAAGAATGCAAGAGCCATACCGGCAGTGCAGATTAAGCCAATGGCTGGACCTTTGAAACCACGAGGAACCAAAGGATTGTTTTGGATTCTTTCTTGAATTGCAGAAAAGACGTAGATAACTAAGAAATAACCTAAAGGTGTACCGATGATTGTACCTAATGTTGTACCGACGGAAACAGCTTCACCACCTGTGTAAGCGACTGATAATGCGACGCCTAAAACAACACAGTTTGTGGTGATTAAAGGTAAGTAGATACCTAAACTCTTGTAAAGGCTTGGAACGAATTTCTTGATGAAGATTTCAAGAAGTTGGACAAAGCTTGCAATGACAAGAATGAAGATGATGGTGTTCATGAATGTAACACCGATGAGTGCAGTTAAATAGGATAAACCCCAGCAGATGAGTCCAGATAAGATGGAAACAACTGTTAAGGCAAGACCCATACCGGTAGCAGTCTTCTTATTGGAGGAGACGCCAAGGTAGGAACATAAACCTTTGGTACCGGATAAAACAACGTTGTTAACAAGTAAACTACCAAAGAATGCAACGATAAATGACATGATTATTTGACCTCCTTAGCTGTTTCTTGTTTTGCTTTTGCTAATAAAGCTTTCTTTGCTTCTATAGCTTTCTTAGTCTTTCTATCAGAATTCCAAAGTCTGATTGTGGTAAAAACACCTAAGACCAAGCCGAAGACGATGAAGCCACCAGCATTTTGAGTAAGTAAAGGAATCTTGATTGCTTCTAAAGGTAAGAAGGAAAAGATTTGCTTGTTAGTGAATGGGTTAACAAATGTGATACCACCAGTGCCCAAAACTTCTCTAAAGAATGCGATGATTAAGCAAGCGAGTGCGAAACCGATTGACATGCCAAGAGCATCCAAAACGGATTTACCAACACTGTTCTTCCTTGCGAAGGCTTCAGCACGACCTAAGATGATGCAGTTGACTGTGATTAAAGGAATGAAGACACCCAAAGATGTGGAAAGTTCAGGTGTGAATGCCTTTAAAAGTAAATCAACAATGGTAACAAGTGAAGAGATGATGACGATGTAGACAGGAACTCTGATTGTGCTTGGAACAATCTTCCTAATAAGTGAAACGAGTAAATTAGAGAAGAATAAGACAATGAGAACTGCAACTGACATACCGAGTGCATTGTTGATTGATGTTGTTGCGATAAAGACTGGACATAAACCGAGTAAGCCGACTAAGAGTGGATTCTCTCTGATGATGCCGGCTGTGAAAGTTTTTAACAATACATTTTCCTTTTTATCAGGAACTGAAGTATTGATTGGTTTAGCATTAATATTTCTTTCTTCCATAATTATGCCTCCAATGAGCTGATGGCTTCACCAGCAGCGTTAAGTGCTTTGACCATAGATGGTACGGTTAATTCAGAGCTTGAACCTGTGATGATAGCATCACCTTTTTGTGTTCCTGGGTCAGAACCTAAGATATAGGCTTGATCCACTTTACCAATCTTGGTTGATGTATCGAAAATGGCATTGATAATTTGCTCGTACAAAAGATTTGATTCTGTATTCAACTCGGAATCGTCGATTAAATAAATTTGATCAAGAACTAAATCATCATTATGTTCGTAAATTACAGCGCCGAAAATAACATTACCAAATTGAGGTTCAATACTTTCAAGTTTGGCGTAATAACCTTTGGTTGAAGTAGCATTTTCTCTTTGATTTTCGTATTCAAAGGTGTAAAGCTCTAAAACGTTTTCGGTTGCTTCGTAAGCGGTCTTGACAACAGAGCCTTCCTTCAAGTTATCACCAACAATTGCGGTGATTGCTTCTGGGATTGAAGTTTCTGTATCACTACCATCGCCACCTTGATTGTCATCGCCACCTTCACCGGTGTAAGTTGCACCGACACTGTTATAGTGTTTCAAGCAGTAATCAACTGCATCTTGAACAACAGGTGTAGTTTTTTGAGCAGTACCAGAAGTTTGGATGTATTGAGTGAAATCTTCACCAGCTTGATAACCAGGAACAACGGTGATATTTGTGTAGGCGTTAACACCTAAACTATCTTCACCAGCGTTTGAATTCAATTTGAATGCGTAAACAGAGCCGTTACCCTTGCCACCAACGATAATCATTGAAACGACAAGTGAACCGGAATAACCTCTTTCGGTTGTGATGGTGTAGAAGCGGACTGATTCAGTGTCAGTACCTTCCATCAAAGGTTCAGTGACGTAGCACTTTGCAAAAACGTTGATATTTTTATTATTGCCAGGAATAGTGTCGAAACCTTCAACGCCATCCAAGCCTTTTGTAGTATCGAGTTTGCCTTCAAGCAAGGTGTAAGCATCGTTGTATTTTTGAGCTTCTTGGTGCTCTAAAACAATTGGATTTGTGCCGGCGTAAACACCGACAACTGCACCACCAGCAACTAAGCAGGTAATACCTAATACTAAAGGATATTTGATAAAGTTAGACATCTTCTTCTTAGGAGCTTTAGTAGTCTTATTTGTATTAATTTCTGACATATTTAACCTCCTTATCCTCTAATAATATTTGCTGCTTGGGCTAAAGCAGACATAACATCTGGAACTGTTTCTGCACTTGATGGAGCAGTATTGACATAGAAATCTTGGATATTTGATGAAGAACCAAGATCGAATTCATGGTTGATTGAGTTGATTTCAAGTTTAGTTGATAAATCAAAGATCAATGAGATGAAATGTTCATATAAACCATTATCTGGATGATTTTGCATTTCACTACCATCAACTAAATACATGTGATGAACTGTGAGTTTATCACCGTTTTGGATGATTATTGCAGAGAATTCAACAGCACCGAACATTGAACCACTTGTCTTCATTCTTGCGTAGTAAGCAGTGTTGCTTGTTGCAGAAGCAGGAGCTTCAGTGAATTCGAATGAATACAATTCGAGAACGTTCTTATTTGAATCCTTGTCGAATTCGATAGCAGTCATTGATTCTGGATCAAATGAATCACCAGCCATTGCCTTCATACCTGGAGCCTTGCTTTCAACGTTAGTTGGATCGATGATTGAAGCAAGTTTAACCAAGGTGTTGTTGATTGCAGGTAATGTGTCTGTTGAAGTTGCACCGGAGATGATTGTTGAAGGATCACCACCTAAAACAACGTAGTGAGTATTCTTATCATACTTGGAAAGATGATAGTTTGCTTGACTTGCATCGGTGTAGAAGAGGGAACCGATAACTTGTTCATACAAACCATTTGATTCTGTATCCATCTCGGAATCGTCGATAAGATACATTGAATATAAGTTAAGATCTTTGGTTTGTTTATCTTGATACAAGATTGCGGAGAACATGATGTCACCGTAACTTGCACCACTAGTCATCAAGTTTGCATAGTATGCTGTTGCTCTATCGGTACCGGTAACAGCACTATCTGTTAAAGTGAAGCTTGCTAACTTCAAGACTTGATCTCTATCTGCTCTATCAACACTGATATTTCTAAATGAATCTGGATCATAGTATTGATTTGCAGTCATTTCGTTGAAACCGTAGTATTTGTTAGGAGAGTAGGTAGGTTGATTCATTGCACCGAATGAAACACCGAATAATAAGGATGCGGCAGGTAAAACACTGATTGCAGTGTATTTTGTCCACATATGTTGATTGGTTCTTGCATAAACTAATCTATCAATTAATGGAGTGACCATGTTCATGATTAAGATTGAATAAGCAACACCTTCTGGTGCGGCAGCAAAGAATCTGATCATCATAGTGATAAATGCAGCACCGGTTGCAAAGATGATCTTACCAGTTCTGTTAACTGGGGATGTAACTGGGTCAGTTAAGCATAAGACGCCACCGAAGAGGACACCACCAGCCATGATTGCTCTGAATGCGAATTCAAAGCTATCGACGCCCATACCTTGGCAAGCTGCCATCAATAAGTATGTGACAAAGATAGTACCGATGAAGAATGTAGGAACCCTCCAGTCGATAATTCTTCTGACGATTAAGTAGATACCAATAATAATTAATAAGAAGGCGAAAGTTTCACCTAATGTACCGAAGTACTTACCAAGGAACATGTCCAAGGTTGAGATTTGTGTGATTGAGTTGTTGATGTTGAAAACATCTGTACCGGAAAAAAGTGTTGAGGTGATGGAAGCACCAGTGTTGATTGTGAAATCAAGTGGCTTTTCACCTAAGAATGTCTTAAGTTCTGATGAGAAGCAGAGCTGAGCAAAAATTCTTCCAATGATTGCAGGGTTGAAGATATTTCCACCGAAACCGCCAAAGACGTTCTTAAAGACAAATGTTGCACCAAATGATGTGATCATAACGACCCACATTGGTGTGCCAACAGGTAAAAGTAAAGCAACTAACAAACCTGAAACGTAGGAGTAGTTGAAGATAAACTTCTTGAAGTATGCTTTAACTCTTGTTTCACCTTTTGGAAGGTTTAAACGTTTCTCATCCTTCCAGAAAATAGGAAGATAGAATATAGCGTCGGCAAGTACTGAGAATAACATTGCACAAACGCCCATGCCGATTACTTTAAGACCGTAATACCAACCGTAGTAATTTCTGGCGAGGAGTTCTTCGCTTGATAAGAAGGTGTCGCTGACTGAGTAGAAGATAATTGCTGCTACCCATAAAGCGACGACGCAACCGAAGAATTCCATCATCATCTTGAAGGTTGAATTCTTACCTCTTAAATGTGGTCCGGCTTGATTAGCAAACTTAACCATTATTTTTTAACCTCCTCATTCTTCTCATTCTTTTTCTTAGAAAAGAGTGAAGTGATGAATTTCTTAATTTTTTCTTTGCTCTCTTGAGCTTCGGTCATTTGACCAGGTTTGAATTTCATTCTAGCCATCATCTTAGCTTTGGACATGTTGGCTGTGACATCGATGTGGGATGGGCAGACAAATGAACACATACCGCATTCGACACACTTCAAGACATCCAATTCGTAGCAACGATCGACGTCGCCTCTGTTGATAGCCATTTGAATTTGAACTGGTTGTAAGCCCATTGGGCAGTGATCGACACACTTACCACACTTCCAGCATGGTTCGGCGTGAATGTCGTACTTAGATAAGATTGTGAAACCACCAGATTGTAAAACTGTTGGGAAATCTGCAGTTAAAACTGCTCTACCGCACATTGGACCACCGTTGACGATCTTGACATCTTCCAAGGCGTAACCGCCAGTTGATTTGATAATTTCATCAACTAAGGTACCGACTGGGCATTCGACGTTAGTTTGATTGCTGACGCCATCACCAGCGATTGTGATAACCTTCTTGGAAATTGTTGCACCATCTCTGAAAAGTCTACCAACTGCTTCAAGAGTTTGTAAGTTGTTGACGATTACATGACATTCTGCAGGTAAAACGTTGTAACTTCTGTGAAAAACGTAAGAGATGAGTGTTCTTTCAAAACCCATTGGGTAACGATCTGGAGTCAAAGTGATCTCGATAATTTCCTTGAGTTCAGGATGATTCTTCAAGGCGTTTGTGCAAGCTTCAATCAAATGAGGTTTGTTTTCCTTGATTGCAATGATTGCTCTCTTTGCATTCATGACTTTAACTAAAATTGGTAATGCATAGAACAAATCTTCGATGCATCTGCTACCTTCGAGGTAGTCAGTTGTCAAGTAAGGCTCACATTCGATTGCATTGACTAAAATAGTGTCAATTTTAACTTCGGGTTTGGTGTTATATTTGATGAATGTTGGGAAACCAGCACCACCAAGACCAACGATACCACCTTCTTTAATCTTGTTAACAACATCTTCTTTAGTTGGATTATCAACCAACTTTTCTAAGTGCTCTGTTGTGTACAATTTGTCATTTTCGATGACAAAGTGATCGACTTGTCTTCCACAGATTGTAGAAGTTTTCTTTTCAATAGCGACAATTTTACCGCTAACTGATGAGTAAACTGGAATACCAAAGTCACCTCTGATACCAAGTCTAGTGCCCACTTTTACTGAAGCACCAACCTCCAACATTTCATTCAAAGGCATAGCTTTATTGTCTACGCATTGAATGTAGACCTTATCAGGTTCGTAGCTAACGATAGGATTATCAGCTTGAGGGTGTTTATGACCATCGATCTTAGTCATACCACTAGTTCCTAAAAACTTAAAATTAGGCATTTACTAATCTCCTATATATAAATTCAATTAATTATATCATTTCAAACAACCAAAATTGCTCAATTCTTTAATTAATTTGTCACCAAAATTACTAAGTTAAAACTTATTAAAAAGTAATAAATTGGTAATTTATAAAAGTCATTTATCTAACATGAAAAAAGTCAGTTTAAGTTAGGATATGCTAACACAACTAACAAATTTTAAACTGACTTTTAAATTCGATAAATTTTACTAAAATTAAGCTTTGACAATTGTACCTTCAGCGTTGCCTTGTAAACCTAAAGCGTTGCTTTCATCGGTATCAATGTGCATTGCTAATGCAAACTTAGGCGAAACTCTGACAACGACATCACCTAAAATAGCTGTTCTTTCTCTTGGTGATTCAATTTTAACTGAAACAATTTCACCGTTTTTAACGCCATATTCGGCTGCATCTTCTTCAGTCATGTGGATGTGACGTTTTGCAACGATTAAACCTTCTGTTAATTCGGCTTCACCTTTAGGACCAACAATCTTGATAGGTGCGGAACCTTTAATATCACCAGATTCTCTGATAGGAGCATCAACACCTAAAGTTCTGCAATCTGTTAAAGACATTTCGACTTGGTTAGCCTTTCTTGCTGGACCTAAGATAGAAACGTTCTTAATTGTATTCTTTGGACCAACAACATCAACTCTGCTTGTAGAAGCAAATTGACCAGGTTGGCTCAACATTTTCTTAACTTCCATTTTTGCATCTTCACCAAATAAAACTTTGAATGTTTCTTCGGTGACGTGAACGTGACGAGCACTAGTTTCAACAACAAATTTCTTTTCTGAAGACATATTAAAATTTTTTTCTCCTTTTTTCGTAATAATTATAAATCTTTAAAGTCTTTATTTCATGGATTTGAACACTAAATTTGATTTGGATGATTTCTGGATAAAAATTGGGTAAAAGTTGGACGAATTAACTGAGTTAATTATGCTAAAATTTTTGCATGAAATGCTTTTCTGCAATTGAATATTTAAAAGAATTAATCGAGAAATTCCACTTAAATTTGAAAGTTGATGATTTCAAAATCGTCAAAGAAGGTTATTCAAACTTAACCTTTTACAGTGCAAAAAGTAATTCATACCTAAAGGTTTCTTTACCAATTTTAGATGAAAGATTTGAAGATTTAAAACCTATCCTTCATCATGAAAAAGTTTCTGAGAAAGATTATGAAATCTTAGCTAAAGCTCTTAATTACAAGATGAAAATTCTTGTAGATATTGATGAGTTACGAATCGAAGAGATTGAAAAATTAGATATTGATGAAACTTTCAATTTAAAAGATATTACACATGAAGAAATCAAATCTTTGATGAAAACCATCAAAGAATTTTCTTCAATTGACCTAGAAGATACAAAAGTTTTATCAGTTGATGAGATGATTCAAAAGTTTAAGAAAATTTACGATAATTACTACAAAATTTCTGATTTATT
This sequence comes from uncultured Caryophanales bacterium, assembly GCA_905211645.1. Lineage (GTDB taxonomy): Bacteria > Bacillota_I > Bacilli_A > RFN20 > CAG-288 > CAJMBK01. Next base: position 24,625 of record CAJMBK010000008.1, read on the forward strand.
CAAAACAACTCATAAAAAGTTACTCAAGTTGTCAAATGAATATACTAAATATCAATTCAATACAATTCAAGATACAAATTCTAATGATTTATCTACAATTCACTTCGATTTAGTAATTGGAAACATCCTTAAATCAAGAACAACTAACACTTTCCACATCATCGATTTTGACTACGTTTACAAGGGAAATCCTATTTTAATGCTGGCTTCACTAATTGAAGAAACTCAATTTAATGCAGAGACTGAAAACTTAATTATTAAAGAGTTTTTCAATACTTTCTACCCAAAAAATTCGGACTTCTACAACGATTTCCAACAAAAATATAAGAAAGAATACTTCCTTAAATTAGACTATCTATGGTCACTTTGGGCAGCAAACTTACTTAATTACTACAACGAAATAAACGACAAAGAAAAAGTCGATAATTTAATTCAAATTATCGACGATAAGTTCAATAGTTTCTTAAAACACCTTATTTCTTAGATGCATCTGCAAAGATCTTCAAACCAGCAGTGGTTAAAGGATGTTCATACATCTTCATAATGATCTTGTAAGGAATTGTAGCGATGTCACAACCAGCAGAAACAGCTAATTGAACATGAGCAACATTTCTAATACTTGCAGCGATAATTTCGGTTTCATAACCGTAAGTATCTCTTAATTGACAGACATTATTGATAAGAGCAACTGCATCAAATCCAGCATCATCCATTCTACCTAAGAATGGGGAAACATAAGTAGCACCTGCTTCCATAGCAAGAAGTGCTTGTGCAGGAGAGAAAATAAGAGTAACGTTTGTCTTGATACCTTCACTTGTTAATTGTCTACAAGCTTTGATACCATCTACTGTCATAGGTAATTTGATGACGATGTTTTTATGAAGTTTAGAATATTCACGACCTTGTTTGATCATGGTATTTGCATCTGATTCATCGACTTCAACTGAAATTGGACCATCGATAAGTTTGACGATGTCATGAACAACATCCAAAACTGATCTACCGGATTTAGCAATCAAACTAGGGTTTGTGGTACAACCTTTAACAACACCTAATTTGCTGGCTTCTTCAATTTCATTAACCATAGCAGTATCAATAAAAATTTTCATGTTTATACCTCAACTTTATCTAATTTTAGCATTTATGAAATTGCTTTCTTTAAAATACGATGGCACGTGAGTATTTTCTAACAAATGGTCTAAGTAACCACAAGCCTAAAAAGGCGTTGTGCATATTAGCTGCTCTATTGTATTTATCGTAGAAAGTTTCCATCATCTTGAAGGTTGTTTCCATCTCTTCAGATAATTCACTATCAATTGTAATCTTGTACTCATTGAAGAATTTCTTTGAATAAGTCAAAAGAACATCCAAAGCTTGCTTAGCGTATGATCTTTTTTCAGTGATATCATCTTTAATGATAGATTCAATATCAATAAGCATGTCATCCATGGATTTATTGTATTTTTTGCCTGAATTTTTGATAACTTCAAAACACTTCTTAGCAAGAGCAAGCCTTTGCTCTTCAAATGGTCCGATATCTTTAATTAAAATTTGGACTTTCTTTCTGTAGTGCTTAAAAACAATGTATTCAACACCGACAAAAAGCGTCAAAAAGACGATGATACCAACAATGCATAAAACAATAATTACAATCTGAGTGGTTAAACTATCCATTAAAAAATTGAACATATTTATTTAATCTCCAGTTCAATAATTATATAAATAATGAAGTGACTATCAGAAAAAAGTTACGTAAAAAATAATGAAATGATAAAATTTTAAACTTGGAGGTCACTTATGAAAGATAATGTAATGTTTTTGCTTGCTGCGGGAAGCTCCACCCGTGTCGAAAACTTAGAAACTAAAAAACAATTTTACAGAGATTCAATATATAAAAAACCTGTATTCTTATATCCATTATTAACAAGTTTAAAAAATGACTTATTCAAGAAAGTCTACTTAGTCATCGCTAAAGAAGATATGAAAATAGTTCAAGATATCCTTGAAGAATTCTCAGTCAAAGATGAAAAACTTGTTCTTGTTGAAGGTGGAACAAGCCGTCCTCACTCTGTTTTAAACGCAATTAAGAGAGTTGAAGCAGATAAATTCAATCCAGAAAATACAAATGTTGTCATCCACGATGCTTGTAGGCCATTCGTTTCTGTTGAAGACTTTGAAAAACTCATTGAAAAATTGAAAGAAAAAGAATCTGTATCCTATGCGATCGGTGTCGTTGATACTTTGATTGAAAAATATCCTTTCCCTAAAGCAGTTGATAGAGATAACTTCAAGAGAATCCAAACTCCTCAAGCTTTCCATCTTTCAACATTGATTAAGGCTTATCAAGTAACAAGTAATTTCTCAAATACCGATGAGATGCAAATTGTTTCAAAAATTACCAAGGATTTCACAACAATTCCAGGCAAATTGAGACTTTTTAAGATCACATACGACGAGGATATCGAACTTTTAGAAATTCTTCTCAAAGGTTACTACGAATTACATAATAAATAGAGAGAAATAACCCTTAAAACAATATAATATTAACGAAAGAAGGTTTAATATGGTTAAATTTACTACAGTAGGTAAAGCCTATGAAAAAATAAGTCTTGATTCAATCAAAGATAAGATTACTTCTGTCATGGACACAATCGAAAATAAATCCGGTGCAGGTAACGATTTCTTAGGTTGGTTGGACTACACATCAAAATTGGATAAAGCAGTCGTCAAAGATTTAGTTGAAACTGCTAAATACTTACGTTCTGAAGTTGATGTTTTAGTTGTCATCGGTATCGGTGGTTCTTATTTAGGAGCAAGAGCTGCAATCGATGCTATCAACGGTTTATATTCCAAAGATAAGATGGAAATCATCTATTTAGGTAACACCTTATCAAGCAACTACACATACCAAGTTCTTGATTATCTTAAAGATAAGAAGTTTGCTATCAACGTTATTTCAAAATCCGGTACAACAACTGAACCAGCTATCGCATTCCGTTTATGCAAGGAACTTTTAATCGAAAAAGTTGGTAAAGAAAAGGCAAATAAACTCATCATCGCAACAACTGATAAGGCAAGAGGCGCTTTAAAGACTGAAGCTGATGCTGAAAACTATCATTCATTCATTATTCCTGATGATGTCGGTGGTAGATATTCTGTCATCACTCCTGTCGGTTTACTCCCAATGGCAGTTGCTGGTATCGATATTGAAGAATTCATCGATGGTATCATCGAAGGTGAAAAAGAATATTCAGTTAAAGATATCGAAAAGAACCCTGCTTACAGATATGGTGCAACAAGATACTTACTTAACCAATTAGGTTATCCAAGTGAGATGTTTATCAGCTATGAACCTCAAATGGCTATGATCAACGAATGGTTGAAACAACTCTTCGGTGAATCTGAAGGTAAGGAAGGCAAAGCATTACTTCCTACAAGCTGCACATTTACAACCGATTTGCACTCAATGGGTCAATTCATCCAACAAGGTAGCCCAGTTATCTTTGAAACAATCATCAAACCTCAAACAGTTAAGTATGATTTAACAATCAAAGAAGAAAAGACTGACTTAGATGGTTTAAATTACCTCGCTGGTAAGAAACTTAGCTATGTTAACGATCAAGCATATCTTGGTACATTGAAAGCTCACACTGAAGGTCAAGTTTCCGCAAATATTCTTGAAATCGAAGCCTTAGATGCTAAGAACTTAGGTAATTTGTTCTACTTCTTCATGAGAAGCTGTGCAATGTCCGCTTACTTATTAGATATCAACCCATTCGATCAACCTGGCGTTGAAATCTACAAGAAGAATATGTTTACCCTCTTAGGTAAACCTTCTAAGAAATAATAAATAAACTTAAAATTAAATATTGTAACTACAATATAGCACCGTGACGGTGCTATATTTTTGTTATTAGCAATTTTAAATGTAGATATTTAAAATGTTACTGAGTTATTTTGATGAAGTTCATATTTTTCAGAATTAATATTTAATAATAAATAATAACCAATTTTTGTATTTATAAATCCATTGAACAGAACGCAGAAAATTTTTTGCATTTTTTCCTTAAAAAACTTATTAAATTATTGACAGTCAAACTTAAATTTTATATCATAAATAAGCATTGATTTTTCGGATGTTTAGCTCAGCTGGGAGAGCATCACCTTTACACGGTGGGGGTCGGGAGTTCGATCCTCTCAACATCCACCATTTAAGAAAATCAGTTGCTATTCCAGAGTAAATTAAATATATTTGGGTGAGTAGCGAAGAGGCTAAACGCGGCAGACTGTAAATCTGTTCCTTCGGGTTCAGTGGTTCGAATCCACTCTCGCCCACCATCTTACTATTGGGGTATAGCCAAGTGGTAAGGCAGTAGACTTTGACTCTATTATGCCCTGGTTCGAATCCAGGTACCCCAGCCAATTAATATTTGACTCGCTAGCTCAGTCGGTAGAGCATTTGACTTTTAATCAAAGGGTCAGCAGTTCGAGCCTGCTGCGAGTCACCATGTCTGTGCCCAGGTGGCGAAATTGGTAGACGCACAGGACTTAAAATCCTGCGGACGAATAATCCATGCGGGTTCGATTCCCGCCCCGGGCATTTCCTTAAAACTTCACACCTCGAAAGAGGTGTTTTTTCATGTCAAAATATATTTATCCAAAAAGAAAATGCTACTTGGAATAATCCAAATAGCAAATTAATTCATTATTTCGTAAAGTTGAGAATATAAATCTTCAAGTTGGGATTGAATGTCAGCCATATCTTTATTTAAGGCATCCATCTTTTCAGGAGAAGAATAATATTCTTCATTGAAGAAGAGTTTTTTCAACTCATCTAACTTAGCTTCTAATTTATCAATTTTGGCAACTAGCTTTTCTGCCGTGTAATTAACTTTACGGATAATCTTATCTTCAGAAACATGCTTTTGAGTGTTCTTTTCAACCTTTTTCTCTTCGACTTTTTCTGCTTTAGCTTCCTTTTCTTTTCTATCGATAATCTTACTTAATTCATAGTCTTTAAACTCTTGATAAGCACCTTCGTAATAATAAGCGTCACCTTGATAGAAATATAGAATCTTATTGGAAACTTTATCGATAAAGTCTCTATCGTGGCTAACAATAATAAGTGTTCCATTGTAAGAATTTAAGCTATCTGCTAATTCTTCTTTAGAGAACATATCCAAGTGGTTTGTAGGTTCATCTAAGATGAGTAAATCATAATCTCTAACAGATAATTCAGCAAGGATTAAACGCATTTGTTCACCACCAGAAAGATTATCAACAAACTTTTCATTAGCGTCTGTGTAAGAGAAATTATATTTACCTAATAAGTTGTAGATATCTTGATTATCCATTCTTGGGAACTTATCGGCAAAATAATTAAATAAGGTTTCATGTGTGGAGTCATTGATGAAATTCTGCTCAAGATAACCGATATTTAAGTTAGTTTTCTCAATAATTTCACCAGCAAGAGGATTTAATTTCTTCAAGATAGTTTTAATAAAAGTTGTCTTACCACTTCCATTTGTCCCCATGACAGTTAAATGGTCACGACCGTACAAAGTGAAATTAATATTTGAAATTAAAACTTTCTTATCATCAGGATAACCGATTGCTAAATCTTTAAAATCAACTAAAGTCTTATTCTCTCTAGTATTACCTTTAAAATCCATGTGAACACGATTTTTAGCAACTTGAGGTTTATCAATTGCTACTTTTTCTAATCTTGCAAGTTTCTTTTCTCTATCATGTGCACGAGAAACGAATCTTGGTTTAGGCATGTAGAACTCAATGAATTTTCTAAGTTTCTCCATCTCTTTTTGTTGAGACTTATAAAGTTCCATCTTTTGCTCGTATCTAAGAATTTTTTCCTTGGAATAGTAGTCGTATTTACCATTATAAATCTCTAATTGTTCATTCTCGATTTCAAAGATTCTATTGCACACACCTTTGATGAAAGATTTATCGTGGCTAACCATGATTAAGGCTCCTGAATAACTCTTTAAATAGTTTTCAAGCCATTCGATAGTGACGATATCAAGGTTATTTGTAGGTTCGTCCAAAAGAAGTAAGTTTGGTTTAAGTAAAAGTAACTTAGCAAAAGCCATTCTTGTTTTCTCACCACCTGAGAAAGTAGAGATTTTTCTATCGTACATAGTTTTATTAAAACCAAACATATTCAAAATATAGTCAATTTGATACTTGTAGTTGTATCCATCACTATTTAAAAATTCAGTTTCTTTCTTAGAATACTTTTCAATTAAAGCTTCATCTTCAGGATTTAAAGAAATCTGTTCTGCTAAATCATTCAACTCTTTTTCCTTTTGAATAAGGTTAGCAAAAACATCGATTGCCTCTTCATAAAGAGTGTTATTTTCATCTTTAATAACCTCTTGAGAAAGGTAACCGATTGTGACGTTATTTGAAAAAGAAATTAAACCTGAACTAGGCTCAACCATCTTGTTAATAATCTTCAAAATAGTTGATTTACCAGTTCCATTATTTCCAATTAATGCAATTTTATCATCGTCACTAACTGTAAATGTTGCAGGATTAAAAATCTTTTTTCCGTTATATTCTTTAACTAAATTCTGTACAGATAAAACAATCATAATAAATACCGTTTGATATTATAACAAAAGAAAAAATGACACCTAGCGCCTAGATGCCATTGTAGTTACGATAATTGGATTTAAAAACTATTATTTCTTAGCTTTACCTTGGTTAGCAACTGATTGCATCTTAGCAGCAATTGCTTCTTGGTCACCGATGTATTCTTCCTTGACGATATTGAAGTTATCATCGAAGTGGAAAACAAGTGGGACACCAGTAGGAATATTAACGTTGATGATTTCTTCATCAGTTAAATTCTTAAGATGTTTGTATAAAGCTCTTAAAGAGTTACCGTGTGCAGTAACTAAGACTGTCTTACCTTTTTCAAGTTCAGGTTTGATGACGTTTTCATAGTAAGGAACTGCTCTTGCAACTGTATCCTTTAATGATTCAGTTAATGGTAAATGTTCAGGAGCAACGTGAGCATATGCTCTTTGTTTTGCAGGATTTCTATCATCTGTTGGTTCAAGTTTTGGAGGTTGAACATCATAGGATCTTCTCCAGACTTTAACTTGAGCTTCACCATACTTTTCTGCAGTTTCAGCTTTATTTAAGCCTTGTAAAGCACCGTAATGTCTTTCGTTTAATTCCCAAGCTTTGATAACAGGGAGATATTCTTCATCTAAGGATTCCAAACAAAGATTCAATGTGTGAATTGCTCTCTTTAAATAAGAAGTGAAGCAGATATCAAATTCATAGCCTCTCTTTTTCAATTCAACACCAGCTTGTGCTGCTTCCTTTTTACCGGTTTCAGATAAATCTACATCTGTCCAACCAGTGAAAAGATTTTCTTTGTTCCAAACGCTCTCACCATGACGTAAAAGAACCAAAATTTTTTCCATATTAAATTTCCTTTCGTTTTTGGCAACTAGCCATAAATTCACTTATATTTTAAATTGTTTTTATACCTTATTCAAAAGATATATAAAGTTTTAATCCAATAATTCATGAACAAGTTTCAAACTAGCCAAAATTGTCTTATCCATGTCGTAATATTTGTATTGACCAAGTCTACCACCAAAGTAAACATGCTCGTCATTTTCGGCTAATTCAAGATACTTGTTATAGAGATTTTGATTAGATTTATCATTAACTGGATAGTAAGGTTCATCACCTTTTGCCCAAGGTTTTGGATATTCTCTTGTAATAACAGTTTTATCTGAAATTGCATTTTCAAAGAACTTATGTTCGATAGTTCTTGTGTATGGAGTTTCAAATTCAGTATTGTTGATAACAGCATTACCTTGATAGTTTTCCATCTCTAAAACTTCAGTATCAAATGACAAACTACGATATTCAAGAGCACCATAGCAGTAATCATAATACTCATCAATACAACCTGTAAAGATGATTTTATCAGCGACATTCATCCATCTTTCTCTGTTATCGAAGAAATTGTTTCCTAATAAAACATCAACATTTTCGAGCAACTTTTCAAAGATTTTATTGTAGCCACCAATTGGAATACCTTGGTAGATATCATTAAAGTAATTATTATCAAATGTGTATCTAATAGGTAAACGTTTGATGATGAAACTAGGTAAATCCTTACAATCTTTACCCCATTGTTTCTCGGTGTAACCTTTAACTAAGGTTTCATAAACTGTTCTACCAACTAAGGACAAAGCTTGCTCTTCAAGATTATGAATCTCTTTGATATTTTCCTTTTGGATTTCTCTGGTAATAATTTGCTTAGCAAGAGCAGGTTCAATAACACCGAAAAGTTCATAGAAAGTATTCATATTAAAAGGCATGGAGTAAAGTTTGCCTTTGTAGTATGCTTTAGGACAATTTGTAAATCTGTTGAGTGTGCAAAATTGGGTGATGTAGTCATAAACTTCCTTGTTGGAAGTGTGGAAAATATGGGCACCATATTTATGGACATTGATACCACAGATTTCTTCTGTGGCACAATTACCACCAATATGTTGTCTTTTATCTATAACTAAACATCTTTTTCCACGTTTTGTTGCTTCATGAGCAAAAACAGCACCGAATAATCCTGCACCAACAATCAAATAGTCATATTCTTTCATTTTTATAAATCTTCCTTACTGATTTCACATGCGATTAATGGTCCAAAATCGACTTTTTCATCAGTGATAACGAATGCGTTCTTCAAACGTTCGACAACTTCCATGTAGTCATCATGTTCTGTGTAAAGTGTGCATAAAAGTTCACCTTTAGAAACTTTGTTTGAAACCTTCTTATTCAAAACGATACCACTTGCCATATCGATTGGATCATCCTTTTCTCTTCTACCGGCACCTAAGATCATTGAGATAGTACCGATTTCTAAAGCTTTAACTTCCTTGATGTAACCATCTTTATCAGAGTAAATTTGATAAGTATGTTTAGCTTTAGGGAATTTTTCTGTATCTAAGATGTAGGAGATATCACCGCCTTGCTCTTTGACAAAGTTGACAAAGACTTCGAAGGCTCTACCATTTTTAATATTTTCTTCCAACATCTTTCTTGCTTCTTCAGGAGTCTTAGCAAGTTTTGCTTGGCAAACCATTGTTGAAGCAGAATGTAAGCAGATTTCAGTTAAATCTTCTGGACCATAACCTTTTAAGGTATTGATTGCTTCAATAACTTCCAAAGCATTACCAACAGCCATACCTAAAGGTTCATTCATATTTGTAATTTCTGCTCTAGTATCTTTACCAAATGAAACACCGATTTCAACTAAGACCTTAGCAAGTTTAACTGCGTCTTCAACAGTTTTCATGAAGGCACCTTCACCGTATTTGACATCCAAAAGGATGGAGTCAGAACCGGATGCTAATTTCTTAGACATGATAGAACTTGCGATAAGTGGAATTGAATCAACAGTTGCAGTGACATCTCTTAAAGCGTAAAGCTTTTTATCTGCGATGACGAGGTTGTTATTTTGAGCGATGATTGACATACCAACTTTATTAACTGCATCTTTAAATTCTTTATCAGTTAATGCAATTCTAAAACCTGGAATAGATTCGAGTTTATCAAGAGTACCACCAGTATGACCTAAGCCACGACCGGACATCTTTGCTAACTTGCAGCCAACTGAAGCAACAAGTGGTCCAATAACTAAGCTGGTTTTATCACCGACACCACCAGTGGAGTGTTTATCAACTTTAACACCTGCGATTGAGGAGAGATCAACAATCTCACCTGAATGTAACATAGCATCTGTTAAAGAGAAAATTTCCTTCTTTGTCATGCCGTTAAAAACGATGGTCATCAAAAAAGCGGATGCTTGGTAATCTGGAATGATACCTTTGGAGTAATTTTCGATAAAGAAACGAATTTCTTCATCTGTCAATTCTCCTTTTTCCCTCTTTTTAAGAATTATATCAACCATTCTCATAATTAAAAATCCTCCGTTAATTTTTAAAAATTATAGCATTAAAGGGGTTTTTTCTCTTTTAATACAAAAACAGCTACACCAAAAAGATGTAGCAGCTATTTAATTCGATAATTTTAAAATGAAATTTACAATCTAAGAATAATGTTTAAATTATTCGATGGAGATTGTTAACCAACGGTCGTTGATGTTACCGTTAGCATTGTCATAAATTCTGACGTAGATGGTGTGCTTCTTGCTGTCACCGATGTATCTGAGTTCGCTCTTAGGATTGATGTAAACATATAAAGCATCATTCATATCACTTGGAACGATGAGTGCGTTATCGACATCAAATGCCTTCATAGCATTACCGATTAAGCAGAAACCGTGATTGGTGTTCTCATGAACAGGTAATTCTCTACCATCTTTGTGTAAGAATCTGATCTTTGCATGAGGTGTGATCTTACCAGTCCAATAGTATTCTTCAACATTGTACAAATGTGATAATTGAATCTTGAATTGGTGTGCAGAATCTCTCATTGAATCATTGATTTCAATGAATAAATCTTGATCACCTTCGAATGCAGGTTTTGTTGCTCTCTTACGAGTAGCTGGTTTCTTAACTGTTTCAACTTCAGCACTAGCACTTTTTACTGTTTTTCTTGTTGCCATAAATTTTGTCTCCTTTTAAAAAGAATTAGTAATACAACCTTTGTATTACGGAAATATTATAGACTATTGAAAAGAAAAAACAAGAAAAGTATATATATTAATGAAAAATAAAACGGTATCAAAAATATAACTATTAACCTTTTGTGTTAAGAAAAATGTCAGAATCACTTTCTGAAATTTTCCTGTTTCATTTCAACTTTCAGTATGATAAAATTTATAAGCACGTTTCTGATATTTTTTTATTACATCCAACTGAAAAAATATTGTGCGTTATGAATACCCTTAACCCGGTAAGAAGAGGCTTGTTCATAAGATATTATTTCGATAAAGAGAGGATATAAAATGGAACATCAAACTTCAGTTCTTACAAAAGAACAAACATGTGCTAGTTCAAAGAAGTGGTATGTGGTTGATGCCGCTGATAAACCTTTAGGTAGATTAGCAAGTGAAGTTGCTAAGATCTTAATGGGTAAGAATAAACCAACCTATACACCTAATGTTGATTGTGGTGATTTCGTTATCGTTGTAAATTGTGAAAAAGTTCACCTTTCCGGTAATAATAAGCTCACACAAAAGACATACTACAACGTTTCTGGTTACACTGGTGGTATGAGAAAGAGAACCGCAAAGGTCATGCTCAAGGACTATCCAGAAGAAATGTTCACAAGAGTCATCCACGGCATGCTTCCTAAAGGCAGATTAGGTCGTAAGATGATCAAAAAATTATTCGTTTACAAAGGTAGTGAACATAAACAACAAGCTCAAAACCCAGAAGTTATTGAGTTAGTTGCTAAAGTTGAGGAGGAGTAATCAATAATGGCAAAAGAATTAAGATATTACGCAACTGGTCGTAGAAAATCTTCCGTCGCAAGAGTTTACCTTACAAAGGGTACAGGTAAAGTTACAGTCAACAAAGTTGATGCAAAAGAATTCTTCCCTCATGAAGTTCAAGTCTTAGACTTAACTCAACCATTCAAAGTTACAGCAACCGAAAATCAATACGATGTTATGGCATTCACAAATGGTGGCGGTTATTCCGGTCAAACAGGTGCTTTAAGATTAGGTATTGCACGTTGCTTAGCTCAAATCAGTGATGACTATAAGGCTTTATTAAAGGCTAACAGCTTACTCACAGTTGACTCACGTCAAGTTGAACGTAAGAAATACGGTCTCAAGAAAGCTCGTAAGGATTCACAATTCTCCAAACGTTAATCTTTATTACAAGATTACAGATTACTTCAAAAATTCACCACTCAGATTGTTCTGGGTGGTTTTATTTTGCAATTTTATATATTAGAAACTATTTTTCTGCAACAAAAAACCGGGCGGTTAAGCCCGGATAACACTTTAATTATCTGATAATACTAGATTTTCAACACTTTCTTCATCGATAGTTGTGTCGAAGTTATCGATGGTAGATGTCTCTTTCTTTTGCTTGCTAGGACGACCTTTTCTATTCTTATCTGACGAGAATAAATCGAACTTAGCATTTGGATAATTAGAAGACTGATAATTCCACATCTCAAGACGTTTGCTAGCAGGAATAAAAACTCTAATTTCATCCTCGTTGTAACCAACTTGGATTTTTCTATCGTCTACGATGATAGGACGTTTTAAAATAGTAGGATTCTTTTGGATGAAGTCAAGTAAGTCATTCAAGCTCATGCTATCAACATCGATGTGTTGCTCTTTCATGACTTTACTTCTCTTACTGATAATTTCTTCAGTGCCATCCAAACTCTTTGTAAGGATTTCTTTTAAATCGTCTTTGGTGATTGTTCCTGCAAGAATGTTGATTTCTTGAAATGGAATGTTTTGTTCTTTAAACCAAGTTTTAACCTTTCTACAGGATGAACAACTTGGAGAAGTATAGATTTTTACCATAGCTTTTTACCTCCCTAATAGCTGTGAAAGCTTACTTTGAGTAGATCAAATAATACTACTTAAAATCTCTTACTCATTAGAAGATTCAGCCGTTTTCTTAAAAACAGAAAAATACATCAAATATGCGATTGTGATACAAACTATATTAAGGATAACCATGAAGTTGATAAGAATAATCAATCCAGTGGTTAAGAAGTAGTAATAGAAAATTACCAACAAACCCATGTTAACGTAGAAGATGAATGTGGTAAATTTTCCAAACCATGAAGCTCCTTTTAATTCTTTACCTTTATCTAACAAGAAGATGTTAGCAAAGAACAAAGTTCCTTCTTTAAGAATGAAGATAGCGAGCATTACGTAGAATAAGTAGTACATATCCCACACGTTATCTCCAATCGCATGGACGCTTGTGACCTTAACTGTAAAACCAATTCCAATAAATAATTGCAAAACTTTATCTGCGGTAGGATCGAGTGCCTTTCCTAAGCGTGAATACAAACTGTATTTTCTAGCGATAAATCCATCTACAAAGTCTGTGAAGCCGCAAAGTAGTAACATCAATCCACATAAAGTCGAATTAAATAAGAAATTCGTCTCGTTCAGTGGATCTCCAGAAACTAAATCATTCGGATACAAGTACAGGAACAGAAATACTGCACTTAGAATAAATCTTAGATAACACAAAATGTTTGGCAACAACAAGACATCATGCTTATTGAATACTTCTTTGAAATATAAGCAAAATCTTTTGCCTAGAGGTAATGTGGTATCTTTGCTTCTTTCTTTTTCTTCCATATCCATGTGTGTGCTCATATCAAAATCACTACATTATTTTAATATAAAAACAAAGTAGATAAAACTATTATTTTGAATCATCCCCAAAATCAAGAATTACAGATTCATCATCGTTCGATGATGAACTATTCTTGGAATCATCAATTTCTGTAGAACTAACTTCCTTGGATTCAACATCAATTGGTTCACTTGATTGATCATTTCCCGCATTAAAAGTTTTATTCATATCTAAATTATCTTCACCATTTTTTGGATTGATATTAAAAATATCTTGATTTACAAAATCATTAATAATTTCTTGAGAACGTTTTTCAATATCATAAGAATTAAAATCTGAATTATAGAATAAACCTAAGCCTTTATAATCCTCAGTATGAACATAATTTGGATTATAAAATGGAGCAATTGCTAAAATAGCTTTACTTTGTGAGGTTGCTTTAGCAATATTAGGCATCAAAGCTAAAATAGTTGAATACATCATAACCATATAAAATGGTACAAAAATAGAGAATACAACCCAGCTACAAACTAGAGGAACTGCAAAAAGTAACGAATAAAGAGTGCTATCAGTCAAGATAATTTTGGAAATGCCTGCCCAAACTCCATAATATGTTCCAGCACAGATAATAAATATTGGTAAACAGTACATCAAACGAGCAATTAAGATGTCCTTTTTAACTGGTTCCAAAGAGATTCTTTTTCCAAATTGTCTTAGTTGCATACCAGACATATTCGAACCACTATCTGGTAGAGTAAACATTGCTGCAAATACATGATCAAATGCTCTTAAGCACATAAAAGCCATATATGAATATGGAACGAATGAAATAATGGACACTAGATTCATCATTACATTAATAAAATATGGAGCTTCAGCACCAGGACCATTAAGAAGAACGGAAATTGGTGCACTAGAATTTGCAGAAATATATTCGAGAAATCTATCGTAAGAATCAGGATAAAAAGCTTTGTAATAAGGATAGAAAGCGAAATTGATAATTAAATTTTCCAATGCAAAAAAGATTATGTATCCAGCAACAATTCCTATAAAGAATGGAAATATTCCAGAAACTCTTGGATAGTACTTACTATATCCATCCTTATATGTAAAATTCTTTGGTCCATAACCGGTAATTGTAGTTGATAATCGCATGAATACCGTGTAATACAAAGGGTAAATAAAGTACAACAAAACAAGAGAAATCATCATTAAATAAGCAAGAGCAACAATAAAAGCAGTAGCAAATAGAGGTAAAACTCCATAACTTAAATCTTTTAATAGTGCTTTCTTATTTATTTGTTTTCTGTATGATCTTGCTTTTAAATTAATCTCGCTCATCTTATTCAGCATTAAAACCTACAGAACTAATAACTTCTTTGGCTTGTTCATAATTTTCTTCAGCAACTGTAACAGTTTTATCTTCTAATTTAACTTCTGCAGTAATTCCTGCTTTTTTTAAAGCTGTTGAAATAGTTTTATGACAATGCATACATTTCATATCTGAAACATGAATAGTTTTCATATTAATACTCCTTTATAACGATAGATATTATACTAATTTTTTGTTATGTAAGTAATCTGTTATATACCAACACCTTTATTCCTATCAACTTTATATAGGCGAATTCTTGATGCATTCACAATCAAAGTCAGTGATGAGACGATCATCAAAACGCTGGCAAGTGTAGGTGAAATATCACCCATAATTGCAAATGGGATAAGAATTAAGTTATATAAAATAGCCCAGATGAAGTTTTCGATAATGTTGATAAAAACTTTCTTGGATATCTTAATTGTATCGATAATTAAGCTAACTTTTTGTTTAAGCAAAATACAATTTGCTTTAGCTTTGGTGATTTCACTTGCTGAATATGAAGCAACTCTTAAATTTGTTGCAGAAAGAGCAAGGATATCGTTAACGCCATCACCGATGTAACATGTGTGACTTCTTAATTTTTCATCATTGTTGATGTCTTTATCAATAACTTCTTTCTTTTGATTAGGTAAGACTTCAGCATAGATATCTTTAGAATCAAAACCTAAGGATTGACCGATAGAATTTGTATATTCTTTATTGTCTCCTGAAATTAAAACAGGTCTAATACCCATCTTTTGTAATGTTGAAATAGTTTCATGACTATCTTCTAAAATTTCGTCTTTGAGATCAATTAGTCCAACTAATTTATCATCTTTTAAGATGACGACAATACTACCTTTATCTTTAGAATCTAAGATTTCTTTATTAGTATTATCAACTGAAACACCATCTAAAAGTTTAATATTTCCTATTTTGAATTCTTTGTAGTACAACCCGATACCTGGAACCTCTTTTATAGCAGAAATATCAACAGTTTCATCTGGTAATATCTCTTTTTTATATTCACAAATACCTTTTGCAATAGGGTGATTTGAAATGCTCTCAACTTTTTTAACAACAGATAAAATGTTATCTGGAAGAGTACATTTATTAACGCCTAAAGCACCTTTAGTTAAAGTACCAGTTTTATCAAAATAAATTGTCTTAATTTCACGAACTTGTTCAAATGTGTCACCAGTTTTAAACAAAACACCTTTTTTCAAAGCAAGGTAGAAGCCATTAAGTGAACTTAATGGAACAGCTAATCCAAAAGCACAAGGGCAACTAACAACTAAAACAGCAATTGCGTTAATAATTGACTCAGTTACTCTTTGGTTTTCAGGTAGATTTTGATTTATTGCAAAGTAATTAATAACGAATGCAATTATAGAAATAAGAATGATTGCAGGTACGAAAAATGAAGCAATCTTATCGGAAATTCTATTTAAATGTCCTTTCTTATTATCCAAAGCATAAGACTCATTAACTATGTTAGACATCATTGAATCAGCTACAGGATTAACAACTTTCAGAGTTAAAGTTCCAGAAATCAAAGTTGTAGAAAGAAATACTTCATCTCCTTCTTTAACATGTCTTGGTAAAGATTCTCCAGAAAGAACTTTCTCGTCAACTTCACCGGTTCCAGAAATAACAACACTATCCGTAGGAATTGCTTCACCTTGTTTAACAATGATCGTGTCATCGTATTCCAAAGTATCAGCTTCAACAACACTGACAGAGTCATCATCATTGATTTTATTTGCATTCTCTGGAATTAAAGTCTGTAACTTATCCAAAGTTGATGAAGATTTATTCTTAACAAAATCGGTAATCATGTGACCAATATAAATGATCGATAAAATCATCATTGTTGAATCAAAATAGGTTGTAGTTCCCATCTTGAAAACTTCAGCTAAGTTATCTTTTTCTACAATTAAGAGCGAAACAGAAAGAATGTAACTTGCCAAAGATGAAAGTGAAATAAGTAAGTCCATACCTACTCTTTTCATCTTAATTTGAACTATTGATCTGTATATAAATGGTGTACCGATAGCCACTAAAGCAAGTGAAGCAAAGATAAGCTTAATTAAATTTGAATCAAAGAACATGAAGAAATCGATATGAATTCCTTGATCCATGATAATCATATTGATCATGCCTAAAACTGCCACAACTAAAGTGACAATTGAAAATATCAATGCAAATAACTGATAGTTGAATCCTTTATTTTTTTCATCGATAACAAGTTTGTAACCTTGTTGTTTAATTAATCTTGCGATGTAAGAAAGAGGAGTTTTATCACTATCATAGGTGAAAGTAACGACATTTTTAGCAAGGTTAACTTTAGCAGGTATTCCAACTTTATTCAAAGTTCTCTCAACATTTGCTGAACAATGAGAGCAAGTCATACCTTCAACTTTCAAAGTGATTGTCTTTTTCATAGATACCTCCTTTTACCATATATATCGTTTCTAATTATAAAAACTTTAAAAATTTTTCAAATAAATATGCTTTTTAAAAAATCCTAGTCTTCTTTCCGGAAAACTAGGATTGATTTTCAATTAGATCTTTCTCTTAGCCATGTTAATTCTTACTTTATCGGACATAGCTTTGATATGAGTGACAGTTTGCTGTAAGTCTTTGCTATCGAAGCATTGCTCATCGTGTGTATCTTCATATTTAACAATGAATTTATAGAGATTCTTCAAATGAACAATCTCATTTCTTGAATAACTATCTTTCAAGACTTTGCTTGGAAGTTGAACTCCATTGTTAATGACAGTTACAGGGATAACTAATGGAATATTTGGATCTTTAGTCAAAAAGAGGTTGAGCATGTAGCTTCTTGTTCTGTTGTTGTAGATAGGATTGGTGACAATTTCCTTGCTGTCGGTTTTATCGTCGTAAAGAACCCATTTCTTATCTTCGATAGCACCTTCAAGGTCACCTTTAAAATATCTATCATCGAAGCAGTAAACATATTTATCAGATATCAAAAGATGTGAGCAACTCCAAGTTTGATTATCGATAATCAAAGTGACATTGTTCATCAAATAGAAGTCAAAATTGACTGCTAATCTATATAAAACCTTGTTTACTTTTTCAGGAAAATTTTTAACTTTCTTTTCCTCATCAGAAAATAGCATCTTTAAATCCTACTTATTCTTTAATACAACTTAATGCAACTTCCATCATCTTGGTGAAAGAATTTTGTCTTTGTTCTGCAGTTGTTTCTTCGTGTGTAATAAAACTATCAGAGATAGTCAAAATACATAATGCTTCCTTACCTAAGTAAGCTGCGTTGCAGTAAAGGGCATAGCTTTCCATTTCGACAGCTAAGCAACCCATCTTTGCCCATTTTTTCCAGGTTTCTGGTTGATCGTTGTAGAAGACATCGGAAGAAAGGACGTTACCAACGTGATAAGGAGCTTTAAGTTCCCTACAAGCATTGACTGCTTCTTCTAAAACATTGTAACTTGCAATGGCTGAGAATGGACCAGGTAAAGCGTATTGATGTGCCCAGTTTGAATTGGTGCAAGCACCTTGAGCGATAACAATATCAAAAAGTTTGCAATCTGCAGTGTAAGATCCTGCGGAACCGATACGGATGATTCTTTCGACATCATATTGATCATAAAGTTCATAGGAGTAAATACCGATTGATGGCATACCCATACCTGAACCCATGACTGAAACTTTTTTACCTTTGTAATAGCCAGTATAACCGAACATGTTTCTGACGGTGTTGAAGCATGTTACATTCTCTAAAAATGTGTCAGCGATAAATTTTGCTCTTAAAGGATCGCCAGGCATCAAAACTGTCTTTGCGATATCACCCTTTTTAGCGGCATTATGTGGTGTTGGCATATAAAAACCTCCCTAATTGTTTTCTTAAATTTTATCATATTGATAAAATAATTAACGCAAACTGAATAATATTTTGAGCAGGTGTTAAATATGATTTTTTTAGTAGATGTTACAACTGTAGTTATAGTTAGTATTATCGCTCTGATCTTCTTAGGCATTGTATTCTTCATCCTTGTTTCCCTTTTAACCAAAATTAAAAAGGATCACGTTTTAGTTTGTATGGATGCTCTTGGAAATCGAAAAGCTTTTTCTCAAGGAATACATTTTATCAGCCCATACAGATATCAAAAAGTTAAAGAGATAAATATCGCTGAAACAACAATTAAAGGTAAAATCGAAAACTACTCATTAGTTATCACTTATAAAGTTGAAGATCCAATTAAAAATTCGTACAAAGAAAATACATTTTCTGAAGAACTTACAAAGTTTGAAAGTACTGAAAGAATGCAAAGCGATGAATATTTAATTGATGGAATTAAAAAAATCGCCACCGATTATGGTGTCGATTTGATTGAACTTAGTTACAAGAAAGATTAATTCTTTCTACCTTGTCTTGCTTCGATGTACATCTGACGGAAAATATTTGGGAATTCGTCGGATAATGTACTTGTGGCTTCTGAGTTGTAAGTAATTTGAATCTTACCTGTTTCTTCGGAAACAAGGATTGTTAATGCATCCGTATGTTCGGAAATTCCAAGTGCAGCTCTGTGTCTTGCACCATTTTTTCCGGTGAGAATTTTCTTAGTTGAAGGTAAGAATACTGCAGCAGCTAAGATAATATTGTCTCTGATAATAATAGCACCGTCATGTAATCTTGTTCCTTCGTAGAAAATAGTTTGAACTAATTCTGGAACAAATGGAGCGTTGATAATTGTACCGTTACTTGCGTATTGATCAAGTGATTGGCTTCCTTCAAAAACTAAGATTGCACCAGTTTTGGATTCGGAAAGTGTCTTAACTGTCTGACAAACTTTGTTGATGAATTCGTCGATATCGTAATCACTTGTATTGTGGTTTTTGTTGAATAATCCAGGTTTAGTATTTGCAAAAAATTTTGAAATCATACCTGCGTTGACTTGGCAACAGATAATTGAGAGTAAGATGAAAATTCCAAATGTTACATATGTTCCTGTTTCAACGGCAAGGATATAGAATAAAAAGAATAAAACGGCTAAGACGATGTAGGTAATTCGGACAAATAACTTTCTAAATAGGAAGCATGCCAAAACGGTCAAACCGATAAGGGCAACTAAAATCATTATGAATTCAAAGATATATGTTGGGTCATTTCCAATCTTTGAAAAAATAGTTTCTGTCACTAAAAAATTAAACATCTTTTAACCTCATTAATATTATATATTAAATGACACGTGTAGATGATTTTTTAACATATATTTTTGCAATTAACAACTTAACAAACTCAGCCTGAAATTTATTAGAAAGATTGAGTAAATAAATGAAATATCCTAAACTATTAAAACTTGCACCCGTGATTTAGTGGTAGAATGAAAGCTTCCCAAGCTTAATGTGCGGGTTCGATTCCCGTCGGGTGCTATTTTTTATTGGAAATAATTAATTCAATTAACTTAACAATTTATAAAAACAAATAAAAATTGCCACAGGTAGGAATCAAACCTACGACCTATCGATTACGAATCGATTGCTCTATCAACTGAGCTACAATGGCATGTAATAAATTATACAAATTTGTAACTCTCAAAAATAGTAAAATATCGTCATGGAAAATAATGAATACATCGAACTTTTAAAGCCTTATTTAACTGAAGATGAACTTGCAATTTATTTTAAGTCTTTAGATGATTCTTACTACAATAAAGGTGCAATTATAAATACTAATTTAGTTAGTTTTGAAACTCTCAAAGAAGACTTCCCATTCATTGAGAAAAACTACAAGCTTGAAAGTTTTATAAATTTCACTTCTGAAAATAATTTGTCTAAATCGCCATTCCATTATGGCGGTGCTTATTATCTTGTTGATCCTTCAAGTGTTGAAGTAGTTTACCCTTTATACAAGAATTTAAAAGATGGCAGTATCGTTTTCGATTTATGTGCAGCTCCTGGTGGAAAATCAATTATTCTTGCTCTTTTAAGACCTGATATTTTGATTGTTAGCAATGAAATAAATCAAAAGAGAGCGCAAATTTTAAAGAGTAATATTCAAAGACTTGGCTTAACAAATGTTGTTGTCACAAATAATTCCATCAAGGATTTCGCAGGGATTTCTCAATTTAACCATGCAATTGATGGCATCATTTTAGATGTTCCATGCTCAGGAATTGGCATGAATAGAAAGAAGGCCAAGATGGAGGATGACTATTCTGAAGGTAAAGCGGAGAAGTTAGCACCTCTTCAGTTAGATCTTTTAAAAACTTCATTAACAATGTTAAAAGATAAAGGCTTACTTGTATATTCAACATGTTCTTACAACGAAATTGAAGATGAAGGTGTTATCTTACAAGTTTTAAATGAAGATAAAACTGTTGAACATATCGATTTAAATATCGAAAACGCTAAATATTCATCAAGTAAAATTGGTTCACATTTGATACCACCATTTTACAAAGGTGAAGGACACTATGTTTGTTTACTTAAAAAATATTGTGATAAAAGTAATGATTTAGAAATTGAGAAAGTTAAGCTTTCTAAAGATAATAAAATTGAATTACCAATCATTGAATTCAAAAAGAACAAATATATTGCAGATTATTTCTTAAAGCACCTCAATAGATTAAACATTGTTTCAATTGGTGTTGAACTTCTCAATAATTTTCAAAATGAGAAAGCATATTACAATGTAAACTTTTCTCATACAAAATATGGTAAAAATCTTTTATCAGTTGTGTCTACTGATGACATTGAATTAGCCAATAAATATCTAATTGGCTACGAAATCCCAACTGAATTTGATAAAAATGCCGAAGTCGCATTTGCATATAAAGGTGTAAATTTAGGTTACGGAAAAGTTGTAAATAGGAGATTGAAAAACTATTTTCCTAAAGGATTGAGAAAGAAAGATTAACTTATTTAGTCAACTTTATTATTGAAGTTGACTTTTCTTATTATCCAAATGGTCAACTAACTCTCTTATCTCTATAATAATTTCAAAAAAGGAGAGATAATTATGACTTACATATTTCTTCATGGTTTAGGTCAAACTTCATCAAGCTGGGATGAAACAGTAAAATCTTTAGATAAAGAATTAAAGTTGTTTACTCCAAATTTATCATATTGGATAAAAGATAAAGAGTCATCATTTAATACACTTTACGATGAACTTATAAAATATTGTGAAAAAGTTGATGATGATCTTTGTCTTGTTGGTTTATCCTTAGGTGGAGTTCTTGCTTTAAAATATGCTATCGAACATCAAGATAAAGTTAAGTCATTAGTTTTAATTGGAACTCAATACAAAATGCCAAAAGGTTTATTAAAATTCCAAAATGTCATCTTCCATTTAATGCCTAAGTCTGTGTTCTCCAAGATGGGATTTCAAAAATCCGATTTCATCAATCTTTGTAAATCGATGATGGATTTAGATTTTTCAAGCTCAATCAAACACATCAAAGCCAAAACTTTAGTAATCTATGGTAAAAAAGATAAAGCAAATAAATCCGCTGCAATCGAATTATCAAAGTTAATTCCAAATGCAGAATTAGTGTGTATTCCTAACTCAAATCAT
Organism: uncultured Caryophanales bacterium; assembly: GCA_905211645.1. Classification (GTDB taxonomy): domain Bacteria; phylum Bacillota_I; class Bacilli_A; order RFN20; family CAG-288; genus CAJMBK01. The sequence continues at coordinate 46,844 of CAJMBK010000008.1, forward strand.
GAAGTTAACAATGATAAGCCAGATTTACTTGCTAAGGAAATTAACAGATTCTGTAAATAAATTCATCTATCAAAAATGCTGCCAGCTTCTTGGCAGCATATTTTTATCTATTTCTAACTTGATTCATTGAGTAAATAACAATTTTTACATCATCACTAGGTTTAACCATGTTTGTCATATTTTCTGTGACCAATGTGACGAAAGTGTTATTATTTAAAATCAATTCACAAAGTTCCTGGTCGATGAAACAGACGACGCTGATCATTTTACCCTTTGTTTCGAACTCATAAATTCTTCTTCTCTTGTAGAAAGCAGTCTCTTTATTAAGAGATCTAGTTCTATCGATGAAAAGAGTATTTTCATCAGTATAAATATCAACGGATCCAACTGAAACACTTTGGAAAGGTTTCAAAGAGAACATAATCTTTTCTGGATAGTGAGTTTGCTTTAGTCTAAGTTCATTAACTTCATTAATAATTCTCATGTCCATCAATGGGTGAACTGAGAATGAGAATTTTCCTCTATCATCGAATGTGATTCTTCTTGGAGCGGTTAACATGCCATCTGCATCTTTAATTTGGACATCAGTTGGAATGCAACCGAAAGCAATAAGCCTATCTCTTGAGTCGTATTGAACTTTGATAGATGTCATATCTTCGGAGCAGTCAAATCTGCTCTTTGTTGATAAATCGTATGTGAATTCACCATGTTGAGGATTAAAATCGGACATGACACAGTAGCTTCTTGAATAAGATGCTAAATCTCTAGAAATCATGTAAGCACCACTTCTATTATCTTTACTTACTGAGCAGGTGATCATGACTGAAGAAATATTTGTCTCTCTGATTCTGTTGATTGAAAGTGAAGTAACACGGTACTTACTTTCAAGGAATGGACAACTTCCCAAAAACTCAACTTTGTTATGGTTGATATCAAAATGGTATGTTGCTATTGTTCTTAAATTTGTTTTAACGTTGAAACCAACTAAAACGATATAAACTTCATTTTCGTAATCAAATGCTGAGATTGCTTCAATAGTACCCTTTTCAAAATCAGCAGCTTCGATATCATGTTCATCAAGTAAAACATGCTTATCGTTTGTGTTATCAAAATTGATACCATCTTCAGAAAAACAGCAGATAACTGCAGTATTTTCAACTGAAGTTAAATCATGAATATGAAGATTTCTTTCATCTTTTCTTGAATATCTATTTGCGATGTAGAAAAGATAAATTCTGTCTCTGATAACTAATGCTGTGCAATCTTCAATACCATCTCTATCCAATTTAAGAGTTGGATAAATAGCATCACAAGCATTTTTGAAAACTAAAGTATCATCGGAAATACCATGACCGACGACGTAAAAGTTTTCCTCTTTAGAAAATGGAGAATGTAAATCAAAAATATGATATTGGTTTTTATAATAACAGTAGCCAGCAATTTTAATTAAAGAATTTCTCACTAATGTATAGTGGCTTCTTGGTTTAAATTGTTTCTTGATTGGTTCCATACTCGGATATTATATCATTTAGAGTTATTAATATTACCTTGAAAAATCAAATATTTATAGAAAAAACGGCAAATTTTGCCTATTTTTTTGCATAATTTCTTATCTTTCACTTTTAGTACAATGTTTACAAAAATTCTATTTTTAAACATCAAAAATTTCAGGTTTGATATTGAGGATAAAGGCAAATTCGGTATTGAAAAATAATTCCTAATTTGGTAATCTTTATAAGCATTTTAAGTTTTTATTATGCTTAGATGGAGGTATAAACATGTCTCGTTATTGTGATTTAAGTGGCGTTGGTCCACTCACTGGTAATACCCGTTCACACTCATTAAGAGCAACCCGTCGCCGTTGGAATGTTAATCTTCACAAGGTTAAAATGAACATCAATGGACAAGTCGTTACACTTAAAGTTTCCGCACGTACACTCCGTACTTTGAAGAAGCAAGCACAAGAAGCTCATGCTCACTGCGGTTGTGAACATTGCCAATGTGAAGCACACGAAGCTGAAGCAGTTGCTTCAAACTAATTAAATCATATATAAAAACACTACTCATGAGGTAACTCGTGAGTAGTTTTTTCTTATAAGAACATGTATCCAAGTGAAGTATCAACAATCAATAAGATTAATGTGATACCAAGTGAAGCGATATAAATCCATTCAGTAAGTGCTAAGAAATTGACCTTTGGTCTTAAGAAATAAGTTGCACCATCCTGTTCGGTTTTATTCTTTTTAGCCCAACTGGAAAGTTTTGGATTTAAAAGTAAGATAACTAATAATAGAGCAAGAACTGAATAAGCAATTGCGGTTCCAAATGAGATTGAAAATTGTGAATAATCTCTCATGACATGAGAATTGTAGAAACCGTAAGTAGCAAGTAAACCATTCTTTAAGATTGTTGAAGCAAATGATAATGTTGTGAAAATAATATGTTTATTTGGATAGAAAAGTGAAAATCCAAAGTTCAATCCATACATGATTGATTCAACAAAAATGACGATAACAATGACTAATCCTAACCAGTTGAATTCACCTAAAGTTGTTAATAAATTGAATGTGTAAATAAGTGAACCACCTACATAGAATAATAAGAATAAAAAGAATGAATAAACTGCGTAAACTCTTCTTTTTTCAGTTAAAAGAGAATTTAATTCACATGGGAATGTGTTAAATATCGTGCTCTTTTTTTGCAAATATTTTTCTTTTCTCAAACATAGTACACAAGTAACTATGAATAATATCAAACTTGCTAATCCTAAAACAAGAATTGGAAGGATGATATTGAGATTTATCATGGTATAAGGCATTCAATAACCTCCGAATTTTTACATTATTATAAAAAATCTAACTTCTATATTCTCTTTAGATATTTAATTTCTCGATTTGTTCTGCAATTTTAGTTCCATTTTCAACGAATAAGTATGAACCTGAAACAAAGTATCTTGCACCTAAATCGTAGCAACGTTTTGCGGTTTTATCGTTGATACCACCGTCAACTTCAATAAAACAATTTAAATTGTTTTCTTCAATAAAGTTACTTGTTTTCTTGATTCTTTCAAGGCTAGATTCAATGAATGATTGTCCGCCATAACCTGCTTGAACGGTCATGATTAAAACAAAGTCAAACTTAGAAAGAACTTTGAAGAAAAGTTCATCATCGGTATAAGGGTTAATTGCTAAACCAAGTTTAAGTTCTGGGTATTTTAAGCGTGTTTCAGCCACTAAATCTAAAAGTTCTGTTTCTGATTTAAAAACTTCAACGTGAAATGAAACAAGTTTAGCACCCATATCAGCAAATTTAGAAACGTGATCTTTTGGATTAATAACCATCAAATGAACATCTTCAGTAAATCCACATTTATGAACTAAAGGGAAAATAGATTCACCAAAGGAAATATTAGGAACAAAATTGCCATCCATGACATCGTAGTGAAGATATTCAATACCAGCATTACGCATTTTATTGAACTGATCTTCCAATGTCAAAAAGTTGCAACCTAAAATGCTAGGTAAAATGACAGATTTATTTTCTTCCATAAATTGACTCCTTTGCTTCTTCTAATAATTTTGTGTAGTTTGAGTAATGTTTAAGTTTTTGCTCATCTTCATTGTATCTAAAACAAACATTACAGATGTTTTTATCTTCGTTTGTATGTAAACAATCTCTGTATTTACAATCGTGTGAATAGAGCGAAAATCCTGGGAAATTCTCAGCGATATCAGCCTTAGTTAAATCAAGTTCAAATGATGAAAATCCAGGTGTATCACCGATGAATCCGTTGTTATAAGGAATTAAAGTAACGCTTTTTGTAACGTGTTTTCCTCTACCTTTAATAACTTGATAATCACCTTCTTGGAATGAAAATGATGAATCTATTTTATTGAGCATTGTTGATTTTCCAACACCGGATTGACCCATGACACAGATTGTCTTATTCTTAGTTAATTCAATAAGTTTTTCAACATCCATAATACCATCAATTGATGAGTAAAAACATGAAATACCTAAGCTTTCATAGTATTCTCTTTCTTTTTGAATACTTGCTTTCTCTTCATCGTTCAAGAGATCATATTTAGAAAAAATAATAACAGGTCTAATGGATGAATAGTGTGCGGTTAATAGGTACTTATCCAACATGAAAGAGGAATAATTAGGCTCTTTAACTGATATTATTACTAATACAATATCAACATTAGCAATTCTTGGTCTAGTTAATAAAGTGGTTCTTTCTAAACGTTCTTTAATGTTATTTTCTTCATCCAAAATAACGTTGTCACCAACCATTAAATTACCTTTATTAAAGACAACATTTTTTCTAACTTTACAAACTCTTTTATCTTCATGATTTTCAGTATTAACTAAAACATAACCTAAAGAGGAGTTTGAACAAACTTTATAAATATTACCCATTATTTCTTACCTTTTGAGAATAAGCGTTTGAAGAATCCTTGTTTAGTTTCAATCATTGAAGGGTTCTTAACAATCTGTTGAATATCTTCTCTCATGTTGTAGACAGATTTATATCTGTCATTAGGAGATTTCATCGTTGCTTTCAAAATAATTTTTTCTATACATGCTGGAGTTTTTGAATTGTATTTCTTTGGAGATGGGAATTTTTCCTTGATATGTTTTAAAGCAACCATGACAGCTGAATCATCATCGTAAGGAACTCTTCCAGTAATCAATTCAAAGAATGTAATACCTAAAGAATAGATATCAGATTGAGGTGAAGCAACATTTCCTTGAGAAATTTCAGGTGCTAAATAGTGAACAGAACCGACAACAACTTCGCTTCTTGTAACATGACTTGCATTTGTGAAAGTTGCGATACCAAAATCACCAAGTTTAATAGTTCCGTCCGCTAAAACATAGACATTTTGAGGTTTGATATCTCTGTGAATAACACCATGTTGATGTGCGTATAAAACTGCGTTACAAAGTTGAAGCATGACATCGCACGCTTCGATAAATGAGAGTTTTCCTCTTTGGTTTAAAACGTCTCTAAGTGTCTTACCGTTAACAAATTCATTAACCATGTAAGGACGGCCTTTGTAATTACCAAGAGTAACAACTCTGACAATATTTGGATGATTCAAACTAGCTGCAGTTCTTGCTTCTCTTTCAAAACGAGTGAGATTCACTGCGTTTTTCATAGTTTCTTCCTTAATAATTTTCAAAGCAAAATCTTTATTTAAAATTAAATCTTTTGCCTTATAAACTATTGCCATACCGCCTTCACCAAGAACAGCATCAAGGCGATATCTTCCGTCAATAACATCATTTAATTCCATATTAGTTGACTACCTCCAATAAAGAAACTCCAATATTATCCTTACCACCGTTTGAGTTTGCAGTTTTAATTAAAATCTCGCATTTCTCTTTAGTGTTGAATAATTTCTTAGAAAGAATTTTTGTAATTTCCTGATTATTAACCATATTGTACAAACCATCTGAACACAGTAATAATTTATCATAATCGTTATCGATAATTGAAATATGTGGAATAACACTATTTTTTATTCCAACCGCTGCAATTAAAGTATTATTCATCTTCAAATCAGATATATCTGAGAAAGTTAGATGATTATCATGAGCAAAGTTAAAAAGTGTATCTGAATAAGTAACTTTTCTTAGCTCTTTTTCTCTTGAAAAGGTGTAACATGCTGAATCACCAACATGAAGAATATAAGTTTTTGTATCAAAAACTAAAGCAAGAGTATAAGTTGAAGCCATATTCGAGTAGATCTCTGAAGATATCTGCATCTCCTTAACTCTTTCTTGAATAAAACTGAATAGTCTCTTTAAAGTTTTAACAATTTTTGCTTCATCCTTTAAATCATCTTCTTCAAGATTATTTAAATATTGAATGGTGAGTTCTCCGCATAATGTTGAACAAACCTCACCTTTTCTATTACCACCGACTCCATCACAAACTAATAAGCCAGCAAAAAATGGAAAAAATGATGCGAATGCAAAATCTTCATTATTCTTTCTCTTTTTACCGCAATCAGTTAGTGAATAAATACGATTCATCATAGTTATTCTTCCTTAATCTTCTTGTATTTTGCTCTTAATTGTCCGCAAGCAGCGTCGATATCAGAACCAAATTCTTTTCTGATAGTTGCTTTAATTCCATTGGCATTCAAAAAGTCACGGAAAGCATGAACTTTGTTATTTGATGATCTCTTGAATGGTTTTTCTGCAACTTCATTGTAAGGAATTAAGTTAACATAACCATAAGTAGGTTTAATAAGTTCAACAAGTTGTTTGGCGTGCTCTAAAGAGTTATTTAAACCATCAATCATGATGTATTCGTAAGTAACTCTTCTGCCATTTGCAGATTTATTGTAATCTTCGATGGCTTTAATAAGTTCTTTCAAAGGGTATTTTCTGTTAATTGGCATCAATTTATTTCTGATTTCATCATTTGGAGCATGAAGCGAAATAGCTAAATTGATCTGCAAATTTTCATCCTTAAATCTTTCAATTCCAGGGACAATGCCGCATGTAGAAATTGAAATATGTCTTGCACCAACATCGATACCAAATTGGCAGTTGATAATTTTAACGTAATCCATAACATTATCATAATTATCAAAAGGTTCACCAGTACCCATGACAACAGAGTGAGTTAAGTGGGCTTTTGTATCAATTTCAGTTCTTAAAATTTGATCGACAACTAAAAATTCACCGACCATTTCAGCAGCAGTTAAATCTCTTCTTTTTCTAAGTAAACCAGAGGCACAGAATGCACAGCCCATCAAGCAACCAACTTGAGAGGAAACACAAACAGAATCACCGTAGATATATCTCATCAAAACTGTTTCTACGAGTTGTCCGTCTTCAAGTTTAACAAGGAGTTTCATTGTTCCATCACTTGAAATCTTTTTAACTTCTACTTCTGGAAGATGAATGTAATATTTGGATTTCAAAACTTCACGAAAACTGACTGAAATATCAGTCATCTCATCGAAATCAAATACTCTTTTCTTATACAACCAGGAGTAAATTTGCTTAGCACGGAAAGCTTTTTGACCTAAAGCCATCATCTGACCTTCCAATGCTTGTAAAGTTACACCTAAAATATTAATTCTATTTTCTTCCATTATGAAACCCTCTTTAAAATAGCGTAGTAAAGACTGTCACTATTAAATTCATAAGATAAAATTTGTTTTTCTTTAATTAGTGTGAATTCTGGATGATTCTTTACAAATTCTTCAATTCTTTCAGTTGTTTCAAAGTCTAAAAATGATCTAACCATGAAAAATAATCTGCCATTAGGTTTAACAAAGTATGAAGATTCTTCCAAATAATCTTTGATGACATCTTTGGCTCTCATTTCAGCTATTTCGAGTGAGAAATTGAATAAAACATCACCAGAACGCTTGAACATGCCAATATTTGAATTTGGAGGAGTACAGATAACAACATCCTTTGAATCAAATTCAACTTCATTTTTGATAAATCTAAGTTCTTTGCAAATTAAAGTTTCGCAATCAACTCCAAGTCTTTCAAATAGTGCCTTACTTCTTGCTAAAGATCTATCATCTAAGAAACAAGCAAGACTTCTACCGTTATTCATATTGTTGATAATTGAATAGTAAGAGCAAAGATTACCACTTGTGGCAGTAATTTGCATGATATCATCAAATGAATGATAGTTGATATCATCCAAAGCCTTAAAAATTGAAAAATCAAGAACAAAGAGCTTACCATCAACGACTTCTTTAAGTTCAGAAGGTAAAATCTTCTGCTTTAAAATCAAAATTCCGTAGCTATCAAACATCTTATTTTCACTTTTAACGATTTCGAATCTATCATCGTTAGCAAAATCTTCCAAATGGCATTTGTTGATATTGATAGCAAGTGCTTGTTTGTATTGAAAATTTGGTTTAATCAAATTATTAAGTTCATCCCTTGAAAATGAATCGTGAAGTTTAACAAAAACATCATAAGGAAGATTCAAAATCAAAAGATTCTTCTCAAGTTTAGATAAAGTTTTATTCTCTAAATATTTATTTTGAGTGCAAAATGCACGGATTTTCTGAGAAAAAGATGTGGTATCAACATAAGTTGGAGTGTACAAACTCTCCAATAGATCGTTATCAATTTCTTCAACAGAAATATCTTCTTTCATATATTTGAAAGAGATGAAATAGTAAGCGATGAGGTAGAAAAAGATATCTTCTTTGCTGATTAAAGGAAAATTATCCTTGATAGCAAAGTCGATAAGCATGAAATGTCTCACGTAAAAATTGACTATCTTAACTACATATTTTTTATCTTCTTTGGAGATGTTATTGGATAAAAAGAAATAATTGCAATAGTCTTTTACAGGGATCTTTTTTATCTTGATTGCATAGAGAATATCTGCAACCATATCAAAAATTTTCACACTAAAACCTCTTAAACTATCTATATTTTACTAAATTAATATTTATATCTTATATAGATAGCAAGATATAAGTAAAACTATCTAATTAAGCCAAAGAAAAACTCCTAACTTAATCAAATTAGGAGTTAATAACACTTACTTATCTTCTTCGTCGTGACAGCAATCACCTTCACAACAAGTGTGACTATGTGGTTTTGGTTTAGCAAATAAGCTATCGAATTGACCTAATAAACTATCAACCTTTTCATCATCTGCATTTTCAGATTCTTCTAAAAGTGAATTGATTTGTTTAACAAATGGTGATTCTTCTTCCTCTTGAGGATCGACAGGATTATCTTCACCATCAAGTAATGATGTCTCTGCTTTAACCATATTTGCAGGAGTTAAATAAAGTGGGTAATCATCATCGATTGAAAGATGTTCTTCATCGAAATATTTAACTCTGATAAGTGAGTTAATAGCAATTTCTTTCAACTTCTTTTGTAAATATTTGATGACATTTGGCATCAAATTTTTATATTTATTTGATGCGTCGATTTCACAGTTGATGTAGTAGGAAGTTTGTTCTTGACCATCATGAATAAAGAAACTTTCTGCGGCGATAAAGTTTAAATCTTTGTCTTCAATTTCCAATAAATTGACTAAATCTTTATGAATTTTCTTTGTGAAATCAGCGATGAGATAAATATCTTGACCTAAGAATTTAATTGTAACCATATTGCCTCCTTTTCTATATGCTTACTGGATCCATATCCAACAACATTTTGGTATTATATGAAATTTTTATACTTTTCAACTTGTCTAAGCAACTAGAAATTTTATCAAATTCCTTATATTTAATTAAGATGTTAATGATATATTTTCCACCTTCTCGTGAAATGTATGGGATATTTGGCCCGTAGATATTTGCAAAATCACTGATGTGATTAACTAAAAATCTTTTAATTAACAAACTGTCATTAAACACTGAGCGAGAGTTGGTGTTTTTTAAACGAATTAAAATTTGTTTTGAATATGGTGGATCAAAAATCTGCTTTCTTTGTTTGAACTGCTCTTCAAAGAAGTGCTCGTAGTCGTTAGTTAGGGCATATTTAAACAAATTGAATTCTTTGTTGTAGGTTTGAATAAGTAATGTTCCTCCTTTGGAAAGTTTATCTCCAATATTGACAATATTCTGGTAGATGATTTCCTCTGAGTTGTAGAAAGGAATAGATAAACCTAAATCTGCATTGATAAAAGCAATTAAACCAACATTTTTGTAGTTAGGAACATTTAAAACTGCATTTGTAGCAACTAAAATATTGAACTTATTCTCATTAAAACCGTAGATAAGTTTTTTCACTTCGTTATCTTTCATATCCGCAGTCAAAGTTTGAATGGAATAATTTGGTCTTAATCTATTCAAATCTTCAACAGTTTTGTCCATACCAAAACCAATTTGTTCGAAGTCTTGTGAAAAACATTTCTTGCATGTCACTTCCATTGGACTTAGATAAGTATGGCAGTGATTGCAGTAATATTTATCACCTTTTTTGTAATAAATAAGTGGTGAATTACAAGTTTCACATTTCAAAACAGTTCCACATTCTGAGCACTCACTAAGTGAGGAATAACCTTTTCTATTTTCAACTAAGATTACTTGTTTATTTCGTTTGATGGTTTCATCAATTTTAGCAAGTAATGTTTGTGAGAAAGTTGAAAATCCTTCAACTTGTTCATTTGGTGAAGTCATATCAATAACTAAAGAAGATGAACTTTCCTTCAATTTCATTGCGAAATCCCCAATCTTTTTAGTTTTTGCATATGCATAAAGTTCAATTGTAGGTGCCTTAGAAAGTAAGAATAACTTACAGTTTTCTTCATATTTAACTTTCTTCATGAAAACATCCAAATATCTATATGTAGGAGCACCATCTCGTTTATAAGCAGAAACATCTTCAGCACTTAAAACTAAGATTGTTCTTAAATTTTTAATGTTTAAAAAGGTACCTATTTGAGTAGCGATAACAATGCTCTTCTCTTTATTTTTGATTTCTTCATAAGTTTGATAAATCTCAGTATCACTCATGGAAGAATGATAGATATCAACATCATCAAAGTAATTATTAAAGACTGAATAAATGTAATTTAAATAACCTAAACTAGGAACAATAATAAGTGTCGATTGTGATATAGAATAATTTCCTTTAGCCATATCAAGCATTAAAGAAATAGACTTATTTAACGACAAAAAGCTGACTAAATTAATGTTCTTATCGGTTTGAATTAGTTTGTTTTTCAATGTAACTAACTCACAACTTTCATCTTTAGAAAAGTCTAATTCATACAATTTCTTGTCGTTTAAAACTACTCTTTCAACAACTTTAAGATAATTTCTTTGGACTAAAAATTGAGCATATACTCTATCTTTATAAGAGTTCGCTAAAACATCTTCAGTTTTAACTTTATTTATCAGATCCAACTGTTTTTCACTCAACAAAGAATAGTCATTATTCCCACCTAACTCTAAGTAAGAAATCTTTCTACCTTTTGTATGATTCAAAGCAGACTTTTTAACCTTCATAACTGGAGGAAACATGGTAGAAATTACGGTAGCAAGTGAAGTTTTGTAGTAATTGGATAAATTTTTAGCAAAGTCCATCATGTTTTCGGTCATGATAGGATCTTCATCTAAAACTTTAATGATATCTTTAAGTTTGAATCCTTTTAGATTTTCATATTCTTCTCTGGATAAATTAGTTTCATAAACATCGATAACAAGTCCTACTTCAAAATTCTTTTCATTCAATTTGGCATCCTTTTTAACTTGACCAAATTGAACATAAACTCTTTGACCAGACTTACAAGAAATATTTTCATCACAAAAGTAAGTGAATCCTTCACTATCCATTTGAATATTTCTATCGACAATAACCGTAACTAATTTCATATATTCCTATTATAAAAAAGTTCAAGATAACATTTCATTTATCTTGAACACTAATCTTCTAATGAATCAATTTTGTCTCTGATAATTTCTTGTATAGCATTTGCTGCTTTTTGAATATCATCATTAACTACTGTGAAATCGTACATATTTGCAAGTTTCATCTCTGATTGAGCCTTTTCAAGTCTTTCACGGATAACTTCTTCAGTCTCAGTCTTTCTATTTCTGATACGATTTTCAAGTTCTTCTAAGCTTGGTGGAACTAAAAAGATTGTAACCATGTGATCATCTTTGTAGTGATCCATAACTTGTTTAGCACCATTAATTTCAATCTCTAAGAATACGTTTTTACCTCTATTTAAGAGCTCTAAGACATAATCTTTAGGTGTGCCGTAGTAATTACCAACAAATTGAGTATACTCGAGGAATCCGTCTTCTTTGATCTTCTCTTTAAATTCTTCTTTGGTAACAAAAAAATAGTCCTTACCATCAATTTCCAAATTTCTAGGTTTTCTAGTTGTCATAGAAATTGAATATACAAGGTTTAAACTTAAATCTGCCATAACCAAGCGTCTGACGGTACCTTTACCAACGCCAGAAGGACCAGAAAGGACTATCAAAATTCCTCTTTTGTTCATATTTACCTCTTAGAATAGTAAATATTATAATAATAAAGCTTTGTTTTTGAAAAATATATTTTAAGAAAGAGCTTGCATTTTTTTAGAAAGGGCTTTAAATGGCATTAGATAATCTAGTTATTGAAAAAATCGTAAATAAATTAAATTCAGAATTATTGAATAGTTATGTCGGTGAAATCATTAAAATCAGCCAAAATGACTACTCTTTTCCTTTGCACGCTCTTGAAAGTGAGACTAAAAAACGCACAAATCTCATCATTTCAATGGATAATAAGAATCCTTTGATCACTTCAACCGATGAAACATTATACAAAGTTAACGATAACACACCTTTTTTCAATGTTTTAAAGAAAATTAAAGGTACAAAATTAACTAAAATTGAAAAGTTGAAAGGTGAAAGAATCATCACTTTAACTTTCATGAAAGATAATAGAGGTGATGCCTTAGTTATCGATGATGAAGTTGGCTACAAACTCATCGTTGAACTCTTTGGTAATCATCCAAATTTAGTCATGATTTCCATGAAAACAAATCTTATTGTAAATATATATAAGGAAAAAGGAGATTTCTTATCCGAAAATTTCATTGGTAAAAATACTCCTTACGTTTACTGTGATGAAAGAAAATTATTCTACGATTGTGAAACCTTAGAAGAATGCCAAACTTACTTATCAAATAAAACCTTTGAGTATCTTTCAAACTATGTAAATAGCTCAAATAAGTGCTTAAAAGAAGTACAAGATGAAATTTTTAACTCAAAAGTTCTTTATATCATCAAAAACTCAATCCAACCATATCATTTTGGAATCGAAACAGCTATTCCAATTGAAATTGATGACCTTTTCAAATACTTCAATGCCAATCAGAAGCAAGTTGCCGAGTCTTTGAAAGAAGAAAAACTCAAAAAAGAGCTTGTAAGATTGAATAAAACAATACACAAGAAGATTAAAAATCTTCAGGAAGACTTGGAAAAAGCAAAGAAAAACATCATTTTTAAAGATTACGGTATCTTACTTTTGAATAATCAAGAGCTCTACAAACCAAATATGGAGCAGATTACTCTTGAAAATCAAACTATCAAATTGGATCCAAATTTAAGTGCGGTTGAGAATGCTTCAGCATACTTTAAAAAGTATCATAAAGCCAAACAAGCACTAATTATTTTGACTGAACTTATCGCAAAAACTGAAGATGAAGTTAGTTATTTAGATAACAAACTTCTTAATTTTGATAAAGCTACTCCACGTGATTTAATGGAATTAAAGGAAGAACTTGTCTTAACAGGTTACTTAAAATCCACCAAGAAAAATACCAAAGGTAAGAAATCTAAAAAGCCAAACACCAATATCAAAGTCTACAAACCACATCAATTAGATACAGACTTTGGCACAATTCTTTTTGGTATGAACGATTTACAAAACGAATCTTTAACGTTCAAAATAGCAAATAAAGAAGATATTTTTGTTCATATCAAAGATTATCCAGGTGCACATATTTTAATTAGAAGAGTAGATTATAACAAGAATAGCAAAAACATCTTAGAACTCGCAGGCAAAATTGCTTTATTCTTATCCAATGTATCATCAGGCGAAATTCAATACTGTCAAATTACCAAAGTTAAAAAGAGAAACGTAAAATTAGGTCTTGTTACTTTAAGAGAATATCAAACATTTTTCACTAAACTTGACGATAAAGATTTACTCTATTTCAAGAAAGCAATTAAGTAATTAAAACCAATCAGAAAACTTACATTTTTTGTTGAAAGTCCATATTTATAAAAAACTTGCTAAGAAAGTTTTTGTATTATATAATTATTGAGCATTTTGCCTTGTTAGTTAAGTGGTATAACGGATCCATGGTAAGGATCAATCGCTAGTTCGATTCTGGCACGAGGCATTTTTTTAATATCAATTTGTACGATATTAAAAAGTGAATGCTAATTTATTTATCTTAATTAATTTATTAATTATTCGTTTTGTTATAATTAATGAGTATTTAAACAAAACATTAAATATATCTATTTTTTGTTGAGGTGTTTTAGATGTCAGATAAGAAGAAAAAACAAGAAACCGGTGTTGAAAGCGTCACTGCTACACCTTATGGTGAAGCAACAGTCAATAAGAGCAGTAACACCATCAAAAATAAATTTAGAATCTTCTGGAGATGGTTCAAAGAAGATGCAACCTGGCTCCAAGTCTTACTTATTATTCTCGTAATTTTCGGTGTATTTATCGGTGTTTCATATTCAATTCCAGCAATTAAGAATGCAATTGAACAAGGTAAAGTATCAACTTTCTATAAAGATCATCAAATTACATATGCTGAACTTGAAGAAAAGAGAAAATCAGAAGAACAATTCACTGTCTTCTTCTATGGTGAAAATTGTACTCACTGTGAAACTGTTCAAAACGGTGTTGAAGAATACTACACTGATTTAGGTAAAGATAATGTTGTCTACACCATCAATATTGAAGATAAAGACTACATCACACAAGAACAAATCACATTCTTACACGATGAATTAGCAGTTGTCTACGATACTCAAGATCCTGAATATATTTCCTCAGAATACAAGAGCTTCACAGATGCTTCATCAACTGGTATCCCAACTCCTACAATTGTTATCTACAGAGATGGTACTCCAATTAGAGTTGTTTTAGGTATCGATGAATCTAACCCTGTTAAATATTTATCTGATACTTTCTACGATAATTTATAATTTCTAGTTTAATAATGTCATTTAAGCCACTCCAAAAAAGTGGCTTTTTTGTATAATTTAAATCGCATATGAAAAAAATAAAATACTTAACTTTAACATTTGTTTCTCTTTTTTCTCTTCAAAGTTGTAACATTTACAAACAAAATACTGTTAACTATGAGGAGTATCTTACTCATTGTGATAATGACGAAACATTTTTCTTGTCTTTATATGGTACTTCATGCCATGCATGTGAATCAGCTTTAAAAGATGTAACTTCTTATTTCAAAAATAATCAAGAAGTTCCAGTATATTTCATGGATGCTCAAACTTTATTCCAAACTGGAAATGAAAGCCAAAGAGAAAATATTTACAATACAGTTGTTTCAGCCTACACAAAAAATGAAGCAAATTATCGCTATAGATACTTCACTTCTGAAATTAGTGAAGTCACTTCTGAAAACTTCAAAGATTATTTCCCAAGTTTAGTTACACCTACTAACATTCTTTTTAAAGATGGTGAAGCAGTTTCGGTTAGATTTGGTTATTACAATCTTGCTAAAGATGCTACACCAGAAAACCAAACTTTGGAAGAAAACGGAGTTGCTGAAACATTGGATAACATGCTTAAACAAGCAGGTCTCAAATAAAAAACTTTGTCTACCAATCTGATAAACAAAGCCATAATTTACAATATAAGTAATTCACCTTCGGGTGAATTATTTTTTGTTCCAATATTTAATTACGCTCTTAGGAACTAAACTGGAAATATCTGCTCCGTAAAGATGCAATTCTTTAATTGTTGAAGAAGATAAGAAAGAATATTCTTTACTTGCCATGAAGAAAATGGTTTCGATATTTTTATCGATAAATTCATTTGTTGAGTGAACCATAAATTCATATTCGTAATCAGTAACAGCTCTTAATCCTCTAATTAAACAGGTTGCACCAACTTCTTTAGCTTTATCAACAACTAAACCTTCAGTGTAAGTAACTTCGAAACCATCATAATCTTTGAAAGTTTCTTTAATCATTTCAATTCTTTCTTTCAAAGTGAAAGAATATTTTTTCTGTGTATTATTTGCAACACAGATAATAACTTTATCAAAGATTTTTCTAGCTCTTAAAGCAATTTCAACGTGACCATTTGTGATTGGGTCAAATGAACCCGGATATAAACAAACTTTCATAATTTACTCCTCAATCAAGCGGTATTTACCTATATATTTTGAACCGTATTTGTAGGTTTTTAATTCAAATCCTTCAATTTCTTCAGGAACTTCTAATGCTTCAAGAATAACTAAAGCACTTGGATTTAGCATATTATTATCATGAAGATAATGAAGAATATCTTTTGTAATTTTCATTCTGTAAGGTGGATCTAGATAGACAATATCCAACATTACACCATTATTTTTCATGCTATTTAAGCATTGAATGTAATCCATTTTACTAAGAATAACTTTCTTTTCTTCATCAATTGCTCTGACATTGTCTAAAAGAATCTTATAAACATTCCTATCAAGTTCATTCATATAAACTTTTGAGGATCCTCTGGACAACGCTTCTAACCCAACTGCACCAGAACCAGCAAATAAATCTAAGAAAACTGAATTTGCTATATCAAAATTAAGAGAAGAAAAGACTGCTTCCCTAATTTTATCCATCGTTGGACGAGTTGTTGTGCTTGAAGGAATTTTAAGTTGTCTCCTTCTGTATTTACCACCAATAATTCTTAACATAAGTCTACTTTAATACGGATAATATTTCAGTTTCCAATCTATTTACTAAAGATAAAAGTTGTTTCTTAGTTTCGTTATATTTTACAACTATTTCGTCACTGAAATACTCTTTTCTAAGTCGATAATATTCATCTTCCAATTTCTTAATTTCGTTCTTTGGCATGAAGCTTTTATACTTTTCAATCTGTTCAGAAATTTCATCTAGATGAGACTTTTTCAATCTTAAATTCACTGAGGAATCTAGTATCTTTTCTGCTTCAACAAAATTTTTGTAATAAGGGTGAAGTTTTATATCTTCATAAAGAGTATCAAGCAACTTTTTAAGCTCTTCATCAATAAAACTATCACTAACTAAATATGAATTATCAACCATATAGAAATTATAACATTTCGCATTTTATTAAATTTAGCGTGTAAACTCATATGAATATAATATATTCATATCTTTTTAAATTTTGTTAAAATATTGTCAACCGATAAATCTAAATAATATTTTGTAAAGGAAAAATAAAATGACAATTCATTATGATGATGAAAAACTTCTTCATGAGAAGTTAATTCCTTGCGAGAAACCATTTTTGCAAGAAGATATAAATTTAGCTATAGAGATGAATAAATACTTGCAACTTTCCCAAGATGAAGAATATGCAAGAAAAAATAATATCAGAAGTGGCGTTGGCTTAGCCGCAAACCAAGTTGGTTCCAGAAAACGTATCATTGCAATCTACTTGGAAGATGACAAACTTTATTCCTATGCTTTACTCAATCCAGAAATCACATCTAAATCAGTTAAGATGTGTTATCTTTCAACTGGTGAAGGCTGCCTTTCTGTTCCAAAAGATCATAAAGGTTTAGTAATGCGTTCCTATAAAGTTACAGTTAAAGCTTACGATTGCTTAACTCAAAAGAACGTTGTTATCAATGCAAAAGGCTATTTAGCCATCTGCTTACAACACGAAATTGACCATTTAAACGGAATTTTATATTACGATCACATCGATAAGACTAACCCTTATAAAGTCTTTGATGGTGCCGTTGAAATATAGGAGGTATCTGACAACTGATGAGAAAAAAATCAGACCAAGATCTAATTATTACAGACGAAAGTATCAGTGAAAAAATTAAAACTCTCTCAACTTCTCCAGTTAAAATCTTTGCTTTAGGCGGACTTGGTGAAGTTGGTAAAAATATTTACTGCATTGAAGATGAAAAAGGAATTTTAGTTATTGACTGCGGTGTCATGTTCCCAGATGATACATTGACAGGTGTTAACTACGTCATTCCTGATTTTTCTTATTTGCAACAGAATCAAGATAAAATCAGAGCTCTTGTCATCACTCACGGTCACGAAGACCACATCGGTAGTATTCCTTTCTTTTTACAATTAGTCAATTTACCTGTTATTTACGCACCAAAACTTGCAGCAAGTTTAATCAGACACAAAGTTCAAGATTTCAAACTTACTGAAAGAGCAAAAATCATCGAATACGATGGTGATTCAGTCTTAAACGTTGGTGATTTTGTAGTCAGTTTCTACCACGTTACCCACTCAATTCCAGATTGTTACGGTATCGTTATCGACACTCCTCACGGAAGAATTGTTGAATCAGGTGACTTCAAGATTGACTTAACACCTATCGATAGAGATTTCGATATTGCAAAACTTGCAATGATTGGTGAAAAAGGTGTTGACTTATACTTAGGTGAAAGTACAAATGCTGAAAAAGAAGGCTACACACCTAGTGAAAAAAGTGTTATTAACTCAATTCTTGAATCATTTCAAATTGCAAAAGGTCGTTTGATCATTTCTACATTTGCTTCAAACATCTCACGTATCTGCCAGATTGTTCAAGCAACCTTAAAATTTGATAGAAAATTGGTAATTATTGGAAGATCTATGGAGACCAATATTAATATCGCTAGAGAATACGGATATATCAAGATCCCAGATAGCTCTATCATCGACATTAATGAAATCAACAAATTCAGAAAGAATGAAATTGTCATTCTTTGCACCGGTAGCCAAGGTGAGAATCTTGCAGCATTATCAAGAATTGCAAAGAATGAGCACAAATATGTTCATATTATTCCTGGAGACACCATCGTTTTCTCCTCTTCACCAATTCCAGGCAATACTCAAAGTATCAATTCACTTATTAACTTGTTAGTTAGACAAGGTGGTAATGTCTTAGTTCATGATGGTATTTTTAACCTTCACGCTTCAGGTCACGCTTCTAGACTTGAACTTAGATTAGCCTTGAAACTTATCAAGCCTAAATATTTCTGTCCAATTCACGGTGAATACAGAATGCTTAAACTTCACGCTGAAATGGCAGTTGATGAAGGTGTTAAGAAAGAAAATACATTCGTTATTGGAAATGGTGATGTATTAACTTTATTCAATCACACAGTTTCTTTATCTGATGAACATGTCCAAGCAGATGCTTTGTATATCGATGGTACTGATGCAGTTGGTTTATCAACAAGTATCATCAAGGATAGAAATATTCTTGCAAACGAAGGTATGGTTGCAATTTTTGTTCTTTTAGATGCAGTTAACAACAAGATTTTATTCAATCCTATCATTCAAGCACGTGGTTTTATGACAATCAATAAAACCTACTTACAATATAAGTTGCAAGAGAATATCTACAATTCACTCAACAAATTACTTGCTTCACCTAAAGTTACATATCAACAAATTAAAGAAACAATCAAATCCGAAGCAAGCCGTTACTTCTATCGTGAAACAAGAAGAAATCCTATGATTATTCCAGTTATTTTATCCAAAGATAAAAATACTGAAATTGCTCCAGTTAAAAACACCAAATCAAATTCAGTCGCTAAAGAAGTTAATATCATGAAGGTTGATGAAGATGAAATCTAATTTAATCTTAGCAAGCAAATCTCCAAGAAGACAAGAATTACTCCGCAAGATTTATAAAGATGAATTTGTAATTTGTAACAGTAAGTTCGATGAAAATAAACTTAAAGATACAATTACTGACCCAGTTAAGTTAACTGAACTTCTTGCAATCAACAAAGCTTTAGCAGTTTCAAACGAAAACAAAGATTACTTTGTTCTTGGTTCTGACACTGTTGTTGAAATTGATGGTGAAATCCTTGGTAAACCTCAAAATGCAGAAAGTACTAGAGTTATGTTGAGGAAGCTCTTTGACAAAACTCATCACGTTATGACAAGTTACGCCATCGTTAAAAATAATGAAGTTTTATTTTCAGAAACAGTTGTTTCAGATTTATTCATTCATAAAATGAGTGATGAAGAACTTGAAGCTTATATCAAAACTGGTTCTCCATTTGATAAAGCAGGTGGCTATGGTGTCCAGGATGTTGACTTCATCAAAACTGATAAAGTTAATGAAGAAGATTTCCATAACATCATGGGCTTCCCAATTGAGCACATTAAAATCGCATTGAAAAAGCTCCAGATCATCTAAGATTTGGAGCTTTTGATTTACTTTTTAATTGCGTCTTTGATTCCTTCTGCGAAATCAGCAGCATCGGATCCGATTAAAATAACAATCTTGTTTGACATAAAGATGACATCTTTAACGTCATTTTCTTTGAAACCTTCTTTGTTAATTTTTGCAGAATCATCAACTAAGATTGAAACTCTGCTACCAACTGAATTAACATCGATGATATTTTCCTTACCACCGCAAAGTTCGATGACTAAGGTGTATAAATTATTGATAACTTCTTTACTTTCCGCTTCCACTTTTTTGAGTTTCGATTTCTTTGAAAAGAACAAAACGGAAACAACTAAGCAGATACTAACTAATACTAAACAGACTAAGCCAATAATTAAATAATCAACCCAATCTAAAGTAACACTTAAAAACATTTTATAAACTCCCTAAACCTTGAAAATTATAGCAATTTTTTCAAATTATAATTGAAGTCATTATCATTATCTTTTGCAAACTTTAAGATTTCATAAGCGTAAGCAACTTTGACTTCAACTTCGGCAACTTTATCCTTATCTCTCATCTTAACACCATCAACATAAATATTAACATCGTTAAGTTTGCTTACATTGAGTTTAAGCTTTAAAGTAACGTAGGACAAATCAAAGATTGTGTCAGGTAAAATTGAAGGATGTCTAACTGAGCGTAATGGAGCAACTTGTTTGAGTGAAATTAATGGTTTGTCAGAAACGATGATACTTCCATTTAGTGAGTAGTT
This sequence comes from uncultured Caryophanales bacterium, assembly GCA_905211645.1. Lineage (GTDB taxonomy): Bacteria > Bacillota_I > Bacilli_A > RFN20 > CAG-288 > CAJMBK01. The sequence continues at coordinate 67,461 of CAJMBK010000008.1, forward strand.
GAAACCACTGGAGCCAAATACTGTAGATAAGCAAATTCCAGAAGTTGCAACATTTTCAAATTTGGTACCATCAACTGTAATATCAAATTTTAAAACTTCACCAGTGTTAACTAAAATATCGTTGATAAAGTAACCATCTTTATCATTATATTTAAAGATGTAATTCTTAAAAACTTTAGTATGGACATGACTTTTATCTTTAAAATAAGTTACAAGTTTTCTTGAATCTTCAAGTTCAAGAGAAGAGTGGAAACCAAGGTTACCACTATTCAAACAGATGAATTTTCCTTTAAACCCATCATGCATACATTCAATGATTGTATGAATGAAAGTGCCATCTCCACCAAAGATTACAAAGTAATCTAAGTCCTTCATAAGATGGTGATCCTCCTTCAATAATTCTGCGACATTGTAAAGAGTTACTAGTGGATTTAATTCATCCAAAAGGTCGTTAATAAATGAAGAATTACAACTTCGATAGTTAATAAAATAACCAACTTTCAATTTGCTCATTTAGTTACCTCAAACACATAAAATTTATTGATTTATTATATAATTATAACCGAATAAGGAGCAGATTTATGGGCTACAATAACATAGAAATCGAAGCTAAAGTTATCATTGATGAAAACACATATAAAAAATTAAAAGAGAATTTTAAATACGGTAAAAAAGTTACTCAAACTAACTACTACATCGACAACGATTCAAGAACGTTGAAGAATGAAAAAATTGCATTGAGAATCAGACATTTAAATAATGAATTCACCTTAACCTTGAAGACACCTATGTCTGAAGGCTTATTGGAAAAGAATCAAATCTTATCCGGTGAAGAAGCATTAGCAATGATCGGTGAAAATGTTTTCCCTGCAGGTGATATTTATGACTTCTTAGAGTTACTTGATGTCAATGTTTCCACATTGAAGATCCAAGCAAAACTCCAAACCGAACGTATCGAAATCGACTATAAGACTGGTATGGTCGCACTCGATAAAAACACCTACGGTAAAGATGGTTCCGTCACTGACTACGAATTAGAATCAAATGATTCCTCTATGGCTCAAGCAAAATGCTTAGCAGAAGAAATCTTAGAACCTTTAAATATCAAAGTTAAATTTAACGATAAGAGCAAACAAACTCGTGCTCTTGAAGCAATCGAAAATAATAAGTAATCTCTCGGAGCAAGTATAGAAATTATCTCTATCTTGCTCCTTTTTCAATTTACCAATTTTGACAACTTTCAAAGATAAATATTACTAAAATCACTTTTGTATAAAATTGTATTGCTATTAAAGTTTTTGAGTGTTATACTTTTGGCGACCTTAAAGCAAGGCGAGGCTAATTACGAGACACGGATGCATGCCTGATAGAAAAGGAGACTTTCCTAGATGGCCAACAGCTATAATTGACGCCAAAGTTATAGATAATTGCATTCAAACGCTTGTAGAAGTTGAAGCTCACGCGTCAAAAGGTACCTTTAGGCTTCCTTTCGATGTTATGTTTTAAGGAAGTTTGGAGGTATCTTATGAAAATTTTAAAGAATAAGAGAATCCTAATTGCTTCCTCATTAGCTACATCAAAGCAAAAAGATTTTTTGCTTGAAGTTTCTAAAATGGACAATAAGGATTTGCAAGAAAAATTCCAAGTCGATTTCGAAAAAGGAATTTTAACTGAAAATCTTGAGACTTTAGAAGAAACATATGGTAAAAATACCATCACTAAAGTTAAAAAAGAACCGATTATAATAAAACTACTTAAATCATTTGCTTCACCTTTTATTTTAATCTTACTTTTCATTGCAATAATTTCTGCAATCATCAACTATTTTGATAGTGGTGCTGATGAACATGCTACTTGGTTTATCACTCCTATCATCATTTTAGCCATGATTCTTTTGTCTGGTTTAATCTCTTTCAGCCAAAATTTGAAGTCTGAAAGATCAATGAATAACCTTAAAAACATGACTGAAAATAACTCTTTAGTTTTAAGAGACGGAGTTAAACAAGATATTTTAAATGAGCACTTAACAATAGGAGATATCGTCTATCTTTCTTCGGGTGACATGATTCCAGCAGATTTAAGAATCATTCAAAGCAAAGAATTATTCTTGGTTCAAGCAACATTAACCGGTGAGCAAGATGCAATTGAAAAGAAACCTACTACAGCTGAACTTAAAGACGAAAATGATCTTTTCAATCTTGAGAATATGGTTTTCCAAGGAACAACTGTCGTTTCCGGTAGTGGTGTTGGTGTTGTCTGTTCAATTGGAAATAATACAATCTTTGGCTCACTTTCTAAAAAAGTGTCTGAAAAGAAAGGCAAAACATCATTTGAGATTGGAATTAATTCTATCGCTAGATTACTTTTAATATTTGTCTCTGTTATGGTTCCATTAATTCTTATTTTCAGAGGCTTTGGTCTTCAAATTTCAGGAAACGGAGTATCAATTGGTAGCTATAATGATTTGACTCAATGGACTCAAGCATTCGTTTTTGCAATCTCAGTTGCAATAGGAATGATGCCAACCCTTTTACCTATGCAAATTGCATCAAACTTAGCAAAGGGTGCAATTAACATGTCCAAGAAACAAGTTATTGTTAAAGATATCAACTCCATTCAAAATTTTGGTGCTATGAATATCTTATGCACTGATAAAACTGGAACTTTAACTGAGAATAAATCTAAAGTTGCAAGTTACTTCTCAGCATGGAATGAAGAAGATGAAAAGATTCTTCGTTTAACTTTCTTAAATTCCTACTATCAAACAGGTATTAAATCTTCAATTGACACTTCAGTTCTTGATTATGTTAACTCCAATCAAACTAACTTCCAAAAAACAATTAGTGGTATGACAAAACTTGATGAAATTCCATTTGATTTTGAAAGAAAGAGACTTTCTGTTCTTTTAAAAGATGGTGATGGAAATATCTTCATGATTACAAAAGGTGCCTTGAATAACATGCTTTCAATCCTTAAATACATCAAGACTAAAAATGGTGTTAGACAAATTATTCAAGACGATATTAGGACAATCCAACACAATATCGAAAAAGAAGCTGATAAAGGTAGGAGAGCAATTATTATTGCAACCAAGAATTTAGATAAAACTGAAATCGGTGTAGCTGATGAAAATGAATTAACCTACAACGGCTACATCTCTTTTGAAGATACACCAAAAGAAAGTGTAACTTCTGCATTAAAGAGTCTTAAAGAATACGGTGTTGAAGTTAAAGTTTTAACCGGTGATTTAAAAAATAATGCTGTCAATATCTGCCAACAAGTCGGTTTTGAAAATATCAAAGTTATCTCTGGAACTGAACTTAATAAGTTAAATCAAGAAGATTATCATAAAGCAGTCAAAGAGAATAATATCTTTGTCAAACTTACTCCAGAAGATAAATTCAATATCGTCAAAGCATTAAGAGAGAATAAGAATGTTGTTGGTTTCATGGGTGATGGCATTAATGATGGTCCAGCACTCCACGAAGCAGATATCGGAATTTCTTTTAAGGATGCTACTGATATCGCTAAAGAAACTGCAGATATCATCATGCTAAACAACAATTTAAATGTCTTAGCTGAAGGTATTCTTGAAGGTAGAAAATCATACTTAAATATGATCAAGTACATCAAGATTCAAACTTCATCAAATTTTGGTAACATGATCAGCCAAATCATCGGCTCCCTATTCATTCCATTTTTACCAATGAGAGCTCTTCAAATTATTCTATTAGGTTTAATTTCAGATTTCTCATCTTCATTTATACCATTTGATAAGGTCGATAAAAAAGATTTGATGCAACCTATCAAATTTTCAACAAAATCTATCAGAAACTTCATGTTCACATTCGGACCAGTTTCTTCCATTGTTGATATATTAACTTTCATTACATTACTACTCTATATTTGCCCTATGCAGGCAGGAGGAGCACTAAATAGTTTGGATACAGAAGGTAAGCTTCTCTTTATTGCACTTTTCCAAACTGGTTTCTTCCTAGAATCACTAATTACGCAAAACTTTGTCTTTTTAACCTTAAGAACTGATAGAATTCCATTTATTAAATCTCGTCCATCAGTTATTTTCTCACTCAGTGTAGTTGTTGCAATCTTAATTGGCTTCTTTGTCTGCTATGTTCCTGTAGTTAGCCATATCTTCTCATTTGGTGATTTATCAATTATCTTCATCGGTATCTTAGCTGGAATGCTAGCTTTATACATCACACTAACTCAAGCGATAAAACCTCTATACAAGAAGTTCAATTTGAATTATCTATAAAGCCCGATTGTCATAAAAGAAATCGAGATTTTATATAATAAAATAACCGCTAAAAGAGGTATTAATTATATGGAATTACAAGTCAATGAAATATTTAAAAAAGTAGAGGAATACGACTCAATCATCATCTGCGGTCACGTCATCCCAGATGGTGATTGTTACGGTTCAATCATGGGTTTAACTCATGTTATCAGAGAAAAATATCCTGATAAAAAAGTTTACCCAGTTGTTTCCAAGATGAGAGCAATCCCTGAGAAATTGGAACAAGGAATACTTCCTGATACTTTAGATGATGAACTTTTTTCAAAGAGTTTAGTTTTTATTTTAGACTTAGCAAACACAGCTAGACTCGATGAGAAACGTGCAGTAAATGGTGCTTATATCATCAAGCTTGATCATCACGTTCTTGCCGAGCACTTTGGTGATATCGAATTTGTCGATACAACTAAATCTTCCTGCTGTGAAATCGTCGCAACATTATGTTTAACAAAGTTTGATCATATCAATGAGTTAGCAGCTACTGCTCTCATGATGGGATTAATAACCGACACTGGAAGATTCCAATTTGTTAATAATGATTCAGCATTCTTCACTGCTGGAAAACTGATGGCAAACCATGCTAACTTACAAAATATCTACAAAATTCTTTATACTCAAAAGTTAGATTCTTTCAAATTCAGAAGTTATGTCTATAGCAACTTTAAAGCAGAAAAAGGAGTTGCTTATATGGTTTTCACTAAAGAAGAAATTCATAATTTAGGCTCCGATGCTGATAGTTGTGGTTCATCAGTCAACCTTATTTCAGCCATTGATGGTTATCCAATTTGGATCTTCTTTGCTGAATATGATGATGGTTCTGTCAGAGTTGAAATCCGTTCAACAGTTGACTACAACATAAATCCATTAGCAGTTAGTTTTGGTGGCGGCGGTCATAAGCAAGCTTCCGGTTGTAAGTTAGATCATATTGAAGACTACAAGAAAGTTGTTGCTGCTGCTCAAGATTTGAATAAGTGGAGGATGTAACATGACTTACGAAGCATTCTTATACAAAATCAGAGGCAAAAAATATTCGGATATCCTTCTTGATTTAATAACTATCGGTATTAAAGCAAAAGACGAAGTTTTAAAGTATTATCATGACGGTTTTAAAGTTGAAACTAAGTCTGATAAATCTCCTGTAACTTCGGCTGATTTAGCAAGTAACAAAATTATCTGTGAATATCTTAAAAATAAATATCCATCCTATGCAATCCTTTCTGAAGAAAGTACTGACGATCTAAAGAGGTTGGAAAATGATAGAGTATTTATAATCGATCCAATCGATGGAACCGCTGATTTTGTTGATAAAGATGATGAATTTTCAATCAATCTTGCTTTTGCTGTTAAAGGTGAAATTAAAGTTGGTGTCATCATTATCCCAGCATTGAATTACTGCTATTTTTCATATGGCCATAATCCATCTTATTTCTATGATTTGAACGAAAATTTAATCAAAGTCATCCACGTATCAGAAAAAACAGATAACTTAACTGTTCTCACATCAAGAAAACATGAAGTTGATTTAAATGTAATTAAACCTATCAAGCATCTAGTTAAAGATATTAAACCATGTGGTTCCTCTTACAAAGGATGTTTAATTGCACAAGGCGATGCTGATATGTACTTCAATCATTCCCAAAATACAAAAGAATGGGATGTTGCTCCAATCGATATTATTGTTACAAACGCTGGTGGTGTCTTTTTAACCCTCAATAAAATGGAAAAATTTATTTACAATAAAAAAGATCCATACAACAGAGATGGTTTTCTCTGTATGAATAGATCTGATTATTACATTAAGAAATAAATTACTGATTATTCAATGGTTCTACTTCTTCAAGTGGAACCATATTTTTATTGGAAAGATTCTTTGTTAAGTCTTTCTTCTTCCAGACACCAGATTTCAATCTGATTTGGAAAATGATACCACGGAAGTTTTCATCCAAAGTGTTAGCAATGACAACACCGATAACACCTAATTTCAAAACAGAACCGAATAAATATGTTCCAAAAACTGCAAATAACCAACAGGAAACAATTGCAGAAAGAACTGGAACAAAGATATCACCAGTAGTTTGTAATCCTTTAACCAAGATTAAGTTTCTTGCTCTTCCTTGTTCGAGAACAATGTTAATTGACATCATGATGAGACAGCAAACTGGAATAGCAAGTTGTGTCTTGTAAATTGTAGCAGTATCTCCAGCTTTGATATTCTCTCTAAGTAAGTAGCTGAATAATGGGTAGGAGATTGATAACATAATGACTGACATAATAAATGAAACTATGCACGCCATCTTAACTGAATCTTTCATCAGAATTTCGGCTTTATCTTTCTCATTAGCACCGATTAAATTACCTTCAACAATTTGCATTGCCTGACTTAAACCTGATGCGAATAAATAGATAACTGATGTGACTGATGAGAAATAACCTCTGATATTACCACTAATTTGGTTGTCAAAGAAGGTCTTGTTGATGATGATTAAAATAACTAATTGGGCAACGTTATAACTAAGAGTTTCACCAGCAGATGGTAAACCAACTGATAAAATCTTAGAAAAGAATTTCAGATTACCTTTTTTAAAAACATTGAATAAAGATAATGAAACATGAACATATTTGATGTACATGATGACAATGACAATCAAACCTACGATTCTAGAAATTGAAGAAGATAATGCGACGGAAATAATACCAGCAGTACCAGTAGTTTCTTGATGTGTAATTAAATAAATACCAATTGCGTTACCACCAACATTTAAAATGTTCATAATAAGTGAAACTGCTGATGGCATAATCATCTTCTTATTTGCTCTTAAAAATGCTGAGAAAGTTGTTATTAATCCTTGTAAGAAAACCCAACTTCCAGTGTATTGCATATACGCAATTGCTTTTTCCATAACAACTTCACCGTTGTCAAGATCTCTAACACCAATTGCAGTGTACAAAGGCTCAGCACAAAAGAATAAAATAGCTGAGAAGATGAGTGAAATAAGTAAGCATGTATAGAAACTAATAGCATAAACTTTCTTACTTGCTTCTAAATCTTTTTTACCATTAAGTTGTGAAATTAAAATTACTGATGCGGTTGTAAGTACTTGGAAAGAAACATTAACAACCATAGTAATTTGGTTAGTTTGCAAAATAGCAGAAACTGCATCTTGGTCGTAAGACATCTGAAATGAATCAACATAACCAATAATTAATCCTAAGATTAGTTCAAAGAAAATTGGTAATGCTAAGATCAAGATGTCTTTATTTCTAAAAAATAATGACTTCTGAAATTTTTCAGATTTAAATATGTTTGACATTAGAATAACCTAAAATCTCCTTGCTTAACTTCATTACCATCTTCATCAACGAGCTTAACTCCGCTGACACCAGGGACTTCTTCACATAAGACGACTTCGACACCTTGAGAAATATCATCACCTGCTAAAGCACATCCGTTACATGCACCTAACATTGTGACGTAAACTATGCCTGTTTTTTCGTCGTAACTATGGAATTTAATATCGCCTCCATCTCTTCTTAAAAATGGGCGCATCTTATCTAAAACTTCTTCAATTTGTTCAATAATTGTATCCGCTTGCTCCATATCAATACCTCTAAAACATTTTCATATTATAGAATATTTAATTTTTAATGGATGAAATATTTTTATATATTTTCATGAAAAAACTGCTACGGTTAAATTTCAAAGTTAGCGCAATAAAATAACACATAAAATAGATTTTCTGTGC
>CAJMBK010000009.1 GCA_905211645.1 uncultured Caryophanales bacterium
TGAGTTGTATCATAAGTATTTTCAATCTTTGCACCATAAGCTGTTTTTGCTTTTAATAAATTTCCATAATCATCATATTCATAATCAAAATATGTGGAATCAACACCGATAGACTGTGTTGGTAAATTATCACTACCATATGTCATATTGGTAGTTCTACTACCATCAGCCATTTCGCTAACATTACCTTCACTATCATAGGCGTAAAATGAAGCGAATTCTTTATTAGCAACTTTAATACCGCCAATTTCAATTTCAGCATTTCCAACAAGTTCAATTTTCAATGTGATGTTTTCAAAACTGATATTACTTGTTGTTCCTAATGTCATCAATTCAAACTGATTATCAATGGTTGTTTTATTAAATTTATCAGCATCCGAACCGCCAGCAGTCAAACTTACTTTGACATAAGAATCATTTGTGGATTTAGTCAATTGCTTACCAAATAATACTGCCAAAGTATTATCACTTGCTAATCCTTTGTAATTAATAGATTTAGTGAGTGATCCTGTACCAGAAATTCGATAGACACTGTCTCCTAAAATTCCTTTAAATTTCTCATCAGACTGATTAACCTTTGTAATCTTCAAACCATTATTTGTGAATGTAAATAAGTCAGTTGAATCAAATAAATTTTGAATTGAATTAAATGAAATTGTACCACTGTTAGACTTCAAAGCTTTTGATCTAGTTTCATATTCAGTTTCTACAATATTATTATTTTCATCCATTTCAAATGAAGGCATGTGATCTTCATCAAAAAATACATAGGTCTTTTCACCTTTGTAATTTGTTAAAACAGAATAACTATCAAAATAATCAATAGATGATTTATGACCATTTGTATAATTTTCATCGTAACCATCAATAAAAGAAACTACCTTTTTATCAGAAATAGTATACTTGATTCTATAACCTGATAAATCGTCGACCACAATAATTTCTGAACTTGAAAACTTAAATGAAGTAGAAGAAATAGTTGAGTTACCATTTTTATATGTAACATTAGAGATGTATTGATTGCTATCATATTGAATTTCAACTGAGCTTACGAGCCTACCATTTTGTAAGTATTGAACTAATGTGATGTTATCATTTCCATTTTTGGTAAATTGGAGAACATCACCTTTACCATTATCCATATATCGAGTTGCAGCAATAAAATCTGATGTAATGACATCACCATTTTTAAATTTAATCTTATTTGGATATGGTTGGTTTCCATCAAACTCAGAAACATTCCCATATTTATCGATCAATTGATACTCATAACCTCCATATGGATTAATTTGTCTAAAGCCAAGAATCATTCCTGTTTCATCATTTTTTTCACCCATATAGACACTATAAAGATCAGTGGAGCCATCAGAATTAGTAACTTGATTCAAATTATCAGAATGTTTACTAATTTTTGAATAGTAATTAAGTCTAAAACCTTTACCAAAGGAAAAGCTCTCTTTCATATCCTGTAAGTTAAAGATTAGACTTGTTTCAATTGGATTAGGTCCAACGGTATTAATTAATGGTAATACAATGTGTAAATTAGCAGCATCTTTATTAACATTGATGCTCGTTTGAGCAGCATTACCGACTGTCAAACTGATTTGTTTAGAATATTTTTTTAAACCTTGATTCATATTTTTTTCTCCTTTTATTTCTGAAAGCTGAAAACATTCCCGGGTTAGAATTCATAGTTATTCGCCTTCAAAAGATTAGGAGCAAATCATTATGTGCTGTAAACCATTTTTAATAAAAAAGAAAGTTAACGACATTTTTGCTGAATTATCATGTGTTCAAGCGTACATTAAATTACCAATTTTATCATTAACATACTATTCACTGAACTAGTAATAATAAAGATGAAAACCTAATTTCAATTTTTTGTCGATAACTTCATTCAACTTGTTGAAACAATATGGTAATTATTTCACTAACAACTTATGAAAATAATACATATTAAAAATAAAGCGTCTTTCTTAAATTTATTTATGCATTTTCTTATTTAAACAACTCTGGAACATTAATTAGCGCTTCTTTTGCTTGGCTAACAACATCCTCGTCTTTGGATTTCAATATTTCCTCTTTCTTAATGGAAAATAAAGCGAATGAAGGATGTACCGTAAAATCAAGATATTTATGTAATTTTATATATTGAGCTTGTTCTCTTTCAAATCCGCATTGCTGAAGAGTGATAATGATGTCATCGGTAGTACCATACTCGACATATTCATACCAATCATTATCCATTTTTCCATCAATGCCCTTAATTTTCTTATACTCAGTGGAAAATTCCCTAAAGTAGTTTGAAATTTTGAACAGTATGACCTTATCTAAAGAGTTCAAAGTATCGGCAATAACATAATTTTTATGCTGCTCATCATTTACATTAAATTCATCCTCAATTTTATGACTGTTGAGCCATACACCAGTTTTTGGATGTTTTTCCTTATATTCAATAGCACTTTTTATGATACATGCTAAATTCTCGCCTTTCATCCAATGAAGCAATAAGGTGGCATAATATCTGATATGAGTAAGTTTAAAATTATTCGAATCATAGTTTCCTAGTGTTTTCTTTTCGTATACTCTCCACTTAAAGATATTTGAAAGTTCTTCAAGAAAATTGACAATTTCATCATAATTAAAATTAGAACTTGGGTATGAATTTCCATTACTAATATATTCCATTAAGTTTCTATATTGGTCTGGCGATATATCAATACTTTTGTTATCTAGTTTTTCTAATGATTTAATCGCATTTAAATCGTCAGGTGAGAGCTCATTTTTGAAAGATTCACTTACGGCCGATATATTACCGCTTTGAATATCATTTTTAAGAATAAGCTGAAATTTGCGCATTATCTCAAATTTATTTGCTGATGTATCATTAGGTTTAGACATAATTTCGTAATCTTCTTGAACCAGTGATTTTAGTATTCTTTGTTTATCAATAGGTCTTAAAACTACATCAACAGATAATTGTTGTTCAGGTATTTCGGTTTTTAGCAACTCAGAATATTTTTCAGGTGACTTGTCCTTAGTTGCTTCATCTTTAAGAGTTATCAAAAACACGTTACCAAATAAATTAAATTTAATTCTTCCGACACGACCAATAAGATTTCTGAATGAAACTTCATCAAAGCTAGATGTACCATTCTTATAACTGGTTATAAAAAGATTATCAGCAGGAAGATTTACTCCTTCAATCAAAGTAGAAGTGCAAAATAAATTGTTAATAACACCATCTTTATATAGTTTTTCTATCTGTGATCGAATATTTTCTGGTAAATAACCAACATGAAATGCAACACCTTTTTTGATCATCTTCACAAGAAAATAATCTTTATGTATCTGGTTTGCTATGTCTCTTGATAATTTATCAAGTTCATCATTATTTTTGTCAGGCAAGTTTTGAGCATAATTTTGAGCAGACTTCATCGTCTTTTCAATTGAAGAACAATAGATTAGATTTTGTTTATTTTTACCAACTTCATCAACAATTGAGTTCATGTTAATAGCGGAACTTCGATTACCGATTTGAATGCATTCTTTAGAAAAATCGTTGAAAACTCGTATTAAACCACCATTTTTCAAGTCAATAAGATATTTAATTTGACTAACAGGTGAGAAGGAAATATGAATCTTGTTTTCTAAATTTCCATTTTTAATAAGTTTCAAATAAATCTCTGGATTTGGAATGTTTGGTGATGAAAAGAAAATATAAGGAAGTTCCTTTCTAGATGAAATTTTGTCTAATAGATCATAATAAAGCGGACTTCTGGGATCTTTGGAAGAAAGTTTATGTGCTTCATCAATGAAAAGATAGTCTATTTTCAAATCAGGCTTAGTGTTTACTAGATATAACATTCTTTCTGGAGTCATTACATAAATAAACTTACGAGGAATAGTTAATGCCAAATCTCCAACTGCTGTTACTATTCGATAATCATGTTCAGTAAGATCACTTGCCATATCTTCAATAAAAGACTTTTTAACTTCACTAATTAGTGCTTTAGTAGGAACTATAATTGCATAGTTCTTATTAGAGCCTTTTTTGATTTGATCTTTAATAAAGATACGCATAACAAAAGACTTTCCCATGGAAGTTGGAGCAGAATATGAAAAGCTTTCTTTTTGGAATGAATCATAGATCATCTTTTGCTCTAAAAAGAAGTGATCGTTTTCAGTATTAGGTATTTTCAAAGAATCCATAACAACTCGGTTAGATATGTCATTTAAAAAATCACCTGTTGGAATTAGTTCATTACCTTATCCTTTGAAATTTGTGCATGAAAGCAAAACACATCGTTTAGTTTCTTCTATTGCTTTATTTTTGGGATTTAATTTATATAATAATGCAACTATTTGCTGAGCCCATATTTTATGATTTCCATCAAGTGAATTAGATAATACGTCTGCAAATCTCAGCAAATCATCGATTTTTTTGTCTTCTAATTTCTCGATGTTACGACCAAAAATATAACGAGTATAAGTTTGTAATAACTCATCATATAGTTCTAATAAATAATCATTCTGTGAAATATCATCAAATAGATCTTCAAAGAAGGTTTTTTGTCTAGTTATTGTCATGTCATTCACCTCAATACTTCTTCCATTATTTCGGATGAGGTTTTTTCCGCATCAACAAGCGGAAGAACAAAGAAATAGAAAGGATATGTATCAAGTTCCATGGATTTAATTTTTATTTCAATATAAGGAATAGCTTGTTCAATCTCTTTATTTATCAATTTGCATACTTCCTCATTTATTTGATAAATATTGTTTGTTTCTATTGAGGAAAGACTAACTGAATATGAAAAGAATATACCAAATGAATTAACTTTTGGAACTGATGTATTTCTATCGGGAAGTAAAACACTTTTTAGATAAGTTTTGGTATCTTCACTAAAATTGTCACCATAATTAAATATATTTTTATTGATATTCCTTCTCATTGATAATTCATTTTTATCAATATATGATGCTATTTCCAAAACATTATCGATAGCAGTAGTTATTGAGTTATTAACATCAGAAGAACCAAAAACGAGCTGGTTGGCGTTGCCTTCAACACTTCCATATGGTAGTAGATAAACACCAGAGACTTTACTTATTTGGTCGCCTGTTAAACCGTGTTCTAATTCATAAGCAGAAAATATCTTAGGAGCATGGAGCACTGACTCCATGAATACATAAGTCATTATTTGTGAAAAGGCTTCAACTTTATTTTCAGCTTTTTCTCTAATTTCTCTTACTGCAAAAAGACCTAAACTAAAAGTGTTATCTTCATCTCTTAAATTAGCAATGTGGTTTCGTGAGCGAACATATGCACCGATATTTTCTATTATGAAATTGCTAAGACTCTGAGTATCAACACCTTCATTTTTATAAACATCCAAAACATAAACTTTAAATCTGTTTGTGTTGCTGATATTCAAAGAGTAACCATTTGGATTTATTTCTTTAAATATTTCTTTGAATGTTTTCCTGAGCAATGTCTTTTCAAGTGGAGTGGAAACATCTTCTTCTTTACTCACTATTTTGATTTTGTCTATTCTTGGATCATTAATAAATGATTCAACATATTTCTTTGGAAGAAGATCTTCATTTTCGTATCTTTTATTTGGTTGATTTATAGTTTCTTTTACCAAACATGCAAGTAATCGAGCAAGAAATATGACAGTATCATTTATTATTGTTTCTTTTCTACAATCATCAACAGCAAATGTTTTTGTGTATGAAATAGTAGTGTCGGATTGCAAAACGCTTTTAATAGCTAATATAAGGGGCTTCAGCATTGTTTGTTTTAAACCTGGAATTATATTAGACAAATAACTTTGAGACAATTCGTTAATTGTTAGATGATTTATCAAATCTTTTACGTAACCTGTAGGTGTGAATGTTCCTTTAGCAAGTTTATTAATGTCTGCAAAATCATAAGAAAAACCTTCTTCACCATTTGGATTAACAAGTGCAATATAAAGTTTGGGTTGATTCCCAATTCTTTCTGAATTTTTAATTTTGATTTCATCTAGTAATGCAAATAGATTACCAAATCGGAATCTGTACATTTTAGTCCTTCTTTCAATATAAGTTTACTTATCAAACAAGTTTAAATAAATGTCTAATTTCATTATAGCATAACTCTCGTTTTAAGTGGTTATGTGTCTTTCATCATTAAAATAGAGCACATTCTCTACTTATTTTTTATACCCAAAAATATACCCAAGATTTACCCAATTTTTACCCAAGAATATAAAAAATCCTTTCTTTATACTTTTTTCATAAGCTAGACGTAGCTTATTAAATCCACCTTTATTCTAGATAACCGTTTGGGTGGAGAAAGGTTTGTAGACGAGAAAACTTAACGGTGACGTTGCTCTGATACTAAGGATTATAAATTGTCTACAAAAATTACTAAACTTGGCAACAACGATACCAATTCTATATGTATTAAAGAAGAAAAAAGTCCAATAACACTTGAGAAATGGAAGCTCGAAGAAAAAAGATTTCAGGAAAGACTTCGTTATCACGAAAGAATGCAATATCATTGCACAATAATTGGTTCTCGTGGTTTTGAAATCAAATGTAGGAAAGATTGCACCAAATGTCCTTTCTTTTGGTCTAAGATTCCAAATAAAGTCTCAATTGAAAAGGTAGCTGAATTTGGTCTTGAATTTGCTTCAGAAGATGAAACCCCTATTCAATATGCTGAACGAATAGAAAAGGAAGATAAAGTATATAGTGCAATTGATTCATTGCCATCTGATGATTTAAAAGTTGTTGTTCATATGTATATTGATGGATATTCTTTTAATGAGATTGGTAATGCTTTAGGAATATCTAAACAAGCAGCATTTAAAAAGTGGAATAAAGCGAAAGATATCTTGAAAGAAAAATTACAAGACTATTGGGATTCAATAAATTCGTAAATACACATATTTAAATTGATAATTAATTTTTAAAATTTCTTTTGTTTAATGAGAAACATAGATGTCCGAATTCTAACTGCAGTGGACATCTTCGGTTCTCAGTATTCGATAAAAAGAAACCAAAAGATTATGAAAATAATCAATTACACTTTTAGCTGTGGGTAGATTCTTAAACTACTTCATTTCTCATTGGAAATTAGAAATCCAATTTTTAACTTTGTTATCATAAGAGCGAAGCAAAATTAAATTAATGGGTTCTTAGATTTCTAGCTAAACTCGTTATAGATTCGGAAAAATGAATAGTCTTAAATATAAACCAACTTATTCAAATGAAAAGGAAGTTTATAACGTTTGGCTTTAAGAAGAGCCGAAGAAAAAGAACCGACTTTTTAAGTGAGTTTATCATTAAAAAAGAAATTAAAGTATATTTAAGCAATCCTAGTTCAGTTGAAAAAAATAAGGTAATCACTTGTGAAGAAACTCTCATAAATCTTTCTTCTATAGATACCATTATTCCGTATAGTTATGATTTAATAGATGAAATCACATCACATAACAACTTTCCTATTTTGTATCATCTAATTTATCTAAAGATAACTCTAAAAACACCTAAAACAAAAGAGATTACATAAGAAGCACTTTTAAAATATAATTTTAAGTTGTATCAAAGATATTTACAAATTATAATGATCGTATTATTTCCCTATAAGGAAAGTTCAAATATTTACAAATAAATTTTAAACCTTTCCTATATCTAAAAAAGCTGACCAAATCAACTTCATCGGCATTAAAAGTTCTAATTATCAATGTTTCAGTTTCTTCAATATATCCAACATACAATTTACCAAGTTCGTAAATTAGATAGTTATTTAGAGAACTTATCAATGAAATTAGCTCATTTTTATGTTTTTGAGAAGAGCAAATTAAAACGTTAATATCATATAACCAATGCGGTTTTCTTTCACGTGTTTCGTTAGCAATTCGTATATTATCTTTTACGACTCGTCTACTTCTTTTAAACAAATACCTAACTTTTTTGATATCAAATGTTTTTAAATTATATATTGTAATGGAATTTAAATTTCTTATTTTCCAATAATAAACATTGGTTTTATCATCAACTACTATATAACGAAGATCAGGAGTAGTTAATTTTAAATTAATTGAAATAGTTGGTTCGCTATATTTTATTTTATTCAATAAGTAATTGAAAAATTTAATACCTAGAAAAGCAAATGAACAGGAAATGACAAAAATTAAGATACAAAACAAAAAAATTGAAATGTAAATATTAATTTCAATGAAAAATACAAAGGAGGAGATAAGACCGGATATAAATAAATCTAACAATATAAATATTACAGCAAATATATGAACTAACTCTATCTTTTTAAAATTACTCATTCTTCTCCTCCTACTATTTGAATGGGTAAAAAATTTTATTCCACATGCTGATTATTTAACGTAATCAGCATTTTTAAAATCTTCTGGGCTTAAATAGCCAAGATTTGAATGAACTCTTTTATGATTATACCAATAAACAAAATCATTAAATAATCATTAAGTTCAGACAGTGAAGTATATCTTTTATTACCTATCATTTCATCCTCAATATCAATACTAAAGAAGTTCTCAATTTATTAAAATATTGTTCGAAGAAAGATTAATTGATATGGAAATTAAAGGTATATTTTTTGATTTTGATTGGACATTATTTGATCACAAAGTAAGAGATTTTGTTCCTTCAGCTATTAAAGCAATTCATTATATCCAACAAAAAGGAGTTAAAGTTTTCATTAATTCAGCAAGAACATATTACTCATTAGAAGGATTGAAAACTTTTGACAAATTCAATTTCGATGGCTTTGTCACATCAAATGGTGGCGTTGCTTTACTAAAAGATAAAACTCTTTATAGTTACACTTTAAGTGATGAATTAGAAAATAAACTTTTAGAAATTGCAAAGAAAAATAACTTATCCTTTGTCGCTAAAACCTTGGATAAAGAGTATATCTCAATTAAGGATAAAACTATTGTTGATAAATTCTACTCAATTTTCTTTGAACCATTCCCACTTAATTTTGAGAAAAGAAACAAGAATGAGAAAATAGTTTCCTTCCAATTTATAATGAACCCAGCACTGGAATACCTTTTAAAAGATCTTGATAACTGCTATATCAATCACTACTATGAAGACGCTTATGAAATCACTTCTAAAGAATTTCACAAAGCCGAAGGTATTGAAAAAATCATTGAAGAACTTCATTTCAAAAAAGAAAATTTAGCCGCATTCGGCGATGATTTAAATGATATTTCCATGTTTAACTTAGTTAAATACGGAATCTGTATGGGTAATGGAAATCCACAAGCAAAATTGCATGCCAAATATGTCACATCTAATATCGAAGATGATGGAATCTTAAATGGATTAAAATATTTAGGCTTGATTGGAGATGATTTTAAATAACAATTTCTACAATTAAAATTAAGTTGTTGCAATAAAAAACTAGGCTTATAGCCTAGTCTTTTTATTATTCGTCTTCTTCGTTAAAATCACCTTGTTCACTTTGAATGCTTTCTTCTAAAGCTTTATCAAAGTTACTTGAAGATGAAGTAGTTTTCTCACTGACAACCTTAGCTTCTTCAGGTAATTCAACCTCTTCTTCATTTCTTTCGATAGTGATTGAAGAGATTGTTTCACCTTCTTTAAGCTTGATGACATTAACACCTTTAGCTGATCTACCAGTGATGGAGATTGAGTTAATAGGACATTTAATAACGGTACCTTTATCGGTGATAACAAGAAGATTTTCATTTCCGTTAACTACCTTGATAGCGACAAGTTTAATATCATCTTCAAGGTCAATACCCATGGTCTTAACACCTTTACCACCTCTACCGGTGACACGATAATCCTCTAAAGGTGTAAGTTTACCTTTACCTAATGAGGACATTGATAAGACGTATTTACCTTCAGAATCAGTAGCAACACCGACAACGGTTGAACCATCCAGATTCATACCTTTAACACCGGCGGCATTTCTACCCATATTTCTAACATCTGATTCATCAAATGTACAAACTTTACCGGCTTCGCTAGCGATGGAAACTAAGCAGTTACCATTGGTGTATTTAACATCGAATAACTCATCACCATCTTTAAGTGAGATAGCAATCTTACCGTTTGAATGGATGGATTGGAACTCCTTAAGTGAAGTCTTTTTAACAACAGCATCCTTAGTAACAAAGAATAATGAGTTGTTAGAATCGTAATTCCAGACTGGAATGATTGCCAAGACCTTTTCATGTTGAGAAGTATCAAGTGAAAGTAAGTTGATAATTGGAATACCCTTACTGGTTCTGCTTCCTTCAGGAATTTGATAACATCTCAAACGATAAACCTTACCTAAAGAAGTGAAGAATAAAGTATCAACTTTAGTCTTAGAGTGAATGATGATATCAACAACATCATCTTCCTTAGTTGACATACCAATAACACCAACGCCACCTCTATTTTGAACTCTGAATGTATCGGAATCCATACGTTTGATATAACCGGATTTAGTCAAAGTGATTAAGACTTCCTTATCTTCAATAAGGTCTTCATCCTCTTCGATAATATCTTCGTTGGAGATTTCGGTTCTTCTATCATCACCGTATTTATCACTGATTTCAGTGAGTTCTTTAATGAGTAATTCATCTAGAGCGTGTTGGTCGGTTAAAAGTAAATTGCAGTGTTCAATCTGTTGATTGATAGCATCTCTTTCTTCGATGAATTTAATACCATCCAACTTAGTCAAGCGTTTCAAAGGCATTGCTAAAATAGCATCAGTTTGAATCGAGTCAAGATGGAATGTTTCTTGCAAAGTCTTTGCAGCAATAACATCTGTATCAGAACTTCTGATGATCTTGATAACTTCATCAGTATGATCTTTAACAATGAGCATTGCATCGATGATATGCAATCTTGCTTGATAAGTCTTCAACTCATGTTTAGTTCTTCTTTGCAAAACTTCTCTTTGGAAGTTTGTGTAAATTTGCAAAGCGGATTTCATATTTAAAACTTTTGGAACACCATGATCGATTGCAAGAATATTAACTGCAAATGAATCTTGAAGTTTGGTGTATCTGAAAAGATGGTTTAAAACAATTTCTGTATTTGCACCTTTTTTAAGTTCAACAACGAACTTAGTACCAATCTTGTATGATGAGTAGTCAGCAACATTGGAGATACCTTCAAGTGTCTTATCATCAACTAAATCGACAATCTTCTTTGCAAGCTCCTTCTTGTTGACCATGTAAGGAAGTTCGGTGAAAACGATAGTAT
Organism: uncultured Caryophanales bacterium; assembly: GCA_905211645.1. Taxonomy (GTDB): domain Bacteria; phylum Bacillota_I; class Bacilli_A; order RFN20; family CAG-288; genus CAJMBK01. Next base: position 11,260 of record CAJMBK010000009.1, read on the forward strand.
CTTTTTCACCTTTAGTTTCAATATGATATTTTGCTCTAACTCTGACAGAACCTTGACCTTTTTCAAAGTAGGATCTGATGCCGGAACGACCCATGATAACACCGCCGCCTGGGAAATCAGGACCTTTGATGTAATCGTTCATCAAATCTATGATGGAGATTTCTGGGTTTTTAATTAAAGCAATAACTGCACTGATTGTTTCTCTAAGGTTATGTGGTGGAATGTTTGTTGCCATACCAACAGCGATACCTGAGGAACCATTGACAAGTAAATTTGGGAAACGTGATGGTAAAACATCAGGTTCTTCACCATCACCATCGTATGTTGCAGAGAAGTTAACTGTATCCTTAGTGATATCTCTGACCATTTCAAGGGAAATCTTGGAAAGTCTTGCTTCAGTGTAACGTTCTGCAGCTGGTTCGTCACCATCTTGGTTACCGAAGTTACCATGACCATCAACAAGAGGATATCTCATTGCAAATGGTTGAGCTAATCTTGCTAATGTTGAATAGATTGATGAGTTACCATGAGGGTGATATTTACCCATGACGTCACCGACGATTCTTGCACATTTCTTATATGGAACGTTTGGATAAACTTTCATCTTGACCATGCCGTAGATGACACGTCTATGAACTGGTTTAAAACCATCTCTTGCATCTGGTAAAGCACGGGAGACAATAACTGACATTGCATAATCAAGGAAGCAGTCTTTGATCTGTTGCCCTAATTCGACATCTTCCAAACCGGCTTGAATACCTTCGCTGACGCCTTCCAAGCCAGCACCAGTTGTCTCTTCTTTAGTTTCTTCCTCGTCGTTTTCAGAGGCTAAAAGTTCATCTTCGTCGATTTCTTCGTCTTCAATTTTCTTATTTTCTTCGTCTAAAGCCATATTAACCTCCTAATTAAATATCAAGATTCTTAACGAATTTAGCGTTAGCTTGAATATAGTCTTTTCTAGGTTGAACTGCTTCACCCATCAAATCGGTAAGCGCATTATTTGCTTCCAAAGCATCTTCAATTGTAACTTTGAGCAAGTGACGATGTTCTTTATCCATTGTGGTTTCGGCTAATTGGTGAGCATCCATTTCACCTAAACCTTTATAACGTTGCAATTTGTACTTAGCGTTCTCAGGAAGTTTCTTTCTGAGTTCAACAAGTTCTTCTTCTTTGAAACAGTAATAATCGTGATTGTTGTACTTCAATTGATAAAGTGGTGGACATGCAACGTAGACATAACCTTGTTCAATCAAAGGTTTCATGTATCTGTAGAAGAATGTTAAAAGCAAGATTCTGATGTGGGATCCATCAACGTCAGCGTCAGTCATGATGATGACCTTATGGTATCTGATCTTAGAGACATCGAACTGTTCGCCAGAACCACCTCCGATTGCTTGAATCAAATTGGCAATTTCTTGATTCTTGTCAATTCTGCTAGCATTTGCCTTCTCAACATTGAGAATTTTACCTCTCAAAGGCAAAATTGCTTGAGTTTGAGAATCTCTTCCGTCCTTAGCGGAACCACCAGCGGAATTACCCTCAACGATGAAAAGTTCTCTTTCTTCTGGGTTCTTTGAAATACAGTCAGCGAGCTTATCAGGCATACCGATAGAAACACCACTTTGTTTCATAACATTCTTTCTTGCTCTTTCAGCTGCCTTTCTACCTTTGAATGCAGAAAGTGCTCTTTCAAAGAACAATTTACCCTCTTTAGGATGTTCCATAAGCCATTGTTTTAAGCCATCACCAACGATGGAAGAAACAATCTTTCTAACTTCTTGGTTGCCTAATTTATCCTTAACCTGACCTTCATATTGTGGGTTAGGGTGTTTAACTGATAAAACAACAGTCAAACCTTCTGTTAAATCTTCATAGTTGAAGTTTTCATCGTTATCCTTCAACCAACCTTTATATCTAAAATAGCTATTTAATTCTCTACCTAAAGCTAAACGGAAACCTTCTTCGTGAGTACCACCACCTGCAGTGAAAATGTTGTTGCAGAAGCTTCTCATTGAGAAAATTGATGTCTTATTAGGTTGGAATGCACATTCGACATAAACATCTTCCGCTTCGGATTCGCAGTAGATAACAGAGTCAAAAACTACTTCTTTACCTTGATTTAAATATGTAACATATTCCGAAATACCACCTTCAAAATAGAAGGAATCTTGAGCTAATTCTTCAGGATTTCTCTTATCATAAAGTGTAATTCTTAAGCCTTTATTCAAATAAGCAGTTTGTCTTAAATAGTCTCTGATATCTGAATAATTGAATGTTGTTGTTTCAGTAAAAATGGTTCTATCAGGTTTAAAAACAACTTGAGTACCGGTTTTTTCAGGTGAACATTCACCGACAAGTTGTAAACCTTCTTTGGTTGTGTGACCACCATTTTCAAAACAGATAAGATAGATCTTTCCATTCTTAAAAACTTTAACTCTGACAAACTCACTGAGTGCGTTGACAACACTTGCACCGACACCGTGCAAACCACCGGAAACCTTATAAACAGTGCTTCCGTCAAATTTACCACCAGCGTGCAAGACAGTGTAGACAGTTTCAACACCACTTTTACCAGTTTTTTCAACGATGTCAGTTGGAATACCTCTACCGTCATCCTCAACCATAACTTCATCGTTAGGAAGGAGTGAGACTTGAATATGTTTGCAGAAACCAGCAAGAGCTTCATCAACTGAATTGTCGACAATTTCTCTAACAAGGTGATGTAAACCTCTGGCTGAAGTCGAACCGATGTACATACCTGGACGTTGTCTAACAGGTTCCAAACCTTCCAAGACTTGAATTCCAGTTCCATCGTAATCTTTATTACCCTTTGTGAAGTTTTCTGCTTCTTCCTGAGTTAAAACCTTATGTTCAACGTGTTCGGAAGAGAAGTCTTCTTCACCTTCTTTTATGCCTGATAGATCCTTATCAAAGCTTCTATCAAACATTCTTGATTCAGGTTTCTTTGTTTCTTCTTTCTTTATTTCTTTTTCTTCCATCATATAACCTCCTAATCGATTTGAATAAGATTCGTTTTATTTAAAAAAGGTAAATTTTTATTGCTTGTTGTGATGATGACTTGATCTAAATCTGAGATAAGAGCAATCAAGTTGTTGATTCTAATCTCATCCAAATCTGACACAATATCATCAAGAAGTAGAATTGGTTTCAAGTTAGTCATCTTGAAAATGTAATCTACCGTAGCAAGTTTAAATGCTAATAGAGCCAATTTAGTTTGACTTTGAGAGGCGATTTCCTCAATTGGAGTGTTATTGTATAAAAGTTGTAAATCGTCTCTATGTGGGCCGAAAATGGTGTGTTTTTTGATTCTTTCTTCGGATCTATTCTCGGAGAATAACTTTCTCATTGTGGCGAGATAAACTTCGTAAGAATCAATTCTTTTTTGAGGATTGACGTAGATAAGTTTGAGAGTGTTTGTATTGCTACCAGATAATTTCTCGTAGTAGAAATTGATCCTTCTGTTGATGTTAATAACAAACTCTCTTCTCTTAGAAAGAAGCTTGTATCCAGGGGCGATAAGCTCATCAGAATACAAATTGATGATATCTTCATCGTCAATCTCTCTTGCGAATAGTTGGTTTCTCTCTTTCAAAATTTTCTTGTATCTTGTGAATGAATAAAGATAAGTTTTATCAACCAAAGATAGAACTTCGTCAAGGACTTTTCTTCTATCTTCGGGTGTCTTTATAAAAAGATACACATCGTTAGGTGTGAATGTTGTAACTAAAAGTTGTCCGTAAATACTGGAAATCTTTTTAGCAAGTTCTTTATCAAAAAAGATTTTCTTTGTGCCAGATTTATCAAATTGGTACTCAATTTCATGTTCCTTATCGGACATAAAACTGAGTTTAACGTTAAAACCTTCTTCGTTATTTTTTAGAAGGACTTCATCACCTTGTTTTTTGAAACTTCGGAAGTTTGCAAGAAGATGAATCGCTTCTAAAATGTTGGTTTTACCAACTCCGTTATTACCGACGATGCAATTTAGTTTTTCTCCAAACTCAACTTTATATTCGGAGAAATTTCTGAAGTTAATTAAAGATAGATTTTTAATTAACATATTTCAAAGCTTAAATTTTCATCGTCTAAACTAACTTCGAAAGTGTCATTAACATGAAGTTTCTTACCTCTTTGTGAGCAAACTTCACCGTTTACTTTAACTTTTCCTTCTTGAATTAAGACCTTTGCTGTACCACCGGTAAGTCCGATATCAGCAAGCTTAATTGCTTGATCAAGTTTTATAAATTCTGTATGTATTTTTATTTTTTTAGTCACAAAAAATCACCTCATTTATATTATATATAATATTACAATAATAATATAAATATTTAATAATTAATGATTAGGACAAATTTCTCACCATTACCAATTTCATATTTGTTAAAATCTTCACGGAAATGGAGAAAATATGAAAAACTTTTTTAAAGATTTTAAGGCATTTATCGCTAAAGGAAACATCTTAAACTTAGCAGTAGGTATGGTTATTGGCTCAGCCTTTACCGCCATTGTCAATTCATTTGTCAATGACATTATCATGCCACCTATCGGTGTTGTTATCGGTGGTGTTGATTTCTCTGACTTAGCAGTTGTCATCACTCCAGAGGAACTTAATGAAGCCGGTGAAGTTATCAAAGAAGCAGTCACTTGGAATTATGGCAGTTTTATCCAGGCAATTATCAATTTCTTAATCATCGCTCTCTGCATGTTCTTAATTGTCAAATTCATGATGAAAGCTACTGGAATCGTCTCTTCTTCAAAAGCAAATTCTTACAAGACAATCTTAACTAAAGAAGAAATTGAGAATTACAAAGCTCAAGGTAAAACTTCAGCAGAAATGCAACAAATTGCCGATCAAAAACGTAAAGCTAAAGAAGCAGTTGAAGCAGCAACCAAAGCTCAAAACGAATTGAAGAACAACGCTATGAAGCAAGAAGTTCTTTTAAATGACATCAGATCTCTCTTGATGGAACAAGCAAAAGAACAAGGCAAAGATCCTAAAGAAATTGTTTCTAAAGAAACTAAAGATTATTTAAATTCTTTGGAAAGTAAGGAAAACTAAATTAAGATGTATTAACGCAAGGTTGAAATGAGCCTTGTGTTTTTTTTGTGCGTATATAATCAATCTTTTACTATATTTTTAATGAAAAACAACTCTTTTTAACTTTAATAAAATGCTGTCAATATAATCTCTTTTCATGGAGAATTATCATAAACAATTGAGAAAACTTTAATCTTTATTCATCAAAAACATCAAAAATAGGTAACATTTGCTATGTTTTTAAAGAAACTTATATCGGATGTTTCAGAAGAGATATTACAAAAGAAAAATTGCAAATTCATCACACGACGAACATGTGAGCGAGCAATAAATTAACAAAACACTTTTTTAAAATACTTATGTCTATTGTGAAATCGCTTACATCTTAAAATTTGATAGTACTAGCTAAAATTATGCCCACTTACCAAAAAATGTTTAAATTTTGGACTAAATAACCTATTGTCAATATTCTGTCAAATAAATAAAATTATGGTATAAGAAGGAAATTTAGCATATGACTCCCCCTAAATATGTTCATACTCTTAATAGAGTAGAAATTTCATCCCAAGATATTTCTCAAGCAGGTATATAAAGCTGCAGCTTTTAAGTTGATAATTTAAATAATTTGACGAGTCTGAAAAAGACACAATTTTTGTGTTAAAACGAAAGGAGATAAATATGAAAAAACAAGTTTTAACATCTTGCGGAATTCTACCTGCATTATTATTAGTACAACCTAGAATTAGACAATATTTTACATACGATTATATTAGAGAAAAAACTGTTGAAGTAAATCAATTTTGGCAAGCACCTGAAGTTAGATATAACACAAATTTACTAACTGAAAGTGAATTTAAAATTTTGCATACATCCGCTTCAAAGAAAGTGTTACGTGATAGTATTAATTTTTATAGTGATTATCCAGATTTAAGTTCACCTAAACAAGATTTTATATCCGATATTTATGTTGGATCTTTTCAACCATCGGAATTAATTTATTCATTAGAATATACTGGTATTAATTTCGCACCAGATGAAATCACAAAAACTTACAGTGTAACTGTTGAGCATATGCAAAGCTTTTCATACGCAACCGAAATTAGCTTGGAAGCATCTGTAGAAACTTTTGTTGCTGATGTCTCAACCTCGTTAACAATAGGCTTTAATGTTACTGAAGAACAAAGAATCGCTGGTACAGTAGAACTTTCGGCTACAGCTCATAGACTTGATGGCTACCCATATATGACACTAGTATATGCAAAATATTATCTTCCAGTAACTATCCAAATGTATAAAGAGCTTGCTCCAGCATCTTACATTTATTTCAAAGATTTTAGATTATTCTTAGTAGGTATAACAATGCATGTTGGATATGCAGTTGGTCCATTTGATACTTTATATTTTGAATATGGAAATGAACTGGTTCCTGCAGAGGAATTTTATAAAGAAATATATGATATGACAGAATTTTCAACAGGTCAAATTGAAAAGATTAACGAAAGTGTAATTATCTAAATAGGAGGCTATTATGAAAAAACTTATATTTCTACCCCTAACAACTCTAGTTGTTGGAGTTGCTGTTGCTGCTTTATCTTCGCCAATATTTTTAAGCACCAATCCTTCAAACCAACTAGTTGTTAAAAATTATAATGTTGCATCAGGTCTCAGAATCCAATCGAAATACGATGGAACTGATTTCACTTATACTTTAGATGACACCGAACTTAAAGCTGCCTATGCTACAAGATATAATGGGCAAAGCAGTGTTTACCAATACACTAAAAGTACAAATTTCAGGAATAATCCAAAAGTTATCATTAACAGCATTACCAATGAGGGTATTGAAGTAACTCCACAATTTTATAACATCCGCGAAGTTAATTTCAAAAGTGGTAAATTCCCACGTGAATTTTTTGATTTAGCAATTAGCGAAGATTTAATTCAGTATACAAAAGATGACACAATTGGAATAATTGATGAAAATGGAGTAATAATGACATTCAATGTAGTTGGAATTGCAAAGGGAACAAAAACGGTAATATTTTCAAATCAATATTACAATTATGGAAATCTCTACATTAATCCATACGTCAGATATAAAATAGATCGTAAGTATTTAAGTTTCGAATTCTACCCATATGAAAATTCACCTTCCGAAGTCTTACCAGGTGAAGAATCTACTAATCTAGGTATTGAAGAAGTAAGTAGAATTTACGATCCTAATACTGTATTAGAACTACCATCTGATTATTTTAACGGTAATGAATACGAAAAAATTTCTGTTCTTTATTCAATGAGATCTGAACCTGACGGTAAAATATATAAAACTGAGTATGTAGATATTGACAAAATAGTCTATGATGAAGATGTCGAAAAACCTACATTATTGTTATCTCCTGATACAGAACAGTCAATTATGTCCAATGATATTTGGGCACCTAATGATGCCTTGTTAATCTATGATAATATTGATGATTATGAAGCGGATAAGAACTACTTATTGAAAAATGGTTATGATGTAAGAGAAGTTCCAATCGAAGGGACTTACTATACAACTAATACCGTCGCTTTAAGTCTTTCTACGTTGTTATTCTTACTTTACATAGTTGCAATTTCATATTATCTATCTTTCGGTTATTTAAAAGAAAGTGGTAAACTCGCAAGATTGTTAACAATTGGAATCACTTCGGTTATAACAATAGCCTTATTTACTTACATTCTTTTAATCACACCTATTGCTGCACCAGTAAATACAACAATCACTTTAGTTTTTGGTATTGCATCACTATTAGTGTTAGCATCTGCTGCTATTGTTGTTGCATTAAAGAAAAATAAAAAAGTTGAAGAAAAAACTGATGCTTCAGAAAACTGAAATAATACATAGATTTTAATTAATAAAAAGGAAATTTAGCATATGACTTCCCCTAAATATGTTCATACTCTTAAAAGAGTAGAAATTTCATCCCAAGATATTTCTCAAGCAGGTATATAAAGCTGCAGCTTTTAAGTTGATAATTTAAATAATTTGACGAGTCTGAAAAAGACACAATTTTTGTGTTAAAACGAAAGGAGATAAATATGAAAAAACAAGTTTTAACATCTTGCGGAATTCTACCTGCATTATTATTAGTACAACCTAGAATTAGACAATATTTTACATACGATTACCTCACTGAAAAAACAGTTGAAGTTGACCAATTTTGGGAAGCACCTGAAGTTCTATATAATACAGATATATTAACGGAAGGAGAATTTAATTTCTTACATAGAACAGCTTCTAAAAAAGTCGAAAGAGTAACTTCTCATTTCTATTCTGATTATCCAAATAAAACCTCTAAAAAAGACTTTGTTTCCGATGTATATGCTGCATCACTTTCTCCATCGACATTTATTTACACATCGGAAAGTATTACTGATCCAAAACAAATAAACGAAGATGGCTATAATGTTACCCTTACCGAATCATTTGAATCAAGTGTTAGTTTCGGTATGACTGTAAACTTCAACCTTGAAAGAAAATTAGAAATCTTTTTTGCCTCAATAACTGAAGCTTTTGGAATATTGTTTAATGTAACTACGGAAATGCGAGAAGGAAAGTCAATAACTATAAGTTACTCATTCCCATATAACAAAGATTATCCATACATTACTTTATATAAGACGCAAATTTATACACCAATTACATTACAAATATACAAGCCACTTGCACCAGCATCATATATCTACTATAAAGATTTTAAACTCTATTTAACCTCATATGTAATTCAAGCGGCTTACTCAAAAGGACCATTTGACGAAGAAAAATACTTTGTTTACGGCGATACATTAGTTCCTTCAAGCACATACTATGATGACATCTATGGAATGATGGAAATGAGTCAATCCAAGATTGATTTGATTAATTCTGAAGGAGATTAATAATTATGCTTAAATTATTTTTATTACCACTAGCGACAATCGCTTTAGGTTCCTTTGTTGGGGGGCTTTCATCGCCTAGTTTCTTGCAGAAATATCCTGCAAACCAACTTGTAATAACGAATAAGCCTAAAGAAACAGCTTCTGAGCACATTAAAAAATCTGTTGATGGAGAAAAAGTACAATATTCTGTTTTCGACATTAATGTTAACGCAGATTATGTTGCAGCTTACACTGATGTACACATAACTCCAAATAGTCTTTCCAATCAACTTAAAACCTCAACCAAAAAGACTATTACTCCTGTTGCCTACAACATAAATAAAAACAAAATCATAAGTGGAAGAATGCCAACAAACTATTTTGAATGTGCAGTATCTTCCGATTTACTTCCAAAATATGATTTTCCAGTAGAGGATCCATATTTAAGTGTTGATACAATTTCATTTATAGGCTTTGGGTTTAACATAACAGGCGTCATAGATGGCACAAACACTATTATGTTTTCTAACGCTTTCTACAATTTCGGCGACTACTATTACAATAGCACTATCAAGCTGATGATTGATTTTGGCTACTATGATTTCACTCTTTATCCAGATGGAAGTGAAACTGATGGAGAAAAAATTCAACTTACGTCAAGTCAAATTGATAATTCCATTCCAGTAGGATGTAACGATACTAGCGTTTTATACCTTCCAGAATCATATGAAAACGTCAATGTAAAACCTGTTATTAAATACAAAGACACCGTATTAGTCAGTGAAGAAAAAGGTGAAGAATTCTACATTGATAATTTTAAAGTTATGTATGGATCCGACACTATTAAATTAGGATTATCTCCTGAGGAAGCAAATAGAATTCTTTCCAGATCTCCTAATGCACCTTACGATAAAACTCTTTTAGTTTACAGTGATAAGGATGATATGGTTAAAGATAAAAAGCTTCTTCAAGAAAATAAATTTGAAGTTGAAGAAGTTCCAGTTGATGGTACTTACGTCGGAACTGATACTCTTGCAGTAACTTTATCCACACTTCTATACACAATCTACAATATCGGTCTTGCATGTTACTTATCTCTTGAAAACACAGCAAAAACTTCAAAATTTGCCCAATTAGCAATTGGAATAGTTTCATTTATTGTCAACTTAGTACTCTTCCCATGTATTTTGTTTATCGGCGGCCCAATGTATGGTATTCAACTTATCATCACATCAATTGCCTTTAGTTTATCAACGATTGCTTCAGTAACTGCTTTAACTCTTATTCTATTTAAGAAGAAAGCAAAAGAGAAAGAAGTGGACAAACAATTATCAATTAGTTAAATAATGTAACTAAAATAACCAATTTTGTATATCAATATAAAATTGGTTATTTTAATTTATAAAAATCGTGGTTAAAACATTAATAAAAATGATTTCAAACCCCAACATTCCACTAACCAAAGCTTATGACAAACAATAAAAACTTGTATATAAAATATAAAAAGTATAAAATTTAAAAGCTTTGAAATATTCATAGGAGGAATATGTCATGAAAAAAGGTATACATCCAGAATATCATCGTACTAAAGTTACATGCTTATCTTGCGGTAATACTTTCGAAACAGGTTCAACTGCTAAAGACATCAAAGTTGATACATGTTCTAAGTGCCACTCTTTCTACACTGGTAAAATCGGTTTCTCATCCAACGCAGGTAGTAGAGTTGATAAGTTCAACAAGAGAAAAGAAAAAGCTGCTAAATAATTATTTTTAGAGTTTAAAATTTGTAATTACAAGTATGATATATCCAGTGCCACGAAAGTGGCACTTTTTTAATATAATATATACGCTTGTTTACTTAAATAAGGAGATTTTTGCATGAAAAATAAAAAATATTTCTATATTACAACACCAATTTACTATGCTTCTGGAAATCCACATATCGGTCATGCTTACGCAACAATTTCAGCTGACCTTATTGCAAGATATAAAAGAGAAATCGGCAAGGATGTATTCTTTTTAACTGGTACTGATGAACACGGTGAAAAGATTCAAAAGAATGCTGAAAAAGCCGGTTTAACTCCTGAACAATTTGTTGATAACATGGCAAATACCTTCCAAAAACTTTGGAAAGATGTCGGTGTCTCCAACGACGACTTTATCAGAACCACTCAAGAAAGACACGTTAAAGTTGTTCAAGAAGTTTTCTCTAAGTTATTAGCAAATGGTGATATTTACAAAGGTACTTACAAAGGTTGGTACTGTACACCTTGCGAAGCTTTCTACACCGACCAACAGTTGGATGAAAATCACTGCTGCCCTGAATGTCACAGAGAAGTTCATGAAGAAAGCCAAGAATGCTACTTCTTAAACTGCAAGAAATACTTACCACAACTTTTAAAATTCTATGAAGAACATCCTGAATTTGTTCCAAATGGTAAATTGAAAGAGATGATTAAAACCTTCATCGAACCTGGCTTAGATGATTTATGCATCACCAGAACTAACTTCACATGGGGTATTCCAGTTAAAGAAGATCCAAAACATGTTGTCTATGTTTGGATTGATGCTTTATTAAATTACATCTCCGCATTAGGTTATCTTTCAGAAGATGATTCCAGATTTAAGAAATACTGGTCTGAAGATACAGAAATTCTTCAACTCGCAGGTAGAGAGATCAACAGATTCCACTCCATCTACTGGCCTATATTGCTCTTTGCATTGAATTTAAGACTTCCTGATACAATCTTCATCCACGGTTTACTTGTTACAAAAGCTGGTACTAAATTAAGTAAGAGTTTAGGTAATGCCCCAAGTCCATATCCTATCATCGAAAGATTTGGTTTAGATTCACTTAGATATTACATCGGCAGTGAAAACTCACTTGCAAACGATGGCAACTTCACACCTAAACAATTCGTCGATAGAATCAACAACGACTTAGTTAATAACTATGGTAATTTAGTCAATCGTTCCATCAATATGATTCATAAATATTTCAACGATGAATTACCAAATGTCACTGAGTTCAAGAATGAACACAGTAAAGAACTCATCAAGATCATCGATGAAAACATTGAAAAATACTGTGAAGCATTTGATAACTATGAAGCAAACGTTGCCTTTGCAGCAGCAATGACAATTATCGACGCAGCAAACAAATACATCGAAAAAACAACTCCTTGGACAGTTTCTAAAGAAGGTAACACCGAATTGCTCGCAGAGATTTTATACTCACTTGCTGAAGCCATTAGAGTTGGTTCAATCTTATTAAGACCTGCATTAATCAATAAAGCAAATGAAGCTTTAGAGCAACTTAACGTTGATATAAATATTAGAAAATTTGATTCAATTCATAATCATAATTCAATCAAAGATCTTAAAGTCAACAAACCCGTTGCCTTATTCCCTCGCTTGGATTCTGAAAAGGAAATTGAATTCCTTTCTGATCTTATTCAGGTTAAATAGAATAAATCATAAACTTTGTTCTTGAGGTATTCTAAAGAATCCCCCCTTAGCTGTTATATATAACTTATCGTGACACGTACCAATAAAATAGTTTAGAGGTTCTATATGTCATCTTAAACATCAAAAGTCTTATTAATTTATTTGATACATTTCTTCAATGTTTCAATTAGTGTTCTATTTATATTAGCAATATCTTCAATTTCTCTTTCATCAAATTTAACTACTTCTCGATCATATGTTACAAATCCATTTAATTCCTCTTGGACATCACTTAATTCAGTATAAACTGAAGCTGATAATCCAGTTTTAATGGATGGTACTAGTTGATTGATAATTAAATTCATGTACTTAGACATAAACTCAGTGCTTGATTTCATCGATTTATAGCCAAATTTTTTGTCACTAAAGATATGCCCTGGAACTTCCAATTTATACCCACCAAACTCAGAGAGGACTAAGGCACGATTTTGATATGACTTTCTCATTGGATTCTTGTATTTCATGAAGTAGCAATGGACAGATTTGACTTGAGAAACACCTTGATCATGCCAACCTGAAGCATGATCATAAATTCTTGTGTCATCTAGTTTTTTAAAATAATCGTACATTTTAACTGAATCAAATTGTCCCCAACCTTCATTGAAAATAGTGTACAAAAATACTGAAGGATGATTGTAGAGTACATTAAGGATTCTTTCTGCTTCAATTACAAACATCTTTCTTCCTGAGTCATCTTTACGACCGAATTTTGAATAGTTTTTCTCAGTATCTTTGATGTAATGTTTGGTTACCATAGGAACATTGATAACGCTAAATTTATAGTTATTCCCTCCGTTAACAAAATCCTGCCAGACAATAATTCCTAGCTTATCACAGAGGTAATAATACATAGGTAATTCAAGTTTAATATGCTTTCTTACCATATTAAAACCAAGTCTTTTTATAAGATTTAAATCATTTTCATAATCCTTATAACTTCTTGGCGTTAATAATCCATCGCCATAATATCCTTGGTCTAAAATTCCAACTTGATATATACTTTTGCCATTTAAAGCTAAACGGAAATATCCGCTTTTATCTTTAACAATTGAGCAGCTTCTAAAGCCGAAGTAAGAAGTAATTTCGTCTTCGTCAAATTTAACTTTAACAAAGTACAAATAAGGATCTTCCAAAGACCAATATCTTGGATTTTCCAAGATAATTGAGACTTCTTTATTTGTTTCAATCTTATAAACTTTGTTGTCAATTTCAATTGTGCATTTATCATTAGTATTTAAATTTGTCTTAACAGTAACAACTACTTTATTTTCAGAAACAACAGGTTTAAACTTAACATCTTGAATATAATTTTCAAAAGTGCTTTCTATAAAAACAGGAAAATAAATGCCACTTTGTGGAGTGTACCAGATTTGCCCGTACTCTTCTTTTTGCTTTCCATAAGCATACTTTGTTGATTTATCAGAATCATCTTCACAGATGACTGTAACAGTATTTTCACCAGTTTGGATAAACTCAGTAATTTCAAATGTGAAAGGTGAGAATCCTCCTTCGTGGAAACCTACTTTCTTGTTATTTATTAAAACCAAAGCTGTCTGATCTACAGCAAAAAAGTTTATAAAAACTCTACCTTTATTAAAACTTTCCTCGACATTAAGTTTTCTGCTATAAATAAGTTTTTCATCTCTTTTAAGTGTTCTATTAACGCCTGATAATTTGCTCTCTGGAGAAAAAGGAACAAGGATTTCTCCATCAAATTGCAAATTATCATAATCTAATGAAGCGTCCCTTTTACAGATTTTATAGTTCCAAACACCATTCAAATTTAGATAGGAATCTCTAACAAAATTAGGTCTTGGATACTCGGCTAATAGAATCTTATTTTCTTCTTGCATAATCACTCCTTATCTAAAGTTGAACAAGTTTCAGCTTCTTTAAGCTTCTTAACTTCTTTCTTATGATGAATCATTAAAATTACAGCAGGAATAAATGCTAAAGCAAGAACAATTGCTGCACCTAAGAAAATGAATTCATTAGGTAATTTAACTTCCTGCATATATTCATTTACATAAGTTTCAGCGGTGAATGCATAGCATGCTTCACCGATATATGGACCAGTAACCATTGGAATGCAAACGGCAAAAATCATTCTGACACCTTGGAATGAACCTGCTTCATCCTTAGGTGTGTAATCCCTGATAATTGCACTAATTACAGCGGTTAAAACCATATAGGAAATAATTAACAAACAACCACCGATGCACAAACCGTAAATATTAGGTGCTAAGAATAAAATCATACAGCCGAGAATTCCAACACCTAACATAGGATAGAGTAAAACGAATTTACCGATTTTATCCATGAATAATCCGATGATAACTGTAACAATGCCAGCAATTAAGAAAATGCCACCCAAACATAATGTGAATGTCATACCAGTGATCTTCAAATTATTTTCAATATAAACCATGAAGTATGGGAAGAAAACTTGGATAGCGATGTTGAAAACAGCAAATAAAACTAATGCTAAATATAAAGTTACATTCTTTTTGACAACAGATGGTCTGAAGCCGTAAAAAATTGAAATTAAATACTTTTCATTTTTATTTGGTTTACAGATATCTTTAGGAAGTAAGAAAAACATTCCAATACCACAGCAGAATGTTAAAACACCAAATATCCAGAAAAAAATATCCCATCTTGGTTCTTTACCAGTAGTTAAGAAATTGAAACCGCCGAAAATTACAAGCATGCTGACAATAGGCAAAATTGAAATAACTGATTCAACCTTACCTCTATTTTCATTGGTTGTGTTGTCTGTAACAAATGCATTGAATGCGGCATCATTTGATGTCGAACCAAAAAATGTCATGACACAATCAAGAACAATGACCATTGTTCCGCTTAAAAATAAGCTGTTAGCAAGTGTTGCAGATGTAAAATTCTCTGGTTTAACAACATTAAATAGAACAATAGAAATTCCCCAAAGGATATAACCTATTGCAACAAACAGTTTTCTTCTACCGATTCTGTCACTTAAAGCACCCATGAATAATGTAGTTACTGTTGCCACAATTGCACTTAAAGCAACCATTACAGGGATGTAATCAGTACTTTGAGTTAAGTAGAAAACATACCTATTCAAATACATGTTTTCAATAGTCCATGCAAACTGACCAACGAGACCTGCAATGACTACTGAGAACCACCTTCTAATTCCAAAAGTATTTTCTTTCATATAAAAAATCTCCTTGAATTACTTAAATTTTAATTCAAAGAGATTTAAGTTCAGTTAAATTTAGTAAGATTATCTGCTGTTTCTTCAATGAGAGTGAATAAATTAGCCATAAACTCATCATATGTGACATGGGCATCTCCATCTTGAACAAGATAACCTTTAATTCCATCCAATGAAAGATAATACTCAAGATTTGATGTATAAATTTCACCTTCATCCTCTCCGTTTAGTTCAATTTTCACAGTGTAGATATAAACTTCAGAAGGTAAATCAACAACAAATGGAGAAACTTTCTGTGATTCAATATGTTCAATAAATAGATCAACAGTTCCCCAATCACTACAAGTATAACTTTCTTGAAGAGTTGAACTTTTATATATTTCAAGTTTCATATTGTTATAACTACCAAATGGATGTTTAGCTTCTACATCTAAATTGATCCAGTTATTAGTATCCCAATCATATCTAACGCAACTTGTTGTGCTAAATAAAGAAGGTAAAATTGTTAGCATTGCTAAAAATTTATTTTTCATTGTAAATTACCTCCTCTCCAGTAAGTTCAGAGCTTGAATCTGTTTGCTCTTCATCTTGACCATCTTCTAAATAACCCTCCCTCTCAAATTGATGGAGATTCATAAGAGGCTCGAAATTATAAGAGTACCATGGTGAATAATTAAAAGAAATATATGAATGACACTCTCTAATAGTAAATTCTTCATTATCCATTTCAAAAGTCACGGTTGAGATGTCTGTTTCAATTAACTCAACACTTTCTGCAAAAGGATAATATGATGTTGATTCATAAAGATTAATTAACTTAAAGATGTTTCTTCGATTTGTTATATATGCAACTTTCTTCTTATCTCTATTGTACGTAGTATAGGTTACTCTATTTGCCATGAAGAGCTCATTAGGAAGATTAATCTTTATGAAATAATCTGTATTAACACCACAAGATGAGATAGATAATAACGAAACAACTGCTGGAAGAATATAAAACTTCTTATTCATATCAATTCCTCCTTAATTATTATCGCTTCTTATTGAAGCGTAGAAATATTTGTAGTTATTCAAGTATTCATACATTGCTGAACTAGCGATGAATAAAAAGAATACGTATGCAATTACTTGTGAAACAATAAGTGGGAAATCAACAATTGTGAGGATGTAAGTTGTTAAGAAAACATATGCAATTGAGAAAAATGTGATTGCTGTTAACAATAAAAGCATTAATAAGAAAACTAAAAATACAAGTTTTACACTGTTTTTATTGTTGAGTGCTTGTCTGATAAATTCCTTAAAGAGAAGTGCGTAAATAATTGATAATCCTAAGATATCTAAGTAATAAGTATTTGGATGATGAGCGGTGAAACTGAAATACTTAAGATATAAGAAAAGTTGAGCGATCATCAAACTGAAAATTAAGGATGCTGAAAGTAAAGTTAAATTTCCTTTTATCATGTATTTTTCAGAGATTCTTGAACCTGCAATATAGAAGCCAAGTGCAACTAGGAATAAAACAAGAGACATAACTCCTAAGGTATTTGCAAAGTGAATTACTGAATCTCTAGCATATTCGTCTTTGATAAAAAGAGTGAATGAAAGAAAACATAAAAGTGAAATAATTGTAAAACCAAAGCCTGAGTAATTTAGAGTTTTTAATGTCTGTCTAATCGAATTAATTCTAAATTCATTAGTTAAAGTAACTCTTTTTGTTGGAATTCTTAATTTGATAAATAGATAAACCGAAACAATAATAGCTGGAATAATTAAGACTTGAGTGTAGTTTAATTCAAATCTAAATGCATTGCCTACTCTTGTTAATGTGGTTAGTAAGATAAAAATCATAACTGGAATAGCTAATGCTTCAAGTCCGATATATGACCAGATTTTCTTTAATCTTTCTTCATAAATATCTTTTGTATTCAAAAAGATTAAAGGTAAGTAGACCAAAGATGGTAATCCAGCATCAAAATAAACTAAACCTCTCAATAAATTTACATCATATGAATTAGTTTTTGTAGTGAAATTTGCCAATGAGAGATAAAACACTGTATAGACTACTAGTGATGATAAATCGACAATTGGATAAATTTTTGAATAAGATGAATGATAATTAGCTCTTATAAAATATCTCAAACCAAAGTAAATTAGTAGAAATACTTCAATGCTAAGAAAGTAACTTTGCAGTGTTGAATCTGCCATTCCAGCAAATCCGCCAATAAATGGAATTAGCATCAAAATAAGTGCAAAGAAATTAACTGAAAGTGACAGAACTATCTTCACTTTTGAGAGTGTACTTGGGTTCATAAGCTTTCAACTTTAGATAAACTAAAGTAGCCTCCTTGAAAATTATATACATGTTCAAATTGTCATTGTCAATTATAATGTCCTATTTTTTCATATACAAAAGGCATTTTTGTCCTCTTGAATATCAGCAATATTACACAGAAAAAAGGTCAGATGTTACTCCAACCTTAAATCTTATATTTTGTTTTTACGTATTCAGTTTCTGCTTCAAGAGTGTTTTCAAGTTCGTTTAAAACAACTCTATTTAAGACATCATAAAGAATAGTTTTGAATATAGCACCAGGCTTGAAACCTAAATCGATTAAAACCTTGCCATTAATTTTCAAATCAGAAATCTGCAAAGCACCTGTGTTAGAAACAAAGTCTTTTCCAACTCTATAGAGTTCATTGTATTTCTTATTTAAACTTAAATCATCTTTATGTGCCAAATCATCAGCTCTTTTAAGTTCGATCAAGTCCAAAATGTTGTACTTACCAACTAATGGAAGAAGTTTAGCAAAGTCTTTTCTTTTGTCAGGGCGAAGAAGTCTATCATGAGCTCTGATTAATGCTTCAACTTTTCTAACGGTTTTATTGTCATAGTGCAATCTGTTCAAAATAGTAACTGCTAAATCTGCAGACGCATATTCATGTCCGATAAATTGCAATCTTGCTGGATTTTTTGGATTGGGTTTAGCAACTAAAGGTTTTGCAATATCATGCAATATTGCAGCAAGTTTTAAACTGAGTGATGGTTTAACATAATCACATGCTTTTAAAACGTGTGTTAAAACATCATATTTATGATATCTGCTTTTCTGTTGAAAATCTTTGCAAGCTTCAAATTCAGGAATGAAGATTTTGAAGATATCAAAGTATTTTTTAACAATCTTTTCGACGTTGTTACTAAGAAGAATTCGGTTGAATTCTTCTCTGATTCTTTCATAAGCAATGTTGTTTAATAAATCTTTATTTCTAAATATTGCATTGTATGTTTCTTCTTCAATTTCAAATCCATCTAAACATGATTCAAAGCGGATTGCTCTTAAGATTCTTAATCCATCCTCTTTAAATCTATCATCTGGATTTCCTATGCACCTAATTTTTCTTTCGTAAATATCCTTTTTACCATTGGTTGGATCAAGGAATTGATTGGTGACTACATCGTAATACAAAGCGTTGATTGTGAAATCTCTTCTTTTTGAATCTTCGATGTAATCTGAGACATAAACGACACCACTAGGATGTCTATTATCTTCGTAAGCTAAGTCTTTTCTAAAAGTAGTGACTTCAACTTGATGCTTACTGTCATTAACTAAAGTGACTGTTCCATGTTTTAATCCAGTCTCGACAACTAAATATCTAGTTTCAAAGATTGCTTTAACAACTTCAGGAGCTGCTGAAGTTGTGACATCATAATCATGAATTGGTTGGTTGAGGAAATAGTTTCTACAGGCACCACCAACAACATAAGCTGCATAACCTTTTTTATTCAATGTAGTCAATACATCATAAACAAAGTATGGTAATCTCATTAATTAACTTTCCTCCTTTCATCCTGATTATTCAATTGGAGTAAATCATCAATAAATTTGTAGTACTCATCCATATTTTTCAAAGTAACCAAAGTTGATCTAATTGCTTTACTGATGGAAAATCCTCTGAAAAAGTGTGGACCGTATCCTTTAATAATATTGATAAATCTCTCTTCACCACGTGAAGAGATGTAGTATTCATTCTGTTTCTTAAAATCTAAAACTTGTTCGTGAAAAGTTGGTGATAAAACTTCGTTACCAAGTTCTTTATCACACATTTGCGTGAAAATATTTGGATTTCCGATAGCATTTCTGCCAAGCATGATTGCATCTGCTTTGGTGTAATCTAAAACTTCCTGGAAGTTATCCAAGTTGATATCTCCATTAGCAACAACAGGAATATTTGCTTTAGCTTTAACTTCTTTGATGATGTCAAAGTTATTCTTTCCAGAGAATAAAGCTTTTCTAGTTCTTCCGTGTAAAGCAACCATTTGAACTCCAACTTTTTCAAATATCTTTAAGTTGTCAAATATATTTATATGATTATCATCAATACCAATTCTTGTCTTAACAATAACAGGTTTAGAAGATTTCTTAACGATTGCTTCAAGCATTGCCTCAAGAATTTCTGGTTTGTCAATTAGATAGCAACCGGCGTGTTGCTTCAAAACCTTAGGGACAGAACAACCTAAATTGATATCAAGAAAATCATACTTTCCATTTGCTTCCAAGATTTCTATTGCTTTTAAAATATGATCAATTTCTCCACCAAAAAGTTGCAAGGCAACTAAGCCTTCATCATTTTGAGTTTCTCTAACCATTGCTAGTGTATCTTTAGAATTGTAGAAAAGTGCGTTTGCTGAAATCATCTCTGTGTAAACTAAACCAGCACCATGTTCAGCACAAATCTTTCTAAAAGCTAAGTCGGTATAACCTGCTAAAGGAGCAAGAAAATAGCGATTAGGAATTTCAATTCCAGCTACTTTTAAAGTTTTGTAATTAGCCATTTTCAACCTCCTTTTTATACTCTTCTAAGAATGCATCAATATCTTCTGAAGAGATGATTTTTATATTCTTATTCAAACAGTAGGAGAGTAAACCTCCGTGATTAACTAACTTCTTGCTAAAAGTGCCATCATATCTGTATTTAACACCACATGAAGGAGATTTTTCTTTTAAGAAAGCATATTTACAATTATTGATTTCGGCTAAATGAGAAGCCATTTTACAACCCGAAATAAAGAAAGTTGTGTTATCTTTACCTTTGTTATTTAAGATTTTGAAATTAGCAAAAGCTTCCAAAAATGGTGTGTTAGGATTGTAGATAATATCCTCATCTGAGCAGACAATTTCCGATGGTAAACGAGGGGTTTTCATACCACCCATAACTTCTGGGCAGACTAAAACCAAATCAAAATATTGAGAAAGTTTTTTGTACAAATCAGATTTGACAACCTTCCCATCGTATCTGCAATTAACATTACAAAGGCATGCTGAAATAATAGCTTTTTCTTTTTTGATTTCGTGTGACATATAAATTTCCTGACTGCTTAAAGTCTGCTAATATTTTATCAATAATCTAATTCATTTTTATATAATTTTGAAAACACAAAGGAGATTTTATGGCAATTATTAATGTAGATAAAAATGTTGCATTAACATTCTCTAAATTTTCTAAAGACTTAGTTAATTTACAGCAATATATCAGACCAATCTTGACTGATGATAACGCCTCAATTTCTTTAAAAGCCAATGTTATTGAAGAAATTGTACGTTTTTATGCAAAAAGAGGTCCAGTTCTTGGTAATTTTACCCTTAAAGCTCGTGGCAAAACCTTCTTTGAAGGTGCACCTTTAGAAGGTAAAGAATTTCAATTTTCCTTCTTAGAAAATTACCTTTATAACGTTAGAAAACGTTTTGACGAAAAAGACTACAAGAAGATTACAAAGTTTGCTTATATCTATTATTACTTCCATATGCCAAAACTTAATTTACATACCGAAGAAGATATGATGAACTTATTCTTGAAGCTCAAAGAATGTGAAAAAGAGGATGATGTATTAGAAATATGAAATTAAGAATTTACACAGTCGGACATAAAGCCTTACCTGAAAATTTCACTTTACCTGATAATTATTACTATTTCAAAGTCGGTGCAAAAGATTGTAAGGCAGACTTTTACGATGATTCAGAAATTAATATCCACGAGAAAAATCCTTATTACTGTGAACTCACAGCTTACTACTGGATTTGGAAAAATGATAAGGATTCAGATGTTGTTGGTTTAGCCCACTACAGAAGATATTTCTCCAAGAGTTATTTCTTTAATCCTAAGAATTTCTACAACACTAAACAGATTGAAAAGGATCTTAGAAATCATGATATTATCACAACTAAACTCTATAAAATATATGGTAATTGTTTCACAAATAGAGTCGAATTCTGCCACGAAGAGGACGTTAAAAAGCTTCGTGAATCAATGAAAAGAATTCACCCAGATTATCTAAAAACTTACGATGAAGTAATGGCTGGAAATAGAACTTTCTTACTCAACATGTTCATCGCTAAGAAAGAAGTTTTTGATAACTACGCAAAATGGCTTTTCGATCTCTTCGATGATTTAGAAAAATATATCCACCCAGAAAACTACGAAGGTAACTACAAGAGAGTCTTTGGTTATCTCTCCGAAACACTTTTGACCGTTTATGTTTTCCACAATCATCTTAAATATAAATGTGTCAGAGTTAATGTCACTGATAAAACTTTCTGGCAAAGAGTTAGAAATAAACTTAGAAAGATTATCTTAAGAAAGAATCAATAATTTAACTAACCTATCCTGAAGTAAACAAAATTCCTTCAGGATTTTTGATTCTAATTTTCTTTAAAAGAAAAGAACCTTTACCGGTTCGACCAATAAAGATTCTACTTTTCAACTTTAACAAATTTTCTCTTGATGAAGTTAAATATCTTCTTAAACCAATTTTGTTTTTCTAAGAAAACATATTTTTGGTCATGAACTTTGAGTTTATTTGCATTGATGTAAACATCAAAGAGAAGTTCTGAGATAAATCCAAAAACTCGTTTTTCATTCTTGGAGTAATTAGATAAATCTACTCTCTTTTCAAGTTCAAAAAGAATATCAAACATCCAAGTTAGGAACTTATCTGCAGTTTCTTTCTTTGCAATAAACATGTTGAAGTAGTGACCAGAGCTCTTATTCATATGTTTGTCGAAAGATTCTAAATATTCTGGATACTTCTCTTCAATAATTTTTCTTGTTTCATCAAGAGGTTCTTGATGATGAGCATGAATGTAGTGAGAATAATTAGATTCGATGTAATAATTTCTCTTTTTAGGGAGAATGAAATCATATTCAGAAAGTAACTTCTCAATTGTTTCCTTCTTAATAGCATTCTCAATTTTCTTCTTAGAAGAATTTTTATCTAAGAATAATCTTCTGTAATGAACTAAACCAATTACATCATAATCAAGATTTTTCCATGCATAATACAAAGCAGTTAACTCGCAATAGTTACTGTTTTTCTCAGAGATATTTTCTCCTTTATCGTCGGTTTGATAAAGTGAAGTTAATTCTTTATCTTCTTTTCCAGAGCCAACAATAATTGGAACGTAAATCTCATCCTTAGGAAATTCTGCTTTCTTATGAGAGCAGAGACACATAACCACTTTAGACATGTTCAACTCCTTTTAATGAAGTGAAATCGTTGATATCTTTCTTCTTAGAAACATATCTTTTATCGTAATCAAGAAGTAATTTAGCTTTAGTAAATTCGTTTTCAAACATGGTGTTGAAGTAAGCAAGTGGAATTATGAAGATGAATGATAAGAAACTTCTCATGTATATTTCTGAGAATGAATAGCAAAGTAAACCAACAAATAATAATGAGAATACTGTCATCATCTTTCTGTTGAAATGCTTGCTAACAATATATGCGGTTGCAGCGATAAAACCCAAGAACATGAAGGTGAAAATTAAGCCTTGATCGTAAATTAAATTGATGTACATATTATCAAGTGGAAAATCAAAGTATTCACCAAAGAACCAGTTTTTAAGATGCATTTCATGCTGTAAAACACGATGAATCAACGATAAACGAATTGACATCAACTTATCTAAAGGTGTGTTGTAAAGATAGATTCCACCAATGTAACTCATAATAAAGAATACGAAAATTAATGAGAATAATATGATACAAACCCATTTATTGACTTTAACAACCTTGGCTAAAAGCATGAATAGGATGATTAAGATGTAGAAAATAAGTGAAGTTCTTGAATCGGTTAAAAGGAATAACATTGTCTCAATACCAGTGAAAATAAGGAAATCCTTAATTCCAATACTTCCTTTGTAGTTGTAGTAAAAAAGAACTGCAAAGCAGAATAATGTTGGAGGAATGTTGGTATTGTTGAAACCTAATGAGTATCTCCAACCTCTTTCTGGATCATGATAAGAATTCTCTGCGTTGTAGCCAAACAAAGATAAGAAGTAGAAGAAACAGAGAATTATGATTATTGAAATAAAGCCTACTCTAAATATATTTTTTAAAGAAACATTTTTAAAGATAATACCTGAAATTGCTACTACTAAGAAGATGATACTCTCAGTTAAAAAGTACATAGCCAAACCGACTAAAGTAAATATACCGTAGATCAATCTTTCTTTATTATTCTTCAAGTCAAAGATGAAGCAGTACAAACCGAAGAGGCAAGTAATACCTAAAACAGCAACGTTTACAATGGTATTTGATTTCACGCAAAAGAATACTGCTCTCAAAAAGCACATAAACATTGCTATGGCTTTATATGGAGCGAGGGTGTTCCTCGTTACTCTCATAACTGAGTTCATCATTTGTTTTTATCTTTAAACCTTTTATAAATTGGATAGAAGAAATTTAACTTAGTACAGATGAAATAGCATTTCTTCTTGTAGCTATCTTTCTTTGCTCTGCAAAGATTCTTCTGTAACTTGTAATCTTCATCTTTTTGAATCTTTTTAAATAACCTCTTACTATCTTTATAACCATGACTCATGATATATTTTGAGAGATAGTTATTAGAAATTTCAAAGTCAACTGTAGCAAAAACTTCTTTGTTAAGATTGTATCTATCAGCAAAGTCGAATAAATAACCTTTGATAGTCTTTCTTAAATTTAAAAGCTCTTCATATGGAGCGTTGTTATCAATCAATTTAGAATTTGATAATGGTACTTGGAAATAGTTAACAAGAGGAATATTATAAGTTCTGATAACATTACTTCTTGCAACCATTTCGAAGGTGAAAACTAAGTCTTCATACTTATCTAAATTCATTGAAGAATACTTATCTAAAAACTCTTGAACTTTCTCAAGTTTACAAGCTTTAACCCATCTGAATATTGGTAAATACTTGAATGTACCAAAAGAATGTTCATCAAAATAAAGTTTTGATAATAATTCATGAATTGCATCAGTACCAACGTATTCTTTCTTAGGAATAGCGATTGGACGTTTAGAATCATCAACTACATAGTTGTATGAATAACAGATGATATCTTCATCTTTGATGAGCTTTGCTAATTTTTCTAAAGCATCAATTTCAAAGTAATCGTCACTATCTAAGAATAAAATATAGTCCCCAGTGGCAACTTTACAACCTTCAGCAACAGCGAAGGAAATCTTCTTATCTGGTTCGTTGAAAGTGAGCAATTTAATATCTTTGTACTCTTTTAATATATCTAAAGTTCCATCGGTAGAATTGTTATCAACAGCAATCAATTCATAGTTTGTGTATGATTGAATAAGTACTGAATCGATTGCTCTTGCGATGTATTTTTTACCGTTACGAACTGGAATAACAATGCTAAATTTCATACTGCTAAATTATACTAAATCTACAATTGTCCAGTTTATAAAAATTACATTAAAAAAGTATT
>CAJMBK010000010.1 GCA_905211645.1 uncultured Caryophanales bacterium
AAACTGCTACGAAATTGCAGCAGTTTAAATTGTAATTTTAATGAAGAATTATCTAACTAATTCTGCATTTAAAAGTGCTAATAATGCACCAACAAATGGTACAAATCTACCATATAAGAAATAGTAACTGTATGTTGTTGATGAAAGAACAGAATCAACTAATGGTTGTGTGTATAAAACAAGTGCAAGACCAGAAGCAACAAAGAATAATAAGTTGATGATTTGGATGAATCTAATCTTTCTTGCAAATATAGCAATTAAGGAAGAAACGATTGGACAAACCATAATCCATAAGTAGAGGTGTTCTACGATGCTAAGACTCTTGACGTTACCCCACATTGCAAAAAATTTATCTGGTGCAAGTTGACTATCTAAAAGTGCTTGACCCAAGAATTGACTTGAAAGATAAGAATTACTATCAAGTGTAAATGTGTTCATTGGAACAAAGAAAATAAAACCGAAAATAACAATTGATACAAGGAATGTAATGATTGCAACTGTTAAACTTGCTTTTTTAATTTTAGGTTTCTTAATCTTTTCTTCGACTTTTGCCATAGAAATATTTCTCCTTACAAAAACAATCTGAATTAATAAAATTATATCAAACTAAATACTATTATATTGATTTATGAATAAAAATAAATGCAAATAATATAATTTATTATTTATCTATTCAAGCAATGAAAAAAGAAGACCGAAGCCTTCTTTTTATCTGACCAATAATTAGTGTTAAATTTGATTATTCAGCAGCTTTACCTAAGCTACCGAAGACTGTAATTCTATCTAAGACAACAGCCTTGATACCTTTTTCTGCACCAGGACCGATGATCTTTCTAGGATCGTAGACTTTGTCATCGTTAGCTAAAACTTCTCTAACAACTTTTGTCCATGCGATTTGGCAATCGGTATTGATATTAATCTTGGATGTACCACAAGAGATAGCACGTTGGATTTGATCATTTGGAATACCGGAACCACCGTGTAAAACTAATGGGATCTTGATTAAATCAGCGATTTCTTGCATTTCTTTGAAACCGAGGTGTGGTTCACCATGATATGGACCGTGAACTGAACCTAATGCAGGAGCAAGGAAGTCAACACCAGATTCTCTAACTAATGCGACACATTCTTCTGGAATAGCATACATACTTTCAGCAGCGACTGCACCGTCCTCTTGACCTGCAACTCTACCTAATTCTGCTTCGACAGAAACACCTCTTGCGTGTGCATAATCAACAACAGACTTTGTGATTCTGATGTTTTCTTCGATTGGGAAGTGTGAAGCATCAATCATAACTGATGTGAAACCAGCATCAATTGCAGCTTTGCAGCAATCATATGAAGAACCGTGGTCAACGTGTAATGCGACTGGGATTGTGATGTTTAAGTCTTTGATTAAACCTTTAACAAGGCCGACGACAGTGTTCCAACCACCCATGTATTTTGCTGCACCTTCTGTACAACCTAAAATGACAGGTGTGCTTGTTCTTTGGCATTCTTGTAAAATTGCCTTAGCCCATTCAACGTTGTTAATATTGAATTGAGCAACAGCATAATGCTCATTGAATGCCTTATTGAGCATTTTAGTCATGTTTTCTAGTGCCATAATAATTATTCTCCTTCCGTATTACTTACTAAAAAATTATCATTATTATCTTCATCTGTTGTTTCTGAAGAAGTCTCTTCAAGATCTTCATCTTCTTGTTCTTCTTCATCGACCAAGTCAAGAACTTTATCTTCACCTTCAGCGTCTAAGTCCTTAACTTCTTCGTGTACAGTGTTGAAATCATGACGAATAGATAAATCCCATTTGTTGAGACTTAAATTTACAAATCTTGAATCAAGAGATAAGTTTGTATAAAGCTTGGAAATCTTTTCCATCATCTCTGCTTCAGTCATTCCACACTTAATTCTGACCTGTTCAACCAAATCATTGAAAGAAATGACACCATTTTTCTCTACGATTTCATAAGCTGCATCGATCATTGAAATTTGATTACTCATCTTAATCCTCCGCTTCTTTAATTATAACATTATTGAAATTTCACTAATTAAACTTACATTACATTTTATCTGGTGCAGAGACGGCAATCAACTCGAGAGCATTCTTTAAAACAATCTTGGTGGCATAAACCAAACCTAAACGTTGTAAAGTAAGTTCTTTTTCATCATCATTGATGACTCTGTGCTTCTGATAAAATGAATTTAAGACTTGACATAAGTTTTGGATATAGTTACAAATCTTGTAAGGCTCATAAGTTTCTGCAGAATCTTTGATAACATTTGGAAAATCAGATAATGTCTTCATCAATGTCTTTTCTTCTTCGCTAACTAACAAATCTGATTTGTAATCGTAATCTGTGTAGCCTTTTTCTCTACCTTTTTCTAAGATTGAAGTGAAACGAGCATGAGTGTATTGTGCATAGTAGACTGGGTTTGAATTACCTAAAGTCTTTGCTAAGCCAATATCGAAATCTAAATGTTGAGAACCACTTCTTGATACGAAGAAATATCTTGTAGCATCAACACCAACTTCATTGATAAGTTCTCTCATGGAGATTGCATTACCAGTTCTCTTACTCATTCTGAATTCTTGACCGTTCTTGAAAAGTCTAACGATTTGAACGAGTGGAATGATTAAATCATCTGGATTATGACCTAAACATTTCATAGCAGCTTTCAATCTTGCGATGTAACCATGATGGTCTGCACCAAGTAATGTGACTAACTTGTCGAAACCACGTTCATACTTGTAATCATGGTAAGCAATATCTGGTAAGAAATATGCATAACTACCGTCAGATTTAACGATGACTCTATCCTTGTCATCCTTTTCTTTTAAGTTCAAGGATTCATCAGTAGTCCTAAGGAAGGTTGCACCTTCTGAAACGTAGCAATAATTCTTTAATCTCTCTAAGACATTTGGAATTCTACCTGTTGATCTAACCCAAGTTTCTGATGTGAAAACATCGAAATCAACTCTGAACTCCTTCAAATCTAAGACGATTTGATTTAAAAGGAATTTAATACCATTCTCTTTAAAGAAGTTAAGATTGCTTTCGTTCTTTTCAGCATACTTATCATAATATTTTTCGACTAAGGTTTTTGCAACAATCTTGATCTCTTCACCGTGGTAGCCATCATGAGGCATTCTGTTTTTAAGACCTAAAGCTTGCTGGTATCTAACCATCAAAGATTTAGCAAGCATCTCAACTTGGTGACCTGCGTCATTGATGTAGTATTCTCTTGTAACATCATAACCAGCTTTTTTCATAATTCTAGCCATTGCGTCACCTAAAGCGGCGCCACGAGCATGACCTAAGTGTAAATAACCAGTTGGGTTTGCGGAAACATATTCCAAATTTACTTTAACTGGATTTTCGACTGTTGTTTGACCGTAATTATCTTTTTGAGTGCAAATGTCTTTGATAATAGAACCTAAAAGATCTTGAGAAAGATAAAAATTGATAAAACCGATGCCTGCGACTTCGACTTTTTCAACACCTTCAACATTCAATTTGTTATGAATTTCATTTGCTAAATCGATTGGTTTCATACTTGCTCTCTTAGCAAACTTCAAAGCAACGTTGGAAGAATAATCACCATGAACATTATCTTTATTCTTAGTTAAGATAATTTCATTATCGCTAACTTCTTGATTAATAACGTTAGTTAATATTTCTTTGATTTTAGAAATAATAGCTTCACTAATTTCCATTGTTTGTTTCCTTTCTTAACATAACTGTACTGGTTACTTTTACTGCTAAACCTTGACCAATTGCTCCGATATTTTCCTCAGTACCAGCTAAAACTGAAATATATTCCTCTTCGCAATTAAGTAGTTCAACCAAAGATTTTTTAATTTCTAATTTATATTTACTTAATTTGGGCTTTTCCAAGGCAATATGAATAACAACATTGTTAATTTCATAGTTTCTTTCTCTCATCTCAGATAATGCAAAGGTCAAGATTTCTCTTGAATCCATGTTTGAAGTATCTTCGCTGTTGTCCGGAAAATAGTAACCAATATCATTTAATCCTAAAGCAGATAATATTGCTTCAGATAATGAATGAAGTAAACAATCACCGTCTGAATGAGCAATAACTGAAAGATTTTCTGTTGGAATCTTTACATGTGCTAATAGGATAAAATCACCTTTGTCATCAAACCTATGAATATCATAGGAATGACCTATTAAATATTCTCTTTTCATACTTTACTTGGAAACGTTAAATTTGATGAATAAGCAATCACCATCTTTAACTTTGTAGTCTTTACCGACTGTTTCAATCTTACCTGCTGCTTTCAATGCTTGTTCAGTCTTGTACTCAACAATATCGTCATAGCTGTAGACTTCTGCACGGATGAATCCTTTTTCAAAGTCTGTATGAATGATACCAGCACATTGAGGAGCAGTCATTCCATCTGTGAAAGTCCATGCTCTAACTTCATCAGCACCAGTTGTGAAGAATGTCTTAAGATTTAAAAGATGATAAGCACTTAATGTAATCCTATCCAAACCTGACATTGTAACATTCAACATTTCTAAGAATGATGTTCTTTCTTCATATGGAAGAGCAGCTAATTCACATTCTGTTGAAGCACAAATAGCAATGCATTCTGAATCATGAGCTTTTGCATATTCTGCAACTTTGTTGTAATGTTCACTTTGTGTAGGGTCAGAATAAGTTTCTTCATCAACATTTGCAACATAAATAGTTGGCTTGATTGTAAGTAAGTTGAATGAAGAAATAAGTTGTCTTTCTTCAAAAGTGAATTGAACATCTTTCAACATGCAACCGTCGTTGAGCTTTTGAAGTAACTTTGTGATTAAATCGACTTCGAAAACAGAATCTTTATCACGAGTAGACTTTGCTTTGTTATAAATCTTGTCGTAACGTTTTTGAAGTAAATCGTAGTCGGACATAATCAATTCCATATTTATTGTTTCAATATCTCTGATTGGGTCAACATTACCTTCAACGTGAATGATTTCTGGATTTTCAAAGCAACGAACAACGTGAATGATTGCATCAACTTGTCTGATGTTACCTAAGAATTGGTTTCCTAAACCTTCACCTTTACTTGCACCTTTAACTAAACCAGCAATATCGGTGAATTCAAAAGTTGCTCTAACTTCTTTTTTAGGATGGAACAATTCAACTAATTTATCGAATCTAGGATCGTTAACCATAACAACACCATTATTTGGTTCGATTGTTGCGAATGGATAATTTTCCATCAATACATGGCTTCGTGTGATAGCGTTAAAAAGTGTAGATTTACCAACGTTTGGTAAACCAACAATACCTGCTTTTAATGACATATTTTTATTACCTTATTAAAAATCGGCTTTATTTTAACAAATTACTATTATTATTTATATATACAAATTTACTTAAATCGCCGATATTTCGTGTGTTTTTCTCTTTTCAAATTACGTAACATGACTAAAGTTAAAATAACAAAACTGATAATTGTGACAATAAATACAATTAAGTAAGGTAAAAAATTAAATCCCACGTTTGCTCCTAGTTCATCAAATAGTGCTTTGTTAACCACTATATTCAAAATTGAGGTTCCTATAGAAGAAGTGATGAAACTGAAGAAACATATCACTCCTAAAAGCAGTTGTTGAACTTTGAAAATATCTTTTTGCTTATAACCATAAATCA
The DNA here is from genome assembly GCA_905211645.1 of uncultured Caryophanales bacterium. Classification (GTDB taxonomy): domain Bacteria; phylum Bacillota_I; class Bacilli_A; order RFN20; family CAG-288; genus CAJMBK01. Next base: position 5,677 of record CAJMBK010000010.1, read on the forward strand.
TTAATATTTCGTTTTTCCGACGATTAATTTCAGAAATAAATAACAAACTGGAATTAATCAAGAAAACACTTATAACTGATGAAATGACTGCAAAAATCGATAGTCCAATAACAATATAAGAAATGGTTGATTTTATGTTGTTTTTCAAATCAAGCAATGGAATCTCAAAGTAATAATCATCTCCATAAAGATCAATCAAGCTTTTTAGAACTTCTTTATTGGTATTTTCCCTACAAGTGAATAATACTGAATCAGTTAAGTAACTTGAATTATCAAGTTCAGAATATGCAAATAGAAGTCCTCCAAGAAAATAAGGATTTTGATAAAACACGTATCTTTCTTCATCAGTAATTCCTACTACTTTTAGTTGAAAATAGTCAAAAATATTATGAAATTTATCATTACTTAATGTTTCAATATTGGAAAGAATTATTCCATTGATTATATCAATTTCAGATAAAGAAATATTTAGTTTATTTGCTAAAGACTTAGATATAACAACTTCATTACTATCTGTAAAGATTTCACCATCTATTATCGTTGAAACATCTAAATTAGAATCAAAAATGACATTGTTGTTATCTGTATTTCCGAGTAAACTACCTTTCACTACATCATCTGATACTTTAATGTCATTAAGCTGAAAACTAAATAAATTTTCTTCTGAATAGCTGTTATCATCTACAATTGCATTTAACTCATCAAGTTTATTAGACAAGAAAATGTTCTTATTAAATCCAGAGAACAAGTCATTTCCACCGCTGGTATAAATACTGTTATTAATAGAATAACTAATAATGTTTCTGTTTGAAAATTGAACTTCTTCAATAACTTTGCTACTCAAATCCTGATAACTCTTTGGCATAACCTTGATAGTGCTAAATTCTTTCTCTTTCCTAACGATTGAAAATGTAAATTCACTAAGCATTTTATCAGCCATGAAATCAATATAGAAATCAATCAAGTGATCATTTTTAACCGTAATAACACCTGTGTTTAACAGAAACCAAGGAGAATCATTTTCACCATAAACATGTGATGAATCTAATTGAAGTTCATCTTCAAAAAAGTATTTATTGAAAGCTGAATTACTATGATAAATCATATAACTATCACCAAAAATTAGCCTTTTAATCCTTGGTGAATAATCATGAAATACATAATTCCATTCTTCATTTTCAATCTCCATATTCAAGTAAACTTTATTAGTTTCAAAAAAATTATCAAAATCGTAGACATTCTTTACATCAAAACAATTTAGGAAGATGGATAGCATATTTTGGGGAACTTCTAAAACAATTTCATCATTACTTAAAGTTAATGGTTCATCAAGAAAATATGTATTTGAAAATTTATTAATGTTTTCTAACTTCAATCCGGTCAAATCTAAATCATGATTTTTAGTTTCAATATAAAATTCAGCTATATCAAACATACTATCAATTTCAGTCTCATAGTAAATCCCTGTAGACATAACGTGATCACTCAATCTAGTAGAAATCGATTCAACTTCTTTAACACTAAGATTTCGATTATTTGGATTAATTAAGATATCGCTTTTATGTCCCATCATAACTGAATTATCAGTTAATGAACTGCCTAGACTATTTACAATTCCAGAATTTACACCAGACAAAAGTACAAATATAAAACCAACACATAATAGTGCAACATTAAAGGAAGATAATGAAATTAATAAAGTCCTTAAATGGTTTTTTATATTCTGAAAAGCTAATTGAAAATAGACTTTAAGTTTCAATTTAGTTCTATTTTTCTTGATGATTACAATATTCTTCTCGTTTTTATAGGAAACCGACTTAATTTCACCGTCTTTGATGTAAATGACATTTTCATATTTTTTGTAGAAAGGATTATGAGTAATAACAATAACTAAGTGATCTTTAGAATATTCTTCTAAAAACTTTAAAACAATTCCAATATGCTTATCGTCAACACCTGCAGTAGGTTCATCTAAAAAAAGAATCTGAGGTTTTAAAATTACACTTTTGATTAAAGAAACTAATTTCTTTTCACCACCAGATAAATTCTTACCTAAAGTATTCATCCTATCTCGAAGTCCAAATCTTTCAAGGTGCGAAGTTATTACATTTTTAATTTCAACTTCATCATTATTTGTTAAATAAAGGATATTTTTTAAATCACAATAAACACTATCATAGTCAGAAATAACTGCTTGTTGGAATGAGTTACTCATTAAACTAAAGCGTAAGTTTTCTCTTTTCTCTTCACTAAGCTCTTTTATATTTTGATCATTAATGGAAAGCTCTCCATCAAAATTTGAATCCAACAAAGATAGAATGTTAATTAATGTAGATTTGCCACTACCAGATTTACCGACAATGAAAAAGATACCTGAATCATAAAATTCAAGATTAATATTCTTTAAAACGTAATCCTTACTTGTAGGATATTTCTTATATAAATTTGTAACTTTTATCATCATGAAACCATCCTCAAACTCAATAATAAATCTTCTCTCAAAATTGATTTGGTACATTTATGCTCTACCAGTTTGTTGATCAAAACTATTAGTAAAATTGAAATCAATATAATTGGAACTATCATCAATGAATTAAATTTCAAAAATCGGATTAAACTTGAAACACTGATAAATAAAATTGGTAAAACTATTGCTAAAAACACACCAAAAATAGCACTTGTGATTGTTGAAATATAAAGAACAATTGAATTAAAAATATTCTTATAAGATTTCTTTTCTGCATTAAAAGAAAGCAAAATTGCAAAGCAACTTTTATTTCTATGATAAAAATTGGAAAGCACAAAATATATAAATAAAAAGCAATTAAATATAACAATAATTGTAAACAATAAAACAATTAAAGAGACATTGGTTATTATGGTTTTAAAAGATTTAGTTACTTCAAGTTCATGTGAAGTCAAAGTAAATCTTTCCGGTATATTATTCTTGATTTCCAAGATATTATTCTGACTATAAACGATTGTTTCATAGTTCAAATATTCAGAATTTTCATAGTATTCATCACTAAAAACCGTTTGTAGATTTATTGATGATTCTCCGTTATCTAATAGTGTATTAAAAACTAAATCTTTGAAAACAAAATAGTTGTAATAAACAACAGGAGTATTCAAAAAGCTGAAATCATCAATAAATTTATTAACTCCTAAATCTTGTTCAAAACTAAAAACATAATTGTTCTTATCTTTATCCTCAAATTTCTTATCTACCTTGTAAGTAAATGTAAATTCCTTACCGTCAATAACTTTTTCAAGCTCTTTATTTCCATAAACTAGATTGTCATCGTTTACATCAAAATAAGGGTAGAAACCAATCTTTAATATTTCGTCTTCTAAATTAATAGAATAAGTCGATGGCAAAAAATAGCCTAAACTAGGATAAAACTCAGCATCGTTAAATTGTCTTTTAATTGTGTTTTTATCGTAAATGGTTAAATTATTTTTCTTATTCAAAGTTAAAGAACTAGAACTAGTAATCTCATCAATTCTTGACACATAAGCTATATTATTTGTGATAAATGAGTTAAAAATATTACCTTCTAAATTAGAGAATCCAAATAGACCTAACATTGAAATGACCATGAAAATCATGCTAAAGGCTATAAAAAATGAGCTTAATAAAATTCTAGATTTTTCTTTCTTCATTAAGTTCTTAACAAAAGAGAATGCACTCTTAGTTTTCATAACTCCATTATCATGAGTTTTAGAAATTAATTTATCATTCTTTTTCTTAAAACGATCTTTAATCAAAATTAGATTTCTATCCTTAAGTTGATAGATTTGATCACCAAATTTGTGTGCGTAATTACGATTATGAGTGACAAAGATAATAATCCTATCTTTTGATAAATCTTTTAAATACTTAATTAACTTCAAACCATTTTCAGTATCTAGTTCACCTGTTGCTTCATCAACTAAATATATATTTGCATCCATTAATAACATTCTGATTAATGCAACTCTGGCTTTTTCGCCACCTGATATCTCAGTGATATATTTATCTTTTAACTCTAAAATTTCATACTTTTCTAATAATGAATTAATCTTATTTTCTTTATTATCAATTTCACCATTTATATCTAGAACAAGTTCTAAATTTTGATAGACAGTAAGAAAATCTAAAAGTTTATAGTCTTGGAAAAAGCAAACTACTTTTTCATTATCTCTAAAATTAATCTCACCTCTATCAGGAGTTAAGTAATTTGATAGCAAGTTTAAAAGTGTAGATTTACCACATCCAGTTTCACCAAGAATAAAATACATTCCTGGGATATCTATCTTGAAAGAAAGATTTTCAAAAATGTTGCGATTATTTGTATAAGAAAAAAATAAGTTTTTAATTTCTATAGAATATCCTCCTTTCACTTATATATATCGCATGAGTGAGGTAAAAATTAAAAACTTATTTGAAATTTTTTTACTTTTTTAAATAAAGAGCGTTAATTACTAATGAAATAATAGTTAATGGTCCAACTCCACCAGGCACTGGAGTGTAAGCATAAAGCTCATTATCTTCAGGGACAAAGCCTAAATCTCCAAGACCATTTTCATTGTAACCACAATCGATAACAATTTGTTTATCATTGAAACATTCTCTTGGAATAAGATTTTGTTTTCCTGTTGCTAAGACGATAATATCGCTATCTCGAGCAATCTTTTCAATATCTTCTCTCTTAGTTCTTGAATGACACAATGTAACTGTTGCATTCTTTCTTTGAAAATACATAAAGCAAGGTAATCCAACAGAAACTGAACGACCAAGAACCATTACTTTTTTACCAGTTAATTCAATGTTGTAATGTTCAACAATCAATTTAACAGCCATACTTGTGGCAGGTAAAAAATTTAAATTGCCTAAATAAAGTTGACCGATATTGTCTAAGCTAACCATATCAACATCATTTTCCGGTTTAATATAACTTAAATATTTATCTTCATCTTGTTTAAGTGGTCTAGCAACAATTGTGCAGGAATCACCAACGCTTTTAAGATAATCGAAATCTTTTTCAGTGTAGGTAACATTATAAAGTTCATAAGGAATCTCAAGTTGAGTAAGTAATTTTGTAATCATATTTACGTAACTTACACTTTGAGGAAAACTTTCATCCAATAAAATCTTAAAACTTAAAGATTTATTTTTACTTTCTTCTTTAACATTAACTAATAATTCCTTTTTAATTGGAAAACCTTTTAAGATAATCATTCAAAATCCTCCATATGTTTCATCAATGGATCTTTGCTTAATCCTGGCATCAAAATGATTTCACCAGAATATGGAATAACAAGTTTACTACCACTGTTAAATTCAACTTTTTGAATATGTAATGTGGAACCATCACCTCTACCTAAAACCTTAGGGTCATCAGTGAATGAATTTGGAGTTTTAGCCATGCAAATGTAGAAATTAGAAAAGCCAAGTTTTTCAATTAACTTAATATCTTCTTCAGCTTTTTCAGAATAAACTACATCCTTGCAACCATAAACTTTAGTAGCTACTTTCTCAATCTTAGTTTTAATAGAATCTTCAATATCATAGAAAGGTTTTAACTCTTTCTTTTCTAAAGATTTAACTACTAATTCAGCTAATTCTAAGGAACCTAATTTACCTTTTGCAAAACCTTCACAATAGGCAAATTGCATATTGTTTTCTTTAAGTAATAATTCTAAAACCTTAAGTTGCTCTTCATCATCATTATTAAACTTATTGATAGCAACAACACAGTTAAGATTTGTAGAAATGATGTTATTATAGTGTTTTAATACATTTTCAAAACCCAACTTAACATCTTGATTACCATGTTCTAAGATTGCTCTTAAAGTAACGACTAAAACACAAACTTCTGGATAGATTTCATTGTTTCTTGAAACAACATCAATATATTTTTCAAAGCCTAAATCTGCACCAAATCCACACTCAGTGATGACATAATCACCTAATTGAAGTGAAAGTCTTAATGATATAGCTGAACTTGTACCAGTGGCAATATTTGCAAATGGTCCAGAGTGAACAAAACATGGAGTATTTTCCAATGTTTTTACTAAATTAGGCATGAGCATTTCTTTAGCAAGACGCATAATTGCACCAGTGATATTCAACTGTTTAACAGTAAGTTTTTCATCGCTTGTTGAGAAACCGAAAACGATATTTTCAATTCTTTCTTTGAAGTCTTCTTCATTTTGAGCCAAAGTGAAAATACCCATAATTTCACTAGCAGCAGTGATAACAAATGAAGTTTTGTAATCGATATTTGGTGATTTCTTTCTTCTAACAAAGAGTTCTACATCCTTTAAAAATCTATCGCAAACATCTAAACATCTATGGAATGTCGTTTTAGAAGGATCAACATTTAAAGATGAATTGAAATAAACTTCATTATCGATAGCAGATGAAATTAAATTGTTGATAGTTGTGACATTATCAAAATCGCCGGTGAAATGCATATTGATTCCTTCGCCAGGAACTAATGATGATTTTCCGCCACCAATTGCACCGCCTTTAGTACCAAAGCATGGGCCTAAACTTGGTTCACGTAAAGATAAAACTGTTTTATAACTAAGATGATTCATGCTATCAGCTAAACCGATACTAACTGTAGTTTTACCTTCACCATATTTTGTAGGTGTCAAAGCAGTTACTAAAATTAAATGACCTTTCAAAGGTAAATCCTGATATTTCTTGTAATCTACTTTGAAAATTTCATCGTTGAAAGAGTAACAATCTTCTCTTTTAATACCTAAATCACTTAATATTTTCTTCATCTTCGACATCCTTTTTAATCTTATTAATAAAGTAACTAATCATCGCTAATCCACCAGCATTTGGAGTGGTACAAACGGAACCAATAACATCCTTTTTACCTAACTTAATTCTAGCTTCTTTCGATGTAACTACTTTTATTTTATCAAGATTGATACCAGAGATATTGTAATCAACTAAATAATTTTTAACTGCAACAATTAGCCTATCATCAGACTTATCCATAGTGGTTACTTGAACCTTAGTTGAATCAAGTTTAAAGCCTAATCCACCACTTACAATTACATCAATATTGTTGTCAGTAGCATATTTCAAAATATTTGCTTTTCCAGGAATAAAATCGATGCAGTCAAAGATAAAATCTACTTTATGACCACATAAGAAGTCATTATTTTCTGTAATTTTATGACTGTAACTAATTGTATTTACTAATGGACTAATCTTTTTAAGTTTTTCAGATTGAACTTCTGCTTTTAACTTATTCAAGTCTGATAAATCATACATCATCTGGCGATTTAAATTGGTGATATCGACTTTATCAAAATCGACTAAGATCAAGTTTCTTACACCAAGTCTAACTAAGTAACTTGGAATTAATGAACCAACTCCACCTAAACCTAAAATTGCAACAGTTTTATTTTCAAAAGCTTGGCAAATTTTATCACCTAATAAAGCTCTGCTTCTTCTTTTTGAATCAATTTCATTACAGATAGTATCAAAAATATCTTGTGCAACACCTTGATAAACACTTACGTTCTTAAACTGAGTTCTAATAAATGTTCTTTGTCTTTTTGCATATTGTCTTGTGTGAAGTTTAATATCTTCAGTAAGTTGAGGAATAGAATCTTTAGAAATATTACCATCTTCTTGAAGATATGGAACAAATTCTTGATAACCAATAGCCTTGAAAGCATAATTATCCTTTGCTCCATACTGTCTAAACAAAGTTAAAACTTCATTGATAAGACCTTCTTCCATCATCTTGTCAACACGTAAATTGATCTTTTTATTAACTTCATCTCTACCGATATCGATGGCAAAGAATTCACATGGATAAATAGGCTTACCATCGTTTTTACTGATCAAATTTGCTCTTGAGTAATTGCTCTTACAGAGCAAAACTGCATTGTAAACACGAGGATAATTATTCTTATCAATAATATCGTAGGTTGCTTTATCTTCAACTTCAAGAACACTTAATAACTCTTCTAGAGACTTATCTTTATATTCTTCAATAATCTTTTCATCGATTTCAGGAAATTCATAAGGGAATAACAAGGCTTTGATATAGAAAGATGTGCCACCAGAAATAACGATATCTTTTCCTTCAGCCATTAATTTTTCGATGATTTGACGACCTTTTTCTTGATATGCTTTAACATCAATAGGCTCATTAGGTTCTCTGTCATTTATAAAATAGTATTCTAAACCTTCCAACTCCTCTGCGGTTGGTTTTGAAGTACCAATGTCCATGTACTTATAACACTGATAAGCATCAGCATTGATCATTGGTAAATGACACTTTTTGCAAACTTCAGTAGCAAGAGCAGTTTTTCCGCTAGCAGTTTGACCTAAAATTACGTAAATCATCGTTTAAAATCCTGTTCTCTTAAATAATTTCTCAAGTTCGTATTTAGTAACTAAAATAACTGTTGGTCTTCCATGAGGACAATTTGCAGGATTATCACATTCTCTTAATTGCTTAACTAATGATTCAATTTCAACGTAACTTAAATGTTTATTAGCTTTAATTGAAGCTTTGCATGCAATAGTAGCAATCTTTAAATGGATAATTTCATTGATATTAACTTCTTTAGTTCTTAAAACTTCATAAATAATATCTCTAACTGCACTTTCATTATCAACCAAAAATGATGGAACAATTGAAACCTTAATTTGATTTGAACCGAAATCATCAACTTCAAATCCGTATTTATTAAATACATCAATATGTGCTTGATCTAAATTAATTTTCAAACTTGGATTAACATCGATAATGATTGGAATTAATGGATAACTTCTTTCGACATTGTTTTCAAACAACTTTGAGTATTTTTCAAAATTAATTCTTTCTGCAGCAGCATGTTGATCCATGATTAACATACCTTCTGGAGCATTAAAAACAATGAAAGTATCAGCAATTTGACCTAAGATAGTTAAATCGGAGAATAATGCCTCAACTTCTTTAGATTTTGTTTTATTAACTTCGATATTATTAGTTGTTTGAATTGTTTTACTATCATTAACAACTCTTTCAACTAAATTAAAATTGTTATTGATAATTGTATTTTCGGCCTTCTTTTCAACTTCGGAAAAGATAGAAGAATTTAGTTCTTTATTAACTTCTGAATAAGCAAAGTTATTTTCTTTATTTTCTTCTAAAGGAAGTGTCATCTGTTCAACAGGCTTTTCTTCTTTTTCATCCTTAGAAAAGAAATTATAGAAAGAGTTATTTGAATTATAGGTAGGTTTAATTTCTTTTAACTTTTCAGCAACTAATTTCTTAATTGTTGCAACAATTTCGTCTTCATTAGAAATTCTAACTTCCTTTTTAGTTGGGTGAACATTAACATCAACTAAAAATGGATCAATATTTATATTGAGATAAACCAAAGGATATCTATTAGGAGACAAGTAATCTTTATAAGCCTCCTCAATAGCTTTGTTTATCTTATAAACATAAACATATCTATTATTCAAATAAACATTGATTTCAAATCTTGTAGAAAAGTTAATTTCAGGTTTTGCAATATAACCAGAAACATCAATTCCATTATCTGAATATTCAATTGGAAGTAAACTTTTAGCAATTTCAAGACCACGAACACTTAAAATTGTTTCTTTCAAATCGTTTCGCCCACTAGTTTTAAAAACTAATTTACCATCAGAATAAACGGTAAACTTAATATTTGGAAATGCAAATGCAAGGTGCTCCATAACTTCAACACATTTCATTCTTTCAAACTTATCAGATTTTAAGAATTTTAAACGTGCTGGAACATTGTAGAAGAGATTTTCAACTGTAAAAATGGTGCCTTTTCTTAATGAACTTGATTCACTTGTTAAACTTCCATCTGGATTATTTGTGACTTTTGTACCATCTTCGCCATTTGAAGTTTCAAGAGTAACTTTAGAAACGGAAGCGATACTAGGAATAGCTTCGCCTCTAAAACCTAAAGTTCTTATATTATTTAAATCTAAAACAGTTTTAATCTTACTTGAAGCATGTCTTTGGAAACAAAGTAAACTATCTTCTTTGTCCATGCCGAAACCATCATCAACAACCTTGATAAAAGTACGACCACCATCTTTGATAGTGACTTCAATATTAGAACTATTTGCATCAATTGAATTTTCTACAAGTTCTTTAATAACTGAACTAGGTCTATCAACAACTTCACCAGCAGCAATTTTGTTGGCTAAGTCGATAGACATCATCTTTACTTTACTCATCGACTTTATTTATCTCCTTTTGCAATTCAAAAATCTCATTTAAAGCCTCTAAAGGAGTTAAATTCATCGCATCTAAAGCTTTAATCTTATCTAAAATGTCTTTGTATTTAGCATTCAAGGTCTGTTTCTTTTCGATGTTTTGTTGAATCAAAGTATTAACATCTTCCTTCAAAGTTTCAACTTTCTTACTGTTTAAGGTTTCAAAAGCCGCAAGAATATCTTTTGCTCTGTTAATAACTGAATTAGGTAAATGAGCTAATTTAGCAACATTTATACCATAAGATTTATCCATTGGACCATCTTTAACTTTGTATAAGAATGTAACTTCATCATTTTCTTCTTTGACAGAAACATGGACATTCTTAATTTGGGGAACATCTTCAACCAAAGTAGTTAACTCATGATAGTGAGTTGAGAATAAAGTCTTTGCTTTAACATGTGAAGCAAGATATTCCAAAATTGCTTGTGCTAAAGACATACCATCATAAGTTGCAGTACCTCTTCCGATTTCATCGAATAAAATTAACGAATGTGGTGTAGCATTCTCAAGCGCATAGTTAACTTGATCCATTTCCATCATGAAAGTGGATTGTCCTTTAACTAAATCATCACTTGCACCAATTCTTGTGAAAATTCTGTCAAAAACTGGGCAATTATAATAATCACATGAAACATACATACCAATTTGAGCCATGACAACATTCAAAGCAAGTTGTCTCATGTATGTGGATTTACCACCCATATTTGGACCAGTGATAAGTAAAATTTCAGTGTTGTTATCCATCTTGAAATCATTTGGAACGAATTTCTTATCTTTGTTGCAGGCTTCGACGACAACGTGACGAGAATTAACAACATCAATGATGTTTTCATTGTTAAAAACTGGTCTGACAAAGTCATTGTCTGCAGAAATTTGAGCAAATGAAATTAACATATCCAACATCGCAATTGATTCAGAAAGTTTTTGAATATCAACTGTGAATGTCTTAACAAATGCTCTAAGTTCAGAGAATAATTGGTATTCTTTTTCTTTACTTAAAACATCTGCGTGTAAAATCTTATCTTCATTTTCTTTTAACTCTTTGGTGATAAATCTTTCACCAGTAGTTAAAGTTTGTTTTCTTTCATAACCAAATTCTGGTTTAACTAAAGACAAACTACCTGAACTAACTTCGATGTAGTAACCAAAAATCTTAGTATAGCCAACCTTTAAGTTCTTGATACCAGTCTTTTCTCTTTCAGATTGCTCCAATTTAGCAATCCAAGATTTACAAGATTTATTAATTTCTAAAAGTTCATCAAGTTCTTGGTTGTAACCTTTTTTGAAAATACCACCTTCAGTGATAACAATTGGTGGATCTTCAACGATAGCATCATCCAAAACTTTAATTAACTTATCAAAGTTAGACATGCTTTTAACTAATTTATCAATTAGTGGGTTATCCATCTGAGATAAAATTGATTTTAGTCCAGGAATAACTGCTAAAGATTGCTTAAGTTGAAGCATATCACGACCGTTAGTTTGATTGTAGTTAATTCTTCCAATCAATCTATCTAAGTCATAAACATTACTTAAAATATTGGATATTTCTTCTCTTTCAATGTAATGCTGAACAAAATAATCTACTGAATCCAATCTGCTTTCAATTTCTTCTTTATTGCAGCTTGGTTCATCAATTGTATTTTTCAACAAACGGCTACCCATTGGTGTTTTAGTGTGATTTAAAAACCAATAAAGTGTTCCGTAAGTTTTGTTTTTGTCTAAAGATTTAATTAATTCCAAGTTAGTTTTTGCATGGAAATCCATCTGCAAAATTGATGAATTAACTTTACATATAACGGGTTTAAAATAGTCAATTTCACGTTTTTGAGTTGTGTTTAAATAGTTTAAAAGTCTAGCAACAGAAGAAATTTGGCGACCATCTTTTATGTATACAAAAAGTTGTTCCATTTCAAAAGTAGTTGTTGTATCGTTACAATTGCTTATTGTGATAAATGGGATGTTCTGTTTGATCATCTCAAGAATATTAGCACTGATAAAAGATGAAACAACAAGTTCTTTGACATCTTTATTCATTAATTCTGAACAAATATCAATGTAGTTGTTATTAATATTCTGTGCGTAAATTTCTCCAGTGGACATATCAGCAATAATAAAAATTGCTACATTATCATAGAGATCTAAACTTGCGATGTAATTATTATCTGATGATTGCAAATCCATGTTGGTACCAGGTGTAATAATTTGAATAACACCACGTTTTACCAACTTATTTTGTGCTTTCTTAGGATCTTCAAGTTGTTCAACAATACCAACTTTATGACCGTTATCAATAAGCTTTTGAACATAAGATTTATAAGCATGATGAGGAACACCACACATATCAATCTTTTGACCATTACCACCAGATTTAGAAGTTAAATAGAGTTGCAATTCTCTACTAGCGATGACCGCATCTTCAAAAAATAACTCGTAAAAATCACCCAAACGAAAGAAAATCATGACATCTTTGTTTTCTCGTTTTATCTGAAGGTATTGTTCTACCATCGGAGTGAATGTAGCTTTCTTTTCTGCCATGTGATCACCTCACTTATCAAATTATATTATTTTTCTTCTGTTTCTTTATTCATTCTATCTTTTAAAAAGTTAGAAATAAGAGAACACTTATATTCAACTCGTTTTTGGTAAAAATTAAAGTTTGTTACCAAAGGATGAGAGTTGTATTCATCAAATAATTTATTGGCTTCAATAAGTAATTTCTCTTGAACCTTAAAGTCATTTTCTTCTCTTGCTTTCTCCTTTAAAGAATGAATATTTTTATCTAATAGTAAAAGATGAGCATTATTAGATATAGCCTTTTTCAAGGCATTATATCTAATAAAATCCTCATCATTTTTAACATAATCAACTATAGAATCAATATCGGAATTAATCTTAGAATCAATATTATTCATCAACTATCTCACCGATAAATGAAAATGTATGGCTTTCAAGAATTTTAACTTTCTTGATCTGACCAATTAATCCTTCTTGATAAGGAACGTGAACTAACTTGTTATGTTCATCATAACCAGAAATTCTATCTTTATTCTTCTTAGAAACCTTATCGAAAAGAACAGAAACAGTTTTACCAACATATTCGTTAGCAATTTCTGCTGTGATATTATCAACAGTTTCTTTTAAAATCATGAAACGTCTGGAAATTTCTTCTGGTTCAGTGACATTTTTCATCTTGTAAGCAATTGTGCCTTCTCTAGGTGAGAAGATAAAAGTGTAAGCAGAATCAAATCTTACTTTCTTACAAACTTCCAATGTCTTTTCAAAATCTTCATAAGTTTCATTTGGGAAACCGACAATAATATCGGTTGTAATTGAAACACCAGGAACAGTTTTTCTAAGCAAATCAACTAAATGATAGTATTGCTCAATGTTGTAAGAACGGTTCATTGCTCTTAAAACTTTGTCTGAACCGGATTGAAGAGGTAAATGTAAATTAGGCATGATATTTGCATACTTAGCCATAATCTTAAAAACTTCTTCGTTGAAATCGAATGGATGAGATGTTGTAAATCTGATTCTTTCGATTCCAGTTTGAGCAACTTTTTCAAGTAAACTTGCAAAAGAAATCTTTTCATGTTCACTTAAATCTAAGCCGTATGAATTGACGTTTTGCCCAACTAAAGTTACTTCTTTATAACCTTGTTTAATCAAATCGTTGACTTCATCTAAGATATCTTCATAGCGTCTAGATCTTTGTTGGCCTCTTGTAAAGGGAACGATGCAGTAAGTGCAAAACTTATCGCAACCATACATGATATTTACAAAGGCTTTGTATTTTTCATATCTGGTTGTAGGCATATTTTCGATAATATCACCTAACTCAGATTTGACTTCAATAACTCGGTTTTGTGAATCTATAACTTTAGTTAAAAGTTTATAAATATTATTGATGTTGAAAGTTCCAAAAATCAATTTAACATATGGAAAATTGGATTTAATAAATGCATATGGTTTTTCCTCTTGCATAACGCAACCGGCAACACAGATTATTAAATCTTTATTCTTATCATAATATTTCTTCAAATTACCCAATTCACTGTAAAGCTTATTCTCAGCATTTTCTCTAACTGCACAGGTGTTGAAGATGATGATATCAGCTTGAGCAAAATCATCAGTTTCACTCATTTTAAGGTTATCAAAATAACCTTTCATGTATTCACTATCTCTAACGTTACCTTGACAGCCGAAAGTCTTAATAGAATATTTTTTACCTGTAGCCCATTCAAGAAGTTTAGGATTTATTTCTGTATCAGCGTTATAAATTGCTAATTTCTCATGGCTTCTACGTCTTACTTTACTAAAATCAGGTTCACTTAAAATTATAGACTCCCTCTTTTTGCTCATTTATTTAAGTTCTTGTCTTTCTAAAATGAATTTGATACCTGTTGAGTCTCTATTTTCACCAACAGCAGTGAAGAATTCTGTCTTGATGATGATGTCCATATTTTCATCGAGAAGAAACTTTCTTGCTAATGTGATAGCCTTTGCTGCTAATTCTACTGGAGTTGCACCAACAGCATCAACTTGGCAAGAAGTATCTGCCCTTAAAGACTTTGCAATAGAACCTGCTAATTTGCTAACTTGTGTTGTTTTACTTGTTTTTAAAATATTCATTTCTAAACTCTTTCCTTATAATTTATTCTTTCTATATTTGTAGCCAAATTCGTATCTGCATCAATTGTGATGACGACAGCGTTAAATTCTGCTAAACCATGCTCAATATTTTCGATTTTTGTTTTCATGCCGTAAGCTGAACGATAAATCATTGCCTTCTTGTCTGCACCGAGAACTGAATCAACTGCTCCGCAGCAGCCAACATCAGTAATAAATGCAGTACCTTTAGGTAAGACTTTTTCATCAGCAGTAGGAACATGAGTGTGAGTTCCAATAATTGCTGAAACTTTCGAATCAAACATTTCTGCAAATGCTCTCTTTTCTCCGGTTGCTTCAGCGTGTAAATCAACAATATGGATAAGATTCTCGTTATTGTTCTTCAAGAAATTTTCAAATGAAGTGAATACGTTATCTTGTCCCATTTGAATGTAGGAATTTCCAATCAAATTTGTAACTCTGATTTTGATGCCGTTGTAGTTAAATACTTTAGAACCACTAAGTGGATAGGTATAAGGCAAATTCAAAGGACGAATTTGATTAGGAACTAAGTCTTCGCTTGGAACAGGACACCCCATGAAATGGTTTCCTGAAGTAAAACAGTTAATACCAACTTCAGATAATTGTTTGTAATGATTCAAATTGCATCCATGTCCATGGGTAGCATTCTCATTATTTGCAATAACAAAGTTAATACCGTACTGTTTCTTGATATTTGGCAAGGCGGAAAAAACAATATTTCTTCCGACTCTACCAAAGATATCGCCGATAAATAAAATCTTTATCAATCTCATTTTATTTAGCTACTTCAGTTGCACGCCATTCCCTGATAACGGTAACTTTAACTTGACCAGGGTAGGTTGCATCACTTTCTAACTTATCCTTAATTTGTTGAGCTAAAACAATGGTTTGTTGATCGTTAATCTTTTCTGGAATGACACTGACTCTAACTTCACGACCAGATTGAACTGCGAAACAATTGCTTACTCCATCAAAGCTCTTGCAGATTTCTTCAATCTTTTCAATTCTTTGAATGTAGTTTTCAAGAGTTTCACTTCTTGCACCAGGTCTAGCAGCAGATAAGGTGTCAGCAGCTTGGACAATATTGGAGATGACATATTTCTTTGGTACATCATCATGGTGAGATTCAATAGCATTGATAACGATGTCAGGTTCACCAAATTTCTTAGCAAGTCTTGATCCTACTTCGACGTGGCTACCTTCCAATTCAAAGTCTGCGGCTTTACCAATATCGTGTAACAAACCAGCACGTTTTGCCATGGTAACATCCAAACCTAATTCAGCAGCCATGATACCAGCCAAGTATGCAACTTGAATAGAGTGTTCCAAAACATTTTGACCATAACTTGTTCTGTATTTCATTCTACCGATATAAGTGTAGAGTTCTTTGTTGATTCTTGGCAAACCTAAGCGCAAGCAGGTTTGTTCACCGGTCTTACGAATTGTATTCTCAATTTCGCTTGTTACTTTCTTGAGAATTTCTTCAATACGACCAGGTTGAATACGACCATCTTTAATAAGAGTATCCAAAGTTTGTTTTGCAATCTCTCTTCTGATTGGATTGAATGAAGAGATGGTGATGCAGTTTGGTGTATCGTCGATGATGATATCAACACCTAACAAACTTTCGAGAGATTTAATATTTCTACCTTCTCTACCGATGATACGGCCTTTCATATCATCATTTGGAATTGAGATGGTATTGCATGTTCTTTCGCATGTGACATCTTGAGCATACTTATCAATTGCTAGTGCAAGTAAATTCTTAGCTTTTGCTTCGACTAGCTCTTCAGCTTCGTCTTCTTTATTCTTAATGTACAAAGCAATCTTTGTAGACATTTTTTCTTCAACACGTCTCATAATTTCTTCTTGAGCTTCCTTTTGAGAAAGGTTAGCAACCTTTTCGAGTTCGAGAATAATATTATCGATTCGATTTTGAAGTTCAGTTTCCTTAACTGTTAAAGAAGCGATACGTTTGTCATATTGGTTCTTTCTGTCTTCCAATGATTGTTCCTTTGCTGTGATTGCATCATCACGTTTGTTGATTTGATTTTCACGAGCATCAAGTTTCTTTTCGAGTTCAACAACAGTTTGTTTTCTTTCTTTAATTTCCTTTTCTGCTTCCTTTTTCATCTCAGCAGTTGTTGTCTTAGCATCGATCTTTGCGTTTTTGGTAATTTGATCTGCTTTAATTTCTGCATTTTTAATAATCTTTTCAGCTTCAACACTGGCTTTCTTAGCCTTTAATTTTGGTGAGAAATGATAGACAAGGAAGAGAATAGTAACACCGAGAAGGATACCAACTAATGTGAGAACTACACACAAAGTAATGCCAAGGGTTTTATCCATTTGGCCTGTTAATAGTAGTAAATTCATATTTAATTCCCTTCTTAGGATGTAGAATTTACACAATAAACCGAAAATATAAAAATGTGATTATATTGAAAAAAACTATAAAAGTATATTTGTCTAATATATATTCAAAAATTTCTAATATTCAAATTCGTTTGTAAACTCGTTACACCCATTAATATTATATTAAATATGAATACTAAAAACCTTAATGATAGCAAGTTATTTACTTTTTCAAAGAGATTGTTCCGTTTGCTAAACCAGTAACAACTTTTTCTTCAATTTCAGCAAAAAGGTCTTTGTTATTAGAAAGATAATTTGTTGTTTGATTCATACCCTGACCAATCTTTTGACCATTGTATGAAAACCATGAGCCATTCTTAGCAATGATACCTGCCATAACTGCAATTGAAATAACTTCTCTAAGATGAGAGACACCTTGACCATAAAGCATTTCAACCTTGCATGATTTAAATGGTGGGGCAACTTTATTTTTAACAACTTTGATAGCGACAACATTACCATAGTAGTCATCACCATCTTTCAAAGTTTCAATTCTTCTCATGTCAATTCTGACTGAAGAATAGAATTTCAAAGCACGACCACCGGAAGTTGTTTCAGGTGAGCCAAACATGACACCAACTTTTTCTCTTAATTGGTTCAAGAAGATGACGGTGCATAATGATTTATTCAATTGACCTGTTAATTTTCTTAAAGCTTTTGACATCAATCGTGCTTGAGCACCAACTTGCGAATCAACTAAAGAGCCATCCAATTCTGCTTTAGGAACCAAAGCAGCAACTGAGTCGACTACAATTAAGTCGATAACATTACTCTTAGCGAGCATATCAACAATTTCTAATGCTTGCTCACCATAATCTGGTTGTGAAAGGATTAGGTTGTCGATATCAACGCCTAATTTTTCCGCATATTCAGGATCGATGGCATGTTCAGCGTCAATAAAAGCAGCACGACCACCTGATTTTTGTACATTTGCAATTGCTTGAAGAGCGATAGTTGTTTTACCACTAGACTCAGGACCATAGATTTCGATGATACGACCTTTTGGATAACCACCGATACCTAAGCAGTAGTCAAGCATGAGTGATCCAGTCCTGATACAACCGACATCAGTATTAGGTTTATCACCTAAAACCATAATACTTCCTTTACCAAACAACTTTTCAATATCTTTTAAAGTTGCATTTAGAATTTCATCTAATTTCTCTTCATCAGCAACGACTTGTTTCTTTTCTTCCATTTATTCCTCCATAAATTCAATCAAATGTGTTAGAGCGAATATAACGGCTTCTTGTCTAATTTCATCTCTGCTCTTATCTGGTGTGTAAAATTCACGAACTTCAGTTTTATAGGAGTCGCCACAATTCTTAGCAAAACCGATGTAATACAAACCAACTGGCTTTCCTTCACTTGGATTTGGACCAGCATTTCCAGTGAATGAAACAGCATATTCTGTCCTGTAGAATTTAAGTGATGATAATGCCATATCCTCACAAACTTCTTTACTGACAGCAGTGTACTTTTCCAAAAGCTCTTTTTTAACTCCACAACATTCTTTGGCAAAGTTAGAATAAGTAACGTTGCCACCAACAAAGACGCTACTTAAACCGGAAACTTCACCAAGTGATGCAGCAAATAATCCGCAAGTAAAGGACTCCATACAAGAAACAGTTCTGCCTTTTTCAATAAGCTTTTTGACTTTTTGAACAAAATCAGAATTAGAATTTGAATTCCTCATATTCATCTCCTTACTAACAAAATACTAAAAACTTTCTGAAAAAATAAAATTATTTTTAATTTTCTTTAAAAACTTCTCTTCCTTGATACAAATAGATGATTCCAGAGACCCAGGAGAGGGTTAAAACTAATACCAAGCAGACAATCATGAAGATTTCTGTGTATTGACCGATTAAATAATAGAATGGGAAACCGTTAAGAATGTAGAATGGAATAACAATCATTTGGGCGACAGTCTTTGATTTACCCCATTTATTTGCAGCGATAACTTTACCTTTGCTAGAAGCAAGCATCTTAACTCCATCGACCATGAGGTCACGGCCGATCATAAAAACGACAATTAAGCAAGGCATGTAGATACCAAATTCCATGCCGTTAACTTCGGAGAAACCTCTAAAACAGAGCATGATAAGTGTTCCATCAACTAAGAATTTATCTGCTAATGGATCCATGAATTTACCAAAGTTTGTAATTTGATGATTCTTTCTTGCCAGATGTCCATCGATTGAATCAGAAATAGAAGCAGCAACAAAGACAATACAAGCCAATAAATCTAAAATTGAAAAACCAAATGTGTAAACTTCGTTTGGATCAAATCCGGTGTAATTACCAATTAATGGAGTGACTCCCTCTGGTGCAAATGGAATGTGATAGACACTTAAACCATACTGTTGATATGGGAAAAGCAATAAAACACATACCACGCAGAGAACACATCTGATCAAAGTGATTTTATTTGGCGTATTTAACTTCATAGATATCTCCTAAATAGTGTTAATCTTAATTCTATCGAAAAATTTGAGTCCTAGTTATGTAAGCCATGTTTTGTCGTGGGTGAAAATTTATCTAAGCAAATGCTTACCGTTGTCAGTTTGATTCCCGACTCCGATCTCCCTTACCAAATTTAGGTTTCTCATATGAGGGGCTTTCCTCGTTTCATAATTTCCGTTTCCAGAAATCTCGTCTCTGTGGAGCTTTATAGTCTTTTTCATAGCCGAAGCTTTAGAAAAAGGGTCTGCCGTTAGGAACTCCTTCCTACCTTAAGTTATTTTTTCCTTAAGCACACGAACTCTTGGCATCACAGCCAAGATGAGCATGGACTTTCCTCTACTAACTAAATAGCAGCATTCACCCTAACTAGATGATATTTATTCGATAGAATTAGGATTAACACCTAATTTGTACAAAGCATTTTCAAGCTTGTTGATCTGTTTGAGATAATCGATGTTATTCAAGCTTGCTGTTTCGTTGTTTTCAAGTTCTTTCAAACGTTGAAGCAATCTCTCGTTTTCAACTTGCAATCTGCTGACTTCAGCCGATAACTTGCTGTTTTCTAGGGTCAAAGTCTCGTAATTCTTGGAAAATGTAGACATGAATTTTTCCATCTCTTGGTAGTCTTTGATGATGACATCCAAAAATTGATCAACCTGCAAAGGGTCGTATCCTGGCTTGTTACCAGAGAATGTTTTATCGTAGATTTTCTTTGAATCTAAACTTAATTTGACCATACGATTACCTCTCATAAATTATAAATTAATAATATTTGTAATACAAAGTTTATTAATAGGAAATTTCGGTAAGATTGTATGATGGAAATTGAGATGCAGATGGAGGAAATTAAGAAGCTTACCTGTGAAAATTTAACTATTATTTAAAAAGTTGCTTATTTAAAATAGTAATCTCTATCCCAATAACTTTTCAAAAGAAAACGGATACCTTTCAGTATCCATTTGAATAATTACTTAGCTTCTGGAGCCGAACTCTTTGAAGGATCAACTTCGTAAACCTTCAAAGATTTATCAGCGATAAATGCGTTGAAGTCACCTCTTAAAACTTCTTCATAACCTTCTGGAACAGAGATAGTTGCAACAGGTTTGAAAACGTTAGGCATAACTTCGGAGAACATCTTCATGCAGAGTGAATAAACACCTAATAAAAGGTTTGTATTTTCACTATCAGGGTTGTTATCAAGAGGTTTTAAGAAGAAATCATTCATTCTTAAAATGTATTCATAGATGAAGAAATTCAAGAGAGAATCTCTTTGAAATGAAGTTAAATTATGAACTTGTTGGAACATGTCAAAGATGTGATATTCCATGAAGTTCTTAGCATCTTTAAGTGGAAAATCCTTGTACCATGTGACAACTTTTCCTTCAGCATCCTTACCGAAATTGAGTGTCAATGTAACTTCAGGAACAAATTTCTTTTCCATGATGAGCTTTTGAGTTGTGATCAAAGCAACACCTTTTTCTGACATTGGAAGTCTGACATCTTCAAAAACGAGTTTTAAAAGACCTTCCATGACGTCAAAACCTACAACACCGTTATAAACCATGGCGTAAATAAGTTGAATTAAATTAACTGAGTCAAAGAGAATGTTAATTTCATTCTTGAAGATTTCAATTAACTGATCTTTGGATAAAGTTCTAATGTAGCCATCAAATAACTTGAAGAAATTTTGTAAAACGACATCTTTGACATCTCCTTGCTTCAAGATGTTGTTAAAAACCTTGTAGAAACCGTGGAAGATACCGAATAAATTCTTCTCTAATGCAACATACATTGTTGAATAGAGGAAGAAATATAAAGAGTGATCGATGAAATATTGACCGTTTTCTGAAAGTAAATCAAAGTAGTGGACATAGTCTTTTTGATCCAACAATTCTTTGAGCTTTAAGAAAAATGCATCATCACTATTTAAGTTGAAATCATTGTTAATTTTGCCGTTTAATAATTTGAAGTAGTTATTCAATTCGGCACTTTCTGTCAATTGTTTATACTCAATAAATGTCATAGTTTTCTCCTTTAATTGATATCTTCGTTTTTAAGTGTTCTAAGCATGAGTTGTTCGATAACTTTAACTGGGTCAGCATGATTGTACAACACTTGATAAACACCATCACAAATAGGCATTTCAATGTTGTATTTTTGACTTAAATCATGGATGACTTTGCAGGTTCTAAGACCTTCAACAGTCTTTTTATTACTCTTTAAAAAACCTTCAACATCTCTTGTTTTACCAATTTCTAAACCTGCACAGAAATTTCTTGAATGCATGGAATTACAGGTAACCATCAAGTCACCTAAACCGGTGAGTCCAAAGAATGTTTTAATTTGACCACCAAGAGCGATTCCAAAGCGTGAAAGCTCAACTAAACCTCTTGTAACTAAAGCAGCTTTAGCATTATCTCCATAACCTAAACCAACTAAGCAACCAGCTGCTAAGGCGATAGTATTTTTAACTGCTGCACCTACTTCAGCACCGATTTCATCCTCATTTGTGTAGACTCTGAAATAGTTATTTGAGAATAATTCTTGGATGACTTTACCAGTTTCTAAATCTAAGCAAGTTGATGTAACTAAAGTTAGCATTCTTAAAATGACTTCTTCAGCATGACTTGGTCCAATAAGTGAAACAATTGGATATCTTTTTTCTTCGTCGATGCAGTTTCTTAAGGTATTTGACATTCTTTCGTCATCACCGGGGTTGAATCCTTTGGAAACGTTGACAATATAAACTTTCTTATTAAGAATCTTGTTAACGTTTTTAGCCACATCGCTGATAGCTACAGTTGGAATTGCAAAGATGATACATTCTGCAAAATCAACTGCTTTTTCAAGGCTATCTGTTGCTTTTAACTCAGCAGGAAGAATAACATCTTTACCAAAATAAGCGGAATTGGTATGCGCATTATTAATTTCATCTACAGTATCTTTTGTAATAGACCATAAAAGAACTTCATTCTTGTTATCCACTAAGATTTGACCTAATGCAGTTCCCCAGCTACCCGCACCTAAAATACTTACTTTCATTTGGTGAAAACTCCTTTTTCGTTCTTACGTTTAAGCAAAACTTTAATCGGAGTATTGATAAAACCAAATGATTCTCTAATTACATTTTCAATGTATCTTTGATATGAGAAATGCATGAATTCAGGGTTGTTGACAAAGAGTAAAAATGTTGGAGGCATGGTGCCGATTTGATTTCCGTAAGTAATTTTTACTCGTCCACCTTTAAAACTTGGAGCAGGTTGTCTAAGTTGAGCGTTATTTAAAACATCATTTAACATTGATGTAGGAACTTTCTTATTTGCATCTTCATAGCAACGATCGATTGCTTCAAATAATCTAGCTAAATTTGGTTTTTCAGTTGCTGATGTATAAACAATTGGTGCGTATGATAAGAAAGTTAATGTCTGTCTTAAATATTGAGTGAACTTATCTTGAGCATCCATTTCATGAGAATGTAAATCCCACTTATTAACAACCAAAACAATAGGTTTATTCTGTTCAATTGCGTAACCCATGACGTGTTTATCTTGTTCGACAAGCCCTACACTTCCATCGATTAAACATAAAACAACGTTTGCTTTGTCAATAGAATCAAGAGCTCTGATAGCTGCGTATTTATCAATTGATTCGTAAATCTTACCTTTTTTCTTTAAACCAGCAGTGTCGATGATTGTGTAGTTAATTCCATCTCTAACAAATGCGGTATCAATTGAATCTCTAGTTGTACCTTCAACATCGGATGAGATGACTCTTTCCTTACCTAAAATTGCGTTGGTCAAACTGGACTTACCAACGTTAGGTCTTCCGATTAAAGTGAATGTAGTTGTATTTTCGTACTCTTTAATTGGACGTTTAGGAAGAATCTTTAAAACTTCATCGAGGAGATCACCAACACCGATACCATGAGTTGCTGAAACAACAATTGGATCACCTAAACCTAAGTTGTAGAATTCGTATGATCTATCAACATGGACGATATCGTCAATCTTGTTGCAACAAAGTAAAACTTTATCTTTAACTTTATAGAGCATCTTAGCAATCATCTGATCATTTGCTGTGATTCCAACAGTTGAATCAACAACAAAAACGATGACATCAGCCTCATCAATTGCCATCTGAGCTTGCTCTCTAACTTCATCTTTGAATGGAAGATCATGCATTGTGATACCTCCGGTATCAATTAAAATAAACTCTTCACCACACCATGAAGCTTTGGAATATATTCTATCTCTAGTAGAACCATGAGATTCACTAACTATTGATTTTCTTTCACCGATAATACGATTGAATAAAGTGGATTTACCTGAAGATGGTTGTCCGACAAGACAAACTTTACCACGAGTTGCCATATTTACCTCCTTTATTCGATATAACTATATAATTATAAAATATATCTTAAATTATTATTAACAATACAAAAATTATGGTCGGAATTTTCCGACCATAGAACTAATTTTCTTTCTCTTTGAGTTTTGCAACCTTATCTGAAATAATTTGCATGACCTTTTCAAATGTTTTTTCTCTATCAAGATTTGATGTATCAACTAAGATTGCATCTTCTGCTTGCTTTAATGGAGCAAAGGAGCGATGGGAGTCTTCGTAATCTCTTTGAATAAGATTTTCTAAAATTGATTGCTCATTATCTTCAATACCTCTTTCAATATTTTCAAGATAACGACGATGTGCTCTTTCGTTGATATTTGCTTCTAAGAAAATTTTAATCTCAGCATCTGGTAAGACGAATGTTCCAATGTCTCTTCCGTCCATGACGACATTTGTTTTTTGAGCAATCTTTTGTTGAAGTTTAACCATCAAAAGTCTAACTTTGACGTATTTGGAAACTTTTGAAGCACCTTTAGACATCTCATTAGCTCTGATAGCAGAAGTGACATCTTCTCCATTAAGAAAAACTTTACCGTTATCAAGATGAATATCAACCTTAGAGAGAATTGATTCAACAGCTTTTTCATCTTCAAAAGGTATCCCATTTCTTTGGCAGAAAAGTGCGACACAGCGGTACATAGCACCGGTATCGATGTAGGTGAAATTCAATGCGTTAGCAACTTTTTTAGCTAAAGTTGATTTACCAGCAGCACTAGGTCCATCGATGGCAATGGCGAAAGTTTTCTTCTTTCTCATATTAAAAAACTCCTTGTGAAACTAAAATAACAAGAATTATTGCGGTTAAAAATAATACTCCGGAAGTGATGTACAAACTGAGTCTGATGATAAATTTCTTATCCTTACCAATATTTCTGTAAGAAGCAGGAAAATCCTCTTTTTTAACCTTTTTCTTCTCTTCTTGGGCCTGGCTTTGTTTATTTTTATCTTCCTTCATCAATTCATTTAACGACATTGATAAGGTGTTCTTTTTAATGTGATCATAGTTGAAAAGTTGAATCTCTTTGGTTTTACTTTTATTATTTTCTTTATCAGAATTTGAGGTCTCAAAATAAGAATATAGATCCATATTCTCAATCTTATTTCTTAAATCTTGATATCTTTCAACTCTCGACAAATGTTCCATTTTAAAATTGCAAATAATTTTTGCGCCTAGTAAATTATAACAATTAATAGATGTTGATTTTTGAAATTTTTCGTAAATAGTTTAACAATGTCATAATATGTTGATTTATTGAAACAAACAACTTTATTTTTGACAGATACCACAATGAAAAACAACTTGTATAAGTTGTAAGTTGTTATTATAAAAAGTGCGATAAAATCGTTATCTTTTTCATTTCACGTGAAATAATTAAATATTTTTCTTGACTTATATTTTGTTCTTATTTGTCAAGCAATTTAATAATAAAATTGGAAAGGTTAGCTTAGTTTCTAAACCTTTCCTTGTTGTAATCGTAGTTGTTATTTTTCTTATTTTCTCGGCAGAGTTTTTTGATTTTTTCCACTTCTTTGAAATCAATTTCTTCGTACTGACCAGGCTTTAAACTATCCTTAAGTTTGTAGTTTCCTATAGCAACCCTTTTAAGTGAAATAACATCGTGATTAATTGCTTTAAGCATGTTTCTAACTTGGCGGTTACGACCTTCATGAATAGTGATATAAATCTTACTTACTTCATCAGTTGATTTAACTAAAGTAACTTCAGCCTTTGAAGTGTAGCCATCTTCAAGTAAGATTCCGTTTTCTAATTTCTTGCATTCTAAAGTTGTAAGTGAACCTTTGCAGGTGACTGCATAAGTTTTACCTAAAGAAGATGATGGGTGCATAACTAAATTAGCAAAATCACCATCATTAGTTAAAAAAATTAATCCGGATGAATTAATATCTAGTCTACCGACAGGAAAGACTCTTCCGTATTTTTTATCAATCAATGATGTGATAGTTTTTCTGTTTCTATCATCAGAACTTGTGGTGATGACTCCTAAAGGTTTATTGAGTGCTAAATAGACTTTCTTATCTTCTGAATTAGTTGCTAAAACTTCTTTTCCGTCGATAACAATTTTTGCATCAACATCAACTTTTAAACCTACTGTCGCTTTTTCACCATTAACAAAAACAACACCTTTTTCAATTAAAGCTTCAGCTTGTCTTCTTGAGCAATAACCTCTTGAAGCAATTATTTTTTGAATTCTTTCTTCCATATAAATTATTCTAACAAAAATATGGATCCAGCAGGACTTGAACCTGCAACAACCAGCTTATGAGGCAGGGACTCTAACCATTGAGCTATAGATCCATATAAAAATGCTTGAAAAGCTTAATAATTATATCAAAATTAAAGATTTATATTGATTTAATTTAGAAATAGAAATCCTCGATATAAGAGGACTAATTATATCGAGGAGTAGATGGGAGAAATATATTTAACACCGAAATGTAATTTCAATTAAACTGGAATTTAAGGATCAGGACAGTATGATCAAAAGAAACTAATTTCAGTGGTAAATATCAAATAAAGAAATACAACTTTTATATATTTATAAAAGTTTGTTCATACACAAAAGTTTCGTTTCACTCGATACTTTTGTAATATTCATCATCGACAGGTTCAAGCCAGATATTCTCAGATGCCTCACCTGGAACTTCAACTGCTAAGTGAGTGAAATAGCTATCTTTACTTGCACCATGCCAATGTTTTACATTAGGTTTAATGTAAACTACATCACCTGGATGAAGCTTTCTAACTGGTTTATTCTCTTCTTGATAGTAACCAACGCCATCAATTACTAATAAGATTTGTCCGCCACCATTTTTAGCAGCATGAATATGCCAGTTATTTCTGCACCCTGGCTCAAAAGTTACATTGGAAATTTTAATTCCTTCAGTTGTGATAGGTTTTAAATAAGATTGACCAATAAAATACTTGGAATATGCAGTGTTTTTCTCACCTAAACCAAAGAGAGGTTCATTCTCAACATGTTCATTTTTATAAACTTCTCTAATCATAGGGAATACTGCCCAAGCATTTGGCCAACCGATATAAAAAGTAATATGAGTGATAATTTCGACCATTTCAGTAAGAGTAACGCCATGATTTTTAGCATTTGTAAGGTGATAGACCAATGAATTATCTGTTATTCCTTTGCTGATTAAAGCAACAACGGTAATCATACATCTATCTCTTAAAGCTAACTTATCAACTCTTGACCAAATTTCACCAAAAAGTACATCATCATTTAATTCTGCAAATTTTGGTGCTAAGTCACCCAATTTATCTCTACCTGCAGTTTGCTTCATAAATTTAACCTCACTAATTCAAATGCTTTAAGATGAATTCTTTCATGTAGTTGAATGGAATTACATCTAAGTTATCGTACAAATCAGTATGAACTGCACCAGGAATTAAAAGTAATTCTGCATTTTCATGATCTTTTAATTTCTCATAAGCATCCTTAGAGAAATAGCATGAATGTGCTTTATCACCATGGATAATTAAAACAGCACTTCTAATTTCATTTAGGAATTCATCCTGTTTTGTATTGATAAATGTTAATGAAGATGTAACATTCCAACCACAAGTTGAATTTAAGCTACGTGGATGATAACCTCTACCTTTGTAATAGTTAAAATAATCTTTAACATACCATGGTGCATCTGATGGAAGTTCATCAGGGAATGAACCAGCTAAAGCAAAGTTACCATTTCTATAATCAATTGTTCTTTGATTATTCAAATTAACTTTTTGCTTGAACAACTCATCTTCAGTCATAGTATCAAAGTAAGCGTTGTGATTAACTCTGGACATGTTGTACATTGTCGATGTTATTGTTACTTTGATTCTCGTATCAATTTGAGCAGCATTCAAAGCAAGTCCACCCCAACCGCAGATACCGATGATAGAAATCTTATTTTCATCAACCATAGGATGATTAACTAAATAATCCACAGCTGCTTGGAAATCTTCGGTGTTTATATCTACTGATGCTACATTTCTAACTTCTCCGCCACTTTCACCGGTGAATGATGGGTCAAATGCAATGGTAAGAAATCCTAATTCAGCCATTTTCATTGCGTAAAGTCCACTGGCTTGTTCTTTACAAGCACCGAATGGGCCAGAAACTGCAATTGCAGCTAACTTTTCTTCACCTTTTTCTTTTGGATAATAAAGATCTGCAGCAAGAGTGATTCCAAATCTGTTTCTAAAAGTGACTTTTTCATGATTCACTTTGTCTGATAAGGGAAAGGTTTTATCCCACTCTTGAACTAACTTCAATTCTTTTTCCATATCTACCTTCCTTTTTCCGACTAGTTTGACTAATCTTGGTAAAATTATAAAACCTAAACCTTACTTTAGGTCAAGAATTTTAAATTAATAATTTTTTGTAATATTTTGACAATTAAAAAGACCCTACGAGATTGCTAACTCGTAGGGAATATTGGAGAGGAAGTAGATCTAAAAATCTATCTACCAGCAGAGGAATCAATAGCAGTGTTTAAAGTATCAACAATTTCTTTTGATCCTTTAACTCCACCTGCTAACAAGTTTAAGCTATCACAGCTAACTGTGATTGTAGCTCTATCAAAAAGAATTAAACCTTTCTTTTTACTGACAATATTAATTTGCTCTAAAGGAATTGAAAATTCCTGAGCATATTTTGAAACGTTATTACCAGCTAAAATTGATGAAACAATTAAGTAAATGAGTAAGAAAACTGATAAACAAACTATTGCAATAACTTTAATAATTGGATTTCCAATTGCTTTCAACTTTCCAAATAATGAATTCTTATTAACTTTTGGTGCTACGACACAAAAGCCATAAACTCTTTTATTCGAAATGTAAACTTGACCTTTCTTGCCAACAAAATATGCAATTAAGTAAACTAATACAGTAATAAGCATAATAGTACTATACATTATAATAGGTGTCATATTCATATTTTGACCTGCAACAGAAGCTAAGACTATTGCAAACAAAGCCATTTCCACAGCAAGTGTTAAAATCATGAATAAGAAAGGTTTTTTACTTCGTGATACTTTGAATTCCTTCAAAATAACTTCGTCTTGCATAAAACCTCCTTATCTGTAAAGGTCAATCTGTTTGATTATTGTCTCATAAAGATCAATCAATTCACTACCTTTACTTGGACCCATGGTGATTCTGGCATCAGCACAACCGACTGAGATGTAGTATTTCTTATTCAATTTACCAGTGACTCTCTTTGTGACTGAACTAACTTTGTTCAATGGAATTGAATAATCTTCACCACGTGCAAAAATGCTGTTGGAAGTTTTTGCATAACCGAATACTCTCTTATCTGAAACGTACATGACGTATCTTTTCATTGAGAAATACTTGATTAAGAAGAAAATTCCAATAATTAAGATTGCAAAAATTACACCAATGACTAAATACTTGGTGATTCCTTTCAATCTTGCTTCAGCTAAAACTTTTTCATTCATACAATTTCTCCTTTATCTCTTGAGAAATTATAACCCCCCCATTTGTTTGTCAAATGAAATCATAAGTCAATTTTCTGACTTAATTTCAACGCTGAAAATTGTGGGTATTTTCTCATTGGGGTGCGGGTATAAGAGTTTGGATGAATAAAAAAATTGAATGAAAGTTTAAAATTATGAGAATTCAAAAGTTGAAAAATATCAAGTAATAATTTAATTAAACAATTTAAATTTACTAAATAAAATTGCTTATTTAGAACTTACATTCATAAGGGTATGGAAGAAGTTCACTAACTTTAACTTTAGTTTCATCATCAACAATTACATAACCGTCATTCATGTAGTCAGAAAGTAATTGTCTGCAATTTCCACAAGGTGGAATTACATTGTAATTATTATCACCTGCCACAGCAACGATAGTGTCGAATTCTCTTTCACCATTTGTAATTGCGTTACCAATTGCAATAACTTCGCCGCAAGCACCATGTATTGAATAAACATTGACACCAACGTAAATCTTACCTGATTTAGTTCTTAAAGCACATCCAACTGTATGTTTGAATGTGACACCATCATAATTTGGTTTAATAGCCTCTCTAGCTTTCTCAATAAGTAACAAATCTTCTTTAGTTAAATTCATAGTAAATAGTTCCTTTTCGAACTTAATTTCATTTTATAAAAACTAACCACTATTTGCTTAACTTATAAGAAAAGTCTGATCTAAGAATTCTTAAACCAGACTTGTTTCTCAATCAAACTAATTACAAATAAACTTAGTTTTGTTGAATCTTGATTGTAACAATTTCTTTCTTGGTGTGAAGCCAGTTGTAAATTAATGGAACTGTGAATAATGTGCAAAAAGTGATAACTAATTTAACAAGTGCTAACTTCTTGAATGACCATTTCTTTGTTCTGATCTTCTTTTTGAAAACACATTCTGTTTCACTTCTTGAAACACAGGTGTAACCTTGAGTTTCATAGATTGCTACAACATTTTGGAACTCCATTGAGTTTTTGACGACTTTTTCGATCTTCTTTTTCATATTTTGTCTTCCTTTCTTTAATATGTTAACAACCCCCCCGTTTGTCAAACAAAATGCTAAAAAATAACAAAATTTGAACTG
>CAJMBK010000011.1 GCA_905211645.1 uncultured Caryophanales bacterium
TAATTGATAGAATTTTGCACCATTCGGTAGTTATTACAATAAAAGGAAAATCTTACAGGCTTAAAAATTTATATGAAAATTCAGGAAAAGAAATTGAGCAATAATATCTTGTAATTTTTGTACATTTTTATCTTGAAATTAATAGTTATTGCAATAGACATCTGTTTAAATCATAAAGTAAAACGGTAAAAATGTAGTATTCAATATGAAAATACGTTCAAAATCTATTTCAAGGTAAATTTTATTGCGCTAACTTTGAAATTTAACCAAATTATGAACTTTTGAAATTTCTTATAGCAATGAAAATAGAGATTTGATATACTTATTGAGCGATTGAAAATTACTTATTCCGACTCAGGGATTTTAGCTCAGTGGGAGAGCGCTTCCTTCACACGGAAGAGGTCATTAGTTCAATCCTAATAAATCCCACCATTTGCCAACGTAGCTCAGTTGGTAGAGCAACTGACTTGTAATCAGTAGGTCGGGGGTTCGATTCCTCTTGTTGGCATATTTAAGTCAATAACCTCGGTGCTTGGGCATCGAGTTTTTTATTTATAGAGAAAAGTTGTGCGTAGTCTTCACAAAAAAATATTATTACGACACATTTTAAATTTGTCATGGTGAATTAGCCATGACAATTTTTATAATTTAACAATTTCCCAATTCTCACTTTTTGCATATTTACCATGTTAATAGACAATTTTATGTATCAAATGAGCAAATATTTATCATTTTGCTCATTTCAAGACAAATTTTCGGACGAAAATGCTTATTTATACTCGCTTTATACTCGTGTTTTTGTAAAAATATACATGCTTACTTAGGAGGAAAAAAGTATGGAGCAAGAAAAAGTATCTACTGCTGAAGAACTTGACGCTTTACTTGATAAAGTCAGAGAAGCACAAAGAATTTTCTCAACATATTCTCAAGAACAAGTAGACAAAATCTTCAAACACTGCAGCGTTGTTGCTAACGAATTAAGAATCAAATTAGCACAAGAAGCAGTTGAAGAAACTGGTATGGGTATTGTTGAAGATAAAGTTATCAAGAACCACTACGCAGCTGAATACATTTACAATAAATATAAAGATACACAAACAGTTGGTGTTTTAGAAGAAAACATCGACATGGGTTACAAACGTGTCGCAGAACCTATCGGTGTTGTTGCTTGCGTTATTCCAACAACTAACCCAACATCCACAGCAATTTTTAAAGCATTACTCTGTTTGAAGACAAGAAACGGTTGTATTTTCTCACCTCACCCAAGAGCAAAGAAATGTACAATCCACGCAGCCAAAGTTATTTTGGATGCTGCTGTTGAAGCCGGTGCCCCTGAAAATATCATCGGTTGGATCACCGATCCTTCAATGCAACTTTCTTCTCAAATCATGAAGGAAGCAGATTGCATCTTAGCAACTGGTGGTCCAGGTATGGTCACTGCTGCTTACTCATCTGGTAAACCTGCTATCGGTGTTGGTCCAGGTAACACTCCTGCAATCATCGATTCAAGTGCGGATATTCAATTAACCGTTTATTCCATCATCCAATCCAAGACCTTTGACAACGGTATGATCTGTGCTAGCGAACAATCATGCATCGTTGATAAATCTATCTACGATAAAGTTAAGAAAGAATTCCAATTCAGAGGTTGTTACTTCCTTAAGGGTGATGAACTTGATAAAGTCAGAAAGACAATTATCATCAACGGTAACTTGAATGCAAAGATTGTCGGTCAATCCGCCTACAACATTGCAAAACTTTCCGGTGTTGAAGTTCCTACAACTACCAAGATTTTAATCGGTGAAGTTAAAGATACTTCCACAGCAGAAGAATTTGCAAGAGAAAAATTATCACCAGTTTTAGCAATGTACAAAGCTGAAGATTTTGATGATGCAATTTCTAAAGCAGTTGAACTTGTCCGTCACGGTGGTTATGGTCATACTTCCAGCGTCTATCTTGATGAAGTTACTTCACAAGATAAGCTCACTAAGTTCTACAAGGCAATGAAGACATGTAGAATCTTAGTCAACACTCCTAGTGCTCAAGGTGGTATCGGTGATATTTACAACTTCCTTATCACACCAAGTTTAACCTTAGGTTGCGGTTCCTGGGGTGGAAACTCTGTTTCCGAAAACGTTGGTGTCAAGCAATTATTAAATGTTAAGACTGTTGCAATAAGGAGAGAAAATATGCTTTGGTTTAGAGTTCCACCAAAAGTATTTTTCAAGCCTGGCTGTTTGAGAAATGCTTTAACTGAGTTGAAAGAAGTTTACGACAAGAAGAAAGTTTTCATCGTCACAGATAAATTCTTATACGAATCTGGTTTCACAAGAAGAATCACCGATGTCTTAGATATGTTAGGTATCGAACACACTGTTTATTCCGATGTTGCACCAGACCCAACACTTGCTTGTGCTAGAGACGGTGCTAGATTGATGCAGTCATTCAAACCTGATTGTATCATTGCTATCGGTGGTGGTTCCCCAATGGATGCTGCTAAGATCATGTGGGTCTTATACGAACATCCAGATGCAGACTTCCAAGCAATGGCAATGACATTCATGGATATCAGAAAGAGAGTTTACACCTTCCCACAAATGGGTGAAAAAGCAATGATGGTCTGTATCCCAACAACTGCAGGTACCGGTTCTGAAGTTACACCATTTGCTGTTATCACCGATGAATCAAACGGTTGCAAGTATCCTTTAGCCGATTATCAACTTTTACCTTACATGGCAATTGTTGACTCCGATTTGATGCTTAATATCCCTAAGGGATTGACAAGAGCTTCCGGTATCGATAGCTTAGTTCACGCTATCGAAGCAATCGCTTCAATCATGTCCACACCATTCTCCGATGCTATGGCAATTGAAGCAATTAAATTGATCTTTGAATATCTTCCTAGATGTTACACAAATGGATCTGCCGATCCTAAAGCTAGAGAGATGCAAGCATATGCATCAACACTTGCTGGTATCTCATTTGCTAACGCATTCTTAGGTATCGCCCACTCCTTAGGTCACAAGTTAGGTGCCTACTTCCACTTACCTCACGGTGTTTGTGTCTCCTTGATGCTTATTCCAGTTATGAAGTTCAATGCAAGCGAAACTCCTACAAAGATGGGTACATTCCCACAATACGATCACCCAGTTTCATTGCAAAGATATGCACACCTTGCAGAGACATTAGGTATTGAAGGTAAGACAGATAAGGAAAAATTTGATAAACTTATAGAAAAGATCTACAAGTTACAAGATGAAGTCGAAATGTTCCACACCATCAAAGATTACGGTATTAAGGAAGAAGACTTCCTCAGAGTTTTGGATCAAATGTCCGAAGATGCTTTCAACGATCAATGTACCGGTGCAAATCCACGTTATCCTCTTATTTCCGAAATGAAGGAATTGTACTTGGAAGCATACTACGGTGAAAAGAAGTAAAGGAGTAAAGTATGAAACAAATTGAATTAGGGGAACTCATTCTCGAAAGAGAGAATAAAAAGATCTATCACAACCACGAAGATGACTTACTCATCAAGGTTTTCAACCATGAGAAAGTCTCAAAGAGTGAAGTTTTATTCGAAGCTTTACATTCTTCTTACATTGAGAATATCGGACTCAATGTCCCTGTTTTAAAGGAAGTTTTCCCAGTTGATGATGATTATGCCTTAGCATACAATTTCATTAAGGGTGAAACCCTCCAAGAGAGGATGGACAAAGATCCTAAAAACAAGAAGAAATACATTGAAACTTTAGTTAAGTTACAACTCGAAGTTTTATCTAAATCAGTTCCAGCTTTACCAAAATTGAAGGATAAATTAAACGCAAAGATTTCCTTCTGCGGTAAGGAACAAGCCCAAATTAAACTCGATGCAACAGTCAGATACGATTTGCACGTCCGTTTGGAAGGCATGAAGGATCACACCAAGTTGTGTCATGGTGACTTCATCCCTAGCAACATCATCTGCGGTGATGACGGCAAATACTACATCCTTGACTGGGCACACGCTTGTAAGGGTAACGCTTCTGCTGACGCAGCAAGAACCTACTTACAATTTGTCATCGATGGTGATCAAAAAGCTGCCGATGAATATCTCAAGATTTTCTGCAAGAAAGCAGATATCGCTATTCAATACGTTCAAAACTGGATTTCAGTTATCGCAGCAACCTTACTTAACTCCGTTAAAGGTGACGAGAATAAGATTGCTATCTTATTGAAGAATATCAACGTTGTTGAATTCTGCTAATCTAATTAATCAAAGAAATTAGTATAATAAGATTGTGGAGGTATTACACATGGAAAAACAGATTGGTGGCGTTTTAGCTAGCTATTACAACAAGACATTGTTAATTTCTAACAATAGATATTACATCATCAAAGGTTCCAACAAGGTTGGTACCGAGATTGAATTCGATACATCTGATGCAATACCAATGCCTAGCTACATGTTTGCAATCGCAGCTATGAACGAAGAAGATTTAGATTCTACATTAGATTACATTCATAGCAAATGGTTCGATAAGAACAACTAATTACACTGATTAAACTATTCGTACTTAAAAAATAAGTTCCAGGAAATTTAACTCCTGGAACTTTTCTTTATCCACCGATTACTCCGGTATAAACAAGAACTATGAGAGTAATTGCAAGTGCAAAGAATAAGAATGACATGATACCAATAAGAACATTTTGTAGCTTACTGGTATGGACTTGTTCATCATCTTCAAAGAAACCAATTTTTTTCATATTCAGTAAGATTGGCCCTGATAAGGAGATGATAAGCGATGAATCAATGACACCTTTTATAGCGTTGAATGGAACGATTGCTACTGGTAAGAGTTGAACGACTGTTTGGACATCACTACCTAAATAAAGAGGAGTGATAAGTAAATTTAAAGCAGTCATTGAACCGGTAAGAGCAAGAGTTCCTGTGATTAAACCAAGTAGCATCATTATCTTGTTACGTTTGATTCTGTAAATCAGTGCTGCAGGCACTGAGAAGAAGACACTAGCAACAAAGTTCATCAAGAATCCGTAGAAACCTGTATCAGAAGTTGTGATCATCTCCAAGAATGCAGCGATGAATGAGACAATGATTGAGTGAAGTGGTGTTAAGATGATGCCTGAGATGCAAACCATCAAATTCTTAGGATCGTAAGATAAGAATGAGAAGGCTTGGAATCTGAAGAAATGCAAAAGGTAAGCTATTGCTGAGAAAAGTGCCACCTGGCACATGACAATAACTTTAGAATTACGCTTGATTCTACAAATTTGGTTTTTAATCATAAAAAAAGCTCCTTAGTAACTAAAGAGACTATCTTCATAAAAACAATTTTGAATTTAACTTCTTTCATCCGGACTATACCGTTGGTTAAGGAGTTTCACCTTATCTGCGTTAGCTCGTGGACTTTACCACCAATTGAGGAATTTCGCCTCACCCTGAAGATAAATCTTCTTTAATCGATTATATTTTAGTATTTAGATAAACTATACTCAAGAGAAAAGATATGTTAATACCATCGGATTTCTCATTATTTATTAATAATAAAGTTAAAACTTCTATAATTATTTTTGTTATGAAAAATAAAGAGATGGATTCAGTCCTTGAAGAGTATTTAAACGGAGAAACTATCATTTTAGAAGCAAAAAAGTCAGTTTCTAAATCAGTTTTTCTTTATGCTGCGGTGAAACTTTTGTTCTGGATTGTTTTTGATCTAGTAGTTCTCTTTATTCTTTTGATGTTTGCCTTACTCAATGATTTTGAGTTCACAAGTACATTTTGGCTTATATTTGGGATTACAATTCCAGTTTCTTTAATTGTTGAATACGGAATTTCTGTATTATATTGTTTCTTTAAATACAACTCAGTAAGTTATTACTTAACAAATGAAAGACTAATTAAATTCAATAAATCCAACCATTCAAAAAGTAATTACATAAAGTTAAAAGATGTAGGTTCCATCTCTTTGGAATATTCAAAAGTTGACTGTTATTTATACAAAGAAAACGTTGGAACTATCTTTATTTATAATTTCAAAGGTGCTGGAAACGAAGCATTAAGATTTGATGAAGTAGTTAACTTAAAAGAAACTTTTGAGGTTATAAAAGAGTACTTAAATAAATATAGATCGGAGAATTTGAAGTACGAATCTAAAGATATTGATTAGGTAAAATTGGTGAATTAGGTGGGGGAACCTTCTTATTTTTCTACATAATCAATTCTTTTTGTATTATAATTATCAAGATTGTTCAAAATTGAGGTAAATAAATGACAGCTGCAGAAATTATTTTATTGATATTATCTATCTTTGCTATTATTGTTTGTTTATTGCAATCTGGTAAGAGTGATGGTGCTTCTGGTGCTATTACTGGTGGTAATAAAATGAATATTTTTGCTAGAACCAAGGAAAGAGGTGTTGATAAGATTCTCTCCATCATCACTTACGTTGTTCTTGCTGCATTCTTCGTAACTGCAATTTGCTGCATTTACGTCGCTTAATTTAAATATTGAACCCTAGTTTGTAACAATCAAACTAGGGTATTTATTTTGTTCTTTGAAAAGTCTATTTATGGTCAATCTTTTAGCTTTTTGGTTTGCTAAAATTATAAGAGGAGTTTAAGGTATGTATATTAAGGATAAAATTAAAGATATATTAGGTAATAACAGAGAAGTAAGTTTAGATGAATTAATTCGTCATTTCAGAATCAAAGTTAATCAAAAGGATGCATTCTTGAAAGCTATTGAGGATTTAATCTATGAAGGATTGGTCATTGAGACTGAAAAGAATTACTACACATTAATCACTAATACTGCTTTTAGAGTTGCAAGAGTTGTCTTAAAGAGACCAACTTATATTTTTGCTACTTTAGTTTTAGAAAAGGAAGATGTTAAGATTTCCAACGAAAGAGTTAGCACTCTTATCTGCGGTGATTTAATCTACATCAGAGCTTTACCAAACTCCAATTCATGGTCATTTGTTTCTATTTTGAAGGAACAAAAGACAATGAAAGCAAATTACTTAATCGATACCAAAAAACCAAGCTTAGTTCCTTTATTAGACAATAATACCAACATTAAATTAGAAATTAATAAGACAAACTCCTTAGATCCTAAACCTGGCGACCTTGTTAAAGTTAATATCATCTCCAGAGAATTTGATAGAGCAAATTACTGCTTAGTTTTAAACGTTAACTTGGAAAAGATTTTGGTTTCTAACAAGGATGTTGGTTCAGATATCACTAAGATTATCGAAAGTTTTGATGCACCAATTGAATTTCCTAAGAAAGTTAAGGAAGAAGTTAAGCAAATTCCTGACCATGTTTTAGATAGTGACTTAGTTGGTAGAAAAGACTATAGAAACGAAATCACAGTCACAATTGATGGTGAAGATGCTTTGGATTTTGATGATGCCATTTCTATCACTGAAAATAAGAATGGTTCTTTCAATCTCAAAGTTCACATCGCTGATGTCTCTTACTATGTAAGAACAAACACACCTTTAGATGATTCTGCAAGGGAAAGAGGTACTTCAATCTATGTCGCAGATAGAGTTGTCCCAATGCTTCCAACAGAATTATCCAACGGTATCTGCTCACTTAATCCAAATGTTGATAGATTAACAATGACGGTTGAAATGGTCGTCGATCCATACGGTGAAGTTCTTGGTGAAGAAGTTCATATGGGTGTCATCAATTCTTACGCAAGATTAACTTACACCGAAGTTAATAAATTTATTAAAGAAGGTAGTGAAAAATCTACTCTTGATGGTAAAGTTCAAACCTTACTTAAAGCAGCTAAGAAGTGTGCTGATTTAATTAGAAAGAGAAGAACTAAATTAGGTGCTTTGAAGCTTGAATCCACTGAAATTAAATTCAACTTGGATGAACAAGGTAACCCAATTAGAGTCACCGAAAGAGTTCAAGAAGATGGTGAAAAACTCATCGAAGATTTCATGATTGCAGCAAACTGTGCAATTGCAAGAATCATGGATAAAAATGACTTACCATGTCTTTACAGAATTCACGATGAACCACCAGCTGATAAGGTTTTGATCTTGAAAGACTTTTTAAGAAAGGTTGGCTTACTCAACCTCTTCCCAAGAGTTGTAACCTCTGAAGGTATTAGCAAGTTTTTAGAATCTATTGAAGATGTTAAGTTAAGAAAAGTAGTTTCTTCATTTACTTTAAGAACACTTGCTAAAGCAAGATACAGCCCAGATAATATCGGACACTTCGGTTTAGCTGAACCTCTTTACTTGCACTTTACATCACCTATTAGAAGATATCCAGATTTAATTGTTCATAGGGTTATCAGAGACTACTTATTAAACAAACGTCCTCTTGATAAAGGTGAACTCTATCAAATCATGGACGATTTAGGCGATTTAACTTCCGATTGTGAAAGAAGAGCACAAAAGATTGAATACGAAGTTAACGATTTAGAAACTTGCAAGTTTTTAAGAAATAAGATTGGTTATTCATATCATGCAACCATTGAAAATATGAACGCATTCGGTATGTTTATCCAAATCGACATCGGATTGGATGGTTTCTTACCATTCATCTACATGGATAAAGATTATTACTATTACGATCCAAAACGTTTCGATGTTCTTGCTAAGAACTCTCAAAAGCATTACCAATTAGGTGATTCAATTGATGTTGTTGTTTTATCAGTTGATATGGAAGGTAGAAAAGTTGATTTCTGCACTCCAGAATTCATGTCTGCTACTAAGCAAAACTTATCTGAAGATGAATTTGCTAGATTGAAGAAAAATGATAAATCAATCATCGAAGAGCATAGATTCTTCACTAAGTTATCAAATAGTGCCCGCCGTGGTTCTGATAAAAAGCAAAAACCTACTAAAACACAAAAGAAAACTAAGAAACGTTCCGATAGATCAAAAGGTAAAAAACACAAAGGAAAACGTAGATAGATATGACAAAAAAGAAGGATGATAACGTAATTGCTAACAACAAAAAGGCTAAGTTTAATTACTTTTTAAAGGAATTTTACGAAGCTGGAATCTCACTTGTTGGTACTGAAATTAAAGCATTAAGAGAAAGTGGTTGCTCCATTGATCAAGCCTACATCTTGTTTAAAAACAATGAAGCATACATCGCTTTTATGAATATTCCTGTTTACAAACAAGGAAACATTTTTAATCATGAACCAACAAGAATGAGAAAACTCCTCCTTCATAAACAGGAGATTAATTACTTAGCAAATTACATCAAACTTCATCCTCACTACTATGTCGTTCCTACCAAGATATATATTAAAAATGGTTTAGCTAAAGTTCAGATTGCTCTTAGCGAAAGTAAAAGAGTCAGTGATAAGAGAGACACAATTAAAAATAGGGAGGCAGAACGCCAAGCTTCAAGAGCATCTAAGCTTAAATATTAGAGGAGGTGACTTTCATGGATACTATCAGAAGAAGATATACTGGTATCTTAATTAAAAAGATAACTACCACTGCAATTTTTATTGCAATTAGTATCATCGCAACTAGATTTCTATCACTCTATCTATTCTCAAAAACATCGAGAATAGGTTTAGGTACTTTACCAATTATTCTCTGTTCACTCATTAACGGTCCATTTTTTGGAGCATTGTGTGGTGTTGCAGCAGATTTTATTGGTACCGTACTATTTGAACCTGGTCCATATCTCTTTGTTTACTCAATAAGTGCAGCACTCCAAGGTATTCTTCCTTATTTATTGAATAGATTCGTCTTAAAACATAAATACGGAAAGATTGCTACAGCAGGCTTCATCACTTTAGTTCTTGAATTAACTCTAGGATTGTACTTAATATTTAATGATACATTTAAATTCTCTGGTGTTGTTTATGAATTAAGTTTAAATACAAAATTAGCAACATTTTTCATCTTCAACGCAATCATTCTTTTGATGTTCACATCAATTTATTTCATCTCCAAAAAGTTAGTTAAATACTACCAACTTTATGGAAATAACGATATCTTCAATACGTTTGCGATAATCACTTTCAATGAGATAGTAATTATTGTTATCTTAGGTGCCTTGTGGAAGCAAGTCTGCTTCGATATTGCTTTCCCAGCAGGAATTGTCACTTCATTTATATTCTTTGTACCTAATGTAATTGTTAAAGGTATTGTCACTTTACTTCTTTCTAACGCAATAAGTTCCATCGATGGCAAGTACATCGTTGGAAACAAAAAAAATAACTCCGTGAGGAGTTATTTGAGTCGTCAAGCTTCTTTACATCACAACTAGAATTGCCTTGCGACAAACATCGTTGTAACGGTTAATATAACTAAAGCGATAAAAAGTGCTAAATTAACATGTGAGAATGCTGTGTAAGTCTTACCTGAATAAACTTCAATTTGTGGGAAGAAGACACAGACACAAGCAAGAATTGGAATGATCATGCCAAAGATAAAGTACATTGCTTTCTTAGCGGCATCACTATCTCCATGGTAGCAGTAAGCAAAAATGATTGCGGTTATACAACTTAAAAAACCGACAATTAAAACCGATAAATACATGCCATTCCTTGCGTTTGATATTCTTCTTGCCATGATTTAGACCTCTACAACGTTAATTATTATAATATTTTGAACCAATGAAAAAGACGAAGTTGATAACTTCGTCTTTATTTTTTCGATATTTTTAATTTATTTTGTTACTTATTTAAGCAATTACTTGCTTAATTTTTCCTTAGCAGCAGCTTGAGCAGCAGCTAATCTTGCAACTGGGACACGGAATGGTGAGCAGGAGACATAGTCCAAACCAGCTGCATGATAGAATTCGATAGAAGCTGGGTCACCACCGGTTTCACCGCAAACACCAACGTGTAATTCAGGATTTGCAGCTTTACCTTCGTGAGTTGCTTTAACAACTAATTGACCAACACCAGCGACGTCCAATGTTTGGAATGGATCGAATTCGAGGATCTTTGTGTCATAGTATGCAGGTAAGAACTTGGTAGCGTCGTCACGGGAGAAACCAAATGTCATTTGGGTTAAATCGTTTGTACCGAATGAGAAGAATTTAGCTTCTTTTGCGATTTCACCAGCAAGTAATGCGGCACGAGGGATTTCGATCATTGTACCGACGAAGTATGTCATATCAGAATGATTTTCTTCTAAGACCTTTTGTGCGGTTTCATCGATGATCTTCTTAACAAACTTGAATTCCTTAGGATCGAGTGTTAATGGAATCATGATTTCAGGAGTGATCTTAACCTTTTCACCAGCCTTTTCTAAGTCGTGTTGTGCTTGTAAAGCAGCTTGGAGAATAGCTCTGGTTTGCATTCTACCAATTTCAGGATATGTGACATCCAAACGGCAGCCACGGTGACCCATCATTGGGTTGAATTCATGTAATTCTTCGATCTTCTTGTGAATTGCTTCACTTGTTGTACCGATAGCTTTTGCTAATTCAGCGATTGCACCTTCTTCTTGAGGTAAGAATTCGTGAAGTGGTGGATCGAGTAAACGAATATTAACATTCTTATCCTTCATTGCCATGAATAAAGCGTAGAAGTCTTTTTGTTGTAATGGGAGTAATTCTGCTAATGCAGCTTCTCTTTCTTCAACAGTGTTTGCAAGAATCATCTTTCTGAAGTGGAAGATCTTGTCAGGATTGAAGAACATATGTTCAGTACGGCAGAGACCGATACCGTTTGCACCAAACTTGACAGCTTGTAATGCATCTCTTGGAGTATCAGCATTTGCACGGACACTCAATCTCTTAACTTCATCTGCCCATTCCATAATGGTACCGAAGTTACCAGATAAGCTTGCTTCTTGAGTTTCAACTGCACCGAGGTAGACTTCACCGGTGGAACCGTTGATGGAGATGGTATCCTTCTCTGTGTAGACTTTACCATCGATTTCCATTGTACGATTTTCTTCGGAGATGTGAGCTGCACCACAACCGGTAATACAGGTCTTACCCATACCACGAGCGACGACAGCTGCGTGAGATGTCATACCACCACGCATTGTTAAGATACCTTGAGCGGCGACCATACCATCTAAGTCTTCAGGAGATGTTTCTGCACGGACTAAGATGACCTTTTCACCCTTTGTACCTCTTTCTTTAGCTTCTTCAGCAGAGAATGCTAATTTACCGACTGCTGCACCTGGAGATGCTGGTAAACCTTGAGCAATGACCTTAGCTGCTTTGATAGCTTGAGCGGAGAATGTAGGGTGTAATAATGCATCGAGGGATTTAGCTTCAACACGGAGTAAAGCTTCTTCCTTGGTGATTAAACCTTCATTGTGTAAATCAACAGCAATCTTTAAACCTGCTGCTGCAGTTCTCTTACCATTACGGGTTTGTAAGAAGTAGAGTTTACCATCTTCGACGGTGAATTCCATATCTTGCATATCCTTGTAGTGATTTTCGAGTAAGTGAACGTTCTTAATTAATTGTTCGTAAACTTCAGGTTGTTGTTCCTTCAAAGCTTCGATTGATAATGGTGTTCTGATACCGGCAACGACGTCTTCACCTTGAGCGTTGATAAGGTATTCAGCGAAAATGTGATTTTCACCAGTTGCAGGAGAACGGGAGAAACCGACACCTGTACCGGAGTTGTTATTTAAGTTACCGAAAGCCATCATTTGGACGTTGACAGCCGTACCCCATGAATATGGAATACCATTCATCTTACGGTATGTGTTAGCTCTTGGGTTATCCCATGAACGGAAGATTGCAGTGACTGCTTCCAACAATTGAACTTTAGGATCTTGTGGGAATTCTTCACCGAATTGTTTCTTGTAGTAATCCTTGAATTGACCGCAAAGAACCTTTAATTCTTCAGCAGTGATTTCATAGTCATACTTGTAACCTTTTTCTTCTTTGACCTTTTCGAGCATTGCATCCATATCATCTCTCTTGATACCTTTTGCAATGTTTGTGAACATAAGAATGAAACGTCTGTAGCAGTCATAAGCGAAACGTGGGTTATTGGAAATTTCAGCTAAGATTTCGACTGTTTCATCGTTTAAACCTAAGTTTAAGATTGTGTCCATCATACCAGGCATAGAAACACGTGCACCGGAACGAACGGAAACTAATAAAGGACGGACGGTTCTATCTTTAGGATCACCACCGAACTTCTTGCCTGTTTCTTTTTCTAAGTCAGCAAGACCTTTGAAGATTTGTTCCTTTAAGAATTCTGGAACCTTCTTGCCTTCTTCGTAGTAGAGGTTACATGCTTCAGTTGTAACTGTGAAACCCATTGGAATTGTAATACCAATGTGTGCCATTTCAGCTAAACCAGCACCTTTACCACCAAGGAGTTCTTTACCTTTGCCATATGCGTCTTTGAAAAGATAGACGTATTGTTTTTGTGTAGCCATTTAAATCCTCCTAATAGTATTAAATTTATTTGCTACGAACAAATTAAAAGAATATTAACTTGTTACTCTTTAATTATAACAATATTCATTTATTTTCTTTATTAAATATATATGGCAAATTAAAAAAATTCACCATACAAAAAGTCGGCTAAGAGTTAATTTTAGTCGACAAATTTTCCGTTTTTCATAATTACTATTTCTTCATTGGTTTCTTTAACTTTACCAATGATAGTTAAATCATCGGTTCCGATTGGGAAGATTAAGTCCTTTTCAAAGCTATAAAGAGCGATTTTTTCAGATTCAGGTTCGGGACAATCTTTGCGTTTAGACTTAATAACTAAGTGAGTTGATGAGTTTCTATTGAAGAGGTGCAACAT
Organism: uncultured Caryophanales bacterium; assembly: GCA_905211645.1. Classification (GTDB taxonomy): domain Bacteria; phylum Bacillota_I; class Bacilli_A; order RFN20; family CAG-288; genus CAJMBK01. The sequence continues at coordinate 13,730 of CAJMBK010000011.1, forward strand.
GAAATTCTTGTTGTATCTTGCTAAAGGACAGGAGTTATCAACTAAACCAATTTTATCAACATCAATGAAATTGCTAGATTGAAGAATATGTTTTGTATCCTTATCATTTGAATGTACTGTCACTTTGTTATCAATAATATCTATCGAACAACCTACAAGATTTTTACTTTCGTAGAAGATATCTTTAGAACTTACTGCATGGCCATTGACTTTGACATTCTTTAAGCAGGAACCAATCAATTCCGAAGGCATATTTGCAAAGAAATGATGCTTAAATTCTGAATCAAAAAAGTGAAGTGAGGAGAAATTGTACTCATTGAATTCAAAAGTTAAATCTGTTCCTAAGCCTGTTGTAACTCTGAATGATTTGAGATTTAAATTATTAATTTTATTTGCAATTGTATCTAATCGAGCAATATGTTCTCTGAAAGCTTTGATAGGATTTACTTTAGGAATAAGCATATGGCAGCTTTCATAAATTATCTTCCACATGGTTTGCAAAGCTTGAGTGGGAGTTAATTCAGGAAAAACTAAAGTTGCTAAATCTCTAGTTGGACAGCAAGCCTCAACCCATGATAAAAGATTAGAATTATATTTTGAAAGATGAACAGCAAATTTTTCACGGAAAATTTTGATTCTTTGCTCTCTTCTTAAATCGTTAAGATGGTTGAAAACTACTGGATCGGAACCGACTAAGGAGATTATTGCAAAATTGTTGCTTGCAAATGATTCGACTCTCTTTTCTCTCCAAAAATCAATTTTCTTGATGTATTTTTTATGCTCATTCTTCAAAGCAAGTTTCTCCAAAGTGTAATCTTTGTAGATAACTTCGACTTTCTTGACATGAGATTTATAAAGTTCTGAAACAAGATAATGGACAAATTCGCTGGCCTCGACGTGTGCGATAATTAATACATTTTGCAATGGACTAGCCTCAATGCCGACATTGGATATAAGTTTGGCATATGATTTTAGTTGTTTTACTTTTGACTTATGTGTTCCTCATTCTCTATTGCCATATAAATATATCACAAATTAACAAATTTGTAAGTGATTTTTGATAAATTTCGTATTTTGAATTTTAAACAATTTTAAACACAAATTCAAAGTTGTTTAAGACATCTTTAAAAATTGAAAGATTTTTTAATATATTTAGATTAAATGTATTACATATGCTAAAATTACCTTAATTTAAGTGACTTGCCAAGGCAAAATAGATATAATTATTTGGTTAGTTTTTTCGAGGTGATAGAGCATGAAAAATAGAGCAGAATTTTTTGCCAATGAATTAAAAAAGAGATTGCAATTTAAAACCTTAAGTGAAATGCCAGTTATAGATTTCTGTAACGAATTGAATACTTCCAGACAAAACTTCTATTACTATTTCAAGAGTATGGAAGAATGTTTGATTTATCTTTTGCTCTCAGAGAATCCAATGAACACAAACATTGATAGACCACAAGACAGCGTCAAACAATGTGTCAAGTTCTTATCTGAAAACACTGGATTAGTTAAAAATATCTGTAAGCAAGCTTCCACAAGAGAGCTTTTTATAAATTTCTACTATGAATATTTCAAGAATGCAGTTAAGAAATACGTCAATTACTGCATTAAGATTGATTTCAAATTAACTGAAACTGAAAAAGATATTTTAGTCAAATCAATCACTTATCAATATCTTTTATTCATCTTTGAATTTATTAGAAATCCAGAAGAGACAAAGCTTTTGAAGACTGCTAAAATTCTTGAGTTTTTGACAAGAGGTAACATTGAAGAATTAGCTAAGAGATTGCATCAATATTCTTCAATTGCAAGTTTGGATGACGATGAATAATTTTACTTTTCATATCAGAACAAAATTATATTTTGATAACACAACTAGGGATGTCCAATTAAAGGATATTTTTGAAGACTTCGGGTATAAGAAGGTCTTTCTTATTTATGGTGGTAAATCCTTAAAGAATAATGGTTACTACCAAAAAATCGTTGATAACTTACATCAAAACAACATCTGTTTTGATGAGTTTTCTAATGTTTTATTCAATCCTGATGTTGAAAATATTATCCCTTGTGTTGAAAAGGTTAGAGCTTTTAAACCAGATTGCTTAATTGCTATTGGTGGTGGTTCCGTTATCGATTTCACCAAACTTGTAGCACACAGTTATTATTACGATGGTGAACCAATGGATATTGTTAAAGAGGTTGTTAAACCTATTAACTCTTTACCTTTTGGTACCATTTTAACTTTGATTGCTTCAGGTTCTGAAATGAGTAACTCCTGTGTTATTTCCGACAGAAAACATAACTTCAAAAAAGGTTTTAGAAGTGAGTTAAACTATCCAACTTTTTCATACCTTAATCCATATTTAACAGAAACAGTTCCTAGTTATCAAATTTCCTGCGGTATCGCAGATATGTTCTGCCACACTTTGGAAAGATATCTCACTGATAGTGATGAGCTTGAAATTGCAGATGACTTAGCTTTAGGCTTACTTAAAGATATCGTTGAAGTTTCCTATCGAGTTGTTGATAAACCATTTGAAGTTAATTCACGCTCCAAGATGATGATCTGTGGAACTTTAGCCCATTGTGGTGTAACATCTTTTGCTAAGAATTATAAAATGCCAATTCATGGAGTTGAGCATATTCTCTCAGGAAAATATCCTTCAATTGTTCATGGTGATGGAATTAATTTCTTCATGCCATACTATTTGGAATTAAATAGAAAAGAGCTGAAAGATAAGATTGTTAAACTTGGTGAAATTGTCTTTAAACTTAAACGTCCTAGTGTTAAAAAGGTTTTAGAAACCTTCAGAAACTGGACTTATTCACTCAATTTGCATAAAGATTTTTCTGAATACGGTGTTGAAAAAGACTACATCGATTCTTTAATAAACCGTTTAAAGAATAAGAATAAATAAAATAATAGATTGTTTTAATAATATAAAAACGCTTACTTTTTTATAATAATTAGGTAGCGGAGGTTTCCTATGGAAGAAAATCAAAATTTAGAAGTTAAAAACGAAACTTCAAATTCAAATAAAACTTCTCAACCAACTGAAAACAAGAAAAAGAGATCTTTCCTTGATATCAATCTTTCCTGGGTGGTTTTAATTCTCATAGTTGGTTTAATCGCTTTATTTGCTTACTTAAATAATACATTCATTTACACAAATAATGGTATTTCAGTTTCTGGTAGCAGCAACAATACCGGGGTCTCAATAGGCTTGAATGTTGCTAGCTGTGCAATCGGTGTTATTCTCTCATTCGTTTTCTACAACTTAAGTAAAATTATCGGTGCAAAACTTGGTGGTTACACAATCCAATCAATCGAAGTTTTCGGTTTGACTTGGACTAGAATCAGTGAAAAATATGTCTTTTCATTCAAACTTGCTCAGATCTTAGATTTCCACTTAACATTTAAAGCAAACGATATTGAAAAATCAAAACCTGCAATATTATTCTTCTTCGGTCACATTTTAAATGTTGTCCTTGTTGCAGTCTTAGCAGTTGCTGGTTACTTCATGGGTCACGCAAGTGAAACTGCAAACTCTTTAACAGCATTTGGTGGTGTTATTCTTGGTTCAACCTTGTATGCACTTTTAATCCCAATCTACGAAATCTTACCTATCAAATCCGATTCTGATCCTGATATGTACGCATTTATCAGAACTCTTGGTAAGGATAATAAAAAAGCCTTCAACTTACTTACAGTTGAAAAAGCTAAGATGCAATCCAACGAAGATTTCATCGATCCAGATTTTGAAGATTACGATTCTTACTACAAAGCAAGAACACTTATCTACAAGTATTTAAATCACCTTTACAGGGAAGAATCCGATAAGGCAATCGCAGTCTTAAAACAAGCCTTGTACTTCTCAAATTATTTATCCTTAGATGAACAATACTTCATCAACGGTGAAAAGATTTTCATTTACCTCTTAACAGGTAATGAAAAAGCCGCAAATAAGAATTACTACTTACTCAAACGTGAAAATAGAAAAGAGTTATCACTCCCAAACTATTTACCACAATTTAGAACCGCACTTATCGTTTCCGGTATCATCATGAACGATGAAGAAATTGTCTTGGATATTGTTGATAATTTCAATAATTTCGATTTGACAAAGAATGTCTTCTCCAACGTTGTTGAACATAAGTTATTCACAAAAGCCTATGAAAAAGTTAAAGCTGCTCATCCAGAATATCCACTTCCAGCAGTAAGAGGTTTGGATACAGCACCTATTGAGAAAGATGATTCTGATAGCCACAACGATGGTGATACAGAAACTCAAAAATTAGACTTAGATTAATGATGAAAAAGCCGCATTTTGTGGCTTTTTCTTTTGGTTTGAAACAAATTTAAAGCCTTAAAGTTGTATAATAAATAAGGTTTTTTTATAGAGAGGTAATTATATGGGTAGAGCTCATGAAGTTAGAGCCAAGAAGATGGCTGCTACAAACGCTGCAAAATCAGCATTATTCAATCGTGCTAGTAAAGAAATTTACATGGCTGCAAAAAGTGGTATCCCAGATCCTAAAGAAAACTTAGCACTTCGTGCTGCAATTGAAAAATTCAAAGGTCAATCAGTTTCCAAAGACGTTATCGAAAGAGCTATTCAAAAAGCTAAAGCTAAAGATGCAACCTCCTACTCTTCAAACAGATATGAAGGTTTCGGCCCAGGTAACGTTGCTATTATCATCGATACTTTAACAGACAATGATAAGAGAGCATTTGCTGCTGTCAGATCCGCATTAACACATAAAGGCGGTAAGGTTGCAAATACTGGTAGTGCAAGTTTTAACTTCGATAATTTAGGTGTTATCCAATTCGAACTCCCTGAGAATCAATCAATCGACTCTGTCACAGAAACCTTAGTTTTCGGTGATGTCGATGTTCAAAATGTTGTCGACTTAGGTGATGGTATCATCGAAGTCAGAGTTTCACCAAAAGATTTTGCTAAGGCAAAAGATGTCGTAACAAACGAATTGCAAGTTTCAGAATTCTTGATCAACGAAATCAGAATGGTTCCTAATACTGAACTTGTTCACGTCGAAGGTGATGAAAAACAAAAATTATTGAATCTTTTGGAAGAATTGGACGAAATCGAAGACGTTCAAGCCGTTTATCACAACGCAGACGTTGAATTAGCTGAAGATGAAGAATAAGTTAGTTGAACGTTTCAAATCATTTCGCTGGAACCACTGGGTCTTTTTCTCCTTGCTATTACTTTTTATCATAGCGATGTTGTGGTTTTTAATCGGAATGAGTGTTTCTCTTTCTAAAGGTCTTTCCCTTTTTGGTGGAAATTACGGTGAGGAAACAAGTCAAACTCCTGGCAATATGGACTATATAATATTAGCCTTTGCCATCATACTTAACGTTCTTCTTATCGCAATCTTTATTTATCACATGTTCTTTTCCAAGATTGAACCAATCGGTCCACAGGATAAAGTTATAATAAAAGGTCGAATCGTTGAAACCAAGATGGAACAAGATCTCGACCAAGATGAAAGCGATAAGTCTAATTAATTACATTCTTTGCATAGTAACATGCAATCGCAACTGCTGTAGTCAAATTGAGTGAGTCGATATCCTCGGCTTGCTCAATTTTTATTGTGTGTTTATTTAATATTTCTTCTGGTAAACCACTTGCTTCGTTGCCAAAAAGAAGTGAGTAAGGATGCTCAATTTTCTTTAAGGAAGAAAGCTTTTCTGCTTTCTGCAAAGCAAATGGGTAATAGGTGTGATTAGGGAACATCTTTAAATAATCTTCAAAGGTATCTAAGTAGATGAAGTTAACTTTGAAAAATGAACCCATGCTGGCTCTAACAACTTTGGGGTTGAAGATATCACAAGCTGGGCGGATGATAACTAAGTTTTTGAAATTGAATGCATTCATGGTTCTTAGAATATTTCCTAAGTTTCCCATGTCGGAAGGATTATGCAAAACTATTAAGTCATCGTTTAAATCAAGGCTTGTTTCATACTTATCAAAGACACCCATACAGTGGTCGTTTTCCTTCTCGGAAAGCTTATTAAAAGGTGTCTCTGAAATAACAACTTTTTCTTTAGACACTAAAGTTGTTAATTTTTTATAAGCGTCTGAATTTAAAGCATTTGGATGGATGTAAATTACACGAATCTTATCTTTTTTGTATTTGATTAGTTCAAATGTAGGATAGAAACCTAAAGTGTAGGAATAGTCTAAATTTTTCTTGTATTGTTTAATCATAGTCTTATTATAAAAAATTGAAAATATTAAAAAAACTGGCTTTCGCCAGTTTATTTGTTGTCTAATTAATCATTAACATAAGGTAAGAGACCCATGAATCTGGCTCTCATGATAGCTTGACGTAACATTCTTTGGTAACGTGCGCTAGTACCTGTAGTTCTGCTAGGTGTAATCTTTCCGGTAGGAGAGATGAACTTAACTAAAATATCGACTCTCTTGTAGTCAATCTTTTCAATTTTGTTCTTAGTGAAGTAGCAAACTTTACGTTTTGAGTTAGACTTTTTCTTATTGTACATAACTTAACTTCCCTTTCTTTTCTAAAAAGGCAAATCAGTATCTGAGCTCTCTAAGCTTGTTGTATCATCTAAACTATCTGTATCTTCAAGTGCTAAAGTATCATTTGCGGTTGCATTTCTTCTTTCGAGGAATTCAACACTGGAAACAATAACTTCAACGACGGAAACATTTTTACCGTCTTTAGATTTGTAAGAACGTTGGTTCAATTTACCTTCGACACAAATCAAAGAACCTTTCTTACAGAATTTATCAAGGTTATCTGCTACATTGTTCCATGCGGTGCAAGGAATAAAGCTAGCAGTTCTGGATTTAGTTTGTGAATTGTAGCTATCAACAGCTAGTGAGAAACTGCAAACAGATTTACCACTTTCTGTTCTTCTAATTTCAATATCTTTTGTAATTCTTCCGATAAGAATAACAGAATTTGTCATTTTTAATCTCCTTTCGTTAAAGACTAACTATTGATGATTAAAAAACGAATTACATTGTTGTCTAAGGCAACAATACGTCTGAATTCATTAACAGCATTGTTTGTTTCTGTTTCGAAATTCAAAATGACATAGTATCCTTTACGCTCTTTCTTGATTTCGTAAGCGAAGTCCTTGAGACCCCATTCTGTTACTTTGGTGATTTGAGCACCGTTGTCTGTTAAGATTCTGCTTAATGCTTCTTTTTCAGACATCAATGCTGCTTCATCAAGATTAGCCTTAAGGATATACATTAACTCGTATTTCTTCATAATGCATTTCCTCCTATGGTCTATGGCTGATTCGATAGTAGCATTATCAATCAGCAGGGAGTTTGTTTAAACTCGTTAGAAATTATATAAGATTTAACTAGTTATATCAAGGTCAAAATTTTGTCATATTTTGTTCAAATTCAAATTAAAAAAGGTGGCTTTCGCCACCAATATTTTTACGATATTTAATTATTATGAATTGGTTTAATTACTTAGCTGCTGCTGTAACAGCTTGTTCGACAGCTTTCTTCAAAGCAGTTGCGTTTCTACCGTTGGTTTGAGTTGCATTTGTAACAACTTGGTATGCTGTAGGGGTATTTTCACCAACTGTGGTGACGTTATCACCATTTGCAGTAAGTTCAGGAAGAGTAGAAAGTGCTTTTTGGACGTCTGTGACAGCTTGACCCTTAAGGACTTCAGTTAAAAGCTTACCACTTCTATAATATGATAAAGCAGTTGCTGCAGCATCAACTGGATCTACCTTATTATCAGCATTCCAGCTTGGAGTCATGTTGTGATAACCTTCAGTTGTAGGTTCTTCAACTTGAACATATTGAATCTTATTGTCATTATCAAGATAAATGGAAACAACAGAACCATAACCGCCAGTACCCCATTGTGATTTGTAAGAAGCTTCACCGGTATATTTCTTATAGCTACCGAGATCTTTAGGAAGGTAGCTTGTATCATAACCAATTTCACCAAGAGTTGTAACTTTTGCTGTTTCAATGTATGAAGTAACTGCTAAGTTGACAGCTTTAGCAAATCTACCATTGGTTTGAGTTGCACCAGCAACAATTTGTAAGAAGCTATCTTTTGAAGAAGCTTCTGTGATGCCATCAGTTAAACCTTTAGCGACCCAAACATTTAAGTTGGTGTAAGCTGCAAGGTTACCAGCAAGTGCTTCATAATCTGCGTGTTGTTGCTCATGATCTTTCCAAACATCGGATGGTGTCATATTGTGAGCACCTTCAGAAGAATCTTCGAATGTAGCCTTTGTGATAATGTTTGTTGCAGTGTCAATATTTAATGAGACTTTGACACCATATTTGTTACCCCATTCGACGTATTGGTATGTACCAGTAGCAACCTTTGCATCTGCATCCCATTTACCTTCACTGATTTCATCTGCATTGACAGATGTGCTGGATGAAGAAGATGAAGAAGATGAAGATGTAGAAGAAGATGTTGTGTTACCTGTTGAACTAACACTGCTGCTTGTCTCGCCGCAGGATGCTAAAGTGGAAACAGATAAAGCGCCAGTTAAGAGCAATAAGCTTAATAAACTTTTTTTCATAAAATTAAATAAACCTCCATTTACAAAAATTTAAAGTTGGAATAAAGAATATTTCCACGGGTTTATTATACTAAATTTGAAAAGGTGTGAATAAAATAACGTGTAACAATTAAGTATTTTTGTTAACATAAATAGAAGAAATTTTGCTTGGAGAATAATATGAATAATAAGATTGTTTTAATTGCAGGTGGCTCCGCCTCAGGAAAAACCTATGTTGTTAATGAGGTTTTAAAACGCTTAGGAACAGAGAATATCACACACATTTCCATGGATGATTATTATAAGGATTTAACAAATTTAACCATGGAAGAGAGAAAAAAGGTTAATTTTGACCATCCTAAATCAATCGATTGGAAACTTTTTAGAGAACAGATTGAAGAACTTAAAAATGGTAAAGAAATCAAAAAACCAATCTACGATTTCACAGTTCATAATAGAAGTGACAAATACGAAATTATCAAGCCTAAAAAGATTATCATCATCGAAGGAATCATGGCTTTAGTTGACAGCAAAGTTAGAAATTACGCAGATATCAAAGTTTTTATTAACTGCATCAGAGAAAGAAGATTCTTGCGTCGTTTAATTAGAGACCACGAAGAAAGAGCCAGAGACTACGTCAACATTATCGAACAGTATTTTTCAACCGTTCAACCAATGTTTGAAGAAGTCATCCAACCAAGCAAAAACTATGCTGATTTAATCTTAGAAAACTCAGGAATTGAAAATAAAGCCATCGATTTACTCTGCCACGTTTTAGCTGAGGAACTCGATAAATAAGGCTTCAAAAAGTAGTTGCAAATAGTCAATTAAAATGTAATAATTATTAAGCGTTTTGAAAAACGCAGATTAGATGGAATGGGGCTGTAGCTCACCTGGGAGAGCGTCTCCATGGCATGGAGAAGGTAGCGAGTTCGATCCTCGTCAGCTCCACCATTTATTAAAATAATTATTCACATGGCAGTATAGCTCAGTTGGTAGAGCAGTCGGCTCATACCCGATATGTCGAGGGTTCGATTCCCCCTACTGCTATTTTTTATTTACTTATTCACACCTGAACTAAAGAAGATAGTTCAGGTGTTTTATTATGAGTATTTTTCTTATTTTCTTTATAAATAAGGTAGTTATGAAATATTTAATGAGAAATTAATGACTTATAGATAATCAGTATTGAAACTATAGAAAAAATTGCCATAATTATATACGAAGCTCGGAAAGGAACAATGTGCGTTACTTTGTAAAAATTACTTTAATTACCATTTTGGTAATAGTTTTATTGTGGTATTACGGACTCTTTGGGTTCGACTACGGCTTCAGTCAATCAATCAACAGTATTTCTCCTTATGAAATCATCTCTGTACGTGATGTAAGAATGATTGAGTTTGGTAGTGATAATGTATTTATTACTTTCACAACAATGGGTGGAAGATATTACGGAACTGCAGATTCTGATTCTGCTATTGTTTTAGCAGTTTTAGGTGCAGTTACACATATGTACAATGTTCAAGACTTGCATTTATATCCTCTAATTTTAGGTTGTATAGGTATTCTTTTTATTATGTTCTTTCCTAGAACTAAGAAACAGAAAGAAAGAGCTCGTGCTAAAAAACTTGCTAGACAGCAAGCTGTACTAGGTGAACCTGATGAAGGAAGTTCTGATGATAATAAAGAAGAAGATGAAAGCACTACTGATGAATCTGAGGTAGATTCATCAGATAATTCCGATTCAGATACTGAAGTAGTGGAAGTAAATGAAGTTCCTCAAAAGAAGAAAAAACATCATCCATTTTTGATTGCATTTGGAATTGTTGCAGGTATTGTACTTTTAATTTTTATCATTGTAACGATTGTTAGAGCAGTCAATCGTGATAGCTCAAATCATAGACCTGATAATAACGATAAGACTTCAAGTTATTATCAACCAGATTTATCTTTAAACACCTATGATTTTGATTTAGAAATCACATATGAATTTATAACCTGGAATTATGCAATTACACCAAGTGTTGATGTTGATTACGTTAATTTTAGGTTAACATTCTTTGATGATAAGGGTAAAGAAGTGTATCGTCAGTCATTTAATTTACATGACCTTTCTGCATATGAAACTTATACAGGAGAAATCAATATTCCTTTCCTTGACAAGTTTTCTATAGAAAGATACAGATTCCAAGTTATTGATGGAAAGAGAAAGTACTATTCATATTACAATTTAACAAAGCAAAATCCTGCATTGGTTTACAGTACTTACGATTTTGAAAAATACTTCTATTTAAATAGAAATTATTAATTATTAAAGACTTTGCAAGAGTGATGACTAGTTGTTGTCGCTCTTTTCTTTTGAAGATTTATCTGTAGCTTTTTCTAATGAATCAACGAAGGAACTGATGTCGTCTTGATCATTATTTATTGGGCAAAATAGAAAACAAAATCCAATTTTTTATCAGAAAAATGTTATAAACAGTTCAAATGGTTAAATTTCAAAGTTAGCGCAATAAAATAACACATAAAATAGATTTTCT
>CAJMBK010000012.1 GCA_905211645.1 uncultured Caryophanales bacterium
AAAAGTGTACATTCTTATCTTGAAGATTTTGTACACTTAGATTTTAAAATTAATACAATAACCTTGAAATTGAAGTTTTAACAATGTTTTTTAGGGCTTTTGTTATAATAAATCACACGGCAAAAGGTGACCAAAAACGAAAATCAGCTATTAACGTAAATGGTCAAATAAAAGGAAAATCATTATAAGTTTGTTCTCTTGTTGCCGGTTCATTTTAGTAGAGAAGACTTGCAGTTAAATTGACATCTTTGGGTTCAATTTTATAGATGTCGAATAGCTTTGCAATTTCTTCTCCGAATTTTTCTACAAATAACTCATAAGGCGTTTTTACACCTAATGATTCACGAATATAACTGTTTATGTGTGAGAAAAGTAAGTTTAAGTCTTCCGGGGTAATGTTATCTAAGGTTGTTGATTTAGGAATGACATACCTAATTAACTCATGGTTTCTTTCACACTCAGCTTTGTGATAAGACTTGTAAGGATCTGTGTAAAATACTTTTACATTCTCTGGAACGGATTCGATGAGATAAAATTTTTCGAATTCTGTTCCATTATCACAAAGATTTATTTTAAAAATCTCAGCAAACTTGTCACCTAATTTTTCTTTCAATTGAGAAATTACTGCATTAAGCGAAGCAGAAACACCTTTTTCAATTTTAAATCCTATTTGAAAATTTGTTTCCATATGAATAATGGTTAACATTGCAGTTTTATCAGTAATTTTTCCGATAACACTATCAAATTGAAAGACATTTCCGGTTCCATGTTGCTCAATTTCTTGTAAATAGCAATCGTGAGTTCTGCCAGTTAAACGTTTGGCATCTAAACGGATTCTTTTAACTTTTTTGTCTCTTCTGCGGGAATATCTAACGAATCTACGCAAATTATGCAGCTTAACAGTGAAATAACGTCTCTTAATATACCTTCTTAAGGTTGATAAAGAGATGTTGTTCTTAATCAACTCTTGTGAATTGTAGATATGAAATAATCCTTGACCTTTATTAATGACACAATCATATAAAATTACATCGATTTTATTGATTAATTCATCATTGGCTCTAAATTTAGTGATTCTTCTACTTTCAACACGCTTCTTTTTAGCAAAATCATTTGCGTTAGTAATTCGATAATAACGCTTAAAATTTCTACAGCGTTTCTTATCTTCGCAATTGTTACAAACGTATGGAAATACTTTCAGTTTTTCGCAAATCTTTTTCTCAAAATTTTTGCAACTTCCATTTATGAATGTATCACGATTTTTACAATTTTTTGTACAATGCGAACATGTTTTTCGTGGCTCATATTTTATAGAGTTCGTCAGAATTTCTCTATAGATTGTGCTCTCACTTCTACCAATTGACTCTGCAATTTCTTTTAAGCCAGCACTTTGAGCGATACCAGTTAAAATATCCTCTCGTTCTTTAGCATTTAATCTCTTATATTTGTTCATTTGTATTCTCCTTTCATTCATTAAATGAACGGCAACAAGAGCAATAATATTTTACGTGTTTGCAAATGAAAAATAGAACACCAAGAGGTGTTCTAAGCAGATTTGTTTTTTATTGCGCTAACCTTGAAACTTAACTAAGTTCATAATTTTTTCATCCCAAGAATTTTCTTACAAAAAATTGCTCCCGAAGGAGCAATCTTGTAATTAAATCTCTTTATAGGAAACTGTGTTTTCAGTTTCAACCTTTTCGAAAAGAAGAACTTCTTCTTGATCGGTGTCATCATCTTCAAATTCAACTCTGAATCTTGTTGCATTTGAATTTCTATCGACGAATTTGAAAACTTCGTATTCGTGGTTGTTAATTCTGAATTCAATTTGATTTGCATCTTCACTTTCAAGTTCAATTTCAAATGAGTAGCTAGGATGTCTGAAATTCTTGTTGTAGAGTTCATAACTAATTTCGTAGCTTGTTTCCCTGCCTTCAATTTCAGTTTCTTCTTCAACTTCGACGTAGGAGTCAGCAGAGATGAACATTCTTAATTTTCTTTCAGTTTCAATTTCGTCATCTTCTTTCTCTTCAGCCAATTTACTTTCGAATGGGAAACCTTTATCAAAGTTTAAATTGCCTTCTGCATCTTTTTCTTCATTCAAGAAGGAGATACCTTTGATATATTGGATAGTTTCAATTTCAAATTCATCTCTATCCCAATCGTCATCTCTTGTTAATGAATCATGTTGCCAGTTACCTTCTGCTTCAACTCTTTCAAATTTATCAGCTGAAGAATAATATAAGGTGTAAACTTGGTCATCAGCAAGATGATAGGTTTCCTTAGTATCTAAGATGACACCGTTGAAATCGATATTGACACTTTCGATTGTTGATTCAATTTCAATGGAACCTTTTGTCATAAGCATATCCATAGTTTGAAGATTATCACTGATTTCTTCTTTTACAGAAGGATCAACTCTGTTATTAACTTTCTTTAAAGAGCTGAATGAAGCAGTACTTGCATTTTGGATGACATTCATTGCTGAGATTGCTTGAATCTTCAATGTGGTTTCACTTGATGCAAAACCGTTGACTGTATCGTTGTTATTATCAGTGCAGCTAGCTAAACCAGTTAAACCTAATAATGCGAGACCTAATGTAAATAATTTTTTCATATCTGTATCCTCCGTAATTTACTTTAGTTACTATAAATACGAATAAGAATTTGCTTTTATTGGAATTATTTTAATTTTTTGTAATTTTTAATCCAGAAGTTGTGGTGTAGGTTCTAACTGAGTAATCTTGGGAGTATTCCAAAGTGATTCTAAAATCGAAATCATCAAGTTCATCAGACTCATATTCAACTTCAAATGTATATTTATTAGGTGATAACTGTTTGATATTTTGGAATTGTATCTCTTTTTCATTCTCTTTCTCAACCGAGACTTCAAGTTCGTCATTTTCAAACTCATATTCAACTTTATATGAGAATCTTTCTTCACGAAGAGCTCTTTCATCCTTATATATAGAATAAGAATACTTCTCTTCAGATTCGTTTTCTTCAGTTTCACTCTCTTTTTGGATGACTTTTATAGGTTCGTTTGGATCATCAGCATTGATGAAGATTCCCTGTAGCTCAATTTCAGTTTCATCTTCATCATTTTCTGATTCGTTGATAAAGTGAGTTTTATAAACGGAACCGTTGTAATCGTAATAACCATTTAAACTTTCTAAAACTTCGTCACTTCCATCGTATCTTGTATCCTGGTTGTAATAAAGTGTGAAACTTAAATCGGTTGAAACCATCTTATATTTGAAGGTTTCACCTCTAAATTCAAAACCAATTTCATTGGTTTCAATAGTGGTATTTAAATTTGGGAAGATAAATTGAGTTTGAATACCCTTTTGGATATTTTCATATTCATTAACAACTTCTTCAAAAGCGGTTTTTTCTGCATTTTGGTTAAAGTCATTTCTCATTTTAATTAAGGCTTTAGTGCTATCTTGACTATCGTTAAAATTGAAATTAGTAAAGGAGAAAACATCCCTAGCAAGACTTTCTTGATAGGATTGAGTAAGGATGATATTTTGTTGACCACCATGGTCATTCACATTTAAACCAACAACCAATCCAACAGTCAAAGCAGAAATTGCCACTGTGGAAGAAAGACCACCAAATAATGCATATTTCTTATTGAACTTCTTCTGTTGTTTCTTCTCTGCTGCAACTTCTTCATTGTATTTATTCAAGATATCATCAGCTGAAAGTTTAATCTGATAATTATTGGAAAAGTCGCCAAATTTTTGCTTGATATCAGCATCATTTTCAACTTGATATTTCTCATCGAGCAAATTCTTCATACGATATCTCCTTTCTTATCTTTTTGATGGAAGCGTTGTAGGTGTATAAAATGCTTCCTAGTGGTTTTTTTAGCTCTAAGGCTATCTCCTGGAAAGTTAATTCCGAGAGAACATGAAGGGTAAAAACTTCATATTCGTGTTTATTAAGTATCTTAGAAATCCTAGAAAGTAGGATTTTCATATCCATAGCATCATGACTATCATGATGATGGATATTCTCTCTGTAATCATTATCATCGAGTTCAACAACTCGGTTATTTTTTTTGAAGTAATCGAGAGTTAAATTCCTACTTATCATAATCAGATAACCCAGAATACTTTTAGTTTTATCTACTTTTTCAATATTATGTAGAAACTTAACGTAGCTATCCTGCATCAGGTCTTCCGCTAAAGTTTCATTACGAGTTAACGATAAAATGTTGTAAAAGACCGATCTTTTCGTCAATTCATAGAATTCTGAAAAGTATGACAATTCTTTTTGTTGCATCTTATCGATTAAAAATATTAATCGTTCCTGCATAACCTTAAATCCTCTGAATTGATTATACTCATTATAAATACGATTTTACTTAATCAAATATTGGTTTTCATGAAAAAAAGTTAAGTTTTTTGGACTTAACTTTGTACAATTAACAAACTTTAATATTAGTTTTAATTATTTCATCAAACTTTCTTGATGAATCGTTCTTTTCTCCGTAACCAAGGATGATTGTATCTAAGATAACTTTATCTTCATTATCGGTTAAAGAGTTAATGAAATCGTAGAGTTCTTTTTCTTTAATCTTACATGTTGCATGAATCCAGCAGGTTAAAATACCTTTGTTATCTGCTTCCAAAAGGATATTTTCAATTGCTGCACCAACATCTTCGTACAGTTCAACTCTTTCTTTTCTTCCGTAGCAAACAATGAAGCTCTTTGCTCCGTAGAAAGGATTTCTTCCACATAAGTTGGTGACAATTTCGACAAACTTATCTGCAGTTTCATCGTCGTTAATAACTAAGAAGGATAAGTCATGAATATTCATACCGCTAAGAGCAAGTAGTCCTGCTTTGCATAATTCAACTAATGTTTCAGTATCGACTTTTCTACCGTCGTATTTTCTTGTCGAACGTCTGGTGTTTATAGAATTGATTGAAGCAACATAATTTTCCATATTAGTAAATACATAATAGGGTAATTGCAAGAGCAATTAAAATTAATAAAAGAACTCCGATAAGTATGTAAAAAGGAAGACGAGCTTTTCTTATTTCACTTTTTGTAGGTTCATTAGCATCAACTGCATTTCTATCACCTGCAAAAAGAGGGGTAACTTGCTTCTCTTCGTTTTTATCTACAAATATCTGGTTTTTATTTTTACCCATATTAATCTCCTTGCCAATATTATATTAATTTGAGAGATTAATTATCGCTAGAGAAATTGTTAATTTTCTACTAAAACCTAGAAGTGAATCAGATCGGATTTTATTAAGAAAATTCTTATTTTCTTTATTGACATTCAATTATCCATATCCTATAATTTTAGAGCTTGAATGGGTCTATAGCTCAGTTGGTTAGAGCGCGCCCCTGATAAGGACGAGGTCGTAGGTCCGAGCCCTACTAGACCCACCATTTGTTTTCTAACCCCATAACGGGGTGTTTTTTTATGAAAAATTTTAAATGGCAATCATTTTATTTAATCAATAACATAACTAAAAGCAATGATAATTCTTATGTTAACACGAATCCTTTAACGAACTATATTACATTTTTCTATTGAAAAAGCTCCTAACAGCAATTTGTTAGGAGTAGGATTTAAATGTGAACAAGTCTAGCAAACAAATCAACTAAAAGAAAAAGGTGCATAAATGTTCACTATCATTAATGTTCAACAAGTCTAGCAAACAATCTTGCTGCAAAGATAATGTTCACAATGAAAACTTGAATGCTTTATTTGAGTTTTAGCCCTTTCGAAAAATAGACGTTGGGGTATTTTTTATTAAAAATAATCGAAGAGATAATTTTAATAATGCATAGCACATACTTAACGACTTGATTTAACCTGTTAAACTTAAATTTTTATAAAGTATGATACCTAAATTATCCTTAAAAAATTCTTTTTTTCTAAAAGTCTTTTTGCCCTTTAGAAAATACTTTATTTCATACATATTGGGTATTAAAGTAATAAATTTAGTAAAATAGAGTTGAATTTTGAATAAAACAAGATGAATTTTAGAGATTTATTTATATTGATGGGCAACTACCCAATCCTTATTTTGTGTTTGATTTTAGTTCTTGGTGTTGTATTTGTTAATGGCTGGACAGATGCTCCAAATGCCATTGCAACTTGCATCTCTACAAGAGCAATTAAACCTAAAAACGCTTTGATAATGGCTGCTATATGCAATTTATTAGGCGTTCTTGTAGCTTTCTTTTTCATTGATGCTGTCGCTTATACAATTCAAGATATGATCAATTTCACCAATGCAAGCCCAACAGATGCATTGATTGCATTATCCAGCGGTATGTTAGGTGTTTGTACTTGGGGCGTATTAACATGGTACTTTGGTATCCCATCATCTGAATCACATTCATTAATCGGAGGTCTTACTGGTGCAGGACTTGCCTGTATGACTTTAAAATTGGATGTATCCATACCATTTGGTCCAACATCCAGTTGGGCATTAACAATCTACGGTCTATTCGGTTCAATTCTCTTTGGATTCTTCGTCGGTTTAGGCTTCACTAAATTGATACAATTAATCTTTAGAAAGTGCAACCGCAATAAGCTTAAAAGACCATTTAAATATGCACAAATATTTTCTGGCGGCTGTCTAGCCTTCTCTCATGGTGCTCAGGATGGTTTAAAGTTTGTTGGCATATTTGTCATGGCTATCAACTTTGCCGCTCAAGCCTACAATATAAAATACCCTACAACTCCAATTGCAATCACAGAAGATATCGGTGTTGATCTTTGGTGGGTTGCTGTCGTAGTTGCCTTAATTATCGGTTTAGGCACCTGCATCGGTGGTTTTAAAATTATAAAAAAGATCGGTCAAGGTCTTAGTAAGATGGAACCATATCAAGGATTTTCTTCCGATTTAACTAGTGGTGCTGGTATTCTCTTAGCAAGCTTTTTAGGTTTACCAATTTCCACATCTCAAGTTGCTACTTCATCTATTCTTGGTGTTGGTGCAGCTAAAGGTATCAAGAGAATCAAATGGAAAGCATTTATTGAGATGGTTATAACCTGGGTCTGTTGTTTCCCTGGAACCATCGCAATTGGTTATATATTTACATTAATCATTTTAAATATTCCTGGATTAGGAGGCTAATAAATGAAAAAGAAAACTAATTACTTCTACGAATCATTTGTTGAACAAACAGATTACGCCTTAAAAGCTATGCAAACTTTAAAGGAAGGTTTGGATAATTTTGATCCTGCTAAACTTTTAGATTTGAAGAATAACGTACATTCAATTGAACATGAAGCTGATTTACTCAAACACCAATTCGAAGAGAAATTAGCCAAAGAATTCATCACGCCAATCGATAGAGAAGATATCTTTGTCCTTTATGATAACATCGATGATTTAATCGACTCAATCGATGAAGTCAGTTATAAATTGTATTTAAGAAACTACAATAAGATTCCACAAAATATCTCCATCTTTGTTGAAAAAGCTCTTGAAGCAATCGTTTCACTTAAAGAGATCTTTGTTCATTTCAATTCAATCGATGATAAAAAGATTATGGATCCACTTATTGCTAAAGTAATCGATTTGGAGGAAGAAGTAGACCATCTCTACGAAGAGTATGTCCATAGCCTCTATTTGGATGAATACAGCTACTCCCAAACAAGAGCTTTTGAAAGGGTCTACGGTTATTTTGAATACATCACCGACAAATGCAGAGATGTCTGTAAAACAATAAACATCATCATGTACAAGAACTTATAGTTATGAATCTGATCAAAAAAGCAATAAAATACTTCAATTGGATTGAGTGGACTATATTCATCTCATCTTTAACGCTAATTACAGCCAGTTTCTTCATCTTTAAAAACAACAGTTATCTAAATCTCATCGCTTCATTAATTGGCGTCACAGCCCTAATATTTGTCGATAAAGGGCATCCTCTTGGACAATTTATCACAATTATATTTGCTTGCTTCTACGCTTATGTAAGTTACACATTTAATTACTACGGTGAGATGATAACTTACATTGGAATGACTGGCTTAATCGCATGCTTCTCTTTGGTTGTCTGGATCATGAATCCTTCCAAGAAGAAAACTGAAGTTAGAGTTAATTCAATCTCACAAGGTGAAATATTCATCTCATTCACAGTAATGTTTGTTATTTCCTTCCTTTTCTACTTCATCTTGAAGTTATTGAATACAACTAACTTATTAATCTCCACAATCTTTATTTTCACCTCATTAACAGCTAGTTATCTAACTCTAAGAAGAAGTAAATATTACGCACTTGCTTATGCTGCAAATGACGTGGTTTTAATCATCATGTGGATCTTAGCAAGTATTTCTAGTTCCCAGTATATTTCGATGGTTATATGCTTTATTTTCTTCCTTATAAACGATATTTACGGCTTTATCAATTGGAATAAAATTGAGAAAAAACAAGCACTCGAGAAGTAAACCTAATTCATGCAATTAAGTGAATTAGGTTTTTTATATGAAAGAAAATAAGGCGTGAAAAGTAATGTGTTATCAAGTTCCGTTTCTAATAACCAACTTTATCCATACTAAAAAAGGTTGTTAGTTATCCTAACAACCTTGTAGTATCAATATTTAAGATTAATTCAGTTAATTATTTAACAAATGCGCAAACAGCGATAGGGGCGTTATCGCCTCTTCTGTTGCCAAGTTTCAAAACTCTTGTGTAACCACCTTTACGGGATTGATATCTCTTACCGTAAACGTCAAACAATTTTTGTAATGCTGTTTGAGATTCACTTTCATCAGTGTAAACATCTCTGACGATACGTGCTGCTTCTCTTCTGCTTGCTAAATCACCCTTCTTAGCATAGGTAACTAAACGGTCTGCTAATTGTGAGACTTGCTTTGCAACTTTAGCTGTGACAACAACTTGTTCAGAAATGATAAGTTGAGTAACAACATTACGGAGCATATTCTTATCTTTGCTAGTGGTATAGCCAGCTTTGAAACGAACACCACCTTTACCGTGGACATTCTTACGACCAATTGTAGCCATTTTTTATCTCCTTAATTACTTTTGCTTGAAAGATCTGCCTAATTTTTCAAGCTTTTCTTTAACTTCTTTTAATGATTTCTTTCCGAGATTACGGAACTTCATCATTTCTTCTTCAGTCTTGGAACAGAGTTCATTGACTGTAGTGATTGCTGCTCTCTTCAAGCAGTTGTAGGAACGGACGGAAAGATCCAATTCTTCGATTGGTAAATCGTCAGTCTTCTTATTGTTTTCATCATCAGCACGTGATGAATGTAAACCAATTGTTTCGGAAACTTCAGCAGTTTTTTCAAATAACTTGAAGTGAACTTCCAAGATCTTGCCTGCGAGTGACAAGGCTTCTGCTGGTTTCATAGAACCATCTGTTACAACTTCCATATCCAATCTATCGTAGTTGGAAGAATTACCAACACGAGTGGATGTGACTTCGACAGAAACTTTGTTGACTGGAGAGTAGTTGGAGTCAACTGGAATGGTACCGATAGCCATGTTATGTTGTTGCTTATTAACTTCAGCAAGGACGAAACCTCTACCTTTGTTAGCTTGCATTGTAATGACTAAGTGACCTTTTTCGCTGACTGTAGCGATATATTCATCTTTATTGATGATTTCAACATCACCAGGAACTTCGATATCAGCTGCAGTAACAACCTTTGGACCAGCAACATCAATCTTTAAATTACGAATTGCATCATCTTCAGAAGAATCGATTTTTAAAACAATCTTCTTGAGGTTCAATATAATTTGAGGTACATCATCGACAACACCCTTCAAAGCGCAGAATTCATGTTCTGCACCTTCGATTTGGACTGCGAAAATTGCACTGCCAGGTAAAAGTGAAAGTAAAACTCTACGTAAAGAGTTACCGATTGTATTACCTAAGCCTCTTTCGAATGGTTCAATAACAAAGTGGCCACGACTTTGATCTTCGTAAGTTTTATTAACTACGAATTTTGGCATTTCAAATTCTTTCATCTGATTCCTCCTTTAGTAAAAATCTAATTCAGAATTAGTTACGAGGTTTCTTTTGTGGACGGCAACCGTTATGTGGAACAGGTGTGACGTCTGCGATACTTTCAACCTTTAATCCAGCAGCTTGGAGAGCTCTTAAAGCTGTTTCTCTACCAGGACCTGGACCTTTGATTTCAACATCAACACTTCTTAAACCACGATCGAAGCATGCCTTTGCACATTGTTCAGATGCAACTTGAGCTGCGTAAGGAGTGGATTTTCTAGCACCCTTATAACCAACGGTACCAGCACTTGCCCATGCGATGACCTTACCTTGTTCATCAGAGATAGAAATGATTGTGTTGTTAAAAGTAGAATGGATGTGAGCAATACCTTTTGCGAAACTAAGTTTAGCTTTTTTCTTTCTAATATTCTTCTTATCAGCCATATTTAATTTCTACCTCCTTACATTGATGCTTTCTTCTTATTAGCAACGGTCTTCTTTGGACCTTTACGTGTACGAGCATTGGTCTTGGTTCTTTGGCCTCTAACTGGTAAACCTCTCTTATGACGCATACCACGATAGCAACCAATTTCTTGTAAACGTTTGATATTTAAGTTGACTTCTCTTCTTAAGTCACCTTCAACTTTGTATTTTGAAACTTCATTACGGAGTGCGGTTAATTCTTCATCGCTGAGATCTTTAACTCTCTTGGATGGATCGATACCACAAACTTCGACAATCTTCTTAGCTGTGGAATCACCGATACCGTAAATGTATCTTAATGAATATCTGACAACCTTGTCATTTGGGATGTCAACACCAACAATACGTGCCATTTATTAATTCTCCTTTATTAACCTTGTCTTTGTTTATGCTTTGGGTTTTCACAAATAACCATGACACGGCCTTTGCGTTTGATGACCTTGCATTTAGGACAGATAGGTTTAACTGATGGTCTAACTTTCATAGATTTTCCTCCTATCAACTTTGAATAATCTTATTTATTTTGACCTATATGTTATGCGGCCCTGTGTTAAATCATAGATGGAAAGTGTTAAAGTGACCTTATCACCTGGTAAAATTCGAATCTTATTCATACGCATTTTGCCAGACACAGTGGCTCTGATCACTTGGTTGTTATCAATGAGTTGTACAGAGTAGAAACTTCCTGGAAGAATCTCTTTGACAATACCTTCAACAACAATTACCTTATCATCTTGTCTCATATTTATTACCTCCTAAATGGGAGATAACACTTGAATCTACAGTGGTTATCTCACAACCATCTTGTGTGATTACAAGAGTGTTTTCGTAGTGGCATGTAAGGCGTCTATCCTTACTTTTAACTGTCCAACCATCAAATGGTGATATGGTGATCTCCTTCTTACCCTGCATAACCATAGGTTCGATGCAGATGCACATATTCTTCTGTAATATTGGACCGTGTCCTTTTTCGCCACAGTTAGGAATGAAGGGATCCTCATGCATCTCTTTACCGATGCCATGACCACCGAACTCTTCAACCAAAGAGTAACCTTCAGAAAAAGCAACTTCTTGAATCTTAGCTGAGATATCGGTAACTCTGATGCCAGGTTTGACAATCTTCATTGCTTCATAGAAACATCTTTCAGTTGTCTCGACAAGTCTTTTAACTTCATCGGAACAATTACCGACCATGAAAGTTCTGCATGCATCAGCTTGGAAGTGGGTCTTATCGATAAGTCCCATATCGATGGAGATGATATCACCATCTTTAAGAACAATCTCCTCACTTGGAATGCCGTGGATGAGAGTTTCATTTACGGATGCACATATGGAGCCTGGGAATCCTTCGTAACCCAGAAATGAAGGCTTGCAACCTTGTTCCTTGATGTACTTGTAAGCTAAAGCGTCAAGTTCTTTAGTAGAAATACCGGGAACGATGTGACTCTTGAGCAAATCGAAGACTTTGCCGAGTTTGACCCCGGCAGCCTTCATATACTCAATTTCTTGTGCACTTTTGATTTTTATCATTACTTAGTTAAAGCCTCTTGAATTCTGGTGAAAACTTCTTCGATTTCACCTAAGCCATCGACAGAAACAAGTAAACCTTCTTCTTTGTAATAATCGACAAGTGGTTTAGTCTTAGAGTTGTAACTATCAAGTCTAACTTTGAAGCTAGCTGGATTGTCATCATCTCTTAAGATTAATTCGCCTTGGCAATTGTCACAAATACCTTCAACCTTGGATGGCTTCGAAATAAGATTGAAACTTGCCCCACACTTAGGACAAACTCGACGCGAAGCAATTCTGTCGATCAACTTGGTTTCGTCACACTCCAAATTGATGACGTGAGTCAAAGGACGGTTAAGTGTTTTGGTTAATTCCTTTAAGGCATCGGCTTGAACGATTGTTCTAGGGAAACCATCTAAAAGATAACCATCTTTACAATCATCCTTGCTAAGTCTGTCTTTAACAATTCCGATTGTAACTTCATCTGGAACAAGTAAACCCTTGTCCATATATTCCTTAGCTCTCAAACCTAATTCTGATTGGTTTGCGATAGCTTCTCTAAACATATCACCTGTGGAGATATGTGGAATACCATATTTTTTAACGATCAATTCTGATTGGGTACCTTTACCA
Organism: uncultured Caryophanales bacterium; assembly: GCA_905211645.1. Lineage (GTDB taxonomy): Bacteria > Bacillota_I > Bacilli_A > RFN20 > CAG-288 > CAJMBK01. The sequence continues at coordinate 12,592 of CAJMBK010000012.1, forward strand.
ACTCCTGGAGGCCCCATAAGAATAATATTTAACATGTTATTTATTCTCCTTTACAACTTATAAAGACATTTTATCAAAACTCTTACTTGCAAGCATACCATCAATTTGATTTGATAACTCTAAGCAGACACCGACGACGATGATGAGTCCGGTACCACCTAAAGCAAGTGAGCTTGGAACAATACCTGAAAGTGATAAAGCAACAGGTAATGCAGCGATTAAAGCAAGAGCCATACTACCTAAAAAGGTAACACGATTTAAAACTTTAGAGATGTATCTCTCGGTTTCTGCACCAGGGCGTAAACCGGTGATGTAGGTTCCACTCTCTTGGAAATTTTCTGCGATACGTTGAGGGTTGATCTGCAAGTTCGCATAGAAGTAAGAGAAGAGAACAACTAAGATTAAATAGATAATAAGTCCCCAAGGCATGTACCAAACTGTTCCGTTTGGGCCAGGCATTTCGGTAAGTGCGTTGTAGGAGAAGACGGTGTTAACCACTTGAACCCAGTATGGTTGATTTGATGAACCGACAAACAAACTGATGATGATACTAGGCGCAATCATAATACTACTTGCGAAGATGACTGGAATAACACCTGATGAATTAATTTTGATAGGTAAGAATGATTTCTGTTGATTTAATTCTTTTGTTTGACCTTCTGATGTGTTTGAATGGCTGACAGGAAGACGTCTTTCACTCTTTTCAACGAAGGTAACGAAGACGATAATCGCTATGAATGCGAGGATGTAAACTACCAAAGAAATAACACCTTTCAAGATTAATATTGAATTTCCAGTAGTGAGATTTTCATTTAAGTAGTATTGGAAGGCTTGAATGATTTGTTGTGGTAAAGATGAGACAATACCGCAGAAAATTAAGACGGAAATACCATTACCGACACCTTTATCTGTGATTTGGTCACCTAACCAGATAAGTAACATACTTCCGGCGGTCATGAAGATACAAAGCTTGATGTAACCCCAGGCAGAAGTATCAGCAATTGTGATACCTTGACTGTTTTGCATTGTAACGATGATACCGTAGGCTTGAACACAACCAAGGACCAAAGAGAGAATCTTTGTTGTAGTGTTGATCTTCTTTCTACCAGTTTCACCTTGCTTTGAAAGTTCAGTCAAAGCAGGTAAAACATCCATAGAAAGGAGCTGAACAATAATCTGTGCAGTAATAAATGGGGAGATACCTAATGCAAAGATGGAAAATGATTGCAAAGCACCACCACCCATAATATTAACTAAAGCGAGAACATTGTTTGTATCGAAAGCATTTGCTCCAACACTAACTCCTGGTAAAGTGATAGCACAGCCGATTCTAAAAATGAAGAACATTACGAATGTAAAGAGGATGCGGTTCATGACATCCTTATTTTTAAACATTGCGGCCAATTTATTCATGTGACTAACTATCCTTTATTAAATAAATTTGTAGTTGTTATTTAGTAATTGTAACGGTTCCCTTTGCTTGTTCAATAGCTTGTTTAGCACCCTTTGAGCAAGCACTAACAGTAACATTCAATGCTTTGGTCAAAGCCTTGTTACCGATTAATTTGATACCCTTTGTGAATCTTGGATCATACTTACCGGTACCTAATTTAGCTCTGGAACGGATGTTCTTGACTAAACCGGCATCGATGATAAGTTCTTCAGTAACTTCTGTACCTTCAACGAAGATTTCTAACTTACTGACATCCAATTCGATCATACCGTTCTTTTCTAATGAACGGAAACCACGTTTAGGGAAACGTCTATAAAGAGGTAATTGACCACCTTCAAAGCCTGGATGGCTACCTCTACCAGCACGTGCACCTGCACCCTTTTGACCACGGGTGGAGGTCTTACCCATACCGGAACCTAAACCACGACCGACTCTTTTACCTGAATGGGTTGAGCCTTCTTGAATTTTAAGATTATGTAATTCCATAGATAGCCTCCTTACTTAGCAACTTTCTTGGTCTTGAGTTTGCTGATACCATCAATAGTTGCTCTGATAACATTGATAGGATTGGTGGAACCGTAAACCTTTGAGTAGATGTTTTTAACACCTGCAAGTTCCAAAGTGATACGGACAGCACCGCCAGCGATGATACCAGTACCTTCCATAGCAGGTTTTAAGAAAACCTTTGTTGCACCATATTGACCAACAACTGTGTGTGGGATTGTATTTGGACCAACTAAAGGCAACTTAATAAGTGATCTCTTTGCCTTTTCACTAGCTTTCTTGATTGCTTCTGGGACTTCTTGAGATTTACCGGTACCAAAACCGAAAGCACCTTTCTTGTCACCAGTGACGATGAGTGCGGAGAAACGCATTCTCTTACCACCTTTAACAACCTTGGTAATTCTCTTAACTTTGACGACACGGTCTTCATAAGGAGAATCAACTCTCTTACGGAAAGATGCAGGACGTCTGTCGCCTCTGCGGCGATTTACTTTACCTTCATTAGCTGGCTCGCTAACTGAGGCGTTACCTTCAACCTTTTCAGATTGAACTTGTTCAATTTTTTCTTCCATATCTAACTCCTTAGAATTCGAGGCCGCCTTCACGAGCAGCATCGGCTAATGCCTTGATACGGCCATGATAAACATAACCGGAACGATCGAAGACACACTTTGTGATGTTTGCAGCTTTAGCTTTTTCGGCTAAAAGTGCACCCAATTTAGTTGCAGCTTCAATGTTCTTACCATCGGCTAAGCCTAATTTTTCAGTTGAAACGTGAACTAAAGTCTTGTGATTGACATCGTCAATAAGTTGAACTGTGATATAACGATTGGAACGGAAGAGGGAAATTCTTGGGCAGGTTGCACTACCTTTGATACCCTTAGTACGCATATGTCTCTTGTTTCTTAAGACCTTTTTGGATTGAAGTTTAATCATACTAATTTTTTCTCCCTTCTAATTACTTCTTAGAGTCTTTCTTCTTTGAAGAAGGAACACGAAGAGTAACCTTTTCACCACGATATCTAACACCCTTACCATGATATGGTTCAGGTTTTCTAAATGCGCGAATAGTTGCTGCGATTTGACCAACCTTTTGTAAATCTGCACCAGAAACGTGAATTTCTGTTGGAGTTGCGCATGAAATTGTAACACCTTCACATGGTTTGATTGTATCAACATGTGAGTGACCAAGGTGTAAAACGAGTTCTTGACCCTTCATTTCGGCTCTGTAACCGATACCTTGGATTTCAAGGATTTTCTCAAAGCCTTCTGAAACACCTTTGATCATGTTGTGAAGTAATGCACGTGTTGTACCATGCATCATCTTCATAACCTTGCTATCATCGGGACGCTTAACTAAAACTTCCTTGTCGGAAAGTTCATAAGTTAGGTGCGTATTAAAACTCTGAGTTAAGGTACCTTTAGGACCTTTGACTGTAACAGTATTACCGTTAACTGTTACTTCAACACCACTTGGGATGCTGATTGGTTTCTTACCGATTCTTGACATTTTATTCTCCTAATTAGTATAAATTACCAAACGAAGGCGAGAACCTCACCGCCAACATTTAATTTTCTAGCTTTCTTGTCGGTCATAACACCTTTGGAAGTAGAAATGATTGCAATACCTAAACCATTTAAGACTCTAGGCATATTTTCAACATCTGTGTAGACACGTAAACCAGGTTTGGAAATTCTCTTTAAATCAGAGATGACTGGTGTACCATCGACATCATACTTCAAAGTAACAACGATATCTTTCTTAACGGAAGATTCTTTCTTGTTAGCTTCGACGTGATTGACAACCTTGTAGGAAGAAATGTAACCTTCTTCTTTCAAGATTTCACAGATAGCAACTTTGATGCGGGAGCTAGGAATCAAAACGTTTTCCAATCTTGGCTTACTAGCGTTTTTGATTCTAGTAAGTAAATCTGCAATAGGATCTGTTAACATAGTAATTTCTATCTCCTTTCCTTACCAAGAGGATTTATGCATGCCAGGGATTTGACCTTTGTAAGCCATATCTCTTAAGCAAAGACGGCATAAACCTAATTTTCTGCTGACAGCGTGTGGACGACCACAGCGGGTGCAGCGTGTATATTCTCTAACCTTAAATTTTTGAGGTTTGCTTGCTTTGATAACTAATGCTTTTCTTGCCATAGCTATGATCCTCCATTACTTTCTGAAAGGCATACCTAACTTAGTTAATAAGCTAAGAGCCTCTTTGTCAGTTTTTGCACTTGTGACGATGATGATGTCCATACCTTGTGTACGGGTGATCTTATCGTAATCGATCTCTGGGAAAATCCATTGTTCCTTAACACCTAAGGCATAGTTACCTCTACCGTCAAATGAATTCTTGCTGATACCACGGAAGTCACGGACTCTAGGAAGAGCAACATTCATTAATTTGTCGATGAAGTCATACATTCTGACGCCACGAAGAGTAACCTTAGCACCAACAGCTTGGTTTTCACGTAACTTGAAGTTAGCAACGGATTTCTTAGCTTTGGTGGTGACAGGGTGTTGACCAGCTAAAGTTGTTAAATCCTTAACTGATTCTTCGATTGCTTTGGAATTGCTGGTTGCTTCACCAATACCCATGTTGATAACAATCTTAACAAGTTTAGGACATTCCATGACTGAGGAATAGTTGAATTCCTTCATAAGTTCAGGGACGATTGTTTCCTTGTAGACTTCTTGAAGACGATTTACGACTGCTGGTTTTTTATTACCATTAACTTTATTTTCTGCCATAAATTAACTCCTTAATCAAGAATGGTGCCACTCTTCTTTGTGACACGAACCTTTTTGCCATCGACTAACTTGTAACCGATTTTGGTTGCCTTACCTGTCTTAGGATCTTCAATAGCAACGTTGCTGACATGGATAGGAGCATAGATTGTCTTGATAGAACCTTCAGAATTTCTTTGATCAGGTTTGACGTGTTTGGTACGTTTGTTAACACCTTCGACGATGACCATATTCTTGCTAGGGAAAGCTTTTGCAACTTTACCCTTTGTACCTTTGTAATGACCAGAGATAACGATAACGTTATCGTTTTGACGAATCTTCATATACTAGTGGTACCTCCTATTAAATAACTTCTTCGGCTAAGGAAATGATCTTCATATAACCTTCGCCCTTTTCACGAAGTTCACGAGCGATAGGACCGAAAACACGGGAACCCTTTGGTGAACCATCGTTGTTGATGATGACGACTGCATTATCATCGAAACGGATGGTTGAACCATCTTTTCTTTGATAAGCTTTCTTAACACGGACGATGACGCCTTTGACGACATCACCTTTTTTAACTTTACCGTTTGGGAGAGCACTCTTAACAGCACACATGACTACATCGCCAACTGAAGATGATTTTCTGAATGAACCACCGAATTGACGGAAGACACGGACTGACTTAGCACCTGAGTTGTCTGCAACTACAAGGTTAGTTTCATTATGAACCATAATTACTCTCCTTTCTTAGTAACCTTGACTACTCTGAAATGAACAGTCTTGGCAATTGGACGGGTCTCAGCGATGAGAACTGTATCACCATCATGGGCGATTTCGTGTTCATCGTGAGCCTTGAATCTCTTAGTATGTTGAACTCTCTTCTTGTAAATAGGATGTGTCTTGTAAGTCTTGACTTCAACGACAACAGTCTTATTCATCTTAGAGGAAACGACGATACCTTGCATAGTACGTCTACCATTAATTGTATTTGCCATTATTGATTTCCTCCTCTAGCTTTTTCATTTAAAACTGTTAAGACTTGAGCGATAGCCTTACGTGTGTGACGGATTTGGCTACCATCTTCTAAGTTACCAGCCTTATTTGAAAAACGAAGTTGCATGAGAGTAAATTTTAATTCAGCAAGATTTTGTGTTAATTCTTCGACTGATTTGTTTCTAAGTTCACTAACTTTCATTCTTTACTCTCCTTTCTTGTCAGCACGTTTGATAACTCTGGTCTTGATAGGAAGCTTGTAACCAGCTAAACGTAATGCTTCTTGAGCAATTGCGCCATCAACGCCACCGATTTCAAACATGACACGGTTCTTTTTAACAACTGCGACCCAGCTGTCGACGCTACCTTTACCGGAACCCATACGGACTTGGGCAGGTTTCTTAGTCTTACCTAAGTGAGGATAAATTCTGATCCAGACTTTACCGGCTCTCTTTGTATAACGGGTTAAAACGATACGAGCAGCTTCAATTTGCTTGTTGGTGATATAGTTACCTTCTAATGCTTGTAAACCATATTCACCGAAATCAACTTCATTACCTGCTTTTGATAAACCTTCATAGCTTAAGCTATGAGGACGACGGTATTTAACTCTTTTAGGTTGTAACATCTTTTACTCACCTTTCTTGGCTGCTTTGTTAGCACCATTATCTCTTCTAGGAGCTCTTCTACCATCTCTTTGATTTCTGTTTCTGAAATTTCTTCTGTCTTGAGATTGTCTGTTTTGTTTTTCTAAATCCTTGTAGTTTTCAGGACGGGAAATCCAAACCTTGCAACCTAAGATACCATATGTGGTAAGAGCTTCAGCTAATGCGTAATCGATATCTGCCTTCAATGTATGTAAGGATAAGACACCTTCACGATATTGTTCACTTCTTGCAATTTCAGCACCACCGACACGGCCTTTGACCATGGTCTTGATACCTTTTGCACCTGCATTCATAACTTTGGTGATTGCTTTCTTTTGAACGACACGAGCAGTGGATCTACCTTCCAATTGCTTTGCGATATCCTTTGCAACTAAAGTTGCGTCTAAGTTTGCTGATTCGACAGCAAATAAGTGTAAATCAACCTTTGTGAATTGATTTTCTTTTAAGTTTTCTAATTGTTTCTTGGTGAAATGACCGTTGACAACTTCGAATAAGCCTTTCTTGACTTGTTCGATATATTTACCTTCATCTCTACCTAAGATTTTACCGACGAATTGAACGTGGGCTTCAACCTTGATACCACCTTTAACTCTTCCGATGTCAATGTGGCTAACAACTGCATCGGCAAGGACTTTGTCTAAATAAGCACGAATGTCGTTGTCTTGTTTGAGATACTTGGCTAAATTCTCTTTTGGAGCATACCAACGGGATGACCAATCACGAGAAATACCAATTCTAAGACCATTAGGATTTACCTTTTGACCCATAATTATTTAGCTCCTTTCTCTTTAACGATGACAGTGATGTGAGACCATCTCTTGACTAAACCTGAAGCAGAACCTTTTGCTCTAGGTAAATATCTTTTAAGACGTGGACCATCGTTAGCATAGATTGTATCGATATAAAGAGCTGCCTCATTCATACCGAAATTGTGTGTAGCATTGGCGACTGCAGACTTGATTGTCTTCAAGACAGGAGTCTTAGCAGCCTTATTAAGATTATTTAAGATGTTGTAAGCTTCGTAAACAGACTTACCTCTAACTAAGTCGATAACTAAACGGACTTTTCTAGGAGTAACGCCAACACCCTTGCTGATTGCCATTGCACTATCACGTGCAACTTTCTCAACTTTTTCTTCTGTTTGTTCAGTAACTTTCTTTTCTGCCATAAATTACTCCTTACTTCTTGGTACCAGCATCATCACCGGATTTGTGACCATGGAAGGTTCTTGTAGGAACGAATTCACCCAACTTGTGACCGACCATATCTTCAGTGATGTAAACTGGGACGTGAGTCTTACCATTATAGACTGAAATTGTGTGTTCAACCATCTCAGGGAAGATAGTAGAACGACGTGACCAAGTCTTTAAAACTTGCTTCTTACCTTTTTCATTGAGGTCTTGAATACGTTTAAGTAATCTTTCTTCAACGTAAGGACCTTTTTTCAAACTACGAGCCATAACTACTCCTTTCCTTACTTACCATTACGGCGTCTGATGATTAAATCAGTGCTTGCCTTCTTAGTATTACGAGTCTTAACACCAAGAGCTCTCTTACCCCAAGGGGTTCTAGGAGCATCTCTACCGATAGGACACTTACCTTCACCACCACCGTGAGGGTGATCACATGGGTTCATTGCAGAACCACGAACTGTAGGACGGATACCCATCCAGCGTGAACGACCAGCTTTACCTAAGCTGACTAAGTTTTGATCTTCGTTACCAACGATACCAACTGTTGCTTTACATGTGAGTAAAACTTTTCTAACTTCACCGGAAGCAAGTCTTAAAGAAGCATATTTACCTTCCTTACCTAAGACTTGAGCAGAAGTACCTGCTGCACGGCAGAGTTGACCACCTTTACCAGGTTGAAGTTCAACGTTGTGAACAAAGATACCTTCAGGAATTCTTTCGAGTGGTAAGCAGTTACCAACTGCGATTTCTGCATTAGCACCGGAGTAGATTCTTTGACCGATTTGAATGCCTTTAGGAGCAATGATGTAGGTCTTAACACCGTTTTCGTAAACGACTAATGCGATTCTTGCGTTACGGTTTGGATCGTATTCGATTGCTTTAACAATACCTGCAACGCCTTCGAGACTTCTCTTGAAGTCAATGATACGATACTTCTGTTTATGACCACCACCATGATGTCTTGTGGTGATATAACCTTGGTTATTTCTACCACCTTTCTTATTCTTTTTGGCGAGTAATGATTTTTCAGGAGTATCTTTTGTGATGTCTTGGCTGGTTAATAATTGTTTGTGTCTGGAACCAGCGGAGACAGGACCGTAAATTTTGATTGCCATATTTATCTCCTATAACTATAAGCTAGGTTACTTGCTAGCTTCAGCAGTTGCTTCCTCTGCTGCTTTGTTTAAGTCATATGCCTTGTTGACATAGACATATGCTTTTCTCATGGATGAAGTTGTACCTTCGTAACGACCAACTCTCTTAGCCTTGCCAGGATAGTTGATGACGTTGACTGAGTCAACTTTGACACGGAAGAAAGCTTGAACAGCCTTCTTGATTTCACTCTTCTTAGTGCCTTTCTTAACGGCAAGAGTTAAAACATTTTCTTCCTTGAGTAACTTTTGTGTCTTTTCAGTGAGAACCATGTGGGCCAAGACTTCAGTATCACGGATTGTGAGCCCACGGGTTGCATAGCCTTCGTCTTCCTTTTCAGTTTCGACGACTTCGGCATTTTCAACTTTTTCTTCTAATTCAGGTGTCTTTGCCATAATTAGTTAGCCTCGCTTTCTTCTAAAACACTTCTTGCAATGATCAATGTACCAGCGTTTAAAACATCATAGACTGAGACGTTGTCAGAAGCGACAAGTTCAAGACCTTCGACGTTGCTTGCAGCAAGAACAAGGTTATCATCATAGCTATCGACATCAGCGTTGATAACTAATAAGACTTTATTCTTAGCATTCATTGCCTTCAATGAATTGATTAATTCTTTAGTCTTAGGTTGTTCGAATTTGACTGAGTCATCGAAGACGACTAAATCCTTATCGAGGACCTTTTGAGAAAGGACTGATGCAAGTGCTAAAGAGTGAACTTGCTTATTAACTTTTTGTTTGTAGTTTTGTCTGCCATCTGGACCAAAGACGGTACCACCGCCAACCCAGATTGGGGATCTTGAAGAACCAGCACGAGCACGACCTGTACCTTTTTGTCTCCATGGCTTCTTACCACCACCTGAAACTTCGGAACGGACCTTTGTCTTTGCAGTTGCTTGTCTACGATTTGCTAAATCAGCTGTAACAACTTGTTGAACGACATATGGATTAGGTTCAACACCAAAGAGGAAACCATCAAGTTCGATTTGACCGACTGTTTCGCCTTTGAAGTTTACGACTGACCAGGAAATTTTATTTTCGATATTTTCCATAACTATTTCCTTTCCAATCCTTATTTAGCTTCACTGTAGTTAACTAAAGGTTTGATTTCAGATAAGTTAACTTTCTTAACAGCTGAACGGATTTTAACAATTGATTTGTTTGGACCTGGAACAGCACCTTTGATGAGGATGCAATTCTTTGCAGGATCAACAGAAACGATTTGAAGATTGAGGATAGTAGCTTGTTTGTTACCATGATGACCTGACATCTTCTTACCAGGATGGATACGGTTGTTGCAACGACCATTTGTTGCCATAGAACCGACTTGTCTGTGATAACCAGAACCGTGACCTTTAGGACCGATGTGGAAGTGCCATCTCTTGATTGCACCTGAGTAACCGTGACCCTTGGAAACACCGGTAACATCAACTGCTTCACCAGCAGAGAAGATTTCACATGTAATTTCTTGACCGACTTCGTGGTTGTAGATTTCATCACCTTTGAGTTCGGCATAGACATATTTAGGAGTTGTGTTTGTCTTCTTAGCAATACCTAAAATGCTCTTTGTGCAGCGTGATTCTTTCTTGTCTTCATAACCAACTTGAAGAGCTTCATAACCATCGTTTTCAACAGTTTTCTTTTGTGTAACAACGTTTGGAAGAACTTCGATAACAGAGACTGGATACATAGTACCATCAGTAGCAAATACGGAAGTCATACCAATCTTACGACCAATAATAGATTTCATACTTTACTTGCCTCCTTATTACTTAAGTTCAACATCAACGCCGCTAGGAAGTTCTAAAGTTGTTAACTTTGTGATGGTTTCCTTTGTAGGCTTGACGACATCAATAAGTCTCTTATGAGTTCTTATTTCGAATTGTTCACGTGAATCTTTATCAACGTGTGGTGAACGTAAAATAGTGTAAACTTGACGTTCTGTAGGAAGTGGAATAGGACCAACAACTTTGGCTCCACTCTTTTGAGCAGCCTCAACAATCTTTTGAACACAGAGATCTAAAACTTTGTGATCATAAGCCTTGAGACGGACTCTGATTTTGTTTTCTTTTGCCATAGATTTTCCTTTCTGTCTAAATTCTAAGCATAGACCTTAGCTCGATGTAAATTACCTAGAACACTATCGACAACCCTAATGGGCGTTCTAGCAACTTTACACGTCAACGCTTGCCGATAAAATATCAGCGTTTCATATTATAGAAAATTCAGCAAGTAGATACAATAAAAATTTTTTCGAAATAAGAAAA
>CAJMBK010000013.1 GCA_905211645.1 uncultured Caryophanales bacterium
AAAAGTGTACATTCTTATCTTGAAGATTTTGTACACTTAGATTTTAAAATTAATAACCCCCTTATGTAAATTTTATATCCGTGATTAACACCTTAAAATGCTGTTAAAACTTGCAAAAATATATCTAAAAGAGTTAAAAAATACTTTGAGAATTATTTTATGCTAAATAAAAAAACGCTTTCAAGAATTGGCGAAATTAATGACCTTATAAAAACGATTGTTGAAAATAAAGCCACTCCAATGGAATAACTATGCTTTTCAATAATCGATTTTAAAGAAAGATGTTAGTCAATGAATTTGATACAATGTTTTAGTACGAGGAATGTGTTATGAAGCAAAAAGAAGTTGATGTTTTGAAATTATTCAGAAGGAAAAAAATTAGATTGTCTAGTGCAAAAATAAAAGAGAAGCTGAGAGTTAAAGACCCATCTGGAACAATCCGTGATTTAGTATATTTTGGATATTTAATCAAAAACGATGATGGAACATTTTCTAAAAGTCAGAAGAAATATAATGAATCAGATAGAAAAACTAAAAAATATGTTGAGAATCATGAAATAGTTCTAAATAAAATTTTTACTGGCTCTTTTTTGTCTCATAATCTTGGGCATGAATTGATCAACTTTCTTAAAGACAGTAACGACCAAAGATATGTTTATTTAAACCCTTGGGGAGAAAGAGGGGATAAAGCGGCCAAAACAACTAAATATGCTTTTCACATCATAGAGTCTTCTTTGAGAAACGAAAAAGGAATATATGAACTTGTCGCAGTTTCTGAGATTGATCGTACTGCCGAAGTTTGTTATGACGAGAATAGGAAAATTGAAAAACAGAATAGCCCAGTCTATGCTGGTCATTCTTTTGTGGACATTTTTTATTGCGGTGCTGATTCTGATAAAGCGCACGTCTACACATACAAAGCATCCAAATTTCTAAAACCAAAAGATGGTCTAAGAATATTTATAAAGGTTCATAGGCCTAAGGCATCAATATCTATGGACAATCAAAGTAACGTTACTATTACTTTGATGTGCAACCCTCAACATAGCATTTGTTACGCTGATTCAACAGGAAAAGTAACATATGATTCTGATGAAAATGAATTAACCGATTTAGATGTTTTATATAAGTTGATTAACGATAATGGTTATCTTGTTGAAAGCTCTGAAAATGTTGAAATTGCCAATTTAGATGATGAACAATGTTTTGCGGTTATTAGTGACAGAACAAAATTAGAAGACTCAACATCTAACCAAATATCCTATTTTTTGGAAAGAGATTCTAATTTGATTTATGTCTTTCTTCATGATTTTTTAGATATTAAAACCGTAACTCGCAAAGAGAAGTTTGCTATTGTTAGAGAAAAAGAAAAGGGTATTGATTTGCTATTTGTTAGTGATCGCCATGTTGTGGTGGTTGAAAACAAGATCGATTCTGACATTAATGGAGTGACTCAATCTTTAAATAGCAATGAAAAGAAAAATTCACAACTTAGCAAGTATTATAACCACATAATAACTAGTGCAAAATATTCAACAATACCAAACAAGCATTTCTTTGTTCTTGCTCCTAAGTACAACACAATTACTCAAGAAGAGTTAAACAATGATTATGAATGCGGAAGCAAATATAAATTAAAATCCTATAATGAATTATTTGATTCGATTAAAGATGTTCCATATCGACCATTAGGGCAGGATGCAAGTGAACTTGGTAGGTTCTTATATGAACAATTTTTGAAAGGAATTGAATACATTAGCTGGTCAAAAGCAAAACAACACGAGAGAACAGCTTATATTAGATTGAAACAACGAATCAAAGAATTGGAAGCAGGATCTAATACTGAATGGGAAAAAGAAGTAAAAACACTGACAACATTTTTTGATCATCTTGATGGATTTTATAATCATATATTGGAAGAATTTGATGGTGACGTTCAAGAAGAATCACTTGAAAGGTTACAAGAATTTATCGACTTTGCAATGCAAAGAGCAGAAATACATTTTATTTGTGCTTTAAAAAATAATGGTAAATGGCCCGATTCACTTATTGGTCTTATTTTCTCGATGGGCAAATTTGCTGGAGGTGCAATTGAGTGTAAAAAACAGGAGGCTGCTCAGAAAACGGTCACTGATTGTATTTCAAAAATATGGTCATCTACTTGGGATAGTTTCGAACATCTAGATGATATTATTGAAGGTTATTTTGATTACGATATCGATTATATTTTTTGCTGCGATTTATAGTTATTTGTGTAAAAAATAAATGGCTTTGGACAATCTGATTTTTATTTAGGCTTACGCCGTGTAAAACGCATAATGGTGTGCTTTGCATTAAAAGTGTAGTATTTAGGCGTTTTTTGGAAATAAATCTTATAAACGCTTTAAAACAACATAAAACTACGGTTAAATCCTTGCTGGATTAGTCGTAGGTTTTCTTTTTTATAAATAATGCGATTATTTTTAGTTTTATGACTATTTATATTTAGTAATAAGCCTTTTTACATCTTCCTTCATAAATTGTCATCACTTTTGTGACACCAAAATTTAAGCTAAAAAATTTATCCAATCTATTGACAATAACTTTTGATAATATTAACATATGAACAGTTATTAATATTTGAATAGCGAGGTGATTTATATGGCTTGTCATTGTCACGATCATGGATGTTCAACTCATGAACATCATCATGATGAACATGAAGAAAAATTTGAAAAAGTAATGAAAGTAATAAACTGGATTAGAATTCCTCTAGCAGTCGTTCTAGTTGTTGCTTATTACATTTTACATTTAGGATTTCCATCTTTGATGGAATCAAATCAAAACCTTGAAACTTCAATGTTTGTTTTATTAACAGTGATGTACATATTCATGGTCTTTGATTTAGTTTATGATATCGTCAAAGGAATTATAAAAGGTAAATTTAGCTACGAAGGTTTCTTGATGTTTATCGCTACAGTAGGTGCCTATGTAATCGGTGCTTATGAAGAATCAATTCTTGTCTTAGTCTTCTATAGAATTGGTGAAATTCTTGAAGATTACGCAACTGATAAAGCTAGAAAGAGTGTTAAAAGTTTAATTAATAATATTCCTTTAGTTGCTCATGTTTACTCTGAAGGTGCTTATATAGATAAGAAACCTGAAGATGTAAAAATTGATGAAATTATTGAAGTTAAACCTGGTGAGAAATTAGCTTTAGATGGAGTAGTCATCAAAGGTCATTCCTCATTGGATATGTCCTCATTAAATGGTGAATCAATCCCTCAAGATGTTAAAATCGGTTCTCCTGTTTACTCTGGTTCAGTTAATACAACATCTTCAATTTGGGTTAAAGTTACTAAAGAATATAAGAATTCAACTTTAACTAACATCATGAATTTAGTTGAATCAGAACAAGCAAAAAAGAGTAAATCAGAGAATTTCATCACAAAATTTGCAAAGATTTACACTCCAACAGTTGTTCTCTTAGCAGTTTTATATTTCTTCATTCCTTTTGCAATCAAAGGATTTGTATGGGAAGGGTACGGAGAAAATTACTTTAAAGGTGCTTTGAATTTACTCTTTATCTCCTGTCCATGTTCATTAGTTATTTCTGTTCCATTAACTTACTTTGCTTACATCGGCAAAGCAAGTAGATTAGGCATCCTTATTAAAGGTAGTATCAATATCGAAAGTTTATCTAAATCAGATACATTTGTGTTTGATAAAACAGGTACATTAACCAAAGGTGATTTCATCCTTTTAGGCGATTACAACAAAGAGAATATGATGATTGCTAAGTCTTTAGAAATGAAGACTAATCATCCAATTTCTAAAGCTTTCATCAAACATGAAGATGTTGATACCTACATGGTAGATAGTTTTGAAATTGTCCAAGGTCAAGGTGTAAAAGGTTTTATTCAAGGCAAAGAATATTTTATTGGCAACTTATCTTATATAAGAGAAAATGGTATTGTAATTGAAGAGAAAGATACACCTTATAAGGTTTTATATCTTGCTAACATAACAGAAAAGAAAGCTTTAGATGCTTTCTTAGTTGCAGATGAAGTTAAGGTTGAGGCTGAGAAAGCAATCGCTGCGTTAAAGAAGGAAGGAGTTAGAAAGACTTCAATCCTTTCAGGCGATAACTCAGTTATTGTTGATCACGTTAAAAACGAAATCAAAATCGATGAAGCAAAAGGCGATTTATTCCCTCAAGAGAAACTTGAAAGACTCAATGATTTCAAGTATGAAAATAAAAAGAAACATCTAATCACATATGTTGGTGATGGTATTAATGATTCACCTTCATTACTTGCTTCAGATGTTGGTATCGCAATGGGTGGATTAGGTTCTGACGCAGCCAAAGAAGCTGCAGGAATTGTAATTTTAAATGATAACTTACTTTCTGTTAGTGAAGTTAAAAGACTTTCTAAGAAAGCTATGACTGTTATATTTGAGAATATCTCTGCAATTTTACTTGTTAAATTTGCAGTTATGATTCTTACTTTACCAGTATTTGACTTTGCAACAAATGATTGGTGGATGCTTGTTTCTATTGCAAGTGATGTTGGATTATTAATACTTGCAATTCTAAATTCAATCAGAGGATTATTCTATAAGCCCGCATATATAATACAGAATAAATAACCTTCATTTATCAAAGTGTATGACTTAAGTGAAACTTAGTTTCATTATGTTCATACACTTTTTCTTGAGATAGTCTATTTTATTGTGTGTTTTACCTATAGGTAAAACATTAAAAGTTTGTTTTTTATATAATGAGTTTGCTTTAAGGAAGTGAGCTATGAAAGATAATAAGAAAGAAACCAATCAAGTGTATTCTGTAGTTGAAGAAGATATTGTTATCGACAAGAATCGCTTAACTTGGAATAGATTTGTTGATCATTGTTTAAGATATAAATATTGGATTGCAGGATTTTCAATTCTAGGTTTGATTGCAGGATTTTTCGGCACAGATTTAATTATTAACGATAATAGAATGAGATTTTCTTCTTCATTCACTTTAACAATCAATAATCCTGATAAAACTACAGAAATCCCTGGCCAAAGTGCATTTAATTTCTACGATTTAATCTCTAAAGAGAACATATTAAAACTCAACGATAATATCAGTGAAAATGATGTTGAATTAGATTTAGATAAGATTATTTCCGAAGGTGATATTACTATTCAAGAATATGTTAATAGTAATAATGAAAAAGTTCCTTACAGCTATACAATTAGTGGTAAATCATCGGCATTTAATTCCGATGATGAAATTGAAATCTTCTTGAATAGATTACTTTCTGAGGAGGTTTCAAATATTTTCTCAAGTTCAGACAATGAAGTTAGTTCAGATATAGTTAGTTATAACGATACTTTAATAAATCTTTATAAAGCAGAAAATGCATTTTATGGTGCTTATAGAATTATTGAAACTAACATCGACAAGTCAATTACTCTTTCCACAAACAATAAGACTGTAGGAGATTACTTAAATTCAATTCAGAGTGAGTTTTTATTTCAAAAGCAGCAATTTGTTAATCCTGTAATGTTTACTTACGTTACAAGTAATGCATCTAAAGAATTAAGTAATTTGTTAAATACCTATTATTTAGGTGATTCAACGAAATCAGAAAACTTTGCTTTCGTTGAAAAGGAAAGTGAAAATATAGATAAGTTTATAGCAGATACTAATGCAAAACTTGATACTCTTAAATATCAAAAAGAAATAGCAGAAACTGAAAAGACAAATTTGAATGAACAATTGAATAGTGTTACTGCTGATGAAGCAACTTCCGAATCCATTCTTTATATTGTTAAAGCAATTAAAGATTGTGATGATAAAATCGCATCTTATGACTTACAGATTAATTTTTACGAAGCTCAAATTACTAATATTTCAAGGGCCAAAGAAAGCGAAAATATCGCTGAAAATGCTGATTACTACAAAAATAAAGCAAACTTTACAACCAATTTAGAAAATTACATCACTAAACTTAATCAAGCAAATGAAGTTATGAGTTCTGTTATGAGTGAACTTGCCTTAAATGATTCCTTTATCAATTATTTGAAATCAAGTGTTTATGAAATAGATGGAGGAATTAATCCTTTAATTGGGATGGTAGGTGGCTTTGTTGCTTTCTTTGTTCTTTCTGCTGTAGTTGCAGGAATTGTCGGACAATACAAATTAAGGCACGTTACTAACAAAGTTGATGACAATAAGCTTCCATTTAAAGAGGAACCTCTTGAAGAAGTCTTAACTCTTCAAGATAAGAATCAAAAGGTAATTGAATCTGAAGAAGAAAAATCTGAAGATTTTGACCCAAATAAACCGATGTTTAAATAAAAATTAGGATATGAATCTAAACACAGCAGATTCATATCCTTTTATTTTGCACCATCTTTTTTAATTACGCTGATGAATGTTTTAAACATAATTTTTGTATCAAACCAAAGAGAACGGTGTTTGATGTAGTAAAGTTCCATATTACTTCTTGTGAAGTAATCAGTATTTGAACGACCATGACTTGCCCAGTATGATGTTAAACCAGGTTTAACGAATAATAGGACATCGACATTTTTACCATACTTTGTTAACTCTTCTGTGATGATTGGTCTTGGTCCAACAAAGGACATGTCACCTTTTAAGATGTTGATAAGTTGTGGTAATTCATCAAGTGATGATTTTCTTAAAAACTTACCAAACTTGGTAATTCTTGGGTCGTTATCAAGTTTATATGTTTTCTTGAATTCAGCATATTCTTCTTTTGTTAATTGTTCTGATAAAGGTCTGTTATCGAGTTTCATTGATCTGAATTTATAAAGGTTAAATATCTTTTTACCCTTACCGATTCTTGGGTGTTTATAAAATACAGGACCTTTAGAATCAGCTTTAACCATTATGGCAATAATAGCCATTGGGATGAAAAGCAAAATTAGCATGAAAAGTGACAAACAGATATCAAAAAATCTTTTTAAGAAGTGATAGAGCCTTTTAGGTTTGTAATAGATTGATTTATCAATTAAAGCTTGAATACTTTGGATTTCTAAAGTTCCAGATGCACTATCAACAATCTTAGCAAAATTGGCGTACTGAGTGTAAGAGAGTCCAGATGAGCTTGTGGTGTTATTATCTTGTCTTAGTTTTGTTAAACAGACAATTCCATTGACCACTCTTAAACTTTCTACGTTTCTTTTTAGTTCCTCTTTCCTAGTTTTCCTAGATATTCGCATGTTCATAATTGCCAAAATTATAGCAAAAGAAATATATGAAAAGTTTATAATTAAGTTGTGAATATACTTGTTTGTGGTGGCGCTGGTTTTATCGGTTCCAATTATTTGAATTATGTAGTTAATAAAAATGTAAATAATAATTATGTTTGTTTGGATTTATTGACTATCGGTGGTTCATTAGATAATTTAAGTAATGTATTAGGCAAATCTAATTTTTCTTTTGTAAAAGGTGATATTTGCGATGAAAGATTTGTCACAGAAATATGCGAGAAATATCACATTGATTTTATCATCAATTTTGCAGCAGAATCTCATGTCGATCGTTCGTTAGAAAATCCAAACTTATTTACTAAAACCAATGTGTTTGGTGTAGTAAATTTATTAAATATCACAAATAAATTAAGAATTAAAAAGTTTATTCAAATTTCCACTGATGAAGTTTATGGTTCGTCAAATTTACTTGATTCAATTCCTTTTACAGAAGATTCAATATTGAATCCTTCTTCACCATATTCTGCAAGCAAAGCGAGTGCAGATATGTTTGTGTTAGCCTATAAAAAGAGCTTCAACTTAGATTGTAAAATTCTTAGATTATCCAATCAATTTGGTTTAAACCAATATAAAGAAAAGTTTATTCCAACAATTTTAGATGCAATTAAACATAATAAAAAGATTCCAGTCTATGGTAATGGAAACAATCTTAGAAACTGGATGTTTGTTGAAGATACAGTTAAGTTTATTGATTTAATTTTCAGCGATAAATCTGAAGAAACAATTTATAACTTAGGAACAAAGTTTGAAATGAGAAACAATGATTTAGTCACTTTTTTCTGCAAAGAAAATGGATATGATTTAAGTAATGTTGAATTCATTGAAGACAGAAAAGGCCACGATTTCAGATACTTCATGGATTCATCAAAATTTGAAAAAACATTCAACGTAAAAATTAAGAATGATTACCTAGAAGAATTAATTTGGATGGCTAAAGTTGGGATCAATTTTATTTCTTAATAATTGATTTAATCTTATTGAAAACTAATTTAACGTAGAAAACAAATAAATCTTCTCTAAGTAACATCAATAAACCGAAATAGATACCACCACCGATTACAATTGAGAAAATAATTGTTAGAGCAGAATGTAAATGCGGTGAAACTAAACTGCAGAATAGATAAACAATAATTGCCATTATTAAAGATGCAGTAAATGGCTTGGCTAATTTGTAGAAATACTCTTTGAAATTAATGAATTTTCTAGAGAATATCATATTTAAAACTGTAACCATAGTTTCTGCAATGAGTGTTGCAAATGCCGCACCAGCGGCACCATATTTAGGAATTAATATGTAGTTTAAGCCTACATTTGAGAATGCAGCTATGAATGAGAAAATAGTTGATAAGTTTCTTTGATTTGTAGGAATAAAGTAGCCAAAAATAAGAATTGACCCTGTTGAAATTGTGACTACATTCATGGAAAGAATGATAGAAACAAGTATAGATTTTTGATATTCAATACCAAAGAATGCAGGAATGAATATGTTGGTAATTGAAATTAATCCAAAGGTACAAGGTAAACCTAAAATAGCAACAATTCTTAATGCTTTTAATAATAAATCCTTCGCTTTTTCATAATTGTGAATCTTAAATAAATAAGAGAGTCTTGCAAGAAGAATTGGCGATAAGCAGTTAACAACGTTAGTTAAAACAGTTATAACTTTATTTGCTTGTTCATAATAACCAACTTCTGATTTTGTAGATAAAATGCCTATCATTGTCTTATCAACTTGTGTGTATAAAGTGACTGCTATTGATGGGATGAAGTAGATAAATGATTTCTTTATACAGTAAACAATATTTGAAAATTTAATCTTAGAAAAGCTTATGTAGTTAATGATGATTGTAATCATGAATACTGCTTGTAATATCTGGCAGCTAACCATGATTAAGACATATTTAGTTAAATCTGCTTGTGTCTTGACAAAGATGAGAATAAGAATTAAAGAAAGAACTTTAATTAAGAAATTTCTTATGGATAAGTTTTTAAATTTCTCCAATCCTTGATAGGCAAAGGTGCTATCAATACCAGCAGAAATAATATTTAGTGACATTAATAACATGATTGTCTTATTATCACTTCCAAATAAATTAGCAAATATTGATATGTAATAGAATGAAAGAACTCCAGCTAAGATGATAAATCTTGATAGGAATATTTCGGAGAATATCAGTGAATATTTGTTTTTATCATTTCGATGAACCGAGACTTCCTTTGTTCCATAGTCGGTGAAGCCGAAGGCCACAACCATGGTGAATATTGCAACGATAGAGTAGTAATATTCATAAGTACCAGTACCTACCGGAGTTAAAACTCTTGCAAGATAAGGTGCTGTAATTAAAGGAAATAAGGCATTTAAAACAGTGATAGTTGCATTGAAAATAGCGTTGATTTTGATGCTAGATTCCTTTTTAACTTGACTGACTCTATTTAATGAAAGAGGAAAATCTTTTGTTCTAATTTTCATACGTGTAATTATAATAAAACCAATATATTTTTGTTTCTTGTAAAAACTAATGAGTGGTGAACAACTTTATCTAAGGCAAAAATACTGCTTGATATTTTGTTCTTATAATTTAAGAATAACAGTACGTAGTTGTCGGTTCTATCATTTGAATACCTTGCCTTCTTTATATACTAAAGTTTGGTAGACATCTACTTTTTTTGTTGGAATTTCATAAATATTACAATTTTCAAAACCACTACTTTTAAGCAGAATATTTACAAGAGAATATTCATTGTAAAAAATCAACTTAAAGAAGCAAATTTCGAAAAAATTCGAACCTAAAAAGTTACGAGAAAATACTTTTTTAATGTAATTTTTATAAACTGGACAATTGTAGATTTAGTATAATTCCTGACTTTAGGCTAGAGGTATAAATTTCTAGTGTTAAAATCAAAAAATTAATCGAAATACAACTCGGCGTTCAAGATATTGTCCGCCGATTTTTTGTTGAGG
>CAJMBK010000014.1 GCA_905211645.1 uncultured Caryophanales bacterium
TTTAAAAGTTTACAATTCAAAAATAGAACACCAAGCGGTGTTCTAAGCAATTCGAGTTTTACTTGCGATAACTTTGAAACTTAACTGAAGTTGGGATTTTGTAGTCAAAATTTGTTGTTTATTAGTGCTAATTTTGGTTTATTAAAGTTTTTAATCGTCTTCTGAATAATTCGAAATTATTACTTCTTCTACATTTCCTCTTCCATTTGCTTTAGAATTTATCATTCTTTTAGCTTTTACTACATGAATATTAAACTCACGATAAAGGTCGTTAATAAATGGAGTGTTATGATTACTTAACATAAGATGTACTCCTTGCTTGTTTAGTCTTTTATAAAGATTTGCAAGCCTTACTTGTTCATCTTTACCAAAATTGTTTTTGGCATAGGATGTGAAAGAATTTTTATTTTCAATGACATCATATGGTGGGTCAAAATAGACGAAATCTCCTGATTTAGCATTGAGTACAGCTTCTTCAAAATCACCGTTTAAAATATCAATTTGATTGGATTTAAAGTATTCTCTTAAATTGTTGAAGTTGTCTTCATCAAACGTTTTAATATGTTCTTTTCTTCCTGATGGAACGTTGAAATAACCATTTGAATTAACACGATACAGCCCATTAAAGCATGTTTTATTTAAGTAAATCATACGTGCTGCTCTAATATAGATTGGCAATGAATTAAAGTTCTTATTTCTGTCCATTTCTCTTACTTGATAATAGTAATCTTCACAGTGATTTTCTTCGTGTTTTCTTAATTCTTTTTTCAACAATGATAACAAGTTATCATCTTGAAAACATTTGTAAGAACAAATTAATTCTGAGTTTAAATCGTTGATGGTTGCAATCTTAGGTTTGATGTTAAAAAGTAATGAGCCACTTCCTACAAATGGCTCAAAGTAGTTGTTGAATTTGATTGGCATAAATGATTTTAATTTTGGTAGTAACTGTGTTTTACCACCAGCCCATTTAACAAATGGATGTAATGTTTTTGTATCTTGGATAATGAGAGATGTTGATCCTTTTTTAACTTTTAATTCTTTGATTTGGTTTTCAATTTCCCTTTTTTCATATAGTCCTCCTAGATCTATTCTAGCGGGATCTAGAGGATAAGATCATCTAAAAAGTATGTGAAAATTCTTTCAATTTTATGGTAATTTTTACATTATTATGATCACCATTTTTAGATTAAAGATCTGATATCATAAAGGATCTGAATGGATCAAAATTGCAGTTTTTTAAAGGACTAATTCCTTATGAACTAACTAAATAATGACCAAAGAAAAAGCTCGATTTCTCGAGCAAATATAATTGATTTAGCACCAACAAATGTGCCAAATCATCTGTTAACAAATGGCTGGGATATCTGGATTCGAACCAGAGCATAGCGGATTCAGAGTCCGCGGCCTTACCACTTGGCTATACCCCAATGAAACTTTATAAATTTTATCAATTTTTGAATTGATAATGTATTTATTTATGATAAGTTTCGTTGTTAAGTATTTTAAATGAGCGGAAAACCTGCTCCAAAATTAATAAAAGAGTAATCGGATGAGTGAATGTCATGTCGGAAAGTTTCAATGCAAGATTTGCTCTCTTTCTTAATGAATTATCCAATCCATAAGATGAACCAACTAAGAAAACAATAGATGAGTTCTCATCTAAAATACTTTTGAATTTCTCAGTGAATTTGATGGTGTCAAAGCTTTTTCCGTGAAGATCAAGGATAATTAAATAATCACTATCTTTGATGATTTTAAGTGCTTTATTTGCTTCTAATTGAAGTGCTTTATCAATCATTTTTTGATTGTTTTCATCGCTTATTTTTTCATCATCAAGAATTGTTAAAGAGGTTTGTGCGTATTTAGATAACCTTTTAACATATTCGTTAATTAAATCTTTTAAAGAAGTCTCTTTGATTTTTCCAAAGATAACAAAATTGATTTTATTCATGATGTTTTAGATATTCAGGTTTAATACCCATTGTTGTAGGTTCAGTTTGAGATGAAATTTTATATGTGACTTGAGGAATATAACCTAATTGGTTGTTCAAAATTTCCATGTTGGTATTAAAGCAACAATCAGGTGTATTGCAATCTTGTGATAGGTGAATAAACATGACTTCCTTAGTTTTTTCTGCAATTAAATCTGCAAGGTAATATCCACATTGAGAATTGGAAAGATGTCCTTCAGATGAAAGAATTCTCTTAATCAAAGGGAAAGGTCTACCGGAATTAATAAGCATCTGCTCATCATGGTTAGACTCAATCATGATAAAGTCTGCATCTTTAAATTTGTACATGACTTTCTCTTGGATATAACCAGTATCTGTAATCAAAACAAGCTTTTGATTATCTGCATAAATAATGTAACTTAATGGATTTGTCGCATCGTGATTTGATGAGATAGTTTCGATGGTAAAATTACCAATTTTGTAGGTATTATCCTTATCAATGACATGAGAATTATTCATTAAATTCAATATATAATCGCTAGAAACATTTTTTCTAGTCTTGAAGTAAGTTGCTAAGTGTGAACCATTGAGTTTGAAGCTTGTATAGATCTTTTCAGGAGCAAAATTTGGTAACCCAGAAATATGATCAGTATGCTCATGAGTGACAAAAAGAGCTTTAATATCATCAAAGGAGTAATTCAGCTCTCTAAGTGCTTGAGTAACTCTTAATTTTGAGATACCAAAATCAACCATGATACATTCATTTTGCTCATTAAAAATTAAAGTAGCATTGCCCTTACTACCTGTGCAGATATTGTAAATAAACATGTTAAATGCCTTCTTCTTCAGAGTAAGAATCAAATCTTTGCTTGTCCTTGGAGAAGATGAAAAAGACTTGACCAGTCTTGAAGTTTCTATTCTTGGAAATAATCAATTCGGTCTTGGAAGTTGGATTATTTTCACCATTTTCGTTTTGGTTACTATTTTCAGCATTTTCTTGAGCACCTTGTTGACCAGTCCAATAGTCTTGTCTATGCAAAAGCATGATGATATCGGCGTCTGCTTCAATATCACCGGAGTCTTTCAATTCATTCATCATTGGCTTGTCGTTACCAAGATTTTTCTTTGGTGGACGGGCAAGCTGGCTAAGTGTGATTACAGGAATTTGTAATTCTTTGGCTAAGCCTTTCAAAGCATGGCACATTTCACCAACTTGAAGGTTTCTGGATTGTTGAGCAAGTTTAGAATTATTGTTGATTAAACCTAAGTAGTCGATAACAATAGCACCTAATTTATCTTTGTATTTATCTTTTAATTTGTGTGCTTTTTGAACTAAATCATTGATGAAAATACCACTGGTATCATCGATATAAATAGGCATTCTTGAAAGTTCACTCTTACTTCTTTGAGCAAGTTTAATAAGTCTTTGATCAGAAAGTGGAATAGAATCTGACTCAAATGAAGATTGAATAAGATTTCTATTTTCATCGAATTCAAAGTTCAAAGAGTTAAGTTCTGAAGATGTTAAACCAGAGTTAATTGATAATAAACGTCTAGCGATTTCTTCCTTGGACATTTCAAGTGAGAAGAAACCAACAGCTCTACCTTTTTTGACGATATTATGAATTAAATTCAAAGCAAAAGCAGTTTTACCGACACTAGGTCTAGCACCGATAACGATGAATTCACCCTTTCTAAAACCACCGGTAATTCTATCCAAATCTTCATAACCTGAAGAAATACCGGTCAAATATGAAGCATATCCCTTCTCTTTTCTTTCTTGAAGTCTTGCGTAGAGATTTTCAAAAACAGTAGGAACGACACTATCGATTGAAACGAAGTCTGAAACTCTTCTTCTTTGAGCAATCTCATGGATTTCTTTGTCGGTAGTTGAGATGTAATCGCAGATATCTGGGATAGCTTCTTTATCGAGCTGATTCAAGATACTCTTTATCTTATTTTGGAAAACAACTTTCAAAGTTGCATCTTTTAAGTTGTTGATATAGATATCAACTTTCTTGGAATAAGGTGGAAGAATATCGATGCAATAATCGAGATATTTAAGAGCCATATCGTAGGTAAGAATACCTTTTTGTTTCATACGTTCGGCAACTGTAACTTCGTTTACTTCAAGTTTATCCTTATAAAGTTCAGTGATAATATCGAAAACTGCAATGTTTCTTTCATTACAAAAATCATCTCGAGTGACTCGAGTTATGATTTCGTTGAAATGCTCACTACGATCAAGAAGTAAACCGATAATTATTGCTTCATGTTCGTTAGTAACTTTATTTAAAGATGAAGCCATTATTATTTACCTTTTTCTTTGACAAAGACGTTAATTTCAGCAGTGACATCCTTGTAAAGAACTACATCAACTTTATTTAGACCGAAGGTGTTAACTAAAGTGGTCTTGAATGCATCACGAGCAATCTTGATGTTGTGCTTGGTTTCAAGTTCTTTTCTGATCTTATTAACGGAGATTGTACCGGTTAAATAACCGTTTTTATTTGGAACACCATCAAAATTTAAGGTGATATTTTTAAGTTCATCTCTGAGCTTAATTGCTTCGGCTTTCAAACGGGCTTGTTCAGCTTCAGCACGTTTCAATTCTTGCTGATATTCATATTTAGCTTGTTCGTTGTAAACGACTGCGATTCCGTTAGGAATTAAATAGTTTAATGCAAAACCATCACTAACTTCTTTGACATCGCCTTTTTTACCAATTTTCTTATTATCTTTTTTTAATAATACTTTCATATGAACCTCCTAATTAGTCATCCTGAATTTCACTGTTACTAATTGTAGCAGATGGAATGTACTCAGTAATCTTAGTTTTAACAATATTTATAATTTCATCTAAATCCATGTTGGAGAATGTGACAGCAGCTGCAGAGAAGTGTCCTCCACCACCCATTCTGAATTTTTCAATAACTTGTTGGCAGTTGATGGAACCATCTGATCTAGCAGAAAGTTTGTATGTAGCTTGGTCAACTCTACCTAAAACAAAGCAAGCTTTTGTACCTCTAATTGAAACTGCTTCTTGTGCGACAATTGCGAGTAAAGATGAGTCAACAATTTCACCTGAATCATCGATGCAGAGCATGACATCAGTAACAGGAGTTTGTGCGTCTGCAATAAGTTTTGTCTTGTAAAGGAAAACATCCATATCTTCCTTTAAATAGTTATCGGCAATTCTTGGAGAAGCACCTAAACTTCTTAAATAACTTGAAGCATCAAAAGTTAATGATGTAGTTTTATTTCTGTAGTGATTTGTGTCGAGCAAGATACCAGAAAGCATCAAATTAGCAGTCTTTTCATCGATTGGAATTCTCTTAGTTGCTTGTTGCATGAATGAAGCAAGAATTTCACAGGTTGATGAAGCGTTGACATCGATATGAGTGAAAACAGTATTCTTAATTGTTGATTCATTCATGATATGATGGTCGATGACAATGATGTTACTATCAGATGGAATAAGTTTTCCGACCATAGCTTGTTCTCTTGAGTTGCAGTCGACAATAACAACTAAAGTGCCGTTTTCATGCTTTTCATTTGGAGAAATCTGAGTGGTAGTTTCTCTATCTTCGTACTCTTCATCCTCTTCAAAGAAAGAAGCAATTTCATCAAGTTGAATAAAGATTTTATCTCTTAAATCATATTGGGCTTTAATGACTCTTCTAACTGTGTAATCGACAAGTTTCTCTTCGAAAACGATACGGGAAGGTATCTCAGCACTGTCGCAGATTGCTTTGATAGCAAAGCAAGCACCAATAGCGTCGAAGTCTGCTTGTCTATGACCCATGATAAGAACTCTTCTTGCATGGGAAATATTCAAAATCAAACTGTCAGCCTTCATACGAAGTTTAACTTTATTAGTTGAAGATCTAAGTTCAGTCTTACCACCATAGAAAGCAAGTGGCATGTTGTAAGGAGCAACACAAGCTTGGTCACCACCTCTGGAAAGAGCAACTTCAATAGCTTTATTTGCTAAGTCAGAAAGGGTGATAAAATCGGATGTACCGAATGATAAACCGATGGAAATTGTGAAGCCGTCCTTGTCAATTTGTTTAACTTCATCCAAGATGGAAAAGTGAGTATTGATTAAATTATCAAAGTGTTTTTTCTGGATGATAAAAAAGTATGTGTCTGATCTAACAAGTTTCAACAAGGCTTTGAAAGGCTTGAAGAAATCAACTAAAGTCTTTCTGGTTGTGAGCAAAATCTCATTGAATTTTGCTTCATCCATAGTTTGTTGGACTTCCTGATAGTTATCTAAAATTAGGTAACCAACAACAGGTCTTTCATTGTTGTAAAGGTTGTAGACGTTTTCAATTTCAGAGTTATCCTTCAAGATGTAAAGATTTGCTGAAGGAATGTATTCAACCTTGTAAGGTTTGTTATTCTTATAAATTGTGATTGAAGTAACTTGAGAATTCTTGAGCTTAGCAAATTCCGAGTTGCAATCAGTAATCTTCATGTCGAGAATATCGAAATCGTTATGAAGATATTCACTAACCCAGATAACAGTGTCATTTTTATCGGTCAAAATGAGTCCGATTTGACCGAATTGATAAGCCTCTTCAACGTCGGAAGAAACGATGTCAACCGCTTTGATTGCGTTCTCATTTTTTGTCTTTAAGATTTTATTCAAAGAGTAGACTGTGTAGAAGATAAAACCGATGAGATAAACCAAGAAAACGATGATGAAAACATAGTAAAAAATGTAGAAGTTTGGAGTATCAGAATAGATGTGTAAAATAGCAAAAACAAGGATTAAAGCTAGGGAGCCAAATCCGAATATGCATTGTAATATAAGTAGGTTTTTTATCTTTTTTAACATGTCTTTCTCCTGGTATTATCAACTATTATATTATTTCAAAATATTATAAAATATCAAATAGATTATAAATCTAATATATGTCTTCAAGGAGAAAAGATGGCTAATATTGTTAATATGGATGAAGTTTCAAAATTTGAGGAATTGAAGGAAGCTCTTGAGAAAGGCGGCGTCATCGCTTTCCCAACTGAAACTGTCTATGGTTTATGCTGCAAATTTGATTCAGTAGAAGGGTTTGAAAAGATTGCTGAAATCAAAGGCAGAGATGTCAATAAACCATGTCAAGTTATGACTCATTCACTCGAATTTTTTGAAAAGTATACAAATGTTAATTCCAACGAGTTGAGAGTTGCAAACAGATTCATGCCTGGCCCCCTCACGTTGATTGTTCATGGCAAGAAAGATATGCTTCCAGCTCAAGCAGTCAACAAGGATTACGGTGTCGGTGTCCGCATTCCTAAGTATGACAAGCTTTTAAACCTTTTGAAGTATCTTGACTTCCCAGTCTTGACAACTTCTGTCAATAAGAGTGGTGAAAAACCATTGGAAGATGTCTTTGATATCGTCAAAGATTTCGGACCACGTTTAGATGCAATCTTAGTTGATGATGATATCGTCTATTCCGATATTCCTTCCACAGTTTGTGATTTGACTAACGGTCAAGTTAAGATTATCCGCATAGGTTCAATCACTTTGGAAGATATCGAAAGAGTTATTCTCAGAAATAGAGAAATCAAGACCATCTACATAGGTAATGACAACGGTGCTTACGAAACTAAATTGAGTTTGATGAATCACCTTGTCAAAGAAGGTTACAATGTTGTTAACCTCGGTTGTGATACTTTAGATAGAGTTGATTATCCTGATTACGCTTTTGCTGTCAGCGAGAAAGTTGCTAAAGATCCAACTTCACGTGGTATTGTTATCTGCAAATCTGGTGAAGGCGTTTCTATCGCTGCAAATAAAGTCAAAGGAATCCGTTGTGGTATTTGCTACAACAAGGAAGTTGCAGAAAAAATTGTTCAACATAATAATTGCAACATTGCTGCTTTTGGCGCAAGTTACTTCACTGAAGAAGAAATTGCTAAGATGTGCGATATCTATCTTTGTGCAGAATTTGAAGGTGGTCGTCACCAAAGAAGAATCGATAAAATCGATAATTACGTTAACGAATAAATTTGAATCCGGCCTCGGTCGGATTTTTCTTTTTATTCGCCTATTATATATAAGGAAAATGAATATCCCTTTTCCTTAAAATTTTATTTATTAAAATTTTGAAAAAAGTGAAATTTGGTGTTGACAGCCAAACTTCGTTTTTATATACTTTAATCACCGTCTAACGAGGTAAGTATGCCTTGGTTAGATTTATCAAAACAACCACTTAAATTCAATTAACTTGAACTTCAATTTGTTCCTTAAAAAGTTGAAAAAAAGTGTTGACATTAAAAAGTCGGTTTGAGATAATATTAGAGTTGCGCCTAAATGACGCAGCACTGGAAAAATTGTTCTTTGAAAACTGAAAACTACAACACAAATTAAACACTATAAAGTCAATTTATAAGT
>CAJMBK010000015.1 GCA_905211645.1 uncultured Caryophanales bacterium
TAATTGATAGAATTTTGCACCATTCGGTAGTTATTACAATAAAAGGAAAATCTTATAGGCTTAAAAATTCATATGAAAATTCAGGAAAAGAAATTGAGCAATAATATCTTGTGATTTTTGTACATTTTTATCTTGAAATTAATAATAATCTTCAAAAATTAATAAAAATAGTTCCTCTAATACTTCTTCCTTCCCGTGATTAACTACAAACCTAAAGAACTTCAAAGATTCATTTTTGTTCACAGATGTTCCAATAGCAAGATAGTGACATTTACCAATTAAAAAAATAGATAAAGGTGAATTCTTTTCTTCGTTCAAATTTAAAAACTCATTAAATTCATTAATATTTAGTTCTCCACTTTTAATTAAATTTTTAGATGAAGTAATCTTAGCAATCTGACATCTTGCTTTTCTTCTTTTTCCATTTTAAATTCTTCCTACATATGATAAATAGACAAATTAGTAAGTTTTTTCTTGTAAATTTATCTATCACTATACAAGTCGTACCTAAAATGAACTTTTTACTTAAAATCTATTAATTATTTTGAAGTTGTACTCTTTAGCGTATTTATGCTTGCCTCAATCTGGATGGTAATCCAGGTATCAACGCTACCGAAGTTCTTATTAATATATTCTTTGAGATCATCACTCAACTGAGCAACAACGATATCTTTAGCCTTATTAAGAGCGATAAGTTGAGCATCTTTATTAAAACTTCCCTCTTTCTTAAGGCCCTCTACGTATGTCTGATACACACATTTAACCGCATCTAAAACTATAGTTGTTGCTTCAGTAATATATTTTTCTGTTTTCTCATTATCTATCTTACTAGAAATCCATTTGATAAGTTTAGATCCAAGTAAAGTTATAAGTGGAATAATTATTGCTGTTACTATACAGCTTAAAACATTTAAAAGTATTTCATTCATGATTTTGTCCTCCTTTTATTTCATCATGTAATTCAGTAATTCTTTTATGAGCATTTTTTGTTGATTCTTCTACTTTAGCTAATCTATTAGAGAGTTCAGTGTATCTTTCTTCAAGGTGATTAAGTGATTTTTCTATCCTATCAATACTAGATTTGATATAGCCAATTTCACTTAACATCACACCTTCATTTTTACCTTCATCTTTATTGTCTTTTTTATCATTCCTTCTAAAAGCTAGAAAAGCAAAAACAATACTAGATAGAGTTCCAAGAACGCTAATAATTGTTAAAGCAATTGATGAACTATCCATCTTTTAATCCCTCCTTTATTTCATATATTTCATTTAGATATTTTTCGATAAGTTCAAAATAATAATTTCTTTTGTCTAAATCATCATAGTGTAGTTTAAAATCCATCGTTTGATTAAAATAAAACTTTGATAAATCTAGTGAAAACTCACCACTATTTAGATAATTTTCTAATTGTCCAATAATTCTAATAACGTGATAAAACTTTTTACCTAACGATGAACTGCCATTAAAGCAAAAGCCAAAATATTCATAGAAATTTGTAAGAAAACCACGCAGAACTTTATTAAAATTAAAGTTTTTATATTCTTCGTATTCTTTTTGATACTTACGATTTAAGTATATTAATGTATCTGGTAAAGATAATTTGTCATCAATAAAACACTTCTTATATTGAGATAAGTTGTTATTCGGGTTTAATCGTTCAATCATGACTTCTTTCCCATAACAAAATACATCTATTCCATAAATATCAATTTTAAAAGCACCATTTATTCCATCTACGAAAACATTGATGTCGTAATCACTTACACCACTTATAAAAGTTCCATAAGCAATACTTCCGCCTAGATAAATAAACATCACTTCAAACTTTTCTAAAGCCGATACAATCTTTTTAACAATACTTTCTTTATCAATAGATTTAATAATTGCTTCTTTATTTAAAACAAGCTCTCTAATCATCAATAGTATCCTCCATATTTAAAACATTTTCTCTTAGCCACTTATAACTATTTTTAAAGATATCTCCTATTAAAAAAGGTTCATAATCTACTTTTGGAACTAGGATATCTATATTATCTATAGCTTCATAGCCTTTTTCTCTAGCTTCCTTTGACAGATATGAACCTACGCATATGATGATTTCTATCAACTGTGTGGTTTTCTGTGAAGAAACTATGAAGATTTAAGAAATGGTATCTACTATCGTGATAATGTGTATTTCTACTTCCGTAGTAACCTTCATACCAAATATCAGCAAGCTCAGCTAAAGTCGAATAATGTTTTCTATTGATACTATTAACTAAGTGCTCATCCATTTTCTTACAAAACCTCATTCTCTCATGTTTAATCTATAAGGCCTTATATAAAAGATCATTTTTACTCGCTATGATATTAATGAAATTTCTTATAGTTCTAACGTTGTGATCAGCACCATCAAGGTGAATATGAATACCACAACTTGAATTTGTCAATGCACCTGCTTTTCTTAAAAGTCTAACAATCTCTTGTAAGGTTTCAATGTCCTCATCGTAGGTAAGAATTGGACTAACTAGTTCACAAGAATATTCTCTTGAACCATCAATAATCTCGCCGTTACTTTTTCTTTGACATCTAAATGAACCATCATACATCACCTTCCATTTTCTTCCATCTTGAGCTGTAACTAACTTAGAGTCGTAATAATCACGAGCATCACAAACTGTTCCACCTAAGTATTCAGCAACTAACTTTGAAGCCTTATTTCTAGTGATTCCTGTAAATTCAATCTCAATACCAAATTTCTCTTTGAACATATCTTTTTTCTCCATTTCTAATGGTGTGTTTCCTTCCCTTGCGTGTATATATTCGCTCTAGAAAAAGACATTATCCAGTTATATATTTGTCTAATTTTGACTATCTTTTACTAAGAAAAAAGGAGGCTTTTTATACCTCCAATCTTCTAATTGTCATTTAAGTTTTTAACTTTAATTTAGACGGTTTTTTCAGATTCATTATATAGTTCTTCCATTCTTTCTAAAGCACTTAAGTATTCATTTTCTTCATTCATATGTCTAATGGTATCTTCTGTTGTTTCACAAGGATTTTCATCATAAGCTTTGCGATACTTTAAGAAAGTAATAGCCTCTTTTAAGATTTTCTTTTTAATTTCGCCTTTTGTCATATTTTTTAATCTCCTTTAACTTAATTTTTCAAGGCATCTTTCCTCAACCTTGTATGCATATATTCGCTCTAAAAAAAGGACATTATCCAGTTATATATTTATCTGATTTTACAATATTTTTCTAAGAAAAAAGGAGCCTTTTAAAGCTCCTTTGTAAGTTTGTAATATTAATTTGAACTTTTTTTCGCTTTCTGAAGCATTCTTATTTTAGAAATGTCATATAATTTAATCTCACCTAGTCAGTTAATGTAAGCTAAAAACTTCCACCAAATTTATCATTAACCTCATTGCGTAGTTTGATTGTTCTCTTTTAAAGTTTTAACAATATTATCTATAATCTCCTTTAATTTTCTTAAAATATTCTCTTCATTCTTTATATCGCTCAAAAGAGACTATTAATCTAGTAATAAATTAAAACCCTAAATTTTGTTTAACTTCTTCATCGTTTGGAAGAAAATAGTATAAAGATTCAGTAACGACAAGAACATCTAAGATAGTCCAATGGCTTTTAATATTTTTCTTATTTAAAATAAATGAAGTGCCCTTTGATAAATTTTTTACAACTACACTATTATCATTAAACTCATATTCATATGTAATAATAGTCTTCCCTTTTCCTGGTATTCTTTTAAAAGAATAAATGTATATACATATAATGAAAGTGAATAGCATTATTATAAATAGAGATAACGAAGTATAAGCAATCTGAAAAGCTTCAGCATCTACAAAATTTCCAATAATTAAACAATAAATAAAAATTGCGAAACTACCAAACATAAAAACTAGGAGGGCAATTATTAATTTTCGTTTGAATAATAGCCTTAGCATTATTTTTCTTATTTTACTTATGCTAATTTCAAATGTTTTTTCATATATATCCTCCTAGTTTATATTTTTAGTCGAATTAAAATGCCAATGCTATACCACTAATTGCAGGTCCAATCACAGGAATAGCTTGAGGAGCTAAAACGCAAACAACAATCGCAGCAACTGCAAGAGCAGTTGGGATAGTATTAATGTAGTATTGTTCATATAAAATAATGCCATTACTTTCGTGTGAAAATCCGAATCCTATTTTATCCAATCCTACTCTAATGTCAACACTAGTATTTTTATATCCAAAAGAAGCATCAAATCCTGTCAACCCAACTCCTACTGAAGCATGAAAATCTCCAAAATTTACTTTTACACCAATTTCTATTTCCCAGAATTTCCACCATTCTGATGGTCCAGATATGTAAAAAGAAATAGGTTTAGTATCATCACCAGCGACTACGCTTCCTTTTATTCCAGCTTCATAACCAGCAAATAGATAGTCTACTGATTGAGTAATAAAATTTTTTGTTGTTTCAATAAATCCACCGATTGTGTCTTTAAAAAAGTTTTTAATGCCGTTCCATATATCTCCCCAAGAAAAAGTACCATTTTCATCTCTAAAATTAATTGGATTATTGGAGCAATAACCATATAAATTAATTATAGACACATTTGTAACAACTAGGTTTTTAGGACAGTCAGCGTTTAACCATCTACCCCATAAAGGAACATAATAACGAGTCTTACAATAATACATCGCAGATTCATTATCGTAATAATAGCCTTTAAATCTAAATGGATTTAAATCACCGATGTTTGATGTTGACGAATCTTCTAATTTCTTAGTCAATCCCCAAACATCGTATCCATATTTTACAATAATTTTGCCATTAATGTCAGCAATTCCAAGAATATTTTGCGAAAAATCTCGAATATATAAATATTTTTCTGTTTTATCTTTTACAAATCCATATAAGTTTCCATTTTCATCGTATAAAAAGTCAAGTCTTCCTTTATTAGAGATTTCAGTAATAAGTTTTTCTCCATCATAAGTGTAATACCAAATATTACCTTTATTATCAACTTTCTTTACTCTGAGACCTTGATCATTATAGATATAATCATAAGATGTTCCACTAAGAGAAAGTTTTACTAATCTTCTACCTT
>CAJMBK010000016.1 GCA_905211645.1 uncultured Caryophanales bacterium
ATGGAAAACATTCAGTTGTTCATGAATTATCACAATAAGTATCCAACCCATGGTTATCGCTGGTTAAATGCCAAAATAAGGCTAGATTTAGGACTTATTATGTCAGATAACTATGCTCAACGCTGTTGTTCTTTCGCTGGAATCAAGAGTGTTTCAAAGAGATGTAAATTTAGAAAACCTGGAAACAAATTTAAAATATATCCAAATTTACTCATGGAGGATTTGGATGTCAATAAACCTTTCCAAATTGTAGTTTCAGATATGACAGCATTTTGGGTTAACGAGACTTACTACGAATTAACTTTGTACATGGATTTGTTCAACAATGAAATCGTTTCTTATGGATTATCTTCTGTTAGAGGAGACAGAAATACTTATATTGATGGGTTAGAAGAATTGATGCAAAAGAAAAAAGAATATAAAGACCTTGAAACAATTTTGCATACAGACCAAGGATCAGTATATTCTTCAAAAAGTTACAATGAACTTCTACCTTCATTTTATATCACACATTCCTAAACTATTTGTATTCTGAGATGATGAATTAAAAGTCATTTCATTCAACAGTTCGCCTAAATATTTATTTAGGCGAACTATATTTCTTAAATAAACATGCAAAATTGTATAAAATAAAAATATGTGGTACTTACTTTTTATTTATTTAGGAATTTGGATACTAGCTATAACAATAACTGAAATATATCTTAGAAAAACGAAAGAATATATCAGATATAATCCAATTTTTGGTCGTGCGTTATATTTTTCTTCTTTATTTTCTTGGGTGGCGGCTCTTTTAACCTATACATTATCTAATCAATCGTTTTGGCTAGGTATCGCCATTCTTGTTCCGTTATCTTTCTTCTTTTTCCTTCTTTCACTTATATTGTTGTTTACTCATTATGAAATTAATAAGAATTCTCTTGTGAAGAGTGTTCTATTGATAAAAAAAGAATATCAATACGAAGATTTTGCAGTTTCCTACTCAGCAGGTAGAATTGTTGCGACATCGAGGAAGACCGGAAAAGAGCTCTTTGCCTTTACATCATTTCATACGAACGTTGAAGCATTATTGGAGGCTTACGCTAATTCAGTACAAACAAGAAAAATCAATTTAGAAAGCAAAGTCGTTAAGGCCAATAAAATCACTGCTTATTTCGGATTATGGACGGTATTCCTTGGGCTTGCAATATTGGCATTGGCTGTAGTTAGTACAATCCCTAATTTATTTGAACTCCCCGTTCCGTTATATGCGACAATTGTATTTTGGATACTGTCCATTTTGGTATTAAGCTTTTCTCTCTATTGTTGGCTAAATTATTTGTTCCACTACTTAGTGATCGACCATGGCAATATTCTCATCCATAAACCATTTCACATTAAGAAAACTTTTGACCATCGA
Source organism: uncultured Caryophanales bacterium (assembly GCA_905211645.1). Lineage (GTDB taxonomy): Bacteria > Bacillota_I > Bacilli_A > RFN20 > CAG-288 > CAJMBK01. The sequence continues at coordinate 1,400 of CAJMBK010000016.1, forward strand.
AATTTGCATATCAAAGATAATTCTTATATGATTAAACTATATGATAATAATGGGCGGCCAATATTTGTATTTTTTAAGAATTTCACCGAAAATTTTACAGTTCTTTATAAATATTTAGATGAAAATTAAAGATAAGTTATCTTTGAAAAATCTTTATAAAGCACAAAGGCCGTTGAAAAAAGGTCGAATAAAAATAGACCGCCCAATCCTACAATAACTAATAGGATCAAGCGGTCTTTTATTATGCTTTGGTAGATGCGTTCTTAAGTGTATTTATGCTCGCCTCAATCTGGGTGGTAATCCAGGTGTCAACATCACCAAAGTTGATCTTGATGTAGTTTTTGATATCTTCACTAAGTTGAGAAAGAACTATATCTTTAGCCTTATTAAGAGCAATTAATTGAGCATCTTTTCCAAAGTTTCCTTCTTTCTTAAAGGCTTCAACATAGGTTTGAAAGACACATTTAACTGAATCTAAAACGATTGTGGTTTCTTCAGTTATATATTTTTCCGTTTTCTCATTATCAATCTTACTAGAAATCCATTTTATAAGTTTAGATCCTAGTAATGTGATAAGAGGAATTACTACTACTGTTACAACACAGCTTAAAACATTTAAAAGTATCTCATCCATGATTTGTTTCTCCTTTCATTTCATCATGCAATTCAGTAATTCTTTTATGAGCGTTCTTAGTTGATTCTTCAACTTTAATTAGCCTATTTGATAGGTCGGTATATCTTTCTTCTAAGTGGTTAAGTGATTTTTCAATTCTATTGATAGAAGATTTGATATAGCCTATCTCACTAAGCATTACCCCTTCATTTTTACCTTCATCTTTATGTTCTTGTTTGTTGTTTTGAACTGCTAATATAAAAGTAGACACAAAAAATATATTTGTTGACATCAAATTAATAGATGTACACATAATTTTTTTCTTTTTTAGATAATTAATTTATAAAAGGAGACAGTAAAAGTTATTAAGTATACAAAGCAGAAAAGCTTGGATATTGGCAGAGCTATTTATAATCAAGAACTGACAACACATCAGGCCGCCGAAAAGTACCAAATTAACTACTACACTGCCCGGGATTACTTGAGGCAGTATAGAGCCAAAAACGATCTTCCACCACAAGAATGTTCTGGTGAATCGC